>PSMW01000012.1:3652-103348 GCA_040290295.1 Ignavibacteria bacterium
CAGCCGATGTCGCGTCGTCGGCGGCGGGAGGGGAGCGCGTTACGAGGTTTCAGCGTTAGTTTCCGGCACTTGGCCCGTCTGACCGACGACACCGGTGTGATGGAACACGCGCTGGGCCGGATTCCCCGACGCGGCGAAGGATATACGACCGACGACAACGCCAGGGCGCTTTGGGCGTGCGTGGAAGCGATCGACGCCTGCGGGGGACGCGGCGGGCCGGACGCTTTCCGGTTGTTTCGGCTTGCCGACCGGTATCTGGCTTTTCTCGCCTGGGCGCAGCGGCCGAATGGTTTGTTTCACAACAATTTCCGCTATGACCGAACTCCCGAAGCGGAGACACCGTCGGATGACTGCTTCGCGCGGGCGCTGTGGGCGTGCGCCGTCGCCTGCGTCCGGCTGGCGGACGAGGACAGGGCGTTCGCCGCCGCCGACATGGTGCGCCGGGCGCTTCCCCGCGTGCCTGAACTCGCCCATCCGCGCGGCTGGGCTTATGCGCTCGCCGCCTGTTGTCTGTTGCTGGAAGACGGCTGGCTGCGCGGCGCTAGGTCGCCGTGGAGGGAGCGGGAGGATGAACTGTATGAACTCATCAAACGGCTCGAAAAACGTCTTATTTCCCGGTTTCGCGAATGTTCGGCGCCGGGATGGGCGTGGTTCGAGCCGGTCATGACGTACGACAACGGCGTATTGCCGTGGGCGCTGTTTGCGGCGTACCGCGTCACCGGTTCGCGCGGAGCGCTGGAAACCGTCCGCGCCTCGCTGAGAAAAGCTTCACGCGTGCGGGGTAGAGAAATTTCTTCCACGATTGGGGACCCACTACATACCCGAAGAGTTCCTCTGTACCTTCAGCGTGCAGATGATGGGAACCGGGCTTGTGCTCATCCACGATGCCGCGCGGGAGATCGTCCCATGAATGCACTTCATCGAGAACGACTGCGCCGTCGCGGACGACGGGTCCGATCGTCGTATCGTGTTGCCGATGCAGTGTGGTAAGAATGGTTTGCAGGTGTTCGATCGGTACGATATACATTGCCGCTATCCACACATGATCGAGAAAAGGAATCGTATTCTGAGAGAGAGAAAGTCAGATTGCGTGCCATGCAGAACATCCGCAAAATGCGAAAGGATGCACAAGGAGTGACGCGCGGCTTCCGAGTTCTGAGAAGCTGTGTCCTCGCTCTTCGCAGATTTGAAAATCGAACCCTATGATGTATATTTGTTCTACAAGCTCACAATCGTCACGGCGAACACATCATGACCCCAGACGAGCGCCATATCGTTGACCCGATCATCGAACGTTATCTCCAGGACATCACGCCCGAACGCGACGCTGTCCTTTTCGAGATGGAACGTCATGCCGCCGAAAGAGACTTTCCCCTTGTCGGCCCGTTAGTGGGAAGACTGCTCTACCTTCTCTCCGCCTCGATCAGCGCAACGCGCATATTGGAGCTTGGTTCGGGATTCGGCTACTCGGCATATTGGTTTGCGAAAGCGACAGGCGATGACGCGCGCATCATCTGCACCGACAAGAGCGTGGAGAACAAAACACGGGCAGAAGCATGGCTGCAGCGCGCAGGCATTGCGCACAAGGTCACCTTCGAAGTGGGCGATGCGTTGCACATTCTCCGACGGACACCAGGTGAGTTCGACATCATCTTCAACGATATCGATAAAGCAGACTACCCCAAGGCGCTGATGCTGAGCATCCCGAAATTGCGGAAGGGCGGGCTTTTCATCGCCGACAACGCGCTTTGGAAGGGTCGCGTTGTCGGTGCCGAGCGGGACGAAGCAACGGCGGCAATCCTCACATTCAATCGCCGGCTGTACTCGATGCCCGAATTATTCAGCACCATCATTCCGTTGCGCGATGGCGTCTCGATCAGCATGAAACGATAGGAGATGCCATGACGCTGACGATTCTCGCATCGCTTTTTCTGGGGCTTATCCTCCTCGTCGCTCTCATCGGATTCACGGTCGCTGCCAAACGCCCTCACCACGTGGACGAACTTCCGACGGAAAAGTGCTCGATCTGCCGCTCGAAGTTCAGCACGTCGGTTCTCATCGAACGGCAGATCGGCGATTACAAACTTCTCTACTTTTGTCCCTCTTGCATCACCGCTCTTCACGACGAATTGGTTAGCCGCAACTAACCCTCGCTCGCTGCGGCGCCGTTACTGCAGCGTGATCGTGAGCTGGTCGTTCGCAAACTGTGTCGGGAACGATCGCAGAGAAGATTGCGCGGGTCCCTGTGCAACTTGCCCGTTGGTGCGAAACCGCGAACCGTGGCATGGACACACGTACAGTTGATCCTTGAAGCCGGTGATGGTGCAGCCCTGATGCGTGCACACCGCCGTCAACGCGATGAATGTGTCCTGCACGATACGTGCGACCAACACCGCTCCCCCATCGTACTGCACGAGTGCAGCACTGCCAACCGAGGCAAGAGGCGAGTTGGGATTGATCGTCAGCGTGATGGTGTTGTTCTGGACTGTTGCTTGGATGGTGGGAAGGCTCGCTGCATCGGCGGAAACGGAATCGTCCTTGCATGCACTCACGAGCGGCGCGACGATCGTCCCGAGGGCCACCATCCCACTGATCTCGGCGCTTTGAACGCAAAACGTTCTGCGCGTGCACCGCGAAAACAAATCGATGTTCGCCATGAAGCTCCTCCTTTCTTCTTCTCGATGAATGAACACCGAGCAGAAGAAGAAAGTTGCCTCACCCACGACGAGAAAGGAAAAGCCCTGCGCTCGGACAATCTTCTTGTACACTACATTCGGCACATCGAGGTGAGCGTGCCGTACACGTCCTCCTGCCGTGAAGAATCACAACCGACCCGAGGTCGATCCATTGCTTCTTCGGGAACAGCGCCATCAGATCTTCTTCAATCTTGTCCGGCGTAGAGGCAGTGGAGAAGCATAAGCGTTGCGCAAGCCGATGCACGTGCGTATCCACCACCACGCCCGATGGAATACCGAATGCTTGCCCGAGGACGACGTTTGCCGTCTTGCGCCCGACACCGGGCAAGGTGACAAGCTCCTCTATGTTCTTCGGTACCTCGCCGCCGAATCGCTCCACCAACGCCTTGCAACACCCGATGATACTCTTCGCCTTCATCCGATAGAAACCCGTGGAGCGAATCTCTTGCTCCAAGACTGCCGGGGTTGCCTCGGCAAATGCTTTCGCGTCGCGATATTTCCGAAAAAGGTCGGGCGTCACCATATTCACGCGCTCATCGGTACATTGTGCGGAGAGAATCGTGGCAATAAGGAGTTGCAGCGCGTTCTCGTGTCGTAAGGCCGTGGTCGGACGCGGAAACTCTTTGAGAAGACGTTTCAAGATACGCTGACTGCGTTTGCGTTTCGCTTCGTTCGATTCGCGCTTGCAGGGAATACTTGACTTCGCCATAGAGCGTCAACGTTGATGTGGTGTCGGTAAACGTCTCGCACGTGCTCACGTTTTCAATTTGTCGAACTGAAGTGCATCGGGGGCGTAGCGGGCATGTGGTATGAGCAGTCGTTGAACAATTTCTCCGTTGACAAGAGTGCGTTCGACGATCTCTTCGACATCCTCTTTCTTGACACCACCATACCAGATCCCTTCCGGGTATATCACGACCGTCACGCCGTATTCACACGCATCGAGACAGCCTGCTGCATTAGCTCGAACGATCGACGAGAGCCCACGTTTCTTCAATTCGTCCTTGAACGCATCGCGAACGTCTGCCGACCCTTTGTGCAAACAGCAGCCTTTCGGATGATTCGGTTCTCGTTCGTTCAGACAAACAAAAAGATGACGTTGATATCGTGCCATGATCGTATGGTTGATGGATGGTGGCGACTTGTGTGAACGGCAGGAACAGATCAGCGCGATCGTCGCATCAAGATGCCTATCCCGATCAGGATCAGGACGACGGGCCAGAACTTTCGTATGATGTGGTGAAGCTCCATCACGCCCAGGCTATCGAGCAAGAACATCGAACCGAGGACGATGAGAAGAATGCCGATCCAAGAATGTTTCATAGCTATCCTCCTGTGGGGGTGTATCGCCAAGACGCTCCGCTTACAACGACATCGCCGCGCACGGCTGCAGGATAGCCAGCCAAGGTCGCAGCCCTCCAGAGTGTTGTGCCCACCTGAATCGAGGTCGAGCGTCGAAGCCGCGCAAACATCACCGTCAGCAGAGAATGAGCAATCAATGTTTGGTGAAGTAGGCGAGGACGTCTTTGAGCGGGCGCGTGTTGAGCACGTTCTTCTTTTCCAACCATCCCTTGCGTGCGATCCCGACGCCGTAGAAGACATCCTTCAAGCCTTCGATGTTGTGTGCGTCGGGATTGATGGTAATCATCACGCCCTTCTCTTTTGCGTACTTCAAGAATCGCCAGTCGATGTCGAGCCGCATCGGGTGAGCATTGATTTCGATGACCTTCCCGTAGTCCGCCGCGCAATTGATGATCTCCACCATGTTCACGGGATAGCCGTCGCGAGAAAGCAACAAGCGTCCCGTCGGGTGTCCGAGCATCGTCACGTATTTGTGCTTGAGCGCCTTGATGATACGCTTGGTCATTTCCTTCTCGTCGTTGCGGAAACCGCTATGCACCGAAACGACGACGTACTCGAAACTCGCCAGCACTCGATCGGACCAATCAAGATCGCCGTTGGGAAGGATATCGCATTCAGTCCCTTTGAGTACGCGGAAGCTCGAGAGCTTCTTGTTGAGTTCGTCGATGGCTTTGAATTGGGCTTTGAGCTTCTCCTCGCTCAAGCCGCCGGCATAGCCCGCGACTTTGCTGTGGTCGCCAATGCCGAGATAGTCCCAACCCAACGCTTGTGCCGCTTGTGCCATTTGCTCCAAGGTATTCACACCGTCGCTATAGGTGGTGTGGCAATGGAATGTGCCGCGGATGTCTTTCTCCTCGATGAGGCGCGGAAGCGCGTGTCGCTCCGCTGCTTCGATCTCTCCCATGTTTTCCCGCAATTCGGGAGGAATGTAGTCCAAGTCCAACGCCGCGTAGATATCCGCCTCGTCGTAGCACCGAACGAGTTTCTTCGCCTTCCCGCGTTTTTCTTCAGAACCCAACGCGGAAAAGCCGTATTCATTCAAACTCCAACCGTACCTCTTCGCCCTCGACCGCAACTCGACGTTGTGTTCCTTGCTGCCCGTAAAATAATTGAGCGCGAAGGGGAACTCACTCTCATCCACGATGCGGACATCGCAGTTGATGCCCGCCTTGAGCACCACGCTCGACTTTGTTTCCCCTTGTGCCACGATGGACTCGACCTCCGGATGTGTGACAAATGCTTGCATGATGCCTGTGCGGTAGGCATCTTTCGCACTCACCACAATGTCGATGTCGCCGATGACTTCTTTCTTTCGGCGAAGACTGCCGGCGATCTCGCCGTGCGTCACTCCCTTTTGCTTGAGGAGATGTTGGAGAATGGCGTTGGCAGGCTCGAATGCTTTCGGGTAGAGATGTTTCTCCGTCCGAACACGCAGCGCTTCGATTCCCTTGAGGATATTCTCTTCCGTTTTCTTGCCGAATCCTTCCAACGAGGCGAGCTTGTGTGCCTTCACGGCGGCTTCAAGTTCATTGAGAGAGGTGATCTTGAGTTTCTCGTACAGCACTTTCACTTTCTTCGGACCCAACCCCTGTACGCGCAGCATCTCGGGTACGCCCGGAGGGAACGCTTTTTTCAACTCGTCGTACTCGGAGGAATTCCCCGTCGTAACCAAATCGGCGATGATTTTGGAGATGCTCTCGCCGATGCCATGGATCTTTCGAATCTCCCCCGTCTCGATGAGCGTACGTACATCTTCAGTCACCCCTTCCAGCGCACGGGAAGCGTTGTGGAACGCACGTGACTTGAATGGGTTGGCGCCCTGCAATTCTAAGAGCGTTCCCATCTCATCAAGGATGGCGACAATGGATTTCTTGTCCATGAAGAAAAGGATGTGAGGAGGAATTGCTTCGAGCAAAAGCTAACGAAAAGGACTCTGAGTATCAACACGAATGGGAGAACGGAAAGGTTAGATGCTTCCGTGCAGGTGCTCCGGTCGAGAATATCGTGTCCCTTCTTTCAGCAGTGCCCGCGCTGCGTCGAGCTTCTCCCAAACATTCCACAACAATACACCCACGACTCTCGCTTGATCGAGATAGTACACCACCCCTTCTCGATGTTCCTCTTTCCAGTCCGCAAAGGTTTGGTATCGAGCATCGAGATCGCCTACTGCCTCGAAGCCGAGATCGAACAAGTCGGAGTAGAAGTATGGGAGATAGTCGTATTTCTTGTGCGCGCCTGCCATGTTTTCGCCTGCGTAGCGTCCCTGCATCTGGGCATTGTTCCAATGTTCGATGCGCATGCGTTTGCCGAGCGCCTCCACCGGAAAGCTTGCGACATCGCCGGCGGCGTAAATGTGCGGATCGGACGTTTGGAGAAGCTCATTGACTGCAATGCCGTTCTCGACCTCCAGCCCGGCCCGCGATGCCATCTGTGCGTGTGCATTCAATCCGACTGCAACCACAACACCATCGGCCTTCACAAGCGCACCGCTGCGTAATTCGATGCGCACGCGACCGTTCGCACGCACAACATTCGTCGGAACATCGCCGTTGATTACTTTGACGTTCTTGTCGCGATAGTAATCCGTAACGAACGCTGCCAGCGCTTCCGGAAAAATCCGTTGTAGAATGCACGTTTCAGGAAACACCATTGTGACCTGCTTGCCTTGCAATGTCAGGGCTGCTGCCAATTCAGCACCAATGAACCCTCCACCGATCAGGACGAACTCCCCAGCAGTTTCAGTCACCTCTCGCAACATCGTGTAGTCATCCACCGTGCGAAAGTAGCGCACCACATCGCCTCCAAACGAAAGCGTACGCGGCGAGCCGCCTGTGGCAAGAAGCAGGTTTTCGTAGGCAAACGTATTCCCCTCCCGATCCACGACACGTCGATGCTTGCGATCGATCTCGACGATCTCCGTGCCTAAAAAGAGATGCACATGATGTTCATCGTAAAAGGAGCGTGGATAGACGGGCAATTGTTCCATCGTCGTCTTCCCTAACCACAAGCCTTTCGAGAGTGGAGGCCGGTCGTACGGAAGGTGCGGTTCTTTCCCGAACAACGCGATCGAGCCGGAGCTGTCGTGAACGCGAATTCCTTCGACTGCGTTCGCGCCTGCAACACCCCCACCGACGATGATATACTTGAAGCGATGCGACATCGAGTGTTCTCCTCTACTGTTACCATTCGACAAGCGCAGCTTCGATGGCGAGCCCCGGACCCATCGCAATCATCATACCCAAGTCGCCGGGCTTCGGATGATCGTTGCGCATCGTTTCGTGAAGCACGAAAAGGACTGTGGGCGATGACATATTGCCGAAGTGCTTGAGCACGCATCGACTATTTCGAAGTTGGCTTTCCGTTAGTCCGATTTCCTCCTTGATGTTATCGATCACCTTGCGTCCGCCCGAATGCACAATCCAATGGGCAATGTTGTTTTTCGAGAGACCGCATGAGCGCAGGAGATCTTCGACGATCCGCTTGGCAAGTCCGCCTGCACTGTTGCGGATATCTTTCGAAAGAACGATCCTTAGCTTCCCGCTTTTGAACTGAAAGCCGACCGTATCGATGAATGCAGGTTCCAATAACGTCGCGAAGCGTTTCAACGATGGACCTGAGCCTGCCGGATGAGTGCCCACGACGACGGCTGCTGCGCCGTCGGCGCAAATGGCGTTGCCCACAACAGTTTCCAGCGTGTCGTCCACGTAGTAGCATGCCGAACAGATTTCGACCGTGATCACCAATGCTTTTTTCTGAGGATACGCGTGCACGAAGTCGAACGCGCGCTGCAGTCCCGGCATTGCGCCTGCGCATCCCATACCGATGAGATCGGCACGTTGCACGTCGGTACGCATGCGCATCTGTTTGATAAGGAGAGCCGAAAGTCCCGGGCACAGATATCCCGTGCACGATACGGCAACGATGTAGTCGATATCCTGCGGGGTGAGTGACGATGCGGCGAGGCAGCGTTCGATTGCCTCGATGCTGATGCGCACCGAGTGCTTGGCAAAGCGGGCGTGCATGGCGTCGGCAGTTTCGTTCGGGTCAAGCGTCGCAAGATCGAATGCCAGATGGCGATACTCGATATCACTCGACATGAAGATGTGCTCGATGCGAGGATGGCGATAGGTGGGAACATGCCGGGCAGCGAAATCATAAATCTCTCGTTGGGAGTAGCGTTGAGGCGGATTCGCTGTACCAAGTCCGAGAATGCGTGGCAATACCATGGGGTGCTCCTTTTGCTGCGAGTATGACAATGAGCCACTCATATCAACACATATCGATGCGCTACAATTCCATTCCCCTGTAGCCATCCCCAACGGAAGCAGGGCACCCCAGCGTTTGGAGCTTGGAACCTGGAGATTAGACTTTGATCATTCACCTCGAGCGGAGCCTACTACGCCGCAGCAGATTCCGCCACAGGAGTTGATGAGGTAGGACTGTACAGCTCGAGGAAGCGAGTCAGGTGCTCGAAGATCGGCTCTGACTCGGTAAATTGCATCAGCTCCATGCGAATCTTCGATACGTGGGGCAGCCCGCGTAAGAAACCGGAGTGGTGTTTGCGTAGTTCGATAACGCCGGCGCGCTCGCCCTTGAACGCCACGGAAAGTTTGAGATGCTCGCGTAGAAGGTCGACGCGCTCCTCCAGCGTCGGCTCCGGCAGAAGGTCGCCCGTTGCCAAAAAGTGCTTCGCTTGACGAAAGATCCACGGATTGAGCACGGCACCACGTCCAATCATCACGCCATCGCATCCAGTAGTTTCGAAGACGTGCTTCACGTTTTGCGGCGTCACGATATCTCCGTTGACGATGATGGGAATCGAGACAGCCTCTTTGATCCGAGGAATCCAGCTATAGTCCACGGGACCTTTGTGCCCCTGATCGCGAGTACGGCAGTGGATCGTCAGAGCTTTGATGCCAACCGCTTCGCACATCTTCGCTACCTCAACGATGCGGATGTTGTTCTTATCCCATCCCAAGCGCGTCTTCAACGTTACTGGCTTGTGCACAGCCTTCACGACGGTCGAAGCAATTTTTTCCATCTTGGGGAGATCGCGCAGAAGTCCTGCGCCGGCACCACGCATTGCCACGTCCTTCACCCAACACCCGCAATTGATGTCGATGAGATCGGGATCGAAACTCTCCGCAAGCTGAGCCGCGCCGTGCATCGAGGCAGGCTCTCCTCCGTAGATTTGGATCCCGACTGGACGCTCCTCCTCCCAGAAGGTCATTTTGCGCTTCGTCTTCTCCGACCCGCGCACAAGCCCCTCGGAATTCACGAACTCCGTGTACACAATGTCCGCACCCAGGCGCTTACAGATCACCCTGAACGGGAGGTCCGTCACATCCTCCATGGGAGCAAGGAGAATGGGCTTGTCTATTTCGATCGATCCAATCTTCACGTGAACATGATACGAAAATTCGGGGTGAGTTGACAGAGAAGGAGCCGCAACAACGACAACAGCTCATCCCCAGAGTGAAGATGAGCTGTGTTCGATGGGGATGAGCGTAAACGACTACGGAATGCTCGGCACGCGATAGCTCTCCCACCAGTTCGTGATCGCGTACGTCTTTACATAGAAGCCCGGATAGAACGGCGGCCGAAAATTCGGATCGGACAGGCGATCGTCATACCGGTATCTTTTGGAGAATCCGGATTTGATGGTCGAACCGGAGAAAGTCCCGACAGGCCCCCGCGTGTTCTGAACGATGGATCCAAGTATTTGCAGCTCTCCACTCACTGGACGTGTGTTGTAGTTCTCGGCAGTGAACGAGCCGCTTTTCGTGAAAATGCATGCATTGATCACACAGTTGTTGTTGTTCGCCGGGTTGTCGGTCACGTAAACATTTTGGGCGGCAACCAAACCCAGAATGTCGTCGCTGGTGGTGGTTTGGGGATTTCGTTCATACTGAATATCGTCATCGATGTACACGTTGGGTGCTGCAACGGTAACTCTCCCATCCACTACTCCCTTCACTCGAGCTCTGCCGGTCGTGTAAATCACTCCATTGAACGATGAACTGTTCAAGTAGATCGTATCGATGATCGGTCCCGAGGGGGAGGTTCTGACCAGAGCGATCCCGTCTCCGTTCGCTCCTGTCCCGGGATTGAAGGTAAGCCAAATATCCGTATTGTATTTCTTCCCGCCCGATGCTGAAGCAGAGATAAGCTCGGAGAGATCATCGGGGAAATTGATGCTTGCCACACCGGTTTCATATCCTTTCTTGAAAATGGCCTTGTTTAAACCGACACCCGGCTTCGGATCGAAAGACTTTGCTGTGGTGACCTTCTGATAAAAGACAGGAGAACCGTTTACATGCAGCATCCCGTTTGAATGCATGCGTCCCCATACGGTATCTCCGGTAATCCAAAAGACGTTGCCCTCGAATTGTGTCATCCACGCAAACATCGAGAAGCTGTTGCGTCTCCTTTTGTTGAAATAGACTTCCACCGTATCTCGCAATGTTTCGTTCACCGGCGCAGGTAGGACGTACGTCGAAACACTGCGCAGTCGGACGACATCGCCGCCGAGATCGGTCACGCCCACGGTAAAACTCCCCTTGTGTGGCGGATTCAACGTTTGCGTCATCGTACCGAACCATGTCGTGTCTCCATAGAACTTTGCAAGACCGACGTTCGCTCCGGTGACAGCGATATTGTGAGAGGCTGTTGCATCCACGTAGGAGGACATGTTGCCGACCGCATTCGTCGCTAAGCGATTCAGGTTCAACGAAATGTACCCGAGAATGAATCCGAACCCAACCACGATGATCAATGAAGCTTTACCGACCATATCCTTTCTCCCAAAGAGTTTAACGTCGTGAGTTTTGTGAAGCGAGTCGCGTTTGCTGCCAGAGCGCAATCGAGTATTTTGCCGTTCGATCGCCCGGATTGATTTCTGCTTGTTTCTTGCTGATCGCATACGGGTTCTGCACCTCGACCGTAACTTCGACGAGGTGGATCTCCGAACGCCGATCTGCAGGCACGGGTGTTGGTAACACTTCACCCGATCGCGTTTCATACTTCATCTTAAACTCCGTGACCACTCCCACCTTGAGCGGCGGCTGATGGTTGACCGAACGATACAGATAGCGGTCCAATTCGTTCTGCGTAGCCGAAAGCTCGGTCGTATCTCCGATCCAATAGTTGATGGTATCGATCGTACCGCCATCGCGTCCGAGATCGCAAAGGAATGAAATGCGTGATGTGTCAGCCCAGAGGACCGTTGTTTGCCTTTCCGGCACACCAAATCCCATGTTGCGGAATTCCCCTTCGATCAACCGAATGGTCGAGACCAAGATCTCTTGCACGAGCACATCGCCGTAGTGGATACTCTGCGATTCGAGAGCCATGTCGTTTGCATTCAGGAGGATCAGCAACAACATCCCTCCAAAAATCGTCGAAGCAATCAGATCCAGTATCGTTCCCATACACATCTCCCCTAATCGAAATGGAAGTAACCCATGACCAGCGTAAGACGCAACGTGTCAACCCTACCGTTAACGGGAGGAGAGATACGCCAGGTCTTCACGTCCATTCTCTTGACGAACGTGCGGTTGTTGGAGATGGTGTTGATGTTTGTCGGATCGACGTAGTTTACATCGAAGACCGTCCGGAACCGCCGATTCGTGCCTGAGGCAACCTCCTCGAGGGCGAACCCTTTGAAATCGTCGAAATCGTTGAACGTGCCGATGCCGACCTCCGAACCGCTGTCGGGACCGAGCTTGTTAATCGGCGTGAGCATGTTCGGATTGCCGATCGCGGCATCTGTGGTGTCGGTGATTTCATCGAACGCCAATCCTTGTGCGATCTCGAGGTACGAGGTTGCCAGTGTTGACGCAAGGATTCCGTCCTGACCGCTTGCCGCGATGTCGCTGGTATTGCCAAGGATAGAGTAAAAATTCAAGAGAAGAGTCGAAAGGAGAATGAACGCACCCAACGCCATCAATGTTTGCCCTGAACTCATGCCTCGAGAACTCCTTGCAGTGAGAATGAATGTGAAGTTGCCACGTTCATCTGAGCAAGCTCAGTGCCAGCAGGACCACAAGGAACGCGTAGCGGGAACTTCACAATAATCAGGAACTCTTCGAGAAGTCCTTTCCCGCTCACGCTGTATGATCGGTCATCCTCCCGCGATACCCGTAAAATCCTTGGACGGATGTGAAGAGATAGGTCAGAGCAAGCGAACGTGTCTCAATGAGCGAGACGCACCCAAAAGCAGGCAGGTTTGGGGTCATCTCAGTAGCGTAATGCGGATCGTCGATGTTCTGTGTTCAGCCTTCAGTCGAACGAGATACACTCCGCTTGCAGCGTGCGTTGCATCCCAGACGGCGACGTACACGCCTGGCTCTTTGATTTCATCGACGAAAGTTGCCACCTCCCTGCCGAGGATATCGAACACGCTTAACGAAACATGACTGAGTTTTCCGATCTCGTACCGTATTTGGGTCAGTCCATTAAAAGGGGTTCGGATAGTTTTGATACAGCGCGAACGCAAATGGCGACGTCAGCAGGTTGCCGACAACCGATGTTATCGCACTACCCAACACGGTATCGGATGGTGCGCTCGGGTTGCCCGACGAGTCAAGCGCTGTCGTACAGTAGGCAAATGTTCCACTCACACTATCGACCCATGTCGTATCCCTCGTGGGCGTGGTCGTCAAGAGGATGTACGGTCCAAGAGGTGAAGGAGTAACGGAACGGTACACGTTATACCCAAGCAGATCCATCTCGTTGTTCTGCCTCCACCTCAAGCGTACAGCATGAGCGAGACTTTCTGCAACAAGTCCTGTGGGCGGAAGCGGAATACTGCGCGGTACCGCATGTAACTCGGTGATGAACCCTTCGCCTCCAGCGACGTCCACCACCGACACGTCGACGACATAGTGCACACCTTCTGTCAATCCCGTGACAAGTCGTGAGCGGGCCGTTTGGATGAACGAGGTGTCGTACACGCCGGGACTTCTCCCCACATATATCTTGTATGCAGCAAAGTCCAGCACTGGCACACTGTCCCAGGTTGCAAAAAGCGCGGAGCCGTTCCCACGATCTCGTAGCCGATAACCGGCAACGGGAGGTGGTAGCTGGTCGAGCGTAATGAGTGTAGCAAGACCCGCACGAACGATTTGAGTACAATATGGAATGTCGATATACTGCAAGAGATCGTTCGGTGTGTGGTAGTATGGGTTGAAGTCGCGCTCGATGAGGAAGACGGCTTTGTATCCTTGTTGCCAAAACGAGTAGCTATCGCTACCGCTACGATAGGATGTGGTCAGGACAGGCGTCACTGGTGTGTATGCTGTAGCGGCAAGGGCATGGACAGAGGAGAGCGCCTTGGCTCCCGTGTACCACACCACGTACACGTCGCGGTCGGGCTGTGACTGATTGCGATAACCGATCATGTCGTAATTCAACATTGCCCGAATATCGCGTTGAGCTTGGCGCGCACGCTGTGCGTAGCTCGCACTGCCGCGCAAGCCTGCCTCTTCCGCAGCGAACCCGATGAAGCGCAGTGTATGCACGGGCTGATAGTTCAACGCCGTGATCACACGCGCCATCTCGATGGCAGCGGTCGCTCCCGAAGCATTGTCGTCCGCACCCGGCGCCTGAAAAACGTTCGACGAGTACGAGTCATGATGGCCCCCCCACAATCAACTCACGCGACGGGTTGATCATACCTGGAAGCGTTGCCACGACGTTTGCCTGGCATGTTCCACTGTACTGGAAGCTATCCAGACGGACATCGGTGATGCCAGCGGCAAGATACTGCGCTCGCACCCAGCGCGAGACCGAATCACGATTTACGTTGTTCCAATACCGCGTGCCGAAGTTCTGCATGCTTTGAATGGAATTCCGCACTAACGTATCCGAGACAAGGCTGATGAGACTGTCGATGATGCTGCGCGTTCGAGCACTCATGACGCTCGGCAAACGGGACGTTGCAGGGTCGAACGGAATCTCGAAACGTTCAATTTCCACACACGCAAAGCCCCGAGCACGTAACTCCTCGAACACCTCGGATGTCCCCTTGATTACAATGGCATCGTCTTCTGCATAAGCGATGATCGCCCCAAGAGACTCAAGCGTTACACCGACCTGCATTGGATGTGGACGTGAGACGATCGCGTACTGAGTGCTCCATGGCCGATCATCGACAATCACACATTGCATATGTCGTTTCCTCAAATACGAGAACGCTTGACGCGCGGTGCCCGCCAGATACGAGGTACCGAGCCGATGGTAGAATCATATCGGCGAAGGCGCGATCTGCAGCGCTTGCGTACACTCCGCAGTCGGAATGGCGATCAAGAGTTCGTCTTCTTGCGCAACGGAGGACGTGAATGAAACAACAAGTATGGAAAGAACAACGAACACCGGGCGAAGTCTCTGCTTCATGGCTTGTCTCCTTCATGCTTGTAGAATGACTCTCCTCCCTCCGCTACAAGCCGGCAAAGCGCTGCGCGGTGAGTGTGAAGCGCATCGGTTATGGGGGTGTGCCGGAGTGGAGAACTCAGCGGAATAATGGGAAGGAACAACCGAGCGGCGGCGACTTCTCGCCCGCCACTACGGAAGAAGTATGGCGAAACTCGGGTTTACATGAAACAGCTTATCGTACCAGCATCATACGTTTACTCATCACGACGGAACCTGCACGCAATTGGTAGAGATACACGCCACTGGCAACAAGCGCACCGTGACGGTTCTTTCCATCCCACACAATCTGATGCAAGCCTGCGGGGACCTGCGCGTACTCGAACGATCGGACTTCCCTCCCGAGCACGTCATAAATCTTTAACGACAGATCGCTTCGCACCGGAAGCCCGACTTCGATCGTCGTTGTGGGATTGAATGGATTGGGATAGTTCTGGCTGAGCGTGAATGCCATGGGCAACCTCATCGCACCGCTCACGCCCGTGCCCGCGCTGAGGCCCCCGAAAGCAAAGCGACATTGCCCTCATTCCCACCCATCAAGATTTCGAAACTGTTGTTGCCGTCCAGGTCCGGCACAGCGGCAACTTCACGAGATTGCGCTGTGCCTGTTGCATAGAGCGCAAGCTGCGAACCGTCCTGCCCTTTGACGATCATGGTTCCCTGATTTTGTACAGCGATCGCCACATCGTCATAACCATCGTTGTTGAGATCGGGTATTGCGGCGGCACCCATCGTGTTGCCGGTAGGAAGCGACCACACGATGTTACCGTTGGCCCCATTGAGGCAATAGATACCACCGCCCAGCAGCGGCGCAAGCACTTCATCAACTGCATCGCCCGTAACATCGCGTAGGCGGACAAGTTGCATCACGCCGCTACCGCCGATCGAGCGACTCCATCGTTGCGTACCCGTTGCACCGCTAAGGCGATATACAGGACCCCAAAATGCGCTGACGATAACATCCGGCGGTTGCGCGGCGACAGGAAATTCGATCACCTCTTTGCCGCCACCGCTTGCGCTCGTAAGAGGGAACTCCCACAGCAGTGCGCCGTTTGCGCCGTTATACGCACTTGCTTTGTACGATGGCTCACCAACACATCCCACAACATCGGGCACGCCGTCGTTCGTCACGTCGCCGATCGCCGCTACGGCGTGCGTGAACCCAAGCAGCGGCGCCTGCCACACAATCGTCCCGTTCGGTCCATTGAACAGATACACACGACGCCGCCCACCCACGCCACCGACGTCCGTTGCGCTCGCAGCCGCTACACCGTCAGGCACTCCATCGCCGGTGAAGTCTCTGCTGACATCCACTCCCGTAAAATCTCCAAGACTAAAACTGTCCGGATGATCCGTACCGAATTGCCAAATAATACGACCGCTGCGACCGTTGAGGACGTACACGTGTTCGTTGCCGCTATCGGTACCGATAATGACATCCTTGTAGCCGTCGGAGTTCACGTCGGCAACTGCCAACGCCTTTTGATGCGAGTAGTCACCCGTCGCGCCGATCGAGCCTGCGCTGCAGCTAGCAATATACGTATTGAACTCCCATAATGAATCGTTCGACACCGAGGCATTGCCGTTCAACGCCATCGTCCAGTAGTTTTCGACAGAGATGACGACGTCTGGTTTGCCCTCGCCGGAAATGTCGCTGATCGTGCGGACCGCCTTGACCAACTTTTGATTCGCACTCGTTCGTGGATTGTTTGGAACGGTGTACATCCAGAGCGGCTGGCCAATCGGTAGAGATGTCGCGTCGCCGCTACCGTTCAACAGTACATTCGTGATGGGTCCATTCGACGCGTTAGTTGTAATCTTCAGCGTGTCTGCATAGGAAACACCCGCAGCCGGCACGAACCAGACCCGCACGTAGGCAACGCCGAGAGAGTCAATGATCAAAGGGAGACTCACCGAATCGACTCTGAATGCATTCGACCATGTTGTTAGGGCCGAGATGGTGAGTGTCGGTGCTCCAAGATTCTGTAGGGTCATGAGCCATAGGTTGGAACTCCTTACCCGGCGCTCGTTGAAAGCATAATTGGGTGGAACCGAAATATGCGGCGTGCCGTACAAGCCGAAACCTCTCGCTGCAACGATCTTAAGACCTTCATCCGGATCGTTGGAAAACACGCACACACTTGCCGAATCGCTCCCGAACGTCGTCGGCGCGAACGTCAACGGGAATTGCAACGAACTGTTCGCCGGAATCGTCACGGGAGTTGCGAACGTCGTTGTGAACTGCGATGAGAGGAGGATGCGCACGCTGTTGATGGTTAACGGTGCCGTCCCGAGGTTGTTCAGACTCAGTTGGAGGGTTTTCGGCGAGCCAATGCGCGTGCCCGAGAAATCCACAAGACTCACAATGTCGATGTCCGGCGTACCGCTGCCGGTCAAGTCATACTTGTACAGCGAACGGCCCGAGGTTGCGCCAACAGGTTCGGCGACAAGCCAGAGATACCGTCCGTCCCATGCAAGTCCTCGCGGATTAATATCGACGTTCGGCGGTTCGGGCGCATGGGAATCGTCCGCACCGTGTCGTGCGTAACCGGATTGACGACATAGATGAGGTTTTGGTTTGGCTTGCTTCCGTTCAAATCCATCGCGTAGTACAAGTACTGACCATCCCATGCAATGCCTTGCGGCTGCAAGCCGATAGTCTGGATGCTGTCCACCACCGACTTCGTCGCCCAGTTGATCTTGTAGAGGTATGTTGAACTGGAGATGGAAGTGGATGTGTAATCCGAAACCCAAAGAAAGTTCCCATCCCAACACGCGCCGCCAAGGTATCTATTGGAGGGCCAGCGAATCGAATCGACAAGTGCACCTTGATGCGTGAGCTTGTAGATCGCACATGCCGCCGTGTAACGCCGCACGTAATAGAAGTGTGTTCCGTCGTATGCCAAGCCTTGGCTGTATCCACTGCTCGGGTTGAGGCTATCGATGGGCACCCCGTTGTGGTTTGTCGTATAGATAAATCCGTAGTTGTACACCGAAGTGGTGCTGGTACCGCTTGAGATGAAGAGCCGAGTCGAATCAGCCGCAATGCCCCAGGCCTGATTCCAATACGTCGTGTTTGGCAAAGGGAGAACTCGAACGATACTCTGTGCCTTCACCATAACTGCGTACTGCGGAACGAGCGCAAGCAATCCAACGAACAGTCAGAACAGTTTCATGAAGCCTCCATGGTCAGGATGCGTTGGTGGTGAACGAGGGCGGGAGTGCGTGAAGCGAAGACCCCGACAGACAATGAGAAAAATTTTCTCGGCCAATGCAACATGCACATCCACCCGGGAGTGCGTCTGACAATTCGCGGGAGAGGGTTACGCGATGGCACGGCGCCGAGAATGGCATCGTTCTCATTTCCATCCCAAACCACTTCATCTCTCTGGTAAGAATTGAGGCGGGGTGGAACGTCGACCTTGTTGAACGTTTGTTCTTGGTCGTCGCTCCCTCGCGTGAGATGCTCCATCGGGATCTCGGTGCGTCATCACTCTGGCATTTCGCTCGGAGTTTCCAGATATTGAATAGGAATCTGCGTCACCGCACCCTATCTGTACAACGATCGTCAAGAGGAGGTAACATCATGGACCATCCCATATTCGCTCCATCACCGCCGCGCGGAGCAATCCGGCTGCGCCTGCTCTTCACACTCATCATCGGTAGTTCGTTCATGATCTCGGCAAACACAGTTTCGGCACAAACCACCATACGTTTCGAGCAATACAGATTGGAGAATGGAATGACCGTCATCCTCCACGAAGACCACTCGGCGCCTGTCGTTGCCGTTGTGGTGATGTACAACGTCGGCTCCAAGAACGAGAAGAAGGGCAGGACGGGTTTCGCCCATCTGTTCGAGCACATGATGTTCCAAGGATCGAAGCACGTCGCGGACGACGAGCACTTCAAGCTGTTGCAAGAGATCGGCGCAAACATCAACGGCTCCACCTCCACCGACAGGACGAACTACTTCGAGGTGGTGCCCAGCAATCATCTCGAGCTTGCACTGTATCTCGAGTCGGATCGGATGGGCTTCCTTCTGCCTGCTATGACGCAAGCAAAGCTGGATAACCAGCGCGATGTCGTCAAGAACGAACGCCGTCAACGTGTTGACAATCAGCCGTACGGTACCGCCGAAGAAAAGATCAACAAGGCACTCTACCCCGACACGCACCCGTACAGTTGGCCCGTGATCGGATACATGGAAGATCTTTCTGCCGCGACGTTGGACGACGTGAAGGAATTCTTCCGCATCTACTACGCACCGAACAACGCGGTGCTCTCCATTGCCGGCGATTTCGAACCGGCACAAGTGAAGGAGTGGGTGAAGAAATACTTCAGTCCGATCCCCCGAGGAGCGGACGTCCCACATCCGGGACCCATGCCGGTTGAATTGACCGAAGACAAGCGGCTGGTGTTCGAAGATAAGGTGCAACTGCCGCGGCTGTATATGCATTGGCATTCCGCGCGCGGCTATACGCGAGAAGACGCTGTGCTGGACGTTCTTGCCGATATCCTCGGCTCGGGCAAGAATTCCCGCCTCTATAAATCCTTGGTGTACGAAAAGCAAGTCGCACAGTCGGTGAATGTATATCAACAAAGCCAACTCTTGACAAGCAAGTTTGCCATCGAAGTCACTGCCAAACCCGGTAAGACGCTCTCGGAGATGGAAACGCTCGTCAACCAAGAGGTGGAGCGGTTGCTGGCAGAAGGTGTGACCGAAAAAGAGATTCAGACATCGCTGAACAATCGCGAAGCATCCCTCGTGAACAGCCTTGCGACCGTGTTGGGAAAGGCGAACTCGCTCGCCTCGTTCTTCATCTTCACCGGCGATCCCGACAACATCAACAAAGAGCTTGATCGCTACAAGGGCATCTCTCGCGAAGAATTGCTCGCGGTCGCCAAGCGAACGTTTGGCGGAAAGAAGGTGGTTCTGAGCGTCGTTCCAGAAGGCAAAACGAATTTGGCTGCCGAGCAAAAAGTGCTTCAGCGGAAAGGAGGCGTCGAATGAAATCCCTCATGCTCTTCGTTACGTCATTCTGTTTCAGTATGGGAGTGGCCATGACGGCATTCACGCAAGACCTTGATCGTACCATCAAACCGAGAGCGCAGGGGGCTCCTGCCATCAAGCTGCCCGCCATTCAAAAGGCAACACTGAACAATGGCTTGAGCGTCTGGCTCGTCGAGGACCACGAGTTGCCTCTCGTCGCGTTCAATTTGGTCGTGTCGTCGGGCAGCGACCACGATCCTCTCGATCAGCCTGGTTTAGCTTCGATGACCGCCGAAATGCTCGACGAAGGCACGTCGTCGCGAACCGCCTTGCAGATAGCGGAAGCGTTGGATTTTATAGGCGCGACGCTTTCCGTCAATGCCTTTACCGATGGTTCCACCGTTGCGCTGAATACTCTCACGAAGCATCTCGACACAGCACTCGATGTCTTCGCCGACGTGCTGGTCAATCCTACCTTCCCCGAAAAAGAATTCGAGCGCTTACGCCAACAGCGCCTCACCTCGTTGCTCCAACAGAAAGATCGACCGGCGGCGATTGCTTCGCTGACGTTCTACAAACTTCTGTACGGAACGAAACACCCATACGGGCTCAATCCGTCCGGTACTGAAGCATCGCTGAAGGCGATGAAGCGCGACGACGTTGCGCAATTCCACCAAAAGTATTACCGCCCGAACAACGCTACACTCATCGTCGTCGGCGATGTATCGATGGGGGACATCGTAGCGAAGCTCGAGCACCTGCTTGCGTCGTGGAAGCGTGCTGATGTCTCCAGAGTGATTCTTCCCCCTCCCCCGCTCTCTTTTCGCCAAGCCGTGCTGATCGACAAGCCGGGCGCTCCACAATCGGAGGTACGCATCGGCAGCATCGGAGCGGCTCGCAACACGCCGGATTTCTTCCCGCTCACCGTGATGAATACGGTGCTGGGCGGCCAGTTCAGCAGCAGGTTGAACATGAATCTCCGCGAGCGACGTGGCTTCACCTACGGGGCACGTTCGAATTTCTCGTTCAACAAGTACCCGGGTCCCTTTCTCGCCAGCGCGGCTGTCACCACATCGAAGACCGACAGCGCAGTGTTCGAATTCTTCTACGAAATCGAACGGATGCAACGATTGGGCATCACGCCTGAGGAACTGGAATTCGCAAAGAAGAGTCTGACGGGCTCGTTTGCGCGAACATTCGAAACACCCACGCAAATTGCCAGTGCCTTGCAATCCATCGTCCTGTATAATCTGCCGATGGACTACTTTAACTCCTATCTTCAGAAGATCAACAACGTCACGCTCGACGACGTCAGCAGGGTTGCAGCCGATTATTTGGATTCATCCCGAATGGTCGTCGTCGTTGTAGGAGATGCAAAAACTATTCGATCGGGATTGGAGAAGTTGAATATCGGGAAGTTGGTCATGAGCGATGCCGACGGCAATCGCTTAACACAGTAGGCAACTGGCTGAAAGGGATGGACTGCCCGCGATGGGCACTCCACGGTATCGCTTCACTTGAGTTTTGCCAAGATGGCGTCGGTCATCTCCGTCGTTCCGACATAGCCTTCCGCTTTGATGTCCTTCGTAACGCTTTTTCCTTCTCGCAACACAGCGGCAACCGCCTGCTCGATGCGGTCGGCAGCCGACTCCTCGCCGAGATGGCGCAGCATCATCACGCCTGCCAAGATGAGAGCGCATGGATTGGCAAGATTTTTCCCCGCGATGTCGGGAGCGCTGCCGTGAACTGCTTCGAAGATTGCGGCCTCATAACCAATGTTCGCACCCGGGGCTAAACCCAATCCTCCCACTAATCCCGATGCGAGGTCGGAGAGAATATCGCCGAACAGATTCGTCGTCACGATGACGTCGAATTGATATGGATTGATCACCATCTGCATCGCCATGTTGTCGATGATTTTATCGTTCGACTCGACGTCGGGATACTGGCGCGCGATGTCTCGAGCAACTTCCAGAAACAATCCTCCCGTGTACTTGAGAATGTTTGCCTTGTGGACGGTGGTGACTTTCCTCCGACCGTGTTTGCGTGCATACTCATAGGCGTAACGGATGATTCGTTCCGAGCCGGCCCTCGTGACGATCCCGATCGTCTCTGCCGCGGAACGCGATGGATCGATGTAGTGCTCGATCCCTGCATAAAATTCTTCTGTATTCTCACGGACGATGACGAGGTCGATATTGGTGTAACGCGAGGGAACACCGTCGAATGATCGGGCTGGTCGCACATTGGCGTACAGATCGAACTCTTTGCGCAGCGCAACGTTCACGCTCCGAAAGCCCGACCCAACAGGTGTCGTCAACGGACCTTTGAGTGCAACCTTGTTTGCGCTGATGGACTCCAAAACATTCGGTGGAAGAGGATCACGATATTTGTCGATAGCAGCCATCCCGGCTTCCACTGTATCCCATTGTATCTTTACACCGGCCGCTTCGATAACCTTTACGGTTGCTTCGGCAATGCTCGGACCGATCCCATCGCCGGGGATGAGTGTTACTCTGTGCATGCGTTTTCCTACAATGAATGGTGAGATGGAATAAAAGCAGGCAAAAGGTACACAAAAGGGGTAGGAGTTTCAATGAAATGGAAGTGATCGAGCGTGCTCAGTTCACGACGGTTAAGCGCATCGAATCCGCGTACACCGTCATCGTGAGCTTCATCGGCTTTCGCGGGTCGATGCCCGGAAAGAATCCCAGTGCCGTCAGTTCTACGCACCGGCTGTTGCCGGTCTTCGAGATGAAATAGCGGGCGTACGTCCGCGAGAATGTGGGAACGAGGCGTTCGAATCCCTGAGGTGTTGCGGTCAACCCGATGAATGTACCGTCTCCTCCACCATCTTCGAACGATCGTGTGCGATAGCTCTGCGCCGACAACGCAAGCTGCTGGAGATCGTTCGACATGGCGGTACGATGGTCCGCTTCATCATCCCGGACAATCGCATACGCCGAGAGGGCAATGCCCGCAATACAAAGGGCAAGAATCAGGAAAACGATTTGCTGTTGTCCCATGATGAGCGCTATCGAAACGAGTTGGAGGTATCGAACTTCCGAGGTGCCGGATCAAATATTGATGAGATCGATACAAGAAGCAATGCTCGGCAAAGACGCGGAGCCAACCTTGTCACCTCACGTGTGAGCGCATCAACGCATGTCACCCAACCGCCTTCACATCCTCGTGGAGTTCATCACGGCATCATCGTGCGGTCGAGACTTCGGTATTGAATCGCTTCGCTCAAATGTTCGGGACGAATGTCGGGACTGTGGGCGAGGTCGGCAATGGTTCGCCCTACTTTCAAAATGCGGTCGTACGCTCGCGCCGAAAGCCCGAGTTTGGTGATTGCCATCTTCAGCAATTCCTCCCCCTGCGCATCGATCCGACAGAACTCACGGATGTCGTTCGCCTGCATATCGGCGTTCGCGAACAAGCCTTTGCGCCCGGCAAAGCGTTTGCGCTGAATCTCTCGCGCAGCAATCACGCGGGCGCGCAGCGCTTCGGAGGGTTCGCCCCGTTCTTTGCTCGCGAGTTCCTTGTATTTCACCGCGGGCACTTCGATGTGGAGATCGATCCGATCCATGAGAGGACCAGAAATCTTCGCCATGTACTTCTGAATCATCTGTTGCGTGCACGTGCACTCCTTTGTCGGATCTGTGTAATAGCCGCAGGGGCAAGGGTTCATCGCGCACACCAACATGAAATTCGCCGGATATTCGACGGAGAGTTTGGATCGGCTGATCGTGACGCGGCCGTCTTCGAGCGGCTGGCGCAGCACTTCCAGAACGTTACGTGCGAACTCCGGCAACTCATCGAGAAACAGCACGCCGTGGTGCGAGAGTGAGATCTCACCGGGTCGGGGGACGGTTCCACCGCCGACCAAGGCTGCATCCGAAATGGTATGGTGCGGTGCGCGGAACGGGCGCGTCGCCACCAACGCAGTGTCGGGCGGAAGAAGACCGGCAACGGAGTGAATCTTCGTCGTCTCCAACGCCTCTTCGAACGTTAGAGGGGGAAGAATACTCGGCAGTCGTTTTGCCAGCATCGTCTTGCCGGAACCCGGAGGACCGATCATGATGATGTTGTGCGCTCCAGCAGCAGCCACCTCGAGGGCGCGCTTCACCGTCTCCTGTCCCTTGACGTCCGCGAAATCGGAGGTGTAATGCTGATCGTGTTTGAACAACTCGTTCACATCCACATGCAGCGGTGCAAGCAATCGATGATCGGCATTGAGAAACTCGACGGTTTCTTTAAGGGACGACATGGGAAAGACCTCCACACCTTCAACCATCGCCGCTTCTTTGCCGTTCTCTTTCGGGACGATCATGCCGCGCAGTTTCTTTCGCCGGACTTCCAACGCCATCGGCAACACGCCGTGTACGGCACGCAGCGAGCCGTCCAACGCCAACTCTCCGACAATGACGAACTCGTCCAGGACGTCAGGCACGATCTGATCGGTGGCAGCGAGAATACCGAGCGCCATCGGCAAATCGTACGAAGAACCTTCTTTCTTGATGTCGGCGGGCGCTAAGTTGATGGTGATCTTCGTTTTCGGAAACGTGAGGCTCGAGTTTCTGATCGAAGCGGTAATGCGTTCGCGACTTTCTTTCACCGCGTTATCGGGCAAGCCGACGATGGCGAAACCGGGAATCATTTTCTCGATGTGTGTTTCCACTTCGACGAGATAGGCATTCACGCCGTACGTCGCACAGGAGAGAGTTTTTGAGAGCATGGCATGCCACGAGAACGGTTGGGGAATTCCGTACACGTTGAAGGCACCCAGCGGCTGAGTGCCTTCTCAAAATACTAAATGTCCGGGAATATTGCTCTCGCTCCCTCAGCGGCAGCGGGCAAGGATTAGAAGCCGACTTCGGCTTTGAGCTTGAGGTTGAAGGGCGTGCCGGGTGTAAAGTGCAATTCCGAGATCGGCGCAGTCTCGCCGCGAAGGCGTGACTCGGTGTCGAATTGCGCCTCGTTCCATTGTACATTCAAGAGGTTCTCCGCCGTCAACTGCACGCGATACGCCGCGAAGCGATACGCTACCGAGGCATCGAAGACTGTGTAGCCGAGTGCTGTGACGGTGTTGTTTTCGTTTGCAGGCCTGCTGCTGATGTGGCGGACGCGCACGCTGCCTTCGAGCCCGTTCTCGTGGCGTGCGGTGAGTCCTGCGTTTATCGTCAGCGTCGGTGCCAGAGGAATGTAATCCTCGCCCGCAGGGAGATCGCGGAAGCGTCCACGCGCCAGCGTCACATCCACATCAGCGAAGAGCCATGAGGAGAGTTGCGCTCGGACTTCAGCGTCGAGTCCGATGCGGCGCGTGGCTCCGTTGATTTCGGTCGTTCCTTCATCACCCACATACACCAATTCGTTTTGGAGATCAAGCCCCCATGCCGCTACAGCGAAGCTCGTCCGTGGTGCCGGTGTGAATCGTATGCCGAGTTCGGCGCCCCATGCACGGGGAAGCGTGCGCTCGGCTTTTCCTGCAACGACTGCGCGGGCATCGTTCGAGTGAAAGCCTCCGCCGACATTCACAAACACTTCGAGCGACTGATCGAGCGTGAAGACCGTGTTCAGTTTGGGCGTAACAACAGCCTTACGCACGACCCCCGTTATCGGCTCGTGGTTCGACACGGCACCCAATGGATCTTCGACATCGAAAGAGAAGAAGTCTGCACGGACACCGAGTTGTGTTCTTATCGTTCTGCTGAGGCGAAGCTCCTCTTGGGCGAACAACGCAAACGTCTTCTGGCGAATCAGCGCATCCGCTTTCGTGCCGAGGCGTTGACGTTGCCGATGATGGAACAGTTGCACGTCGATCACGTCGGCTCGAACACTTGCGCCGATCGTGCCGATCGCCGAGAGTGCACCCAACGAGTGCTGGCGCGTGTACTCTGCTTGCCCACCAAAGAGAAAGCGATCGTCCTGCTGCTCGATCCCGTCGCCGTTGATGGAATCGACGGCAAAGAATGTAAAGTTGGAGTAGAGACGAAACTGATAGCGCGACGCATACGCTTGCGCGTTGAGCGTGGATCGTTCGTCCAACGTGAGAAGGTGACCCAGATGCACATTGAAGCGCGCCGTTCTTCCCCCTTCGCTCGGATCGATCGAACCGAAGCGGCCAATGAGGCCGGTTTCGACCGCGCGCTGAGGAATTTGTCCGGTCGCGTTCCATTGCGAACCGAACCCCGATGCCCACAGCGAGAGTGTACCGCTCTCGCTCGTCGCAGCAACGAGCTTACCGAACACATTGTATCGGTTCAAGTCTATGCGCGTGTCGAAGTAGCCGTCGGTGTGGTAGTACTCGGCGGCAACATAAGCGTTGGTCGTTTGCGACTGCGTCGGAAGTCGCACCATCCCCAAGGTGCGATACGTTCCGAACTTCCCTCCCTCAAAACTCAAGAGATTGTGTTCGATGCTCTCGCGTGTTTTCAATCGAACCGAACCCGCCGTAGCAAGATCACCGAACGCTGCAAAGTACGGTCCCTTGTACACTTCCATCCCCTCGATCACTTCGGAAATAACAAAATGCAGATCGGCATACCCTTGACCGTGCCCGTGGCTGACCATGTTTACAGGGACACCATCGACAGAAAGATTGATGTCCGTTCCATGGTCGGCGTCGAAGCCGCGCAGGAAAATCTGCTCCGCTTTACCCCCGCCTGCATGTTGCGCGATGACAAGACCCGGTACCATCCGCAACATCTCTTGAGCCGATTGCTTCGGACGAAGCTCGAAATCCAACGCTCGCATGAATTCCGATGACGCAGTAGAGAACGTTCGTTCTCCCGTCGACGTAACTTCTTCGAACTTGAGTACATCGGGCGCAAGGGCAATGGTGAAGCGAAGCGTGTCGCGACTATCAAGAGTAATGGGTTGGATGTGTTTGAGATAACCGACGGCAGTAACAGTAAGTGCATACGCGCCCGGAGGGACTCTCTCGATGAGAAAGCGTCCCGATGCATCTGCAGCCGCGCCCAACTCCGTACCGTCGAGAACGACGTTGGCTCCCGGAACGGAGCTTTGCGTTTCACGATCGACGACATGACCTACGATGGTGCCCCCTTGGTGCGATCGTGCCTCCGGCAACGCGAGCAACAGCATCATCCATGTACAAGCAGTTCTTCGAAGTCGCATGGTGAGGTATCCTCCACATTATTGGAATAGTAAAAGGAAGAGTGCGTCGTCACCAATATGAAAACCTTCATCCAAAAGGATTGCCTCATGCAATCAGGCTCCTCCGCCAAAGTTCGAATGTAAGCCACCAATCGACTTCATTCGCCAAGTGTCGATCCCCGGCATAGTACCGTTCGACATCATGCTCGATCTTTTTCTCATCGTACGCAAAACCCTTCACGAAGCGTGAATGGGCGGTGTCGCAAACAAACTCCCGTATCGAAGAGAGGAAAACATGCGGCGAGTCGTCGACCCATTTTTTGCCAACCTTCGATGCCACATTTCTCCAAAGCCATGCAGGGAGAGTCGTGAGTGCATAGGGGTAGATGACGCCTTCCTTTGTCAGGGGATATCGCGTCAATGTGGGAGCGTACTGTCGCATCACGCTCCGATGCAGACGAGCGTTCCTTCGAGCAGTCAGCGGCGTGCGAAACACCTCCCGCAAGAAGCTTGGTTGTGCATACGGCATATAGTTGACGATCTGCGAATCGATCCACTGCTGAGCAGGAGATCCGCTGTTCGGCACACGCGTGCGCAACGAAAAGAGATCGACGAAGTTTTCCGCGCCGATTTTTTCGATCGACGGCATCGCTCTCCACACTGCGGCAAGTTCCTGCTTTGCAGATTCGACCATCCTCCGCTCGACATCGGGTGTGAAGATGGCGGCGCGGTAGGCAGTAACGAGAGGGAACACTTCGTTCGGGTCTCCACGTCGCAGCACTGTTGAGCCTTTTCGTAAGAGACGGTTTCCCATTTGACGGCGCGAAATCTCTCCATACCCCCCATCGATCAACACGCGGTGTTCTCTGTGCAACGCCCGATAATGATGGAGTTTCCACAACAGCGATACCGGCGCGATAATACCCACGTGTGCACTGTACTCTCGCAACAGCTCGATGAATGCAGAAGCATCCTGCGGCGGACTTGTGAATGCGGCATGAGGAAGGTATTCCGCTTCCGCAATTTGACTCGCCATCTTGAGGTCCGGATCGCTCGGGTTGCCGAAGGAGTGGAGCAAGAATCGCGTCGACGAATGCTTGAGAATCGCCAGCAGTAACCGACAGTCGAACCCGCCAGAAAGGCCGAGCGAAAGAACCGAAGGGACGTTCAATCTTGGTTGGACAAAACGGCGAAGTTGAGCAACCATTGCCGACTCGTGTTGTTCCGAGATGGTCGGCGTCCATGCTCTGCTCTGCACGTGCAGTGAGGACGGCGTGCAGCGGAGAAATCCCCCAGGTCCTACGCGCTCGATCCCTTTCACTTGCGAGCCATACGCCATTTGATTGGTCATCAACCAACTCGAGCCAAGCTGAGCGAAATCTATTTCTGAACAGCCACTCGCTTTTGCCACCCAGTCCAAACGGCTCGCAACGACATATCCATGTTCGATCTTTGCGGCGTACAGCGTTCGCAAACCGATTTGATCGGTCCATGCTTCGAGAAGATCATTCCTCCATCGCACAGCGGCGAAATGTCCGTCGAGGTGACCAAGAGCCGGTTCCGGAGCGCGAAGTATTCCCTTCCATTCGTCGAGCGACAAGAAATGACAACCATCGTCATCGAGCGCAATGCCTGTCCCAACTACGGCGAAGCCCTCGTCGGTTGGATCGCCCGGCAACGACAGCGACGTGCGCATCGTTTGCTCCAAACCTCCCACGGCAATGTACACGGTGTTCTTTGTGGTATGGGCAATGGGTGCGGTATGGATGCGCGCAAATGCTTGCTCGTGTTGTTGAGTAAGCGGATCCGCAATCGCCGCGAACACCCAGCTCATGGTGAATCCTTTTCGGATGTGGGAAGGGAGAGCCATGATGCTAACGTTATAGCTTGGAGTGGCGTCGGTTTCTGCATTTTGACAACATTGATGGGCGTGACGGAGGGGAGCTGCAACACCACGTCGAACGTGCGAAGTCGATCGTCGCGGAAGACCGTCAATGTCACCCTTTCCCCTTCACGCATTGTGCGGAGGCGAGCGTTCACATCGCTCGATCGGACGCGGTAGCCGTTGAGGGCAACAAGCTCATCGTTCACATCGACGCCGGCATCAAAAGCGGGCGATCCTGCAACCACCGATGTTATGCGCGTCTTCTGCCCCTCATCCATAGTCGTGATTCCCAGCCACGGGGTCTGCTCGGCAGCTTGAGGCACAGTCTCCAAGCCTACCACAGCAAGTGCCTCTTCCCACGGCAGAGGTCGTGCACCGTACACAAAATGCTCGAAGAACGTTTTGAAACTCGTCCCCGCTACCTCCTCGCACACTGCTTGAAGATCGGCGTTGGTGTAACCGCGTCCGGCTGTTGCACACCGGCGATAGATCGTTCGCAGAACATCGTCCAGTGAACGGCAGTTCTCCGTGACGCGGCGGATCGTCATATCGAGGACAAAGCTCACTGCGGCACCGCGAGAGTAGTAGTCGGTTTCGTAATTGAGGGCGTGCTTCGAGCTTTTCCAATACTTGATCCAGGCATCGAAGCTCGCTTCCGCAAGGGATTGTCGGGCGTTGCCCGGGCGCGCTCGATCATCGTTGATCGCTTTGCTGAGTCTCGTTCGATACTCTTGTTCCGATAAGAAGCCTGCACGAACGAGCAACAAGTCGTCGTAGTACGACGTCGTTCCTTCGGCAACCCACAACTCTTCGACGTAATTCTCCTCCATCCACACGTACGACGTAATCCCCGCCGGACGCAGACGCTTCACGTTCCATGTGTGAAAGAATTCGTGCGAAACGAGGCCCAAGAAATTTTTGTACGCAGAAGAGTCTTGAAAGAGAAAGGGACGCGCGCCCATCACGCATGAATTCTCATGCTCTGTCCCTCCTCCTCCATTCGCCGAAAGCGCCAGAAAGAACACATAGCGATCGTACGGCAACTCGCCCCAAAACGCTGCGTGCTGCTCGACAATGGCGGCAATATCAGCAACAAGCCTCGCGCTATCGTAGCTGCCTTCCCCGGCAATACTCAAGATGTGCTGCTTGCCCCGGACGTGGAAGACAAAATCTTTTTGCGTACCGATCTCCAAGGGAGAGTCGGCAAGATGATCATAGTTTCGAGCAACGAACGTATTGGGTCGATCGCTCAACGGATCGAGAGGTGTGGTGACGTGCCAGCCGGGGAAAGGATGCACGGTGAGTGTCAGCGGAAGCCAACGGTATTTTTCTGCAAACATGAACACGGCAGAGCCATCTACGAAGCCGCGCTCGCTATTGAGCCCGCGCGTGCGTAGTGCGAACTCATCTGCCAAGATTCGATAGCGGACGACAACTTCCGCCGACCGTTTCGTCTCGATCATCCACGCACTCTTGCCCGTCTTTTTCCACACCAGCGGATGCCCCGAGCCATCGACTGCCTCGAACGAAACGATCCCGCCGGCTAGATCCAACACCACGTAACGACCGGGTCGCCAGACGGGAAGCATCAACACCAGCGCAGTATCGTCATCAAGGTTAGCGAACGTGATCTCGACCTCGAACAGATGCGTTGACGGGCGAGACATCCCGAGTGTGTAGCTCAGCGTGGGATGTTGTGCCATGGTTGCGTTGAACAGTGTGAGACCAGCCAGAAGTCCGAGCAATACCTTCATGAGGTTACCAACGGAGTGTGGAAAGGACGCGGGCGCAGCTTAGTATAACACCTCTTCGAGAAACAAGCCGCACGCCGGTACCGCCATACCTGCTTTGCGTCGATCTTTCGCCGCCATGATCTCGGCGAACGATGAGGCGGGCATGTATCCACGCCCGATGTCTACCATCGTACCCACGAGAGCACGCACCATACCGTGCAAGAATCTGTTTGCTCGAATTTCATAGACGAGCATGCTCGGTGTCTTCGTCCACTCCGACTTGAACACCGTGCACCGATAGTGAGGAACGAGCGATTCCGACTTCGCAAACGACTCGAAGTCGTGCTCGCCCACGATCTGCCGCACAACCTCCTGCATGACATCTACATCAAGATCGTACTTCACGTACCAATGATATTGCCGTCCGATCGCTGTGGGCTTGAGCGAGATGTAATACTTGTACACACGTTCCTTCGCATCGTACCGAGCATGAAACTTCTCGTCCACTTCCTCTGCAGCGTGCACATAGATATCTTCGGGCAGTGTACCGTTCAACGCAGCAAGGATGGAGCTAACGCCAAGGACCGACGACGTCTTGAAGTTTGCAACTTGCCCGCGCGCATGGACTCCTGCGTCGGTTCGGCCCGCACCGATGAGCGTAACGGGTTCCTGCAAAATCTGGTCGAGCACGTTCGTGATCTCGTCTTGCACACTACGGCCGTTCGTTTGGCTCTGCCAGCCGACGAAGTTTGTCCCGTCGTACTCGAGCACCAACTTGATGTTTCGCATGCGATCAGAAAATCCTCGTAAAGGTGAATCGGATGCCGTGAGGATTGGCCCACCCCCCCATCACCTCGGCGCGCAGATCGAGCGCGCCCAGCGATTCGCTCAGGGCATGATTGTGGGAGATGGCAAGTCGAGCAGCGTTGATCGCGCTGACAATGTGGTTGACAACCACAGCCGCCACAACGAACTTGCGATTGTTGAGCACAGTTTCGGCGGATATCCGCTTGCTCTTGAATTCTGCACGAGCGGCATCGGAATCCCATTGCCAGCGGTATCCGGCGTTCGGGTCGTACAATCGTTCGGGCAAACGATCTTGCAACCGTTTCTCGTTGAACTCCTGTGTGTTGATGAAATTGCCGACGTCCACGAAAAACTGATCGCCTTTGCCTGCCGGGTCGAATCCGGCGTGGATGGCGGCAAATGTATGAGCATCATCGCGGAGCGACGTGCCGTACACGTCGAACACCGCGTAGGTAATCCACAACGCGCCTTCAGCAGCCACCAGATACTTGCCCGCACCGAAGTCGCCGGCATAATGTTCACCCAACCCCGGAACGGCGAGCGACAAGAGTGCAGCAAGAGCTGGCGACTTCCTCCCGCTACCGCCCTCCTGATTTTGCAAGGCAGGTGCCGAGGTTCCGCTCGTGAATGGTTCGGCAGAGAAGAGGTCGTGTTTGAGTGTTTTTCTCAAAGGCGGCGAAGGCTCCTGTGCCGACATCACCGCAAAGGAGGAGACAAGAACGAGGGAAGAAAGAGCGAATCGGACCATACGCCTGCCTGTAGGTTGTGCAAACATTGACGGTGAATTACGCAGTAGCAAGGTGTGTGGCTCGGCTCCGAAGTTTTTGGAACACGTCGCTCCATTGCCCATCGAAGACCATCACAGGAACGTTGAGCGTTTGTTCAAGTTGTGGGACGGTCATGTCATCGAGCAAGAGCGCCTCATGATTGAGAATGTCAGGAGGCAGCAGCAGTACATCTCCCAACTCCTTTCCACGCAACGATGATACTAAGCATTTTCCCGAAAGAAGTCCAGCAACGGTAACGCTTCTGCCGAACAAAACATTCGGCACGATTTCCACACGTACCTCAAGGTTGTCGATGCGGGAAAGTTCGCGCACAACCACTTCCTGCATGAAACCAGCAGGAAGCTCAGCCGTTGCCAGTGTCATCCGCGCGCGAGCAGACATGGACCGGGGGAACGACGTGGCTTGACGGTGGAACTCGTTCAAGAACGAACGCACCAAGCCTACGCCGTTCTCTGTTTGCGGAAACCCATCGTAGTACTCCTCCGGTGGGATCTCGCGTCCGGCAACGATGTGGAACTCGTCGGATGCGTACACGAACGCTCGGCCGATCTCGTTGCGGAAACGTTCCTGCCACGGTTCGATCCGATCGAGCAGAGCGTTGGCATACTCGCAATCAACCCTTTGCAACTCGGTCAAGCCGAACCGGTGATCCGTCAGGCCCACGGGGGCAATGGCAAGCGAGACAATATGTTTGTTGAATCGATAGAGATCGAACACCGTCTTGCGAAGCGCATCACCGTCGTTGATGCCCGGACAGAGCACGATCTGCGTGTGCATATCGATACCGTGGTCGTGCAGATAGGCGATCTTCTCGAGTATCTTGTCGTCTTTCTTCAAACCCATTAACCGCTTGCGAATGGCGTAGTCTGTAACGTGCACCGAAATGTACTGCGGCGAAAGACGCTGCTCGACAATACGGCGAAGAATGGCAGGACCTGCATTCGTCATCGTCGTGTAATTGCCGTACATGAACGACAGTCGATAATCGCCATCTCGAAAGTAGAGTTGGCTGCGCAGCCCTTGTGGATTCTGATCCACGAAACAGAAAATACAATCGTTCCCGCAGGCAAGAATGCGGAAATCCTCGAACGCGAGACCGATCCGTTCTCCATCGTCCTTCCCGATGTCGTAGATCGTGACCTCCCCGCGACGGGCGATCTTGATGGAAATCTCCGCGTCGCTCTCATAGAAGCGGAAGTCGATCGCATCTGCAACGCGTTTGCCGTTGATCTCCAGCAGTTCATCTCCCGGCCGGATGCCAAGCTCCTCGGCAATGCTGTTGGGTTCTACCGTCGTGATCTTCATAGAGCGGCAAGCCTTTCGGCATCGGAGATCGCCGGAAGCATTTCCGACACATTCTGCCTACGTGCAACGACACGACCCACGCAAAAGTCGTCTGTTACGTCCGTAATTGCAACGGCAACGATTTCGTTTTCCTGAGCTTGATCTTCAAGCACAGCAACACGGATGTATGTATCGCTGAACCCCATTCGCATGCCGTTGTGGACGTCTCCCTCCATCAGCACATCAAATTGCCTGCCCAGTGCAGCTTGATAGAAAGCCCGCTTCTTTTTCCGACTTAGGATGCGAAGTTCTTCATTCCGCTTGAAGCGAACCTTCGGCTCCACCGGGTAAGCAAAGCTCGATGCCGGCGTGTTCGGACGCTCCGAGTACGTAAAGACATGCAGGTATGAGATCGGCACGTCGGCAAGAAATCGATGTGTCTCCTCGAAATGCCGTTCCGTCTCTCCCGGAAATCCAACGATCACATCTACGCCGATGCCACAGTCGGGAAGACGACGGCGGATGCGTTCGATCAGATCCCGATAATCCCGCGTGGTGTACCGGCGTCGCATCGCTCTCAGCATTTCATCCGAACCGCTTTGGAGCGGGATATGGAAATGCTTGCAGAGCTTCCTCTCGTTCGCAACACACTCGAGGATTGCATCAGTGAGGAGGTTCGGTTCGATCGAACTGATGCGAAGCCGCTCAAGGCCCTCGATGGCAACGAGCGATGTGAGAAGGTCAAGGAGATTCGCGCCGATGTATTTCCCGTAGTCGCCGACATTCACACCCGTCAGCACGATCTCTTTGTACCCTTGCTGAACGAGAAGCCGTGCCTGCTCGACGCAGGCAGTAATCGGTTGGCTGCGACTTGTGCCGCGTGCGAGCGGAATCGTGCAAAAGCTGCAACGGTAGTCGCACCCATCTTGGACTTTGAGAAAGGCTCGCGTCCGATCCGTAGCGTTGGTAGAATAGGCAACGCCGAAGTCGTCCGCTGCTCCGATGTCCGAAACAAACACGCCCGGGCAGGATCGCTTCTCGAAGGACGGAACATGTTCGAAGAGTCGGAACTTTTCCTTCGATCCCAACACGACGTCAACACCTTCAATCGAGGCGACTTCTTCGGGCTCGAGTTGTGCGTAACAGCCGGTGACAATGACGAACGGGTTGGACGAGCGACGCAATGCGCGGCGGATGATTTGCCGACACTCTCGATCTGCACGTTCCGTGACACTGCACGTGTTGATGACGTACACGTCCGCAGGCTCCTCGAAGTCCACCACGTCGAACCCGCGATCGGCAAACTGCTTGCCGAGCATAGACGACTCGGCATAGTTCAGCTTGCATCCGAGTGTATGAATGGCAACACGAGGCATCTTTCGCTCGCTAAAAAAACACCCACCCGACCGGAGCCGGGCAGGTGTTGGTGAATTTGTTGTAATGATGATCTAATTCTCTGCCGGAATGGACGTATCCTCGCCCGACGCAATCCCGGTGATGGTCGCCGACTCACCGATGGTCGTCGCCGGCAGCTTATGCTTGGCCAGATATTCCTCCACCGCGTGTGCCTCCTTCTCCTTGAGCGCTTCAACTGCAGACAGGACGATCTTCTTCGAGTCCTTTTCGAACTCGAGCACCTTCAGCGGAAGCACATCGCCGACTTTGAACTTGTCTGCAATGTTCTTGATCTGCACCGGCGCAAGATGGGAGACAGGCACGAAGCCATCCACACCGAGCGGAAGCTCGACGATGACGCCTTTCTCGATGATGCGCACAATCTTTCCTTGCACTCCGGTACCCGCCTTGTACATCTCGCCGAAGCGATCCCAGGGATTTTCTTCGAGCTGCTTGTGGCCCAGCGAGATGCGGCGTTGTTCGACATCGACACCGAGAATGAGGACCTCGATCTCATCACCCTTCTTCACGACCTCGCCGGGATGACGAACCTTCTTCGTCCATGAAAGGTCGGAAATGTGGATCAACCCATCGACGCCTTGTTCAAGCTCGACGAAGACACCAAAGTTGGTCAAGTTGCGCACAATACCCTTGTGCCGCGATCCCACAGGATACTTTTGCATCAACGTCAGCCACGGATCCGGCTCAAGTTGTTTGATGCCGAGCGAGAGCTTCTTGTTCTCCTTGTCGAGCGAGAGGATGACGGCATCCACCATTTGTCCCATCGAAACCACTTGCGATGGATGCTTGATGTGCTGCGTCCAGCTCATCTCGGAGATGTGGATGAGCCCTTCGATGCCCTTCTCGATCTCGACGAAGGCACCGTAGTCGGCAAGCGAGACCACTTTGCCAACGACCTTCGTGCCGACGGGATACTTTTGCTCGATGTTTTCCCACGGATGGGGCTGAAGCTGTTTGTAGCCGAGCGAGATGCGTTTCTTTTCCCGATCGAAGTCGAGAACCACGACGTTGATCTTCTGGTCGAGCTTGACGACTTCGGAAGGATGATTGATACGACCCCACGACAGATCGGTGATGTGAACGAGCCCATCCACGCCGCCGAGGTCGACAAACACGCCGAAGTCGGTAATCGCTTTGACCGTACCTTCGAGAATCTGTCCTTTTTCCAACGCAGCGATGATTGCCTGCCGTTGCCCCGACATTTCCTCTTCGACAAGCACCTTATGGCTGACCACAACGTTTTCGGAAGGATGATTGATTTTCACGACACGAAAATCCAGCGTCTTGCCGATGAACGCATCGAAGTCGCGCACAGGTCGCACATCGATTTGCGAGCCGGGTAGGAATGCGTCGATCCCGAGCAGGTCCACGACAATGCCACCCTTGATGCGGCGAACGCAACGGCCTTGCAACACTTCGCCTGTCTCATACGCCTTGGTCACGCGCTCCCACACGCGCATGAAGTCGGCACGCTTGCGAGACAGGACGAGTTGGCCGTCCTTATCTTCAACGCTCTCAAGAAACACTTCGATCTCGTCGCCGACTTTCAGCTCGTCCTTGTTGGTAAACTCCGACAAGGGCACAACGCCCTCCGACTTGAACCCGATATCCACCGACACTTCGGTATCGGTGATGGCGACAATCCGCCCTTTGACAATCTCCCCTTCACTGATTGTGCCCAACGATTTCTCGTAGAGCTTCTTGAGATCGTTGTATTCGGCTTCGCCGTACTCACGATCGATTACAGAATCCAGAACGCCGGTTTTTGTGTCAGTCATTCATCCTCCTCTTGTTTGACATAACGTCCCGTTGCTGCCAGGACATCCTCGATGCACTGCGCTCGCTGCAACGTCATCAGATTGCAGGATGCAAAACACGAGGGAAGTTGTGTTGGTTGATTGATGTGTTGATTGTGTGATGACAACTTTTGTTGCACGCTTTTGCGCCGATGGCCGGCGCTTATGCCGGAACATGCTCGCGGTTGCCGACCAGTGCCTCGATGCCCGCTTTCACTTTCTCCATCAGCCACTGCGGCGTACTTGTCGCGCCGCTGATGCCGACGGTGGCGGCGCCTTCGAACCATTCGCGTTGTAGTTCGGGGACATCTTCGATGAAATACGTTCGAGGATTCGCTGCTCGACAGATGTCGTAGAGAACTTTCCCGTTGGAAGAGGTACGCCCCGCGACAAAAATCATCACGTCATTCTGCGCCGCGAACTCGCGCAGCTTCTTGTCGCGCCCCGATACTTGTCCGCAAATCGTATCCTTCGCATGAAACTCGATCGCGGATTCTTCGAAGGTTCCGACTTCAAATTCAGCCTGTATCCGTTCCTTCAACGCGCGCGCAATCTCGTAGAACGTTTCCTTGTCCATCGTCGTTTGCGAAAAGAGCACCGTGTTGCGTTTGGGATCGACTGATGCTGTTTCCTCCACCGAACGCACCACGATCGCCTCGCCGTTGGTGATGCCCACGAGGCCGATCACTTCCGCGTGATCGTTCTTTCCGAAGATCACGACTTGGTAACCCTTGTCGTAGAACTTCCGTATACGTTCTTGAACTTTGGTTACGACCGGGCACGTTGCGTCGATCAATTCGACCTGGTGTTTGCGAGCCAATGCATACGTCGAAGGCGGTTCGCCGTGCGCGCGTATCAACACTCGTTTTCCACTCAGCCGTTCGAGGTCGGCGTGCGTGATCGTCTCCAAACCCCTTGCCTTCAGTCGTTCGATCTCCATTGGATTGTGAATGATGGGACCGAGCGAGTACAGCTCGGGCGATTCTTGCATCACTTCTTCGGCAATTTCGATGGTGCGCACCACACCCCAGCAGAAGCCGGAATTCTTGTCAATCGTTACTTTCATGCGTTGTCTTGTTCAGCAAGTTTCTCTTGCGCCTTCCGAACCACGAACTCTACTTGCTCATCGATCGTCAAGTCGGACGTATCGAGGACGATGGCGTCGTCGGCTTTGCGGAGCGGACTTTCGTCGCGGCTGTAATCTTTCTCATCGCGCTCACGAATTTCATTCATGAGTGTTTCGAGATCCGTCCTAATGCCTTTCTCCAGCAGTTCCTGTTGTCGGCGTCGAGCACGTGCTTCGATGCTTGCGACCATAAAGATCTTCACGTCAGCGTCGGGAAACACGACCGTACCGAGATCGCGTCCTTCGAGCACCACTCCTCCGTCTTTTCCGAGGCGGCGTTGCTCGCGCACCATTGCTTGGCGCACGTCCCGAAGCGTGCTGACCGAACTCACCGCTATCGTCACCTCCGGCGAACGGATCTGCTCGGTCACGTCCTCGCCGTCGAGCAACACTTTCAAAGAACCGTTTGCGGGCACCAATTCGATACGTGTCGTTTCTGCGATGGCACCGATCTTTTTGGAGTAGAAGCCATCCAGTCCACTGCGCAAAATCTTCAACGTCAATGCTCGGTACATCGCCCCCGTGTCGATATGCAGATAGCCCAACCGTTGCGCTACCAGTTTTGCGGTGGTGGACTTTCCCGAAGCTGCCGGTCCATCTATGGCGATGATTAACTTCTTTCTACTCAAATGAACTCGAAATCAGGAGGTTTCGGGGTTTCAATATAACCAAAACGCCGTCGGATGGCAACACGCCTCGGTTGGAGCAAAGCCTGTGAATGCCTACATTCTTCAGGGCATTCCAGCCGATCGTACATTCATGATGATGCGAAAACTCACGCACGAAGAAATCGCCGCTCAGCGTCTCTCTCGGGAAAAGCTCCACACCGCCGAACGATTTCCGATTTACGGCATGTTGGACAACATCCGGAGCCTGTACAACGTCGGGTCCATCTTCCGCACCTCGGACGGGGGACTGATCCGCAAGCTCCTCCTCTGCGGTTATACGCCTCACCCACCAAGAAAAGAAATAGAGAAAACTGCATTGGGCGCCACCGAGACCGTCCCGTGGCAGCATTTCAGGTCGATCCATGAAGGAATTGCCGCGGTGCGTTCCGAAGGAGCGAAGCTTTGTGTTTTGGAACAGACCAACAGCAGCATCCCCTACTACGCCGTGCGTCCCGAAGACTTCCCCATCTGTCTGGTCGTGGGAAACGAGCTGACGGGCATCTCCTCTGAGGTGATTGCTTTAGCCGATATGGCGATCGAGATTCCGATGTTCGGAACAAAGCAGTCGCTCAATGCTGCCGTTGCGTACGGTATCGCTCTCTTCGAGTTGGTAAGGATTTGGACGCTGCGCACCACCTAGCTCGAGAGCGTGCGATCTTCCGACATGCGCTCAGGCCGAGAGAGGATGAGCGAGTGTGTAGTAATCGCGTTTTTCCATCGTGTGAATGCGTACAACGCCCGCCCGGACGAGCAAGACCAAGATGCGCGACGCACGGCGCTCCGAAATATTCACCAATCGGGCAAACTCCGCTACCGTGATGCGTTCGTGTTCCTCTAAATAACGAAAGAGCCGCTTTTCGTTTTCACCGATCTCGATCTTGATGGGTTTGGCGTCGGGCCGTTCGCTCCGCAGAATCTTGACGACTTCCTTACTTGCCATCACGGTCTTATCGTTCACGCGAATGTATACACGAGTATCCTCCCCGCCTTGAGCGTCGCCGTTCACGCTTCCATTGAACAAGTGGGGTTTGTCGTCGCTTTCGGGAACATACGCGACCACGACGTCCGTCCCGTCGAACGGAACGATGTCGATGATCGGATGAATTGCAGGGATACAATATTCGCTGCCCGCTTGCTCGATCAGCTCCACTTCGCTTTTTTCGCTTTCGATGCCGACAATGGAGCCGTCATCATCAACGCCAAAGAGGATGTAGCCTCCTTTGGTGTTTGCCATTGCACTCAACGTCTTGGCGATCTTCTCTGGTGTGGAAACCTTCCGCTTGAATTCGACTTCGAAGCCTTCACCTTCTTCGATCAAATGCAATACGTCTTTGTATGTCATGGTGGTCCCCTATCAATGTCCGTTGAATCGCTTGCCACTGCATTGGACACTTCCCCGGTGTCTGCGGGCGATGGTGGAATCACGACTGGACTTGATTGGTTCTCCTTCGATTGTTCTTGTTGCGTGTCTTCTTCCTCCGGCTCCTCTGCGTCGAAGTACCTTCTGCCTTGCATGCGTTGAAGAACGACGTTTCTCCGGAACGCTACCCACCGTGTGTTGTCGGTCGGCCGGTGCTTGAGCGGACTGGGAATAACGACAGCAAGCCGAATCGCCTGTTCGAGCGTGACGGCACTTGCCGGACGATGGAAATATGTTTGCGCAGCCGCCTCGATGCCGAACACTCCTCTGCCCCACTCGATGATGTTCAGGTACAATTCGAGTATCCTTTCCTTGTCCAAGAACGCTTCGAGCAGCAGCGTGATGATCCACTCCTTCAGCTTGCGTATCGGGTCCTTCGATGTGGAGAGATACAGATTCTTTGCAAGCTGCTGCGTGATGGTGCTTGCGCCGCGTACGGCTCGTTTTCTCTCCCAATTCTTCTTTAACGACTCTTTGAACTCATACCAATCGAACCCGCCATGTTCCCAAAACGTTCCGTCTTCGGCAACGACAACAGCGTTGACGACGTGGCGCGGAATCTTCGAGAGCGGAACCCAACGATGCCGCACGACGAAGTTCCTTCCCTCACGCTCCGCCTCTTCGCGTCGCTGGCGCATGAGTGCCGTCTCCGTCGGACTCTCGGTGCGAAGGCGCGGAACATCGAACCACGGGATGGTGAGCAGCTCAACCACAACGAACAGACCGAATACGATCAGCAGCGCCTTCAGCTTGTGGGCGATTGCCCACTGCACAACCCGCTGCACGTGCTGGAAGCTACTTCGATTGCCGCGAGCGTGTGGCTCCGTGTTGCGCGCTTCACTCATTCTGCGCGCCGGCTTCTGCCGACTCTTCTCTGAGATGGTCGAGATAGTCTTGCAGCATCAAACGCGCAGCCATCGTATCGACGCGAGCTTTCTGCCGGCGTTTCTTCTTTTTCATTCCCGTTTCAATGAACGTGTGTTGCGCCCGCACGGAAGTAAAGCTCTCGTCCCACGTCGCAACGGGCAGCGAGGTGTGACGTTTCAACCTCTCGATGAATCGTTCCACTTCGAGCGCTTTTTTTCCTTTGCCTCCATCCAGACTGTACGGCATGCCCACCACGATGTATGTAACTTCCTCATGTGTGAGGATCGCCGACAACGCGTCGAACAACGCACCGTCGTTCGGGAGCGTCGCAACGCCGCGAGCGATAAGCCGCGTCGGGTCGCTTACGGCAACGCCGATGCGCTTCGTCCCATAATCCAAGGCCAGGATACGTCCCGCACTCACTGCTCGAGCCGCTCCGCGCGAGTAATCCCTTTGATCTTGCGTATGCGATCTAACAAGCGCTGCAAATGCTCGGTATCCTTCACGTTGATGACGAACAGACCTTCGAACATCGAATCTTTCGAATCCAAGTTGACGCTTCGGATGTTGGTGTTCTGGTATGTCGAGATCGCGTGTGTGATGTCGCTGAGCATACCGGTACGGTCCTCGCCGACGATGCGCACGGCGGCAACAAACATGGCGCTGCTCTCGGGGGGCCACTGAACGTCTACCAAGCGGTTCGGCTCCATTTGCAGCATAAGCTGGATATTTTTGCACGACCGACGATGAATCTTCACCCCCTCACCTTGCGTGATGAACCCGACGACAGGATCCCCCGGGATCGGATTGCAGCATTTTGCATAGCTATGCAGATAGTTTTCCTGCGCACCGTTGAGCACGATGCCCGACGCGATACTGCGAGCTGTACTGATGAACTTGTCGAACAATCCTTCGATCTTCCCCTCGCTCGTGGTGACTGCTGGCGGGTGATGTTGCTCGTCCTGGATGAGCTTGATGATATCGTCCGCGTTCACTTTCTGCTGGTAAAGGGCGAGGTAGAACTTTCCCAGATTCTCGATGCGTTGTCGCGTCAGGAATTGCTGCAAATCGTCTTCGTTGATGCTCAGCTTCGCCTTCTTGAGCTTCCGCTCCCACATCGCTTTCCCCTCTTCGATTGCTTTCCGTTGCTCCTCTCGTAACCACCGTCGGATGTGTGCCTTGGCTTTGTGCGAGACGGCGATTTTTTCCCAGTCCGGATTTGGCGTTTGGTTCTTGGACGTGATGATTTCGATCTGGTCGCCGCTTCGGAGTTGCGTATCGAGCGGAACAATGCGTCCGTTTACTTTTGCCGCGATGCAATGATCGCCCACCTTCGAGTGAATTTCGTACGCAAAGTCGATAGGGGTTGCACCTTTCGGGAGAATCTTCAAATCTCCCTTCGGCGTGAAGACGTAGATTTCGTCTTGGAAGAGACTGAGCTTGAAGCTTTCGATCAGTTGTGTGCTTTCGGTATCGTCTCCGGCATTCTCGATGATATCGCGAATCCAGTTCACCCAGTTGCGCAGCTTGTCGTCGATCCTTTGTGCATTCTCCTTGTACGCCCAATGCGCCGCGACGCCGCGTTCGGCAATTTCGTGCATGGCTCTTGTGCGAATCTGCACCTCCACCAGTCGGCCCTCCGGTCCCCACACGGTAGTGTGGATGGATTTGTAGCCGTTCTGCTTGGGGAGCGAAATGTAATCCTTGAAGCGCTCGGAGTTCGCTTTGTAGATGTTGGAGATAATGCCCAGCACGTTGTAACAATCCTGGTCCTGATCCGAATCGATGATGATGCGGACGGCGAAGAGATCGTAGATTTCGTCGAGCGGTTTGTTCCGCTTGACCATCTTGTTATAGATGCTGTAGATGTGCTTCGGACGTGCGCTACGTTCGTACTTGTAGCCTTCCGCGCGCAGGCGTTCTTCGATCGGTCGGGCAAACTCTTTGAGGTAGCGCTCTCGTTCCCGACGGCGTGCCTTCAGTTCACGGGCAATCGCGTCGTACTCTTCCCGCTGCAACGTCTTGAAGGCGAGGTCCTCCAACTCCCACTTGATGTTTGCCAACCCGAAGCGGTGAGCGAACGGGGCATAGACATCCAACGTTTCTCGTGCGATGCGCTTCTGCCGTTCGGGTGGCAGGAAGTCGATCGTCCGCATGTTGTGAAGGCGATCGGCAAACTTCACTAGCATGACGCGAATGTCGTTCACCATCGACAGCAGCATCTTGCGATAGCTTTCGACTTGCGATGTTTCGATGCTGGTGAGGTTCACACTGGAGATTTTTGTTGCGCCATCGACAATGTCGGCAATCGTATCGCCGAACTCTGCGCGGATATCCTTGATTTGATAATCGGTGTCTTCAACAACATCATGAAGCAAAGCGGCAGCAACGGAGATATCATCGAGGGGAATCTCTTTGGCGACAATTTTCGCCACTTCGTACGGATGGTCGAAGAACGGCTCGCCCGATGCCCGTTTGTCGAAGCGATGAGCGTTGAAACCGAATTCGAATGCGCGGCGGATCAGCGACTCATCCACCTTGTGCAGATGCTTGCGGCAGACGAGGAGAAGCTCATCTAACTTTTCTTTGTACTTTCTGTTGGTCATACTCGTCTGCACTCGCCCACGACGCGCGGGACGCCGTCGGAGTCGCGGTAGTCGTGTCTGCTCGTCAGGTGTCGCGTGGTGGCGTTGCGCTCTCCTTTCTCTAAAAAAATATAGGTGGTTGCCGAAGGAGAATCAAGCAGCGCCGTGTGTCATTCCGTGCCGAAGATCCTATCGCCAGCGTCCCCCAATCCGGGCAGAATGTAGCCGTGGTTGTTCAACTCGCGGTCGAGCACTGCGGTGAAGATGTGCACATCGGGATGGTCGCGGGCGATCTTGTGAACGCCTTCGGGCGCCGCCAACAGACTGACGAAGCGAATGCGCTTTGCTCCTTTGTTCTTCAAGAACGTGATGGCAGCCGAGCCGCCGGTAGCCAGCATCGGATCGAGCAACAACACCAAACTCTTGTCCAGATGGCGAGGAAACTTCGAGTAATAGTCCACGGGCTTGAGCGTCTCCTCGTTACGGTACAACCCGACGTGCCCCACCTTCGCTTCGGGCAGAAAGTCCAAGAAACCATCTACCAAGCCGAGTCCTGCACGCAGCACCGGCACAATGATGATGTCTTCGGCAAGACGGTAGCCCTTGGTTTTCTCCAGCGGCGTGCTAACGGTTTCTGCTTTGAGCTTGAGATCGTGCGTCACCTGAAAAGCCATGACCGACGCGATGCGACGCAGCGTGGTGCGGAACAGATGGCTGTCGGTGTGCTTATTCCGCAGAATCGTCAGGTCGCGCTTGATCAGGGGATGATCGATAATTGTCAGGTTTTTCATACCACGTTCGGTTTTGTTCCGGCGAGCACTCACGTTGGTGATCCTATTTTTTTCTTGAGGACATTGGCGGTCACGAGCACGGGATCCCACAGAGGTGTGAAGGGTGGGGAATACACCAAATCCCATTGTGCAATCTCATCGACGCTCGATCGGTGGAAAATGCCGACAGCAAAGAGATTTGCTCGGTGCACTGCTCCTTCTTCACCGACAACGTTCACACCCAACAATCGGCGCGAACGTCGATCCATAACCGCAGTGATCCACAGTTTCTTGCTGCCGGGCATCATCGCCACCTTCGACCACGCCGTGATCGATTCGGTGACGACGTCGAATCCTGAAGCGAGTGCCTCTTCGGAGCTGGCGCCGACACGTGCCACTTCCAATCCAAACACCCTCACAGCGATGGCGTGAATGGCTCCACGAAAGACGGCAGCACCTCCCGCCGCATTTTCTCCCGCCACCCATCCCTGCTTACTTGCAAGCGTTGCCAACGGGATGTAGCTCATCGCATTGGTGACGAGATTCTTCACCGCACAGCAGTCGCCGGCAGCGTAAATGTTGTCGATATTCGTTTGCTGGCGCTGGTCAGTGAGGATGCCGCCACGCGGTCCCACGCGTATGCCCGCCTTTGTTGCAATCGCACTGTTCGGCTCCACGCCGAGAGCGAGAACGACGAGGCCGGTCTCGAAACTTCCTTGGTCGGTGACGACGTGCGTGACGCGATTTGTTTTGTCGACAATGAATCCTTCCGTCTTCGCGTACGCAACAAAATGGACACGGTGTTTTTCCAACTCTGCGCGAACCCGTTCGCGTATTTCGCGCTCCAAGCCGTTCATGGGGAGATTGTAAAGATGGAGGAGCGTCACGTTCATGCCGCGAGTGGTGAGCGCATCCGCCATCTCCATCCCAATATAGCCGCCGCCGATGATGACAGCATTCTTCGGCTGCTCTTCGTCGATGTATTGTTTCAAGATCAACGCATCCGCGAGGGCTTTCACCGTGAAAACATTGCGTGCGTGTTCACCCACCACGCCCAACAGCTTCGGACGCGACCCGGTGGCAAGGATGAGCTTGTCGTAACGCTCTTCCGTTATTTTGCCACTCGCCACATCGCGCACAACAATTCTCCGCTTCGTGGGCAGAAGCTCCTCAACGCGGTGAAGTGTTCGAACCTCTACTCCTTTTTCCTCGCGCAGCCTTTCGGGCGTGTATGAGATGAGTTTATCCACCGGCGCTTCGCCGGCAATGGCATACGGTATTTCACAAATGCCGTACGAGATGTATTCGCCTTGCTCGAACAAGACGACATCGCACTCGGGATTGGTCCGCTTGGCTTTGCTGGCGGCGCTTGGTCCGGCCGCTAACCCGCCGACGACGACAATGCGTTTTGCCATTTACTTGTGTTTGAATGAGAGGACAATGGGTACACCGGTGAAGCCGAAGTGTTCGCGAATGCGGTTGTGTAAATAGCGACGGTAGTTCTCATCGACCAGTTCCGGCTCGTTGCAAAAGAACGCAAACACCGGCGGCTTGGACTTTACTTGTGTGATATATTTGATTTTGATTTCTTTCCCCGACGAACTGCGAGGCGGGAAGGTTTTGATATCTTCACCGAGCAGCGCATTCAACTCGCTTGTCGGAATGCGTTTGTTCTGCTCGGCGTCGATCTGCTTCGCCATCTCGATCACCTTGTAAATCCGCTGCCGTGTCAGCGCCGAGATGAAGATGATCGGAATGAAGTCGTAGATACGCAGCCGTTCGCGCAGCGCTCGCTCGTATTGACGGGCGGTGGTATCGTCCTTTTCGATCAGATCCCATTTGTTGACGGTGAGCAGCGTCGCACGTTGTCGTTCGATTGCCGTTTCGAGGATATGTAAATCCTGATGCTCGAGACCTTGCGTGGCATCGATAAGAACGACAGCCACGTCGCACCGGTCGATTGCCTTCAACGTGCGCAGCGTGCTGTAAAACTCGACGCTTTCCTTGATGCGACTGCGTTTGCGGAGCCCGGCCGTATCGACGAGCAACATCTCTTCCCCATAGTATCGGACCACGGCATCGATCGGATCGCGAGTTGTGCCCGGAATGTCGGTCACGATATGACGATCTTCTTGCAGGACAGCATTGACGAACGATGATTTTCCCACGTTCGGCTTCCCGATGATCGCAAGCTTCAAACGTGGGTCGGGTGAGTGCTCGTCTTCCGAAGCGAAGCCCTCGGTCACGCTGTCGAGCAAGTCTCCTGTTCTGCGCCCGCCTAAGGCAGAGACGGGATACGGTTCACCGAGACCAAGGCGGTAGTACTCGCCGAGTGTGAGCTCCTGTTTCTCGCCATCCACCTTGTTCACGACCAGCAGCACTTTCTTTTGGGAGCGGCGGAGGATTTCGGCGATGGCAAAGTCCGTCGGCAGAGGGCCAGTCTGTGCGTCCACAACGAACAGCACCACATCCGCCTCATCGATGGCGATCTGTGCTTGCTCACGAATAGCCGATTCGATAACGCCTTCGGCGTCGGGCAGGTAACCACCGGTATCGACCAAGGAGAATTGCTTGCCTGCCCACTCGGCACGAGCGTAATGCCGATCGCGCGTCACCCCCGGCGTATCGTCAACGATGGCATCGCGGCTTCCGAGGATGCGATTGAAGAGCGTAGATTTTCCAACATTGGGACGACCGACGATGGCAACAACTGAAGACGACATGCACCTCTGCGGAAATGACCGTTGTCTGCATCAAGGTACGAAGAAGCGTAGGGACATTCAAGAAGCGCACACACCGGCGCGGCGCCACCTTTGTGCGGTAGCGCCGTCACGGTCGCTACAATGCAGAAACGCGAGAGGGAGTCGAGAAGAGATGAATCGTCGAGAGTGCTTCGTTCAGTTTTTCGAAGCCCGCGGATTTCGAGATGTAGGCTGCGGCACCGAGGTCGTATGCCTGCGCAATGTCTTCTTCCCTGTCCGACGAACTGAGGACGACGACCGCAATGTGCCTGAGCTGACGGTCTGCTTTGATGGTTTGCAGAACTTCTTTGCCGCTGATGCGCGGAATGTTGAGATCCAACAGCACAAGGTTCGGCCGGGGGTTGGCAATCGGATCGGAGAACTGCCGACGATTGTACAGATAGTCGAGAGCCTCTTGTCCATCGCGGACGACGTACACCTCTCCCGGCACGTTGTGCTGCCGGAGAATGTACTTCGTGAGGCGGAGGTGTTCGAAATTATCTTCTACCAATAAGATTTTCATCGTCAATGCGCGTTTGATGATGAACAATACTTCCGTGCATGATCATTATAGGACATCGAGGTTGGTCGGCACGTGATCATGACCACACATAGAAAGCAGGGCCAAAGCCGTGTAAACATTACGAGGAACCGCTTATGCTTGAAGAGAGGCGTACGCGCGTCCTCCTCGCCGAGTTGTTCGAGCATCCATCGCCGAAGTGCTGCACTGAGTGCATGCTGCGATTCGATCGACTGATCGGGCTGACCGAGAGGCTTGCCGAAGATAATTTCGATTTCGCCCGGCTTGATGCGCTAGTCGCCTTTGCGATTGATGTTGTACAATCCCTTGCAACAGATGGGAAGGATGCGCACACCTGCATCGGCGGCTGTTTTGAAGGGACCGCGCTTGAAGGGCTGCAAGCGACCATTCGGCGTGCGCGTGCCTTCCGATGCGATCAGTACGGAAATTTTTTCTTCGCGTAAAATACGTGTCACTTCCTTCATGCTCGCAATGGCTTTGGCGCGATTTCCACGGTCCATGGATATCTGCCCGACGGCACGCATAAACTGTCCCCAGATCGGAATCCGAAAATTTTCCTTCTTCTCCACACCACGCAAGAGATACGGATAGTATCCCTGATAGATGAACGGCTCCAGCATGTTCACGTGATTCGGTGTTACGATATATGTCTCGGTGGGAGAGATGTTTTCCAAACCTTTCACGCTCCGTACACGCACGCCGGCACATCGCACGAACAGTCTTGCTGCTCGACGTAACAACTCATCGTACACCTGCTTTCTGAACAGAAGCGAAAGCGACACGAACACGATGAAAATCCCCAGCAACACAGCCAGACAGCGGAGCGCAAGAATGGCTGCACGCAGCGTCTCCCATATTGTGAAGCGCCATGGATCGACGGACGGTGTGTTGTGACGGCTGCTGGGGTGCGTCATGCAAAAAGGTTGTTTCGTTTCTTGCGATTACGACGAGGAACGCTTTTATTGTCAACAGCCATTTCTTGAGCATCGAGGAGTATTGAGATGATCCTGCGCGTTCACCCCATCAATCCCGAGCCGCGCTATGTCGCTATGGCGACCGACATCCTTAAAGCAGGCGGCGTGATCGTTTATCCCACCGATACGGTCTATGGCTTGGGGTGCAGCATTGAAAACAAAAACGCCATCGAGAAAATCTATCTCATCAAACGTCAAAGGCCCGACAAGCCGTTCAGTTTCGTCTGTTCCGATCTCACACACATCAGTGAATATGCGCATGTCAGCAACGCGGCGTTCAAGATCATGAAGCGCTTGATTCCCGGACCGTACACCTTCATTCTCCCTGCAGCGCGGATGAAACATCTCCCCAAAATCTTGGTCTCCAAACGTCGCACGGTGGGCATTCGTGTACCCAAAAGTCCCATCGCCCTCGCGCTCGTGCGAGCTCTCGGTCATCCGATTCTCAGCACAAGCGTGACGACGGACGACGGCGAGATCTTGAACAATCCTGATGACATCATCGAACACTTCCACAACCGTGTCGAGTTGGTCATCGATGGCGGCATGCTTGTCTCCGAACCTTCCACCGTCATCGATCTCACCTCCGACACGCCGGTGATCGTCCGCGAAGGTGCGGGCGTCGAGGATCTCAACCTCTAAAAACAACAAGCGGAAGGAGTTTCCCACTCCTTCCGCCTACGCTTCTGGTAGCGTCCCGCGCTCCTACTTCTTGTACAGTTGGCTGAGCCAGTGCGGGATGGGTCGGAGTCCCGGACGCGTGATGTAGAAATCGTTCGCGGTATTCTTCGTATCGTACCCGCCCGCATAGCGCGCAATCGACTCGAACACCGGCACCGTACCGATGCTTTGGTATGTTGGATACGGATCGGGACCCGGACCTTGGAAGACATAGTTCCCATAGCGTACCACATCGACCGCTTGACCTGTTGAGTCTTTCAGAACAATCTGATCCTTTTGACTCAAATAGAAGTCGTAGATATATGAGAGCACCGTATCGGGCCGGTCGAGGCGCTGTCGAGCTGAATCGCGTTCAAGCACCGCAAGCCTCACCAGCGGATTGTCCGTCGGCAACAACGGCGTCGAGCGGGGTTCGGGTCCTTCGCCGGGACCGATAGTGTTGTACACCCTCAGCCGTTCGAGGTTACTCACCAGCGTCAAGAACTGATTTGGGCCCACGCGCAGCGAACGACTCGTATCGGGCACCTTGAATGGAACGATCGTATCTGGCGCAAAGGTAGGGAATCGATAACGATAGCCTTGGACGGAATCTGCCGCCCGCACGATCGGCACATCGAAAGTGCCGGTCGTTTCCCCCTCGAAGAACAATCGAATTTGTGAAATGGTGAAATACCATGGTGGCGTGCGAGTAGTATCTCTCATGAACGAGTAGAAGATGAGGGTCTTCTGCGCAATGCGCCTTGTGCGAAAAGAAATCGACCACTTTTTGAAGTCAACCGTCTGTGATGTCGGATTGAAGATTTCCAACCACGAGTGGGCATTGGGATTGGACGTCGGCAGCGTGTACACCTCGTTGATGACGACGTGATTCCCCGGCCGATACGACAGCGGCGGCTGTTGTTCTGTTTCTACCTGACACCCAAGCATCAGGAAAACAAGGGCGATGGTCGCACAAACTATGAGCAAACGGACATTCATACGCTTAGAATCCTATTTCGAGAGAGAACATGTGAGTAGCTGGGAGGAACTTGTAGTGTGAGTAGGCGTAATCGATCGAACCGACCAATCCCAAGCTGTTCAAGCTCACGCCCATCCCTGCCGACCAATCTTCTGTATCGTAGTTGAACTTGTAGCCTCCACGCAGGTAAATCAGGTCTTGAAATCCATATTCGAGTCCAATATTGTACTGTTCGTCGGAATCGTTGGGTCGCCCGATTTGCAACGCGGCGAACAGCTTGTGGGCATCTTCTTGAATAACGGTAGTGCGCGCCCCGAACCGCAACGCCGTCGGGAGAGAGTACTGCTCGTTGATGTACTTGAGGTCCTTCCCCAAATTCGTCACCGCTATACCCAGTCGTGTCCTCAGGATGGGAATGTCGTACAACGTGCCGATATCGAAAGCGATCGACTTTGCAGAGATCCTATTGTTGAACAAATTCGAAGTGATATACTTCGCACTCAAGCCGATGCCGAACAGTTCACTGATTTGCCGGGCGTAGGTAACAGTGTAGGCAATGTCAACGGCTTTGAACTTTTCTCCCGTTCCTTCCGGAAACGCCGGCGTCGTCACGTTCATCTCGTCGGTCGAAAGGAGCGTGACGCCGGCACCAATCGTCCCCACACCCTCGATCTTCGTGGCTGCGCCGAAAAAGGCAAGCGTAATATCGGCAAACCACTGGTTGTATGTGGAACCGAACGACGCCCCTTCGATGCTCAATGTCCCTGCAGGGTTCGTCGAAATCGACAGCGCCCCTTCGGCTAAGGCAACCTGCGTATTGCCCATAGCGGCAGCGCGAGCATGCGTTGGCAGCTTCAAGAACTGACCCGATACGGCACCGGCACGATTTCCTGCCTCCGCACTCCGGGCCATCATGCCCAACAGGAGAAGGAGTGCATACACACGGAGTGATACGCGTTCTCGTTTCATGGTTCTTCTCATTCGAATGATCATCGGATAATGACGAATTTGCCCGTTTGCACACCAAGGTTTGATTCAACGGTGAAGATATAGATGCCACTTGCTAAGGCACGGTTGCTCTCGCTGAGGAGCAGCACATCCTCATCGCCGCGGGGGAACGACCCGCCGCCGCCATCGTGCTCGACCGTTTTCACCAAGTCACCCGCAAGTGAGAAAATGCGAATGGTGCACTTCTCCGGGAGGTTGATGAACTTGATGCGACGTTCGTTCTCCGTCCATTTGCTGGTCAAGCCTTCATAGCCACCGTTTTCCAATTTGTAGTCTTGGTCGGTGCGATACGGATTGGGAACGACGGAAACTTTCCCCAATTCCTTCGAGACGGCAAACGGAAGATCGACACGCACCGCGTTCGTCCGCTTTGCTGATTCCAACGGCTCGACCGGCACTTTCACGACGAATGTCGAATCGCCGCGCCGAATAGTTTGGTAGGCGATATTCGGAATCGACTTCGATGTCACAGAGTACACATACGTCTTTCCACGAACGAGATTGGAGTCCACGAACGTGTACTGGAGGCCAGTTTCGTATTCGAACTTTGTAGAGTCGGTGGTCCCGATAACATCGAACTGCTTGAGGAGCGTAAAGCTTGCATCGGGATAGTCGGGATTCTCACTGCGCCATAACCGATACGCCTCGAAATTTCTTCCTCCCCGTGTTGGATCAATCCCTTCCGGATATGGCGGACTGATGCGCGCCGGGTCCCATCGAGCAACTTGATTGGTCGTATCCCAATTGGTTTCCGGATCTGGGCGGCCAAACAGCCGGTCATCCCCGGGCCGCCATTTCCAATCCAGAAAAACACGGCGGAATCCTACCTCGACGCGCAATGGCGGCGACGGAGGCGTAGCGGGAAGCTTGATACCCTGATTCTTATAGATATCCACCGCCCGGTTCGCGTTGCGTTGAAGTGTAAACAAATCGACTCCCGACACGATACCGATAGCGATCTTCAACGTGTCGCGTGCTGTGATGGTGAAGGGCCCGAAGGCAAACAGAAAGCGCGTATCGGAAAGCGCCGGAAACTCATCGGGACGAATATCGCCGGATGCCATCATATCATACTTCGGACCATCCGGCCGTGGACTTTGATCGAGCGGGTACCATTGGAAGGTGTACCTGCGTATGACGTTCGTATCCGGTTCGGGATACAACAACGAAATGCCGACCGGTGTCGAACCCCGATCTGAGGGATTGTGGATGTAGGCTGTACGCGAGTTCTGGTAGTAGCCTGTAAAGTTCCTTTGGTAATAGTTGGAAATATTCGATGGTCCCACGTCACCATCTGCAAAGAAGCCGATGTATGCTTCTTCGAGGCTGCGAGCCGAAGTATTGATAATGCGATACTCGTTGATCAAGATCCCTTCAGCGTACGGGTCATCCCAAGCATAAGAGCTTTGAATCACCTTCACCCCAAGAGGAATATGCCCGGCAGGTCTCTGACAATAATCTGTGTACTGGACATACAAATCGTTATCGGAAATCGGTTTGAAAGGCAATGCACCCTGCCAGTACGCGTCCCATCCCGCAGGCTTGACAGTATCGTACCGACTTGCGTGCCAGAATGAATCGGCATCCGTGCAGGGAAACATTTCAAACAACGGTGCGCCGCCCCCGTAGCCTTCGTATGCCGTGGTGACTGCTTTAACTCTTTGACCCGTGCCTGACGTAGAGGTATCGACTTTCGCGGCGATCCAGATTCCACCACCGTACATATGTTCGATATGGCTACCGATGGGAAACTCCAATCCCATGGAATCAGCCGGTAGGTTACCCGTTCCCCCTGGATATGCAACGCGACCGAAGGATCCGCGATTGTCCATTTTCAACCGCATCGAGTACCCTTGCTTCAAGTGCCGAATGGTTGCCTGGGAGAACGCTTCAATTGATGCAAGGATCATCACCGTGGCAACTGCCACGATCGCAACAAATCGTTTGGATGTCTTCATAACGTATCTCAATCCCAATTGATTTTCATGCCCAGTGAGATTTGACGTGGAGAACGGAAAACAAATGGTGGAACACGTGCGCGGAATGACTGACCTCCATCGATTCCCGCCCATGTATAGATCACTCGGGTATCAGGAGCAAAGTCACCAAAACGAATCGGACGGCCCGTAAGCGTATTGAACCCGCCGGCGTTGAGATCCACGTTCTTCCGATTGAAAAGGTTGATGATATCGAGAGTGAGGACCAAATTGAGCTTGTCTACAACCTTGAAGCCTTTGAAGAACGAGAAGTTCACCTCCGACGTGTACGGTCCATTCCCCGTGTTCAGCAAATAGATGTCTTCCAAACTACGACCCGGGTTGTACGGCGTGTAAGGGAACCCGCTCCCATAGTTCCATGTCACCGACGCGCCCCAGTTGTCGAAGGGGATACCGAAGATCTCGTAATCTTCGCCCGGTTGGACACGATAGCCGAAGAACAAGTTGAGCGTATGCTGTTGGTCATAGTCCAGGCGCGTTTCACGAGGCAAGCCTTGCAGTTGCGGACTATTCAACGCTGCAAAAGGATTGGACGACCGACCTTTGGCAATCTGGAAGGTGTAGCCGATACTGCCCGAGTAGTGATGCGTGAGTGCTTTGTTCAAAATAATCTCGAAGCCGCGTGCGCTGGCATAATCAAGATTGATATACACGTTGATTGGCGGGTTGACCGGCAACGCCCGCGGTGCGACGTAATCGAAGATGTCCTTGTAGAAGCCGCGAATAGCAATTGCCAGATCATCGAAGATCGCCTGTTCGAATCCAGCCTCGTACTGCACCGTACGTTGCGGCTTGAGTCCGGGATTTCCAGCGTAGTTTCCCGAAAGCGTTGTGTAAATCGGGTCGTGGTAAATCTGGTCACGGTCAGGATATTGCAAGAAGTGCCCGTAGTTGAAGTAGAACTTCGTCGTCTGCGAAACGGGATAACCGATGGCAAGACGCGGACTGAAGTTGCCACGAACGAATTGTGAGAAGAACGATTCGTTCTTCACCCAATCGGCTTTCAGTTGCGTGTAGCGCTCCCAGCGTGTCACGAAGCCCAGCGGTCCTCTATCGAACACCTGTTTGCCAAGATAGAACCAGTCGTACCGCAATCCGACATGGATGGAAAGCAGCCCTTCCCCAAATTCAATATTATCTTGGATGTAGAGGCCACCTCGGCTGGGCATTGCGTTCGTCACCCAACGACCACTGCCATAGCCGGGGTACAATCCTCGCCGGCCGCCCAGGCTATCCACCAAACGTCGCTCTTCGATCGGCGCAACAGGGAAGGAAATGTCGGTGGACTGCAACTGCTCGTAATAGTACTCGATACCGGTTTTGAGATAATGCAGTTCATGCACTTGACTGCTGAAATCGACTTTAGCGTTCCAGAGAACAGAATTGGCGTGACTCCAACTCTGACCTGTACCAAGATCGTTGAATCCATCTTTTGATGGATCGCGCAATTGGGTGTTCGTAACGGTGGAGTATTGAGGAGGAGTAAGATCACCGATGGTGTACTCTTCTTCCGTTTCTTGCCGACTGATGTAGCTCCTCAACAGGGTATTCGTACCAATGATATGAGTCCACTGCAGGACATTCTGCGTTCCGATCCGGAGTCTCGAACCTGTGGAATCTGCCAGGTTCAGCCAGCTATACGCACCGTACAGTTGGTGCACGGAACTCACGTTAGCGCGATAGCTGTAGGCAAGTTGATCGTGATCGCCGATTTGATACGACAACTTCGAGTTGAAGGAGTAACTGTTGTTTTGTTTGTCGGTGTAGGTGAAGCCGATATTGTCCAAGAATCCCAACAGCCCTCCGAACTTGATCTTGCGTTTGAGAGGATTGTAGAATTGCGAGCGATTGAAATCATACGGACCATCCTTCTGGCTGAAGTCCGCACTCATAAAGAACGTCAGCTTGCCGGGGACTTCGACGCCAAGGGCAGGCAGCACGTGGTTCGTAATAGGTTCAGGACCGCCGATGAACGCCGAATAGTATCGTTCACCAAAACCTCCGCCCGGAGAGATATCATCCGTGCGATATTGTGCGGAACCATTGAAGCGCTCGCCGCCTTGCTTGGTGGTAATATTCACGACACCGGATTGCGCGTTGCCGTACTCTGCATCGAGTCCGCTGCTCGAAACGCTGACGGATTGAATAGCGTTCGCCGAAACCGAGAGTGCACCGCCGCCGGTCGTTGCCGTGCCCGCATAGAGTTGCTGCAGTTGTTCGTTGGCACTACTGGTTCCCGCCGTAACGCCGCCGCCGCCGACATTGTTGACGGGGACCCCGTCGATCAGAATCTGCGTCTCATTGGCACGTCCGCCGCGCAAGAACAACTGATTCCCGAACTTCACCACGCCCGCCTGAAGCGTAAGCACGTCTTCAACGCCCTTCAAGTTGGGGAGTTGTTCGATCTTATCTTTACTGAACGTCTGATCGCCCGAAAGTTTTCGGGTGTCCACAATCGGTCGCTCGCCGTATGCTGTGACACCTTCAACCTCGATATCGGTGCTTGCCAAGCGAAGATTGAGAATGGTAGATTGATCCACTTCGATGACCACATTCTTCACTTCGATTGGCTTATACCCAATGAGCGATGCGCGCACGGTGTACGAACCGGGCGTCACGCCGGTGATCGAGTACTCACCCTTCGTGTTGGTAACGCCGCCACGCCCACTTCCTACGATGACGATGTTCACACCCGGCAACGGATCGCCGTTCGAAACGTCCGTCACCTTCCCTGCAAGTGCGCCCGTGGTGCCGGCGAAGCTGCTGCTGATCAATCCCACGGATGCGAGGACGAATGCTGCAACGCGGAAAATATTCATAAGCGGTCTCCTGATCCCAGAGTGTTGAGTCTGAACGTCGCTATTGGATCTCATGGATATCTCTCAGTGCTTTTCTCATAGCAGCGATCACGGAACTCTTCTCACAGAAATACAACGGGATACCAAAATTGACGATCGAGTATTCTCGTCGCGCCGGTGGTATCGGATCGGGCGCCAAGAAACGCACCGACACTGTCTGACCGTTGAAATCAGGATCGTCCGTTCTGGAAATGAAGCGTCCGATCGGTTCTGCAAATCCGAGCGGTTGATTCACCATCACGAACCGCACAGCATACAGTGAGTCGGCCGGGACCTTAGTCGAATCGATGCGAATATCGGGATATCCGTTAATGCCGGTCATCCCCACACAATCCAGTTCGTTGTTGCGTCGATAGTTCGCGGTATGGAAGACATCTCTCGCCCACATCCAGAACGGAATTCCCGAGAAGACTGTTGAATCGATCGGCCCGACGAAAATCAGATTGCCACCCGCCTGAAGGTAGCGTTTCAGGTTTCCTTGCCTACCGGCATTCAATTGGTAGATTGCCGCGCCTATCACCGGCAGCTTTCGTTCGGCAAGGAAGATCACCGAAGAATATTTCCCCAACGTAATAACCGAGGCACTTTGATCGAGCCACTGCACTCCATTGGAGCGAATGTCGAACTTGCCGGTCAGTCCACATGAATCCATTACCTCACGGTAGAACGCCTTGATCTGGTTCGAATCAGGATTGCCCACTGTGCCCGGCAAGTTGGGTATGTCGTTGATGATCAACACCCGGGGACCGACAAAGTCCGGATCGTCGATGTCGGGAACGGTTGCCTTGAAACTACCTTGTCCACTCGAATGCGTGTACGTCGCAATGTTGCTTAACACGCCCCACCGATTCTTTGCCCGAACATAGAACCGATGCCAGCCGCTACGAATGGGCTTGAACGATGACGCTGTCACAAACGCCGTGGTGCTTTCAGACCAGTCCGACCAACTTGCTGGGTTGAGTGTATCGTCCACTGCCCATTGGAACACGCGTTCGTCGGTACTCTGATCGATCGCACTAAAGTCGATGCGGATGCCTTGGAAGCGAGTGGTTCGGTGTCGGATGGCTACTTGGTCGGTGTCGGAAAGTCCGCGACTGATATCGGTATTGACGATCGGAGGCGACACTCTGACGATGGGTGCGGGAGATTTCAGGGTCCAGAAGTTGACGACGGCGGGTGTCGGATCGATGCCGCCGTCATTGTCGATCGATGATACTTCGAAAATGTGCATGTTGCTGTCGGCAGGAGAATCGAATATAAACTGCCCCGTGGTCGGCGAGCGATGAACAACGGAATCGGCGCCCATCACGGAATCACCGGCAACGATGCCCGACTTATAGGGCACGGCAAACGGTCGCTTCGTGACGAGCGAATCTATGATCGCTTGAATAAGGGTTTGGTCCTGATTCGTCAAGGTCGAGAAAAAGCGATACATCTCCGGCAATGATCGGGGCGTGCCCTTCACCATCATAACACGCGGAAGATTCGACGTGCCGATGCTGACAATATTGAGAATGGTGCTATACCGCTGCACCACTCGTTGGCCCCGATAAACATCCGTCCAGCGATAGCGATATGCTATCACATACCCATCGGGATCGTCACCGAGCCAGTACAGTTGAACCTCAGGCCGCACACCAAGATTGATGTACTGGGCAATCGTATCGTTAACAGGAATGTTCGCGAGCCGTGTATCAGGGAGTGTGTTTTTTTTGGGCGGCGACTGCGGGTACTCGCAGCTCCACACGGCAAGCGCAAGTGCAAAGAGAGGCGAGAAAAACGTTACCAATTTCATCGAGTGCCGAAGCTCGTAGCGATGTGTCATAGCAACCCCTACAGGTTTCCAAAAACTGTTGGTCAAAACTGTTGGATAGATGAAACGTACACCATCGGCGCAACCCAATCGAACCACTCCGACTGTCGAATCATGGAAGCGTCCAGATCCAAGGTCAGCACCACTAACGTCGTTTTGCCTTCTTTCACTTCGATCGGCGGCGACTTCGTCATCATCGTGAAGCGAGAAGGGATGGCATTGTCGCGCACGTCGATTACCTGATAGCTCAATCCATCGAAGCGCAACAAGAACGGATCGTGCGTTATCGGCGTGCTTCGCTCGGAAACGAGCGTCGTGTACATGCCGGGCGGGGCATACGCAACACCCAGAACAAGTTGCGAATCGCGAGCAGCCAAGCTCAAGCAGTTCAACGAATCGCCATCACGCTTGCGCCGAATCGCATTGAGATCCGAGAGCAGCACAAGGAACGCGCCGTCATCCCGCTGAGCCACGAAATCTTTGACAATGATATTGAATCTGTTGGAATCGCTGAACGGAATGATCGTCGTTCTATCGTTCTTCACCCGCAAGCGAACCTCCAGAATACCGGGCAGCGGCGACGAATATTCGTACTCGCTACAGGAAAGGAAACTGATGGCGAGCACCAGAACGACGAAGCTTTTTACAAGAAAGGCAGTAAAGAAATCTCTCATACGTACCATGACGACTGGTGAGTGATGGTTGTTCGTGAGAAGTTGTTGAATTCGATACTTTCGTTCATCGACCGTACGGTTCCGTACACCTTTGTGACGCGCTCGACGAGGGACCAGCTCGTCTCGTTCTACAACATTGAATGTTGGTGTAAAGATGGTGTGGGTAAAGCTTCGTGATGGTGACGTAATGTAGGAAACTCGGTTCGCTTTGTCAATAGATTTTTTTGAGGATCGCGGGTCGTCGCTACGCCAATGTTTTCTTCCATCGTTTAAGCTGGCGTTCCACCTCTTTAGGTGAGGTACTGCCGGCAGAGTACTTCATGTTCACGCTCGTGCGAGGATCGAGAATCCGATAGATCTCTTCGGTAAATAACGGTGAGACTGCCTTATAGTCCGCCAAGGAAAGCTCATGCAGGAAACATTGGCGATGTACCGCTTTGATTACGATCTGCCCGACCAGCGCATGTGCCTTGCGGAAGGGTACGCCTTTTCGCACCAACCAATCAACGAGGTCGGTCGCCAGTGAAAGGTCACCGTGAAGCTGCTGCTCGAAGCTCTCGCCGCGGAAAGTGGTCGTGGCAATGAGTTCACTGGCTATCTTGAGCGATGCTTCTGTGGTGTCGGCGGCTTCGAACAGATGAATCTTATCTTCCTGCATGTCCCTGTTGTAGGCAAGCGGAAGACCTTTCATCACTGTAAGCAATCCGATAAGCGCCGCATACACCCTCCCGGTCTTGCCACGGATCAGTTCCGCCATATCGGGGTTTTTCTTTTGCGGCATCAAACTACTGCCGGTTGCAAAGGCATCGTCGATCTGGGCGAACCCGAATTCCGTCGTACTCCACAGCACAAGCTCCTCTGCAAGGCGACTCAGGTGCATCATAACGATCGCACACGCTGCAACGAATTCCACCACCACATCGCGGTCGCTCACCGCATCGATGCTGTTTTCGACAATGCCGTCGAAGCCGAGGAGGCGGGCAACTTCCTGCCGGTCGATCGGCAGCGAGCTTCCTGCAAACGCCGCCGCCCCAAGCGGAGAATGATTCACGCGACGGAGGCAATCGCCGAATCGTCCTTTGTCCCTTTCGAACATGGCAATGTAGGCAAGAAGATGATGAGCGAAGAGAATCGGTTGCGCGCGTTGCAGGTGTGTGTAGCCCGGTACAATCGTGCTCTTATGCCGTTCCGCCTGTCGGAGCAGTGCACGTTGCAGGCGCTGGAGCGAAGTGCAAACGCGTGCAATGGTCTTCCTCAGATACAACCGCTCATCGAGCGCAATCTGGTCGTTGCGACTGCGTGCGGTATGGAGTCGCTTCCCCCGTTCTCCTATCTTTTGCACCAATCGTTCTTCGATAAGGGTGTGAATGTCTTCTCCACGCCAATCGATTGTGACTTTGCCTGAGGCAATCTCCTTTCGTATCGCCTCCAGTCCGCGGAGAAGGGCGGCTCCATCCGCTGCCGAGATGATCTTCTGCTTCACCAGCATCCGCACATGAGCTTTGCTTCCGTCGATGTCTTCGTTGAAGAGACGCTTGTCGAGATCGATGGAGGCTGAGAATCGGAGTGCGCTCTCAGCAAGGGGCTTCCGAAAACGGCTGTTCCACAACGCCATAGCGTTCCTCAGTGCCGGCTGCCGTTCACCGGTTCGCTCTCGTAGGGCAACCCTTGCTGCTTGCCTTCGATCCGCTCGCGCACGCGAGTGTACGTTTTAAGTGGCAATCCATAAATCTTGATGAACCCTTCCGAGGCCTTGTGGTCGAACTGGTCTTCAGCCGTGTACGTCGCCAACATCGGATCGTAAAGAGAAAAGGGAGAGTGACGAGAAACGACACGCATCGTTCCTTTGTAGAGCCGAACCTTGACGCTGCCGCTCACCCGATCTTGAGTTTTCTTCACAAACGCAGCGAGTGCTTCGCGCAACGCTGAGTGCCACAACCCGTTGTAGATGAGGTTAGCGTACTCATGCGCCACGAGCATTTTGTAGTGCATCACGGCTTTGTCGAGCGTGAGCCGTTCCAGTTCCTTGTGAGCGAAATGCAAGATGGTTGCGGCGGGCACTTCGTACACTTCACGGGACTTGATGCCGACCAGCCTGTTCTCGATCAGATCGATTCGACCGATCGCGTTCTGCGCGCCGAGCGCATTGAGAAACTCGACCAATGCGATACAGTCCATCTCCCTCCCATCGATGCTCACGGGAATTCCTTTTTGGAATCCGATCGTCACTTCGTCCGATTCATCGGGAGCCAATTCAGGAGAGACAGTCGATTGAAAGGCATCGAGAGGAGGCTCGACCGTCGGGTCTTCCAAGACACCACATTCGATGCTTGTACCCCACAGGTTCTCGTCGATCGAATACGGACTTTTGACGGTTGCCGACACGGGAATGCCGTGTGTTGCTGCGTAGGCGATCTCTTCTTCTCTCGATTTGAACTCCCACATTCTCAATGGTGCGAGCACCTGAATGTCCGGTGCTAACGCGCCGATCGAAACTTCAAAGCGCACCTGATCATTTCCTTTTCCCGTACATCCGTGTGCAATCATGGTGGCGTTCTCCTTCCGTGCAACCTCCACCATCGTCTTCGCCAAGAGCGGCCGACCGATCGACGTCGCCATCGGATAGGCCTCTTCATAGAGCGCTCCTGCTTGTAGCGCAGGAAAGGCATACTCTTCGAGAAATTCCTTTCGCAAATCGATGTAATAGACTTTTGACGCACCGGCGGCTGCAGCTTTCTCTCGCAGAGAAGAGGTTTCTTTCGTTTGCCCGAGGTTGCCCGTGCAGGTGATGATCTCTGCATCGTAATGGGCTTTCAACCAGTGCACCATGACCGACGTATCGAGTCCGCCGGAATACGCAACGACGATGTTCTGCTTGGACATGTTATACGATCCCCAAATATTGTGAGATGTTCTTGATGGTCTTCTTGATACGTCTGACGGAATGCGGAACAACGATAATCGTATCATCGCCGGCGATCGTACCAAGGATTTCCGCGTCCCGCTTGCTGTCGAGCAAGAATGCTACCCCTTGGGCGCGTCCGGGAAACGTTCTGATCACGACAAGGTGCTCATTGGCATCGATCGAAATAATCTCTTCCGCAGTGAAGCCCCGCAGCACTGGTTCCACCTCGTTCGTTCTCAATTCATACCGATAGCCGTTCTCGGTCGGCATGCGGATGATGCCCAGCTCCGCCAAGTCCCGCGACAACGTTGCCTGCGTGACCACGATCTTCTTCTTCCTCAGCTCCTTCACCAACTCCGTTTGATTGGAGATATCCTTCGATGCAATCAACGACTTGATGATTGCGTGGCGTTTTGCAATCTCTTCCTTGCTCATATTCTTTTCCCATCTTCGAGATGCGAGAGCGTGCGAGAGGACTTCACACAGCCTCAGCCGCTTTGGCGTCTTCGTTGCGGACGATTTCCGTACCGATACCCTCGGCCGTGAAGATTTCCAAGAGCAAGCCGTGCGGAACGCGCCCATCGACGATATGCACCTTCGCAACGCCGGCGCGGACGGCAGCCAGAGCCGATTCGACTTTCGGAATCATCCCACCCGTGATGATACCTTTCGCGATAAAGTCTGCCGCCTCGCTTTCTGTGAGATGGGAAAGCAGCGTTTCGTTGGCTTTCACCCCTTCGATATCGCTCAAGTACACCAACTTCACCGCACCGAGCGCCGCCGCAATTTTGCCCGCGGCAATGTCGGCGTTGATGTTGTACACCGTTCCTGCCTCGTCCACACCCAGAGGTGCGATAACGGGAAGGTAACCGTCGTTCAGGAGATTGCGAATCAGCGAGGTGTTCACTGCCGTCACCTCGCCGACGAGCCCCAGGGTTTCCAGGTCAAGGGGCTGTGCGATGAGGAGCTGCCCGTCGATACCGCTAACACCCACCGCTCGCCCCCCGTGCATGTTGATGCGTCGAACGATATCCTTGTTCACCAAACCTGCAAGAACCATCTGGACGACATCACGGGTGCGTTCATCGGTAGAGCGCTGCCCATTGACGAATGTTGTTTCGATGCGGAGCTGCGTAGCGAGCGCCGTAATGTCCTTGCCTCCGCCATGGACGACGACGACATCGATCCCGATCTTGCGAAGCAACGTCACGTCTTGTGCGACGGTCTGCTTCAAGCCTCCGTCCTCCATCGCTGCCCCACCGTACTTGATCACGAACGTCGTACGCTCGAATTGTTGAATGTACGGCAGCGCTTCGACGAGCACGTCTTCCTTGCGAAGTTGTCCGTTACTCTTCATGACCGATAGCTCCCGTTGATGACGACGTACTGTTCTGAAAAATCGCACGTCCACACCGTAGCTTTACCTTCTCCACCATGCAGACGAATGTGGAGAGCGATGAAATCGCCTGCGAGTGTTCTGTTCGCCTCACGGTTGCCAAGAGGCACGACGAAGTTTTGTGAGAGAATGGGAATCGTGTTGATGACAATCTCACACTTGGCAGGATCGAACTCGATGCCTGAGTATCCGACGGCAGCGATGATGCGTCCCCAGTTTGCATCTTCTCCATGAAGCGCTGTCTTGACGAGCGGCGAGAGTGCAACCGCTTTTGCCGCCCTTACAGCATCCACGCTGCTCGTCGCACCTTCGACGGTAATTTCCACGAGCTTGGTCGCTCCCTCTCCATCACGCACGATGGCAAGTGCGAGTTGCTTGAGCACGTGCTCGAAATGCTGGGCGAAGCGTTTGAAGCTTTGTGTTCCGGGTCGCAATATCCCGCCCCCCGACGCGCCGTTGGCAAGCGCAATCACCATGTCGTTCGTACTGGTATCACCATCCACGACAATCCGATTGAACGTTCTGTCCACCGCGCCTTTGAGCAACTCTTGAAACACTTCTCGCTCGATAGCAACGTCCGTCGTGACGAAGGCAAGCATGGTTGCCATGTTCGGATGAATCATGCCCGAACCTTTAGCGATACCGCCGATGTGCACGACGCGTCCCTCAAGTTCGAACGTCGCCGTTGCAACTTTCTTGAATGTATCGGTGGTCATGATCGCCTCGGCAGCACTGTCGTGTTCGGATTCGCTGAGGAGCGCGCTTGCTGTGCGAATACCTGGCTCGATCTTCTCCATGGGAAGCGGCTCGCCGATAACGCCGGTGGATGCAACAAGGACTTCAGTAGGATAGACGCCAAGCGCTTCCGCCGCGACTTCCACCATGGTGCATGCGTCGGCGTAGCCACGGTCTCCTGTGCACGCATTGGCGTTGCCGCTGTTGATGACAATCGCACGAAATGTTTTGCGGAGAGAAAAGTGACGCTTGCTCAAGAGCACGGGTGCTGCTTGAACGCGATTTTGCGTGAAGACTGCTGCCGCGGTTGCCGGCACGTCTGAAACGATAAGGGCGAGATCTTTCTTGGCTTTCTTGATGCCACAGTGAATTCCCACCGCACGAAACCCACGCGGCAGCGTGATGCCATCGCGTGTTGCAACATCTGAAGCGGTCAATTCTTCGTGGAGCATGGGAGTAATCCTTCTGTTTGTGGAAAATCCAACATCAGGTTCATATTCTGAACTGCTTGCCCTGCCGCGCCTTTCCCCAGATTGTCAAGCGCCGAAAAAAGGATCAGCGTCCGGCCATCGAGCACATAGCCGATGTCGCAGAAGTTCGAGTGCAACACATCTTTCATTTCCGGGATAGCCGGCGCAAGCGTGCGTACAAAGGGTGAGGAAGCGTACGCAGCAGTAAACGCAGAGCGGAGGTCTGCTGCCCCGACTCCGTCTTGCACGCGACAATGTATCGTCGTATAAATCCCCCGCGTGACCGGCAAAAGGTGAGGAACGAACGAAAAATCTACATTTCTCCCTCCAAAGAGTTTGAGATAGAGCTGGATTTCAGGAATGTGTTGGTGGTTGCCGACCTTGTACGCTCGTACACTGTCGTTTACCTCGCTGAACATCATGGACTCCGTTACCGTTCTTCCCGCGCCCGACGTACCGCTGTATGACGTAATCGCAATGGTTGACTCCGAGAGCAGACCCGATGCCAGGAGCGGAAGAAGAGCAAGGTGAATGCTCGTCGGGTAACATCCGGGGTTGGCAATCAACGCCGCCTTCCGAATAGCGTCGCAATTCCATTCGCTCAACCCATACACCGCATGCGAAAGAAGCTCGGGTGCGCGATGTTCATGACCATAGTAACGTAGGTAGAGTGAAGGGTCGTTCAAGCGGAAATCCCCACCGAGGTCCACAACACGACAGCCTGCCGCAAGAGATTCCGGGACAATCGGTGCTGAATGACCTGAGGGCAGAGCAACGAAAAGCAGATCGATGCCCTTGAGAGAAGAGGGATCAAACTCTTCGACCGTTCGTGCCAGCATTCCGCGTAAGGAAGGATGTACCTCGTCGATGCGCTTCCCTTTCGACGCGTTTCCAAAAAGTCGTTCGATGCGAACGCGCGGATGCGCGAGCAGCAATCGGAGAAGCTCTGCCCCCGAGTAGCCTGAAGCACCGACAACGCCGATCCGAATCATCATCAAACAAATCTGACAGACATTTGTTGCATGATTATACATCAATTCGTATAATTATGCAAGCATTTTTTTACCCACAACGACCAGCACACAGATGACTCTTCTCGAGCGAGAGACGCGAGCATTCCTTTCCACCTACAAGCGGCTGCCGGTGGAAATCGTCCGCGGCAACGGCATGTACTTGTACGATAAGGATGACAATGCATACCTCGACTTCCTTGGAGGCGTTGCCGTCAACGCATTGGGGTACGGTCATACCGCACTTCAGCGCGCCATAACGGAACAGGCTGCGCGCTACATCCATATCTCCAACTCTTTTGCTCAAGAGCCACAGATCGTGCTTGCGGAGATGTTGAAGGAGATAACGCAGTATGAGCGCGTTTTTTTCTGCAACAGCGGCACTGAAGCAACGGAAGCAGCCATCAAGCTTGCGCGCAAATGGGGTGCTGCAACCTGGCGATCGACTCTCGTCTCCATGGAAAACAGTTTTCACGGACGCACGCTGGGTGCGCTTTCGCTCATGACCAACGCCGACTACCGGGAGGGGTTCGGGCCGTTTTTGGAAGGCTGCTCAGCCATCCCTTTCAATGATGTTGCCGCATTGGAAAATGTTGTGGGCACCAAAACTGCAGCAGTCTTTTTCGAGTGCATCCAAGGAGAAGGCGGCATCGTCGAGATGAGGAATGAATTTGCACAGCGCTTGAACGCATTGAGAGACCGATTCGGGTTCCTGCTGATTGCTGACGAAGTGCAATCGGGCATCGGACGCACCGGGAAGTTTCTTGCTTGCGAGCATTACGATGTGAAGCCGGATATCGTCACGCTCGCGAAGCCGTTGGGGGGCGGACTTCCACTCGGTGCCGTTCTCGTCAATCAGCGCGTGAGTGATGTGCTGAAACCCGGCAACCACGGAACAACGTTTGGCGGCAATCCCGTTGCATGCGCGGCAGGAAGAGTTGTGCTGCATGAGATCGTTCACAACGGCATTATGCACAACGCGGCGTTGATGGGCGACTTCCTCGTGGAGAAGCTCCGCGCGCTACAACGCACCGTTCCACATCTGATCAAGGACGTGCGCGGTAAGGGACTGATGGTGGGAATGGAACTCTCAGCCCCCGGAAAGCCTGTCATGGACGCCCTGCTCGAGCATCGGATTCTCCTGAACTGCACACACACAACCGTCTTACGCTTCCTCCCTCCTCTCATCGTGGAGAAGAGTCATATCGAGCAACTGTGTGGACACCTCGCGGAGGTACTGCCAAAGGCGATGAGTGGGACAAATCTCGTCTAAGCCGACAATCGTGTGCTTCAGATTTTCAAGCACCAAAGTACAAGGCACAAGAAAGGGCGCCAACAGTGGGAGTTTGAAATTTCTACGGAGAATTCATTGGGAGCAAAACTGCCGACTTCTCGCCGCGTTTGGCGCATCTCGGAAAGCACGTGGCGCCTTCAGCGCCAAGGTCGAGGGTTCGCTTGATGATCGTGGCTTCTCTCTGACGTCATCAGGTTCCCCTCCCACCTTTTCACCTATCGCTGCGTCAGCGTTGCTTCCGACGGAAGATTTGAATAAGTTAGTGCCGGCTTCTTTCGGGGTGTGGCGCAGCCCGGGTAGCGCGCACGGTTCGGGACCGTGAGGTCGAGGGTTCAAATCCCTCCACCCCGACAATGTTCACGACCTACACTCTCTTCAGTCCTTCGGCACACCGCTACCACATCGCTTCCGTATAGGATCTCGCTCACCGACCTCGTGAGCACAACGCCAGAAGAAACGTTCTATCTTCGCTTCGGCAGCTCTTGGGCTGGTAACTGGTGGGCAACCTCTGCTCTTAACACGAGCTTTGACGTACAAGGCGAGCGATCCTATAGTTGCAACGTACAGCCTACCAACGAGATTTAGTTTTTGAAAAACATATAGCCCGCAACGAAGAGGAGAAACACGGCAAAGAGTTTCCGCAACATGTCGGTCGAAAGCTCCAGCGCAATCTGCGAGCCGAAATACGTCCCCGCAAACAATCCTGCAGCGACGATCAATCCGTACTCGATGTGCTCGTTGGTGATGGCTCCGCTTCGATAGTAACTCCACACGCCGAGAATTCCTACAGGTAGCAAGAGCGCAACAAGCGATGTCCCTGTTGCGGTTTGTGTGGGCATTCCGAGCAAGAGTATCAGCGCGGGCACGATCAACACTCCTCCACCGATACCGAACATACCCGCAAGAATACCCGCTGTGGCACCAATCAATCCCAAATAGACCAGTTGCATGAATGACCCTTTCGTGTGAACGGATACGTTGCTGATTCGGCTTCGTCAGCAATCGTCGGTTGTGAATGCTCTGTAGATTTGCTGGGCAACGGTTGCAGGATTGGTATGCTCGTCCATAGCAATCCACTGAATCCGCGTGTCGCGACGAAACCACGTCAGTTGTCGTTTTGCATAGCGGCGCGAGTTCTGTTTGAAGAGGCGCACCATCTCATCGTACGAGAGTTCGCCTCGCCGATACGCAAATGCCTCCTCATAGCCGACCGTGTTCAAAGCGTTGAGCGTGGGAGTAAGCTTGCGGCGCTCGAGCTCCTCTACTTCTTTCAACAAACCCGCTTGCAGCATTGCGTCGCAGCGTTGTTCGATCCGCCGATACAGTTGGCTGCGATCCCACGCGAGTCCAAAGAGTTTTGGAAGAAAGGAGATCGTAACGGCATGATGCCGGTGCACTTGCGACATCGGCTTACCTGTGAGGTGAAACACTTCGAGCGCACGGATAAGGCGCCGCGCATTATGTGGATCGATACGCGAGGCGGTGGCTGGGTCCACAGCCCGAAGCTCTTCTACTAATTTCGGCAACTCGCCAGCAGCCACTCGGCGATTGAGTCGATCACGAAACTCCTTGTCGGCTCCGGGTCCCTCGAAGAAACCGTCGATCAGTGCTTGGATGTACAACCCGGATCCGCCGACGACGAGTGGCGTTCTGCCGCGAGCGAAGATTGCGTCGATGACTTTTCTCCCTTTTGCACCGAACTCACCGGCGCTGAACTCGTGGTCGGGCGAAAATGCACTCACGAAGTGGTGCTTCACGAGCCGGAGTTGTTCGGGCGTGGGTTTTGCCGTGCCGATGTCGAGATACTTGTAAATCTGGCGGGAGTCGGCAGAAATGATTTCGACCGGAAGGAGCTGGGCAAGCCGAAGCGCAACGTCCGTCTTACCGGAAGCGGTAGGACCGACGAGCACCAAAACTTTTCGCGGTTGCTCGATGACTCGTTTCGCGGGAGAGGATGCAGCGCTTACTTTGCCCATCCCATCTTCCCGATGAGCGGGACGAATTTGAATCCGAACACCTCTTTGCGATCGAACTCCTCACCGCGACGCGTGACGACGAGAAGATTCTGAACATCCCAATCGCCGACCGGGATGACGAGTCTGCCGCCATCGGCAAGCTGTTTCAACAGTGGGTCGGGAACATCGGGCGCTGCGGCAGTGACGATGATACCGTTGTACGGTGCAAACTCACTCCAACCCAGCGTTCCGTCCCCTGCTTTCGACGCCACACGATACCCGAGCTTTTCCAAAACTTTTCGAGCACGGGTGAGAAGTTCCATGTGTCGTTCGATCGTGAAGACATGCGCGCCCATCTCCGCGAGGATCGCCGCTTGGTACCCCGATCCCGTCCCAACTTCCAACACCTTATCTCCCGGCTTTACCCCCAACGCTTGCGTCATAAACGCGACGGTGTACGGCTGCGAAATCGTCTGCATCATCCCAATGGGTAAGGCGGAGTCGTCGTACGCGCGGTTCGTGAACGGCGGAGGCACGAACAGATGTCGCGGTACCTTTGCCATTGCTCCCAGCAATCGCTCGTCGGTGATGCCGCGATCCCTGAGAAGCGCGATCATGTCCTGAATTTCCGCGTCGAATCTTCCCACTGCAAATATCCGGTCTTTACATTCGCTTGAGCCACCTTATTCCGCTGTGCGCATCAGTCGCATCACAGAGCTTAGCGACTTGTCAGCTTCCTTCGTCAATCGTTCTTTGAGTTCGCGCCTCAAGACGGCGGGTGTAAGCCCACGCGCCAGCACACCGTTCTCCGCCAAAGAGATCGTGCCGCTTTGTTCCGAAACGATCACCACGACCACATCGGCTTGCTCGGAGATTCCCAGCGCAGCGCGATGGCGCGTGCCGAGAGGATGACCATCCCACTCTGCTGTCGCCGAGAGCGGTAGAATCACGTGCGCCGCCTCGATCAGCCTATCCTTAATCACGATGGCGCCATCGTGCAGAGGCGAGCGCGGATTGAAGATGGAAAGAATCAATGAACGACTGACAAGCGCCTCCATCTTCGTTCCGGTCTCGACGTGTCCTTTGATGCCGGTCGAGCGGACAAAGACGATCAACGCTCCTTGCCTCTTACGCGCAAGCTCCGTTACTGCTGCAACAACTTCGTCGATGGATTCGTCGACGTTCGACCTGATGAAGTAGCGAATTATGGGATTTCTCCCCACCAACACCAACAAGCGTCGCAGTTCGGGTTGAAACAGAACGATAAACGCAATCACCCAAATGTCGGTCAGCGTCCTCAAGATCCAACTCATTGCACGCAAGTTGATCGCTTGGGCAAAGAACGAAAACGCCATGATCACGACCAGCCCGGCAAAGATCTGCGCGGCGATCGTCCCCTTCATCACCAAATACAATCGATAAAAAATGAACGACACCAATGCCACATCGAATAAATCGACGAGGGTGAACGAAAGAAAACCGATTTTGAACAGTTCGATCACCTAACTCCTCTTGACCCGTGCTTCGTTGATTGTCGAACGTTTGATTGCGTCTGCTATCATGACGGCGCGTGTGGTGGCTTGGACGTCGTGCACTCGCAGGATATGCGCGCCGTGCAACACTGCTGCTACCCCCGCAGCGAGCGAACCCTCCAGTCGATCAGTGACAGGAAGGTTCAGCAGCGCTCCGATGAAGGACTTACGTGAAGCACCGACGCACACCGGGTAGCCTAACGCACAGAAGTGCTCCAGGCAGGCAAGGAGTTGCAGGTTGTGCTCGGTGGTCTTGCCGAAGCCGATGCCCGGATCGATAATGATTTGCTCGATGCCCGCAGAGCGTGCGAGCGCAATCCCTTCGGAGAGAGAGGTTGTTATCTCCCCTAAGAGATCGTCGTATGTCGGGTTCAGTTGCATCGTCTTTGGCGTGCCTTTGATGTGCATAATAATGACCGACGCATGAGCTTCAGCAACAATCTCAGGCATGCTGGGATCGAAGCGCATTCCGCTGATGTCGTTCACGATCACTGCACCTGCACGCAGTGCTTCGCGCGCCACTTCTGCTTTGTAGGTGTCGATCGAAAGGGGAATGTCCGTCAGCTTCGCCACACGTTCAATCACGGGGATGACGCGTTGCAATTCTTCTTCGACGCTCACAGGCTCAGCACCTTCGCCATACGCCGCACTGCGCGGGCGCGTCGACTCTCCTCCCACATCGATGATGTCGGCACCCTCATCGATCATCGCAAGGGCATGTTGCACTGCCGCCTCGGGATCGAGGTACTTTCCCCCATCGGAAAACGAATCGGGCGTAACATTCAAAACTCCCATCACGTGTGTCCGGGCACCAAGGTCGTACTGCCTTGTACCAAAGCGATATGTCAACGACAAACCTTTCATCTCACGCACCAAAGCAAAAAGGTGACTTCATCAGTCACCCTCTTGCGCCTCACGATGATGCTTTCTTTGCCATCTCTGCTTTGCGCTTTGCCTTCATCCGCTCGATGGCTTTCTTGTGCTTCTTGCGCACCATTCTGAGCTTCTTGTTCATAGCAACGATTCTCCATTAGTGGACAATGTATCCATCACCTTTGACGATCCGTTCAACTTCGCTGAGGCGCTCGAGCTTGGGAATAACCTCGACGAAGTACGCATGCAACAACCGCAAGCGCTCGTTCTCTGACTCCGTCGCCAGCAACACTTGGCGTTGTGAAAGCTCCATCCCCGCCTTCTGCGCGATCTTGAACGACACTTGGGGATTTGCTGCATCGAATTCGACTTTGTACGCTTCTTCGCGATACACCATCTCTACGAGCCGGTTATGTAGGCGAATCGTTTCCTCTGCGAGTGCTTCATCGAGCGCTTCGGTACGCTGTTCGAAGAATTTCACTTGCCCCACGCTAAACAAGGTCTGTGAAGCGACGACCTTTTCCAGCAGGTACCGCTCACCCCCTTCGACGAGAATATCCATGCGGCCATCCGCATAGCGCTTCACCAGTTCCAGCACGGTTGCCGTACATCCCACTTTGGCCAGCCCTGCTTCCGTTATGAGATTGATGCCGAACGCTTTCCCCTCATCAAGACACTCCGCGATGAGCTGTTTGTACCGCTCTTCAAAAATATGGAGAGGAAGGACAGACTGAGGAAAGAGCACCACCTGCAACGGAAACAACGGCAGAAGTTGCACTGCCATAGCGATCACGCTCGATGGTCAGTTTCATGATAGAAAATTTCAGACTGAACATCAAGATGAACTCTAGAAGCACGCCAAGTTCCGAACGTCGGGCGTTCGGAACTTGGGCACCGTGTCTTAGCGTGCGTACTTCTTGTAGCGCTCGTTGATTCTTCCCCAATGAAGATGCGCGAGGAAGTTGTCGATATAGGCTGCGCGCTTGGGACCATCTTTGTGGTAGTAGGCGTGCTCGAACACATCACATGGGATGAGAGGGATGCCACCCCAGATCGCACCGTAGTGGTGTTCGTCCACGAGCACGTTGAGGAGTCGTTTCGAGTAGAGCATGTCGTACGCCAGAACGCCCCAGCCGCTGAGCTTAGCGGAAAGTGCCGTGGCTTTGAAGTCGGCTTTCCATGCGTCGATCGAGCCGAACTCCTTTTCGATCGCCGCTTTGATCTCCGGACCTTTGCTCACATCTCCGTCGCCGCCCATCACTTCCCAATACACGTCGTGGAGCAATGCGCCTGCGTGGTTCCACGTCGTACGCCGCTTCAACTCGCCGATCGGACTGTAATTTCCGTTCGCCTTCGAGCGGTCGGCAGTCTCCAAGTCTTTCTCGATCGTGTTGAGCGCCGTAACGTAACCTTTGTGGTGTGTGTTGTAATGCCAGTCGCTCGTCTCCGCATCGATAACGGGAGCGAGGAGCTTCTTCGCTTCTTCGTCCGAGTACGGACGCGGGTTGAACTTCCATTCGTATGCCATGCGCTTATCCTCCATAGTGTTGTTGATCGATGAGTACGGAATGAACAATTGCCCTGCAATGGCAGCCGCGCCGGTTGCAGTGGTCTTTTTGATGAACTCTCGTCGCTTCACGGCAAGCTCCTCCACCGGCTCATCAAAAGCCTTTGATGCGTGCGGCTTTCCCGTACACGAGCTGAACGGCAAGCCACCCGAGGATCACCACCGCGAGCAGGTACAGCGGACTGTTCGCTCCCGGCACCGTCGTGTGCATGGTGATCATCGTCCAGAACAGGGGAACCGAAAGGAACGTGTTGTGCTTCGACCGCATGCCCGCGCTGGCAACCAATGCTTGCTCGGGAGCGGAGCCTTCCTTCACGGCTGCGATGATTTTCTTCTGAGCAGGCCAGATCCGCATCCAAACATTCGCAGCCATGATCGTTCCCAGCATCGCACCGATGTGGATGTTGTATGCCCGATAGCTGTAGCCGCCGAAGTCGATCATCAAATACATCACTGCAGCTATGAGCAAGAAGCCGATGGCAGCGAACACTTTCATGTCCTTCGCGAGCGTTGACTTCGCGAGAATGTCGTAGAGAGCAAAACCCCCAAACGTTACCACCAGCATAATGATCGCGCCTGGGGTCCATCCTTTTCCTTCCTCGAACATCAATCCGCCATGATAATACACGAGCATCAGCAGCAGAACGCCCGTCACCCACGTGTAGGCTGCTCCCCACCGGAACCAATACAATGCACGCGGCATCAATTCGGGCACCACTTTCTTCTTCGTTTCTGGATCCATCACCGTTGTAAACGGCGCATTGACAAAATTGAAAAAGTACAGATGCCCTATCCAAATGACGCCGGCAGCAATATGCAGCCACCGAAAGAACACGCTCAGATAGTCCATGAATTCCATGACGTGCCTCCCAAGATTGTGATGATGTGTGATATGGAATGAACCATTCAGCGCCTGCAAAGCGCTTGTGGTCCAGATGCATGTATGGACGTTCCTCTTGTGTGATGCGGAAAGCTCTACCGACACAAAAGGTGTGGAGCAAGCGAAGAACTTGCTCTCACGGTCAGCGTACTCGTGCCTTAGACGCCAAACGACTGGCCGCACCCGCAGGTTCGTGTCGCTTGCGGGTTGTTGAAAACGAAGCCCTTGCCGTTCAACCCATCGCTGAAATCGAGAACGGTACCCGAAAGAAAGAACAGACTTTTCGGATCGACAAACATCTTGATGCCGAACTGTTCCATGATCTTGTCGTTCTCTCTCGGTTGCTCATCGAAAGCCAGAACGTACGTCATGCCCGAGCACCCTCCGCCTTTGACGCCGAGACGCAAGCCGTGATGGTCGGGGATGTTGTTCTCGGCTTTCAGCTTCTTGATCTGTTGGGCCGCTTTTTCGGTCAACAGAATTTCTTCGTTCACGTCGAGCTTTGCAGGAATGTTTGTCGTTTCCATCGTTTCTCCTTGTTCATAAAACTCAAACACCGTTTCGATTGCATCAAAGGCCAAGTTCCAAGCGCGCCGCCTCGGACATCATACTCGGATTCCACGGTGGATCCCACACCACCTTGACGACCGCTTGCGTAACATGAGGGATGTTTTTGACTTTCGCTTCTACTTCTCTGGGCAGGTACTGTGCTGCGGGGCAATGAGGCGTCGTCAGTGTCATCACCACCAGCACACCGCCGTCAGCTGCGACCTTCACATCGTAGATCAAACCCATCTCATAAATATTGACCGGGATTTCAGGATCATAGCACGTCTTCAACACTTCGACCACGTTGTTGTAGATGATGGTTTGCTCGACGGTGCTGAGTTGGCGTTGCTCGCTCGAAGCAGAAGGCTCCGGTACCGGCGTTACGGGTTCCGAAGTTGACGGTGTTCCTGTTTTGTCGTGATGAGTGTCTGTCATGTGTACTACTCCGTACTGACGGTTGCCGGTGCTTCATCCTTCAATGCGGCAAGCAGCGTATGCCACGCGAGACTTGCGCACTTGACGCGAGCCGGAAACTCGCTGACGCCTGCAAACGCTGCAAGCTTGCCGAGCCTATCGAAGTTGCGTTCGCCGTTCAACTCGCCCGTCACCAACTTGTGAAATGTTTCGAAGAGACGTTCGGCGTCGGCTTTGGTTTTGCCTTTCAGAAGAGAAGTCATCACCGACGCGGACGATTTCGAGATCGCACAGCCACTTCCCTCGAAGCTCACGTCGGCTATCACGTCGCCATCCATCTTGACGAACACCGTATAGTGATCGCCGCACAGCGGATTGAACCCCTCCACCTTGCGCGTGGCATCGTCCATCCTCCGGAAATTGCGGGGATTCTTGTTGTGGTCGAGAATAACCTCTTGATACAGCTCGCGCAGTGCCGACATTACCCCAATACCTCCTTCACCTTGTGCAACGCGTGGACGAGCACATCGATTTCATCTTTGGTGTTGTAGAAAGCAAACGATACGCGCGCCGTTGCGGGAATGCCGAACCGTTGCATCACCGGTTGTGCACAGTGATGTCCCGTTCGAATTGCCACGCCTTCATAGTCGAGGATCGTTCCAATGTCGTGTGGATGAACGCCTTCTATCACGAACGAAATAACACCAGCCTTTTCTTTCGCTGTACCGATGATGGTGAGGCCCGGAATCTCCTTCAGCTTGGTTGTTGCGTAGTGCAACAGTTCCGCCTCGTACGCCATCACAGCGTTCATGTCCATCCCGCTGAGATAATCGATGGCCGCACCCAGTCCGATGCCGCCGGCAATATTGGGTGTGCCCGCTTCGAACTTGTAGGGAAGATCGTTGAAGGTTGTCTTCTCGAACGTGACCGACTTGATCATGTCGCCGCCTCCCTGATACGGCGGCATCGCGTCGAGCAGGGCTTCTTTGCCATACAAGATACCGACACCGGTCGGGCCGAACATTTTGTGTGCGGAGAATGCGTAAAAATCACACTCGAGTTGCTGCATATCCACACGCATGTGCGGCACCGCTTGTGCGCCGTCCACCAACACGGGAATGCCGTGTGCATGAGCCATAGCGATCATGGACTTCACCGGGTTGATTGTTCCGAGTGCGTTCGAAATATGTGTCACGGCCACAATGCGCGTCTTCTCGGTCAGCAGCTTCTGGTATTCGTCCAGGAGCAATTCGCCTGCATCGTTCATCGGGATGACGCGGAGTCGAGCTTGCTTCTCTTCACACACCAACTGCCAGGGCACGATGTTCGAGTGATGCTCCATCGCCGAGATAAGCACTTCATCGCCCGCGTGGAGATGTGTTCGGCCGAAACTACCGGCGACAAGATTGATCGCCTCGGTCGTGCCGCGCACAAAAATGATCTCTTTGGTAGAGCGTGCGTTGATATAGCGCTGCACTTTTGCACGTGCGCCTTCATACGATTCGGTCGCCCGCTCGCTCAGATAATGCACGCCGCGATGAACATTCGAGTTTTCCTCGTAGTAATACCGAATCATCGCGTCGATCACCACCTGCGGTTTTTGGCTTGTTGCTGCGTTGTCGAGATAGACGAGCGGTTTGCCGTTCACCTGGCGGCGCAGCAAGGGAAAGTGAAAGCGACAACTCTCCACAGGGATCGGCGCTTTTACGCTCTCGTCGGTATAGGTTGCCGTACCTTCCATGATCACAGTTCGAGTGTGCGTCCTTGTCGCAGCCGTTCCTGCAGCATTGCATCCACCTGCGATCGTAGCGGCTCGACATGAACACGATTGATAATATCGCTCGCGAACGCAAAGGTGAGGATGTCCTTCGCTGTTTCCTCGCCGATGCCTCGTGACCGAAGGTAGAACAACTGCTCTTCATCCAGATGCCCGACAGTCGCACCATGTGTACACTTCACATCGTTGGCAAAAATCTCGAGTTGGGGTTTCGTGTCGATGGTTGCATGGTCCGAGAGCAAGAGCGTCTTGTTCGTCTGCTTGGCATCGGTTTTCTGAGCGTCTTTCCGTACAAAGATTTTGCCGTTGAAGACGCCTCTCGAATTTCCGTCGAGAATGGATTTGTACAGCTCATGGCTGGCACACTTCGGCTGCGCATGATCGATCGTCGTATGATGATCGACGAGCTGTGTGCCGGTAGTGAGGGACAAACCGTTCAGTGTCGCCTCGCAGCGCTCCGCACCGAGTACGGCCGTAATGGTGTTGCGCACCAATGCGCCGCCGAAGTTGATCGCATTCGATACCACGGTGCTGCCTTCGTGCTGCTCGAAATGCACGGTGCCGATGTGAAAGCCGGTAAGCGATTCGGCTTGCAGCTTGTCGTGCTCGACGCTCGCTCCTTCGCCCACAACAAATTCCGTGACCGCGTTGGTGAGATACGGCTCGTCGCCTCTTCCGGCGTACGTCTCGACGATCGACACTTTGCTGCGCTTTCCCACGATAATCAGATTGCGCGGGTGTGCAGCCAGCGGCACGCCGCCCGAAGTTTCAAAGAACACCAAATGAATCGGTACATCCAGCACCACATCATCGGGAATGTGAATGAAGGCACCATCGAACAGAAACGCCGTGCTGAGGGCGGTGAACGCGTTCTCGTCGTACTGCACATACCGGCCGAGGTGGCAATAGAGGTTCGGGTCGTTCGCCTTCAGGGCAGATGCCAGGTTGGTCACCGTCACCCCCTTGGGAAGAGCGGGGACGACGGAGAACTCTGCCCGGTAGTGTCCGTTCACAAACACGAACCGAACCGATTCCCAACCACGAAACGTGAGGCTTTCGATCTCCTCCCCCATCGCTTCCGTATCACCGGGTGTCAGCGAGGGGACGAACAGCGTCCGCGCAATCGGCGACACGTCGGTGAAGCGCCATTCTTCTTCGCGTGTTGTCGGGAACCCGAGCGCGTCGAATGCCTCAATTGCTCGCCGGCGCAAGGCATGAACGCGCGATGTCGCCTCACCGTTGAGACTTTGCTCGAAGGCTTCGAAGTGTGTGCGGTACCACTCTTTGGTGTTACGAACTTCTTGTCTCATCTCCACTCCTTATGCTGCCGCTTCGGTTTCTTCGCGCACCCAATCATATCCACGCTCTTCGAGAAGCAACGCCAACTCTTTGCCGCCGCTCTTCACGATTTTTCCATCCACAAGCACATGAACGTAATCAGGAATGATGTAGTTGAGCAGGCGTTGATAGTGTGTAACGACGATCGTCGCGTTGTCGGGGCGCCGCAGTTTGTTGACGCCGTCCGCAACGATACGCAGCGCATCGATGTCGAGGCCGGAGTCGGTCTCGTCCAACACCGCAAGCGTCGGTTCCAGCACCGCCATCTGAAAGATTTCGTTCCGCTTCTTCTCGCCTCCGGAAAAGCCTTCATTCACCGGCCGGTTGAGAAAGCTCGGATCCATATCGACCAACGTGAGTCGCTCCTTGACCAAGGTCAGAAAATCGACAGCGTCCAGCGGCTCAAGCCCGCGGTGCTTGCGGATGGCGTTGAGCGCCACTTTCAGGAAATAGCTGTTGGACACGCCGGGGATCTCGACCGGATACTGGAACGCAAGAAACAATCCTTCACGGGCACGCTCTTCGGGATTCATGGCAAGAAGATCCATCCCTTTGTACCACACTTCACCTTCCGTGACACGGTACGCTTCGCGTCCGGCAAGCACTCCTGCAAGCGTACTCTTGCCCGAACCGTTGGGACCCATGATAGCGTGCAGTTCACCCGCGTTCACGTTCAGGTTCACACCGTGCAGGATCTCGTTGCCGTTGACCTGCGCGTGAAGATTCTTGATTTCTAACATCACTCGTTCCTTTTCTGATTGTCGATTCATGTTCATTCCTTACCCCACACTTCCTTCAAGACTGACGCCGAGGAGTTTCTGTGCTTCCACCGCGAACTCCATCGGTAGCTCTCGGAACACTTCCTTGCAGAAGCCATTCACGATCATATTGACAGCATCCTCTTTCGACAGCCCGCGTTGCTGGCAGTAGAAGATTTGATCTTCACCGATCTTCGAGGTCGTCGCTTCGTGTTCGACCTTGGAGGAGGTGTTCTTCACTTCGATATACGGGAAGGTGTGCGCGCCGCACTTATCGCCGAGCAACAGCGAGTCGCATTGCGAAAAATTGCGCGCACCGATGGCACCTTTCGTCACTTTGACCAATCCTCGATACGAGTTCTGTCCGTAACCGGCGGAGATGCCTTTGGAGACGATGGTGCTGCGCGTATTCTTGCCGATATGAATCATCTTCGTACCGGTGTCGGCTTGCTGGTAGTTGTTCACCACCGCCACCGAATAGAATTCGCCGACGGCATTATCGCCCTGCAAGATGCAACTCGGATACTTCCATGTGATTGCTGAGCCGGTCTCGACTTGCGTCCAGGAAATTTTCGCGTTCTTCATCGCTTTCCCGCGCTTCGTCACGAAGTTGTAAATGCCGCCCTTTCCTTCTTTGTCGCCCGGATACCAGTTCTGCACTGTCGAGTATTTGATCTCCGCATGGTCCAGTGCGATCAGCTCCACCACGGCTGCGTGCAGTTGGTTGGTATCACGCATCGGCGCCGTGCAACCTTCAAGGTAGCTCACGAACGCGCCTTCGTCCGCAACAATGAGTGTTCGTTCGAACTGTCCCGTTTCCGCTGCATTGATGCGGAAGTACGTTGACAACTCCATGGGACAGCGAACACCTTTGGGAATGTAGCAGAACGAACCATCGCTGAAGACCGCCGAATTGAGCGCGGCGAAGAAATTGTCTGTGTACGGAACAACAGAACCCAGATACGTCCGCACAAGATCGGGATGATTCTGCACCGCTTCGGTCAACGAGCAGAAGATGATCCCCAACTCAGCGAGCTTCTCCTTGAACGTGGTCGCGACCGAAACACTATCGAAGACGGCATCCACCGCGACACCGGCGAGCATCTTCTGCTCCTCGAGCGGGATGCCGAGCTTCTCATACGTCTTCAGGAGTTCCGGATCGACTTCCTCCAAACTTTTGAACTGCTTCTTTTTCGGCGCGGCGTAGTAGTGATAAGCCTGATAGTCGATGGGTGGATACTTCACGTTGGGCCACTTCGGCTCCTCCATCGTCAGCCAATGACGATAGGCTTTCAGCCGCCACTCGAGCAGCCACGCAGGTTCGTTTTTCTTCTCCGAGATGAGACGGACGATGTCCTCGTTCAAGCCTCGAGGCGCTATGTCCATCTCGATGTCGGTAACGAACCCGTACTTGTACTCTTGTTTCGCTAAGAGTTCGATGTCGTTCGTTTCAGTTGCCATAGGTGTTGTTGTGTCAATATTGTTGGTGAAACATGCCTACGTCTTTTCCTCCTTCTTCCCCGCCGGTGTGTAGTTGCCTTTCAGAGGCGGAAGACTCTTCTTCAGGTTCGGCGCCGCAGGCGTTTGGGTCGTCGGCTGCTGCGTAGGAGCAGGGACTGGAGATGGCTGTTTCTGTGCAACAGAGGCTGAGGGTGTCGCCGGCTCCGCCTGTGCAGACAATTGGGTCACGCCTTCGGACTGCTCACCCGATGCTTGCCCGTCCGTCGGCTTTGCGCTTGCTGCCGCCGCAGCATTGGCGCCGCCTGCGGGTATCGCACTCGTCAGGGGCGGGAGTCCGCCTGCCGGTCGCGCGCTCGTTTGAGCTGCTGCAGCGGGCTTCGCGCTGCTCAGAGGCGGTAAGGGTGTCCGTGCCCTGGCGGCTGCAGGCGACTTCGCTGGTGCCGCTCCGGGGGCGGGCTTGGCTGGCGCCGCTGGTGCCACTGCCGGCTTCTTGAATGGCGGATAATTCAACACCCAGCTTTGACGATCGATTGGCGTCAAAACCTTTTCCTTCTCTAATGTCTGAACGAATGCTCGCGCGATCTCTTCTGCTTCCATGTAACTCATCTTCTCCCCCCTGCGTTCGAGCCACGTGCGAATGCCGTACTGAATGTCCCGGAAGAAGACATTCGATAGATGGTACATCGGATAGTGCTGTTTCAAGAACTCCAGGACTTCTGTTCGATGATGGAGTATGTAGTCAAGAGGTTTCATTGGTGCCTTACTCTGTAGGTTTCCATGAGTGTTTGTTTTGCTTACGTCTTTCAAACATCCTCTACCGCCATGTGATGGTGCTCTGCCACGCCTCTGTTTCGTGCCCGAACATTTTTGACCACCTCTGCCACACGCATTGCGGCATAGTGGATTTCTTCTTCGGTCGTGAATCGTCCCAGCCCGAAGCGAATCGAACATTTCGCTTCGTCGATACTCAACCCGATTGCTCTCAAGACGTGCGATGGTTCAGCCTGCGCGGACGAACAGGCTGAACCGGAGGAGACCGCTACATCCTTCATTTCCATCATCACTCGATCGGCAGGAGCGCCAACGAATGTGATGTTCGCGTTGTTGGGCAAGCGCTCGGTGGGATGGCCGTTCAGTTTGGAGTGCTCGACTGTCGAGAGAAGTTTCTCCACCAACATGTTGCGTAAGGTCTCCGTACGAACGCGCTCAGTCGCCATCTCCTCGCCTGCGATGCGAGCCGCCTCGCCAAACCCGACAATCGCCGGCACATTCAACGTACCGGAACGTAGCCCCCGCTCGTGCCCTCCTCCGTCGATGAGCGGCCGAACGTTGAGTCGAGGTGAAGCTTTCCGCACGAAGAGAGCGCCGATCCCTTTCGGTCCGTACATCTTGTGTGCACTGAAGGACATAAGGTCGATGTGCAGTGTCTTCACATCGAGAGGCAACTTACCGAACGCTTGCGTTGCATCCGTATGGAACAGTATCCCGCGCTCTGTGCACAACGTGCCGATCGCGTGGATGGGAGCAAGAGTACCTATCTCGTTGTTCGCCGCCATAATGCTGACCAGTATCGTTTCGTGCGTCATCGCCCGCTCGATGCCTTCCAGCGAAACCGCCCCGAAGGAATCGACGGGAAGGATCGTCACGCGATAGCCGTAACGCTCCAACCGCTTGCAGCAATCCAACACTGCCTTATGTTCCGTCGCCGCAGTAATGATGTGTCTTCCCTTTGATGCGTATCCTTCGGCGACCCCCTTGAGCGCGAGATTGATAGACTCCGTTGCACCGCTCGTGAAAACGATTTCTTCAGCTTCAGCCGCGACCAGGTTCGCAATCTGCTTCCTGCTGTTTTCGACGGCGGCTTCGGCTCTCCACCCGAATTCATGCTGCCTGCTCGCCGCGTTGCCATAATGTTCGGAGAAATACGGCAACATCGCCTCGAGCACTCTTGGATCGACGCGCGTCGTTGCATGATTGTCGAGATAGATTGGAAGTCGGAGCGTACTCATACAATTTGTGCTAAGGTCATACTGCTGAACGCCTGTTCGATGTTCGCTTGCACTTTCGTCAGAGGCAATTTGATGGTGCAGTTGCGAAAGACTTCGCAGCTCTCCGGTCCTTCTGCCATGCACTGAGCAATGGCGGGTAGGTTCCCTTCGATGGCATTGATGATCATCGAAATCGAGATCTCGTTCGGATTCTTTGCTAACGTATAGCCACCACGCACACCTTGCTGCGACGCAACCAAGCCCGCTCGAGCGAGTCGCTGAAGGACTTTCGCCACCAACTCATACGAGATTCGATGCTTGTCGGCAATCTCCTTCGCTGTCACGACATCGCCGTTGGATTGGAGGGCGATGTAGCGAATCGCAATCAAACCGTACTCAACTTTTTTCGAAAGTCTAACCACTGCAAAATCCGACTGGATCAGTCTTACTTAACGGCAAAAAAAAATTTTTTTCCCTTCCACCCGTCTTGTCAACACCCGTTTGCCAGAATGCGGTTCCTTCAAAGTCTTGTCGCCAACCAACACCGAATTCCGTCATGCAAAAGATAGACAAAATGAAACAAACATACAACCGTCCCCTCGGATCGGATGCGGCATGCATGGTGGATCGCGTTCGCAACCGAACGACGTTCACCTCCTACGATACGCAGCGCGCCGCACGTCGTATTGTTGATTGCATCCGTCATGCAATTTGGGTATTTTTTGAGCGGTGTTTACACAACGCACCCACCTTTGTTCATGTATTCATGCAATGCAGAGAGGTCCCTTCGGAGAGTAATATGAAGCGTGCGTGCGGCGTTGCGCTTGTGTTGGCGCTCTTCATCCTCATCGGATGTCGAGAAAAACCCAGCCCGACATCCTCCACTCCACCATCCACATTGACGATATGGGATTCGGTAGGGTTGTCGGGAACCATTGTGCGAAGCTTTGCTACGGATGGGCGCCGCTTCTTTGTCGGCACCAACAACGGCTTGTATCGATCGTTGGATAGCGGAAGGACGTGGCTGTTCACGCCCACCATCAACGGAGGCAAGGTGTTCGTCGGCGTCATGATCGAGGGTGGGCGCGTTCTCGCCGGCAGCGATAGTGCCTTGTCGATCTCCTTCAATGACGGCGTGAGTTGGACACCGATCATTTCGCCTATCAGCGTCCTTGATCTTACACGCGGTACCGGGTTCCTGTTCGCCGCAACATCGTTCGGTGTGCTTCGGTCTTCCAACAGCGGAACCAATTGGACGTTCATCAACAACGGCATCCCGTCGGATTTACCGGGATTCAAGGGACTAGCTGGCGCCAACGCATTGTTATTTCTCGCACTCAGCGCCACCGCATACGTCTCCACGAACAGCGGCGACACGTGGAGCCCCGCGCAAACCGCTTGGGCGCCGAACACCCTCACACGCGTGTTCGTGAATGAGAACATCATTTACGCTGCAACAACTGGCGCCATGTACAACTCGCGAACGCAAGGAGCCTCTTGGCTTCCTGCCTCCATCAGCATTCCCGATACCGCGCGCGTAACCGACATGGCCGCAACAACATCTGCAGTGTACTGCTCGACAGAGAACAACGGTGTTTATTCGACAGCCAATGGCGGCATCACATGGCTCTCCTTCACCTACAATTTGCCTGATCGGCGTGTCGCTGCTCTTGCCTCCGACGGGCGTTCACTCTATGCTGCCACTGTGCGAAGTGGTATCTGGCGAGCAACGCAATGAAGTATCCGAAGCCTGAAGCCGACTCGACCACCGTGCACGCTATTCTCACGCATTCTCTCACGAAGATTTACAAGGACGCTTTCAACAGACATCCCTCCGTTACCGCACTTCGTGACGTATCGCTCGAAGTCCGACAAGGAGAGATTTTCGGCTTGCTCGGACCCAACGGCGCGGGAAAGACGACGTTCGTCAAAATCCTCTTGGGCTTCGTGCGGCAATCCGCCGGGCGGGCGATGCTCTTGGGCGTGCCATTGCCGAACGTTGAGGTTCGAACACGAATCGGGTACTTACCTGAGGCACACCGTTATCCCAGCTACCTGACTCCGGTTGAAGTGCTGATGCTGTTCGGAGGGCTGAGCAAAATGCCGCGTGCGGCAATTGCCTCACGCATCTCCACGCTCCTTCCGTTGGTCGGGCTCGAACAGTGGAAGGGAATGAAGGTGCGAAGGTTCTCGAAGGGTATGCTGCAACGGCTCGGATTGGCGCAGGCGCTCATCAACGATCCTCCATTGTTGTTCCTCGATGAACCGACGGACGGCGTTGATCCTGTCGGACGGAAAGAGGTTCGCGATCTCCTCGTACGCCTCAAGCACGAGGGCAAGACCATCTTTCTCAACTCCCATCTTCTTTCGGAAGTCGAGATGATCTCGGACCGCGTTGCCATCCTCGACAAAGGAACGATCCTCAAGGTGGGAACGGTAGAAGAATTGACGAGGAGAAGCAACCTCTACGACATCGGTGTAGCGGGCGAGGTGCCCGAAGCATTTCACCATGAAGCTGCCGCAAACGTGCTGGCGTTTCGCATGAACGGTAACGTTATGACCGCCGAAGTGAAGGATGTGCAGGAGTTGAACCGATTCGTTGATACGCTTCGCAAGCATGGTGTTCTCATCACATACCTTGCACAGAGGAAGAGTTCGCTCGAAGAGTCGTTCCTCGCATTACTCAAGCGGGAGATGGCACCATGAGCATCTTGACACTCATCCGAGGAACGATTCGAGAGCTCCTTTCGAAAGCGACGCTCTACGTTCTGCTGGGCATTTCGACGTTGGTCCTGCTGGGAACACTTGTCGCAATTTCCGCACAACAAACGAACGAAGGGATCGTGCTTCACCTCTTCGGCTTACCGATCAGTACGCCGGCGCAGCCGGAAGAACTCATGCCTTCCGTGTACAACATGCAAGCAGGATTGGCAAGAGGACTCTTTGTCGGCATCATGCTGTTCGGCGTTTTCGCCACAGCAAGCCTGATTCCCGATAGTTTGGAGAAAGGCATCGTTGATCTGTATTTGTCGAAGCCACTGGCGCGATGGGAACTCCTGGCAGGAAGATCACTCGGCGGCGTGTGCGCAATCGGCGCGGTGACGGTTTACTTTATTGCCGGTGTGTGGTTGACGTTCGGTATACGTGCAGGTGTGTGGAATGTTCACTTCTTGCTTTCCTCGATAACGATGACGCTCATGTTCGCCGTGATCGGCTCGATGCTCGCAGTGTTGGGAGTTATCTTTCGCAACGCGGCCGTTCCCATCATCGGCTGCTTTCTCTACCTCATGGTAGTGGACAATCTGCTCGACAGCCGACAAACGGTCTTGTACATGCTCTCGGAGAATCCACTCTACCGCACCGCGTGCGACGTGTTCTCCTACGCGTTGCCGCAGGTCTCGAGCATGCAGCGTGAACTGTCCAATCAGATTCTGCAACGCCCGGTTGCATGGCAGGCATTCCTTCAACCGATTCTCTCGGCGTTCGGTCTGTTTGGCGTCGCGGCGTTCATCATGCACCGGAAGGATTTCTAAACAGTTTCATCACACGGAATGGGAATATGACACAAAAACTCACCATCGGAGACCTCGAGTCACCGCTCCTTGCCAAACGGAAATTGAAAGACGAGTTCAGTCTCGTCGGCGTTATCGGCTTGGGAGTGATGGGTCAGGGGATAGCACAAACTGTTTCCGCTGCCGGCATCGAGGTGATTGTTGTGGAGAAGAACGAAGCACGCCTAAAGGCAGGCATCGAAGCGCTCAACAAGTCGATGGACCTGGACATCAAACGCTGGGGCGTGACGGAATCCGAAAAGCGAGCTATTCTCTCTCGCATTCGTACCACCACCAATCTTGCCGACCTCAAGACGTGCGATATCATCATTGAGGCAATCGATGAGAACTTCGAGGCGAAGCGCCAGCTCATCGAGGCGTTCTATTCTGTCGCGAAGGAGGATGCGGTGTTCATTTCCAACACCGCAACGCTGAGTTTGACAAAACTCGCTCAATCCAGCAAGCGACCCGACAGGATCATCGGGATGCACTTTCTGAATCCTGTACCACGCGTACCGTTGGTCGAGATTGTCCGCGGAATGAAAACCTCCGACGAAACCTACAACCTCGTCAAGCGTTTTGCAGAGCGGATCGGCAAAACGCCTGTGGAGGTATTCGAGTATCCCGGCTTCATCACCACGCGCATCATTTTGCCTATGCTGAACGAAGCGATGCACGTGCTCATGGAGGGCATCGCCAAAGCCGAAGATATCGACACAGCGATGCACCTCGGCTACAGCATGCAAGCAGGACCGTTAGAAATGGCGGACGCAATGGGGTTGGACGAAGTCCTGATGTGGATGGAGACGCTCTTTCACGAATTGGGCGAGCCTCGCTACCGTCCGTGCCCGCTGTTACGGCGCATGGTGCGCGAGCGGCGATTGGGAAAGAAAGTGGGCGAAGGATTTTTCCGCTACGATGACAATGGCAGGCGCATCCCCTCGGCGCGCAGTGAAGTCAATACCTCGACACCAACGCATTCCTTTGACCGATGAATATTCTCGTCCTCAATTGCGGCAGTTCGTCCGTCAAGTATCAGCTCATCGAAGTCAACGATCGCAAGTGGCTTGCGCGCGGCAGCGTCGAACGGATCGGCATGAGCGGTGCCACGCTCAAGAATGTTCGGTATGATGGAGATGAGATCACCATTGCGGGCGAAATCGTCGATCATATCGTTGCCATCGAGTACATCCTTGCCGTCATGCTCAGCCGCAATCACGGCGTTATCGAAGACAAGTCGCAGATTCACGCCATCGGACATCGCGTGGTGCATGGCGGTGAAACGTTCACGGATTCGGTGTTGATTACCGATGAGGTGATCAAAGGAATACGGGAGAACTTCGAGCTTGCACCGTTACACAATCCACACAACCTTCGCGGCATTAACGCCTGTCAGGTGAACCTGCCGGGCACGCCGCAGGTTGCGGTGTTCGATACGGCGTTCCATCAGAAGATGCCGCGCAGAGCGTTCCTCTATGGCATTCCGTACTCGCTCTACACACAATACAAAATCCGGCGTTATGGCTTTCACGGCGCGTCACACCGCTACGTTGCCGAACGAGCAGCCGAACTTCTCGCTCGCCCGCTGAGCGATCTCAAGCTCATCACATGTCATCTGGGTAACGGCTGCAGCATGGCTGCCCTCGAGGGCGGTATTTCGATCGACACGTCGATGGGCTTCACACCACTCGAAGGATTGTTGATGGGCACTCGTTCGGGCGACATCGACCCTTCGGTGATCCTTTACATCATGGGGAAAGAAGGATTGACCCTTGCCGAGGCAAACACGCTCTTGAATAAGCACAGTGGGCTGCAGGGCATTTCCGGTATCAGCAGCGACATGCGGGAGATTATTCAAGAGATGAAAAATGGCGATAAGAAAGCGAAGTATGCATTCGACGTTTTCTGTTATCGGGTCAAGAAGTATATCGGCGCGTACGCGGCAGCCTTGGGCGGCGTTGACGCTGTGGTGTTCACCGGCGGCATCGGCGAGAACAGTCCGGATGTTCGCAAGGCATGTTGCGACACCATGAGCTACTTCGGCATCACGCTGGACGACGCGGCGAACGAGTCGAGCGAAACGGAAAAGGATATTGCCACACCCGAAGCACGTACGCGCGTCCTTGTGATTCCTACAAACGAAGAACTGGTGATCGCATTAGACACCATGGCGATCGTCAGAGCCAAAAGGGGCGCGTGAGACCTTTCAGCGTGGTTCGTGTGAATCGACGGCCAGTTGTTTGAGGGCGACGTTTCCGCGCGTATGATTCACGAGCTGAGTTTGCACTTCCTCTATCATCGTACGACGAATTTCCAACACGATATGGACATCCTCGTCGTACGTGGTATCAAGAATCTTCGCGCCCGTCTTCGAAACAACGTACCTCACGCCGCTGATGTGCGCATGAGGAAAGGTAACGACAAGGTGAGCTGTTTTGTAGTGCGTGACTTTCTCAGTCCGGTCGAGCACGAGGTTCGCCGCCGTGTTGTACGCTCGTGCCAATCCTCCTACGCCCAATTTCGTTCCGCCAAAGTACCGAGCGACGACAATGATGAGGTCGGTCAATCCGTAAGCATCGATCGCTGCAAGGATGGGCTTGCCTGCGGTGCCGTTCGGCTCGCCTGCGTCGCTGTATCGAAAGTGCGTTCCCTCCGTTCCAAGCCGGTAGGCAAAACAGTGGTGCGTTGCATCCCAAAATTCCTTGCGCACCCGACCAAGGAACTGCAACGCCTCCTGCGGCGTTGCAACAGGCAGCGCAGCGGCAAGAAAGCGCGAGCCTTGAATCTTCCATTCCGCTCGTGTTTCCGCCCGAATGCTTGTGAATTCGTCGGTCATAGCTGAAAGATAACGAAGCTATCGATCAAAGGCACGAACACTCCGGAGTCGAGGCGGCGAAAGAAATCCAAAGAGTTCTTGCACCTTACCACATCGCTCACTATCTTCATGCGGACAACAATTCGACCTATGAAAATTGGCATCGTTTGTTACCCGACCTACGGCGGTAGCGGCGTGGTTGCTACCGAGCTGGGCAAAGCTCTTGCCGAGCGTGGGCACCAAATTCATTTCATCAGCTATGCAATGCCCATGCGCTTGGAAGGATACTTGGGAAACATCTTCTACCATGAAGTGGAGATGGCAAGCTATCCGCTCTTCGAATTTCCCTTGTACACGCCGGCACTGGCGAGCAAGCTCGTCGAGGTTGCGCGGTTTCAGAAACTCGACATCATTCATGCTCACTATGCTGTGCCGCATGCGATCAGTGCGTATTTGGCTCGGGAGATCGTCACCAACGGATTGAAGTGCATCACCACGTTACATGGGACGGATATCACGCTGGTGGGACTCGAGCCTAGCTTCCTTCCGGTGGTGAAGTTCAGCATCGAACGCAGCGACGGCGTTACGGCAGTCTCACGTTTCTTGCGCGAGAAGACCATGACCAATCTCGGCATCGAGAAGGACATCGCCGTCATTCCGAACTTCGTGGACACGCAAAAGTATCGCCGCATACCAAGCGAGGAGATCACCCAACGCTTTGCTCCGAACGGAGAGAAAATTTTGGTTCACGTCTCGAACTTCCGTGCCGTCAAACGTGTACCGGATGTCATTAGAATTTTTCATGAGATACGAAAAAAGGTCCCTGCAACACTCATCCTCGTTGGTGATGGACCCGACCGCTCGGCGTGCGAGCTGTTGGTGAGGGACTTGGGGATTCAAGAGCATGTCACATTTCTCGGCAAACAATTGGAGCTTGTGCCGATCCTTTCCGCCGCCGATATATTCCTGATGCCGAGCCAGTCCGAAAGCTTCGGTCTTTCGGCACTCGAGGCGATGGCGTGCGACGTGCCGGTCGTCTCGTCGAGCGTCGGCGGCTTGCCCGAACTGCAAGTGCACGGCGAAACCGGCTACATTGCCGAAATCGGCGACATCGATCGCATGGCACGCTATGCCATAGAACTTCTCACCAACGAGCCGAAGCATCGCATGTTCGCAGAAGCGGCGCGACGACGCGCAGTCGACCATTTCGACATTCACAAGATTGTCAACCAGTACGAGGCGTACTACGAGCAGTGCCTTGCCGGCGTACTGGCATTACGCAACTAACTCTCTTCTATCATGATCATCGATGTTGTCCACATAGCAAAATCCAAGAAGCCGACGTTGGAGGAACTGACGGCAATCCTCGCACAGGAAGGCTTGCAATGGGAATTGTACTCCGACACGCCGGGGACGAAGTACGGCAGACACAAGCATGATTTCGACGACTTCATCGTCGTGGTGCAGGGACAAATGAAGTTGGGAACCGACCAGAGCGTGTGGATTTTGAAACCCGGCGATCGGATCGACCTGCCGAAGAACACCGTTCATTGGGCGGAAATGTTGGGGAAGGTGGAAGTGCAGTACCTCAGCGCTGCAAAGTAGCGCGAAGCGTTCACGCTGTTACTCATGAGAAGATGAAGCGCGCGAGGAAAAGTCCTGATGCGTCATGCCATAGTACACAAGATCGACAAGCGTCTTCCCATCCGCACGGACGGCATCGCTGCGCAGCACACCTTCACGCAGAAAGCCGCATCGCTCGGCAACCCGCTGGCTGCGGACGTTTTCCACGGCACACCGAATTTGAAGTTTATGTATGTGCAGCGCATCGAAAGCAAGGTGCACCAACGCACGGACTGCTTCGGTTGCAAGTCCCTTCCCTTCAGCCTCCTTCGTCAGGAAGTAACTGAGGTCTGCTTTCGGTATCGTCCAGACGATTTCTTTGATCCCCACCTCCCCCACGTACGTGGGCGAAACTTTTGTCCATAGGGAGAAATACACCGCCGTACGCGCGCGCCACTGGCGCATGGTGTAAAAGAAGAAGGTTTCCACTTCCGCTTCCGTGACCAACGATGCCCGCGAGGGAAAATCGTCGCGCAAGCGGTCTCGTTCCTTTCTGAAAATTTCCGTCAATACCGAGGCATCGGGAAGCTGGTAGGTGCGCATGAGGAGGCGTGGCGTTTCGATCTGATGCGGGATCGCAATGCTGAGAATGTCTCGACCTGCAGAGGCGTTCATAGCTTCTTCCTCGTCGTCGTGATATCTGCTATCAGTGGGGCAGCCATCAGAAGCAAAAGAGGAATGATCGGCATAGAATACCGCGCCCATCCGACGATGAAAGCGTGCACGAAAACGTAATAGACTGTGAACCCCACTACCGGCATGAGGAGATGATGCTTCTTACCATGTCGAATGTAGCTCAAACAGGCGAGAATGACCAACACCCACTGCAGTGCACCGACGAAAGCCGACTTCAGCGGTGATTCGCTGAGCGACCAGAAGAGAAAAAAATTCGCCAGAACTCGGCGGACAAAGAACACGGGATCGCTCCAGAACCGCTCCAGTGACGTGCGCGCTAAGAGCCTATCTCCCTCGACACTTCGGAACGACGTGCGACCATGCAGGAGCGAATCTGCCCGCTCCTGGCCCTTCCGCCAAAAATCAAGATTGCAGCACCACTGCAGGGGCCACCCTTCGCCGATCACGTCCCCTTGGATAAGGTTGTAACCGAGCGTTGTGTGAACGGGCAGCACAACACCGCCAACGCGCTCGTTCCGCCACAACCACGGTGCGAGGATGAAGCAACCGACGGCAAGCACGACAACACCGTGCCGCACGCCTTCCCATCGATGCGTTTTGACCAGCATCGCGAGGAGCACGAATGGAAAGAGGAGGAAGACTGACTTCGTCAGCGTACCGACCCCCAACGTTGCGCCTGTCAGTGCTGAACACACCAGTGTTGGTCGCTCGAAAAGCGAAACAACCATCAGCGCCGAAAGGACAACGATGAAGGCAAGCGTCGTTTCGACCCAAATGCGTCCGGTGTACCACAGGAGGATAGGATGGACGGCACAAATCGCCTGCGCGCGGAGTGCCGTAGGACGATCGTACAAGCGCGAGCCAATGGTGTACACCAGCAGTGTCGTTGCGGCGTGCAGCATCCCTTGAAAGATTTGTACAGCAGCGGCAGAAAATCCGCCGGCAACGAGAAAAAGCAGCGCGACGAGATAGGGATACACGGGACCGCGATCGAGCGCCGGCGGTTCGTCGCCACTATAGCGCAGCCCGACACCTGATGCGATGTTGAGAGCCAATATGCCATAGCGATCAGGGTCGAGACCCGTCGTGCTTCCTTCAGGCATGCGGGGCAGGACGACGAACGACGTCACCACGCTCAGTATGACGCCGAGGAGTGCAACGCCGAGAGCCGAGTTCCTGAAGCGGCGATTCATCATCAGGATGTGTTAGGATCGAGAAGCATTCACGTCGTTCTCCCGCATGGCTTTGCGTTCCTGACGAAACAATGTGACGCGCAGGACGATGCGCGACAGGAAGAGCAAAAGCGCAAGAACGAAAAAGGGAACGGCAAACGAGTCCGGCACGATACGGAACCATAGCAGCACCAACATCGCCATCATGATGGTGATGCTGATGTAACCGAGATTGTTGACGGTTCTTTGGTCGAGCCTCACGAGGCACTCACAGAATATTGGGAATAACAAACCAACGAGAGAAAGAAGAACGAATGAGCCAAGAGGCACATGAACAATTCAGCATCACAGAGGAACACGCTACGACAGTACGCTCTCGATCACGCCACCGCCGACAATATCATCTCCCTCATAAAAAACTACCGATTGGCCCGGTGTGATCGCCCGCCGCCTTTCGTCGAAGACCACACGCACGCGTCCCTCACCCACATCCACGATGGTCGCCATGGCTCCATCATCCTTGTAGCGAATCTTGGCATGCACACGTCGTGGGGTGGAGCAATCCGGGTACTTCTGCATGTTCACGTTCGCAGCAATCAACTCGCGGTAGTAGAGCTTCTCTTCCGTCCCGACAATCAGTCGATTCGCGTACGGATCGATCGCGGTGACGTACAGCGGTTCGGGACGAGCGATACCCAGACCTTTTCGCTGACCGACGGTGTAGAAAGGAAAACCGCGATGCCTGCCAACGACTTCCCCGTCCAAGACAATCTCACCACTGTGGACGTGTGACTCCAACTCCGGGACACGTTCCTTCAAAAACCGCTCGTAGTTGTTATCGGGAATGAAGCAGATCTCGTAGCTCTCCGGCTTTTGCATGTTCGGCAAGCCATACTTCTCTCCGAGTGCTCGTGCCTCCGGCTTCGTCAACTCAGCAAGCGGAAAGAGCGTCTTCCGTAACGACGCCTGTGTCAAGCCCCAGAGTGCATACGACTGATCCTTCGCACCATCCCTCCCGCGTGCAATGTAGTAGCGCCCGGTCGTTTCGTCACGGTGGATGCGAGCATAGTGACCCGTTGCGATGTACTCGGCGCCGAGGGCGTCCGCCTTCCGCAGCAATTCCTCCCACTTGATCTTCCGATTGCAAACGACGCACGGATTCGGCGTGCGGCCGCGAAGGTACTCTTCGACGAAGTTGTCGATCACCTCCACGCCGAATCGTTCGCTGAAATCCACAACGTAATGCGGAAAGCCCAAACGTGCGGCAACAGACCGTGCATCGTTGATACCGTCCAGCGAGCAGCAACTGCTTTCGTTGCCGGTGTTACCGCCGACGTCTTCGTACTTGTAGGTTTTGATGGTGATGCCGATCAGCTCGAAGCCTTGCTCAGCCAGGATCGCCGCCGCAACGGAGGAATCGACGCCGCCGCTCATCGCCACCACAACACGCTGCTTTTTCACTCTCTCCTCAAACAACAATCATACGTTCATGTGCTTAGAAGATATGGAAATGGAGAGCGCCAAACAACGTTGGGCGGCCCACGAAGCAGAACGACGAGAAGATGTGCGCGGAGCAAAAAGAATTCGTCGCGCCGTGCCGATAACCTCTGTGAGACAATCAATCGAGGATCGCACGATGAACCTGCTTGTTGTTGATGACGATTCCGTCATGCGGATGTTGCTGAGAACGTTGCTGACAGCAGAAGGTTACAGCGTCGTAACAGCTTCCGATGGACAAGATGCTTTGCTGAAACTTACCGAGACGCCCTTCGACATGGTCATCACCGATATCTACATGCCGCGCATGGACGGCGTGCGGTTGCGCGACACGCTGCGCGAGCAGCAATGGGCAACGCTACCGGTGCTGTTCATCTCGGGATACGATGACGAGCGCACAACCAACTCGGTGCGTGATCGGACGTTGGAAGGGTTCTTTCGGAAAGGACGGCCGCTTTCGGAGTTGCTCCAGTGGGTGAAGTATTTGAGGACGCCCGTTGCACAACGACCTAGCATAGCACCGGACGGTGCGACAAACCACAAAGTGAAGCCGCCTGTGGTTCATCGCAACCAGCACAGCGGGGCACAACCGCCGGCATTGTAACCATCTCCTCCGCGCATCGCTCCTGCTGATCATCCCCTGACTCAGCAGGAGCGCACGCGCGAGATGCGGTCTCGACACTCTACAAGAACCCACAAACATAAAAAGAGAGGCGCTCTCACCGAACGCCCCTCGTTCCACGGGTGTGGGACCCGTTCTCAGCGTTTTGCTCGTCGTTGTAGTGCCCGCAGATCAATTTCTCGAATCTTCCGCAGTTGTTCCTGCTGTTCCTGTGCGCGACGCGCCTGCTGCACGTCTGCAGCTTCAGCAAATTTTTGCAGTGCGGGATTCGCTGCCAGGATCGAATCGCGTCGAGCAACGTCTGCATTCTTCTGCAGCTCCAACAAAATCTGTAAGTCGTTGTCAGTCTGTTGGAGGTCGGCTGTGAGTTCGGCAATCTTCTTCGACTGCGCGTTGAGTTCCGCCGCCTGAATGCGCGCAAGAGACGAAAGGCTGTCGATGGCGCGCTGACGTCGCGCTTCCGTTGCGTTGAACTGCATCCGCTCTCGTATCATCGATGCAACGATGACCGACCGAGCGCGCTCCCCCCGTGAAAGCGAGGGTATTTCCAGGTGCTTCGTGAAGTAGTACAACGCAATGCTGTCGTTCCCGGCAGGATTGAACGGATTGATGTAGAGCAATCCCAAATTCCTGATTGCGGTGGCATAGTGTTCGGTGCCAGTGAACAGATCGGCCACCATCTTGTACACCAAGGCAGCGCCCGAATACGCTCCAGCCGTCTCCAAACTGTCGGCAAAGGCGAAGTGATATTCCGCCTTCGCATCTCGTTCGTTCTGTACAGGATTATCCATCCTGGTGTTTGTCGAGGCACACCCCGTGAGCAAAACGAACACGAGTGCGCAATGCACCGTCTTCACCATAAGGTCCTCCGCTCAATTGACGGATTGTTGAATCGATGCGGCGAAATCCGGAAGCAGTTGTTCTTTCACCGCGGGTAATTCGACCGTGAACGTCGTACCCGAACCGACCGTGCTCTCCGCGAAGACACGACCGCCGTGGGCTTCGACCAAAGCTTTCACCAACGCCAATCCGACGCCCGTTCCCCGCGTGCTCGCCTTGTCGCGATTCTTGGCTTGATAGAATTTCGTGAACACGTTCGGCAAGTCCTCGGGTGCAATGCCGACGCCGGAATCTGTGACGGACACTCTGACGCCGAATTTTGATGGAGCGATATCGATGCGGATACGGCCGCTCTCCGGCGTGTACTTGATGGCATTGCTGAGGAGGTTGCTGAAGACGTGCGGAAGCTTCTCGGCATCACCTTTAACTTTGGGAATGGGAACACTGTTGATCGTCAGCGCGATATTCTTGCGCAGGGCGATGAGCTTTGCCTCTTCGATAACAGGAGCGAGCACTGCCAACAGGTCCGTCGGCGCGAAGCTGTACTTCATCGCACCGGATTCGATCTTCGAGATGTCGAGAAATTGATGGCTGAACGTGGTAATCTTGTTGATGCCTTCACGCACGAATTCTGCCAAGCGGGCTTGCTCCGTGTTGAGAGACCCATACCGTTGGTCCATCATCAAATTCAACGCCGAGGTCATCGCTTGCAAGGGCGTTCGCAATTCGTGCGAGATGTGATGCATCATCTCTGTTCGCATGCGCTCGATCGATTCCAGCTTTGCGGTCATCTCGTTGATGGCTCGCGCCAACAGCGACATCTCGTCCTGCGTCTTCACCTCGATGGGTGTGAATTTTCCCTCTGCAATTTGATCGGTCCCTTGAATCAAAACGCTGATGGGTTTGGTGAGCGTGCGCGTAATGACCACTGCCGCCGTCAAGGCGATCAAGAATGTGATCGCGGTAAGAATGTACGCCACGTTCGCCGACTTCGTCATGCGGTGGCTCGCCTCCGCCATCGAGCGCCGAATTGCTTCTTCGCTTTCGGAAATGTATTGGCGCAAATCGGCGTGAAGAGCATCGAGCGTATCGCTCCGCGCATTTTCATCGAACGCACCATCATTGGTACGGCCGATACCGTGTGTGGCTCGGCGAACAGCATCCGCAAACCAGGCATGCCGTTCACGAATCCTGTTGACCAACAATCGATCAGCGTCCGAAAGGTTTGTTGAAGCTAACGAATCGGCAACGTCGTTGAACACTTTGCTCTGGCCTTCGAAGACCTTGTAGTATTCCGCGTCCTGCAAGACCGCCGCCTTTTGTGCATAGGGTTCTTCCTCGAACAGGATGGCTTGCATTTGTTTAGCAAGATCGAGGCCGCGGAAGTCGTACGCGTACGTTTGCGTCGTCGTCGTCGTCACCTTCTGCATCTGCCGCAGGACGTAGAGGTTTGTCGCAATCATCAGAACGATGATGATGCCGAACCCGACCAGCATCTTTCGTTTGATCGTAAATTTCATAAAGGCAGCTCCTCTCTGTCGAAGGACCACTCCCGCTCGGCTTCCTGCAACGTGCTACGCAAATTTAGGTAGAGCGCTCGTGATAAGCAAGAACATGGGTCATCACCCTGCCTCCTTTCGCCCCATGACAACTGATCGGTACGCCGAAACACGTAGAATCGAGGCATAATTCATCGGTTCGCGTACATGCCCTCGGGCGATGGGTCGTCCTTCGAGACCGACGTTACACTCTGCCGAGCACCAGCGCCGCGCCGCATCGGTCGATGCCGATTTTACCGCACGATGTGTTCACTGGCGTACCACTCCGCCGGATAGAAGAAGACGTTGTTCCTTCCCGCGCGTTGCGCTTCGAACAACGCATGCTTGGCAGTCAGCAACAAATCCTGTGTTGTCTGACCGTTCCAAGGATGAGCAGCAACGCCGATGCTGACCGTCGTCTTCACCAAGTTGTTGACAAACACCGCATCCTGCACGGTGCGACAGAATCGTTGCGCGAAGAACACTGCCTGCTCGAGATCGGTCTTGACCAGCATCGCAATGAACTCGTCGAAACCATATCGCCCGCAAGCATCGATGCTGCGCAGTTCGGCACGCAACAGCTTGCCTAACTCCTTCAGGAACTGCACGGCGCGCTCGTACCCAAACGTTCCCAGAATCTCTTTGTAGTTATCTACATCCATCATCAACACGGCGAGCGGCTCGTTGAACGCCCGAGCACCGCTCAAGGCGGTCTCGAACTTTCGGACAAAGGCTGTGTACTTCTCCAACTCTGTATCGTGATCGATGGTATCGAGACGGAGATACTCGTCATGCAATCGGGTTTTGTTGATGGCGATACCGGCAAGGTCGGCGAACATCTGCAATCGTGGAACGTCCTCGCGCGTCAACGCCTGCGGCTGCGTGCAATCCACATGCAAGTAGCCGAGCGTCCGATGATCCACCCCGATCTGGACGCACACGCACGAGTCGAACGCGTGTTCCAATTGCACCTCTTCGGCAAGCATCGGCTCGCGCGTGCGCTCGGCAATGAGGAATGGCCTTCCCGTCCACAGCACTTCACCGATTGCGCCGACGGCGAATTTTTTGCGGAACGACTTGCAGAACGTATGCGAAACTCCGATGCTGTTCTCGACATGCAAGTACTCCGTCGAGGGGTCGATGAGAATGACTGCACACGTCTGCGCTTGGTATAATCGGACAATGCGGTCAACGACCAAATGCACTGCCTGTTCGTACTGATTGCTCGTCTTGATGGTACGAACGATTTCCGCGATGTAGTCCCACAGTTTGGTTTGGGTTGAGGGTTCCATACGCTCATCTCCTTTCGGATCTGTTCACTACCGCAATGACAAACGGCGTTACCCGACGGTACTCCGGGAGCAACGTCGTGTGCCAAACAACGGCTCAATTTCACAGGAATGCGATGAGTACTTCTTCCGTCGGTAATATACTCCGCTTTCGAGCAGGTGTCAATACGGAAACATTGAACACCAACGCGTCGCTACGGCAGAAACCTCTCACGATGTTGCGGCGACGGGATCGGGCACGCTTCGTACGGATACTGCCCGAACCAACGATACCGGTGTCGTGCGATCCATCCGTACACACAGTCACGCAACGATCGCGGCACCACTTTCAGCATCGCCAACGGCTTCCACCAGCCGCCGAGCAGACGGAAAATCTCCAGAAACGCATCCGACTTGTCGCGGACAGTTTCCTCCGGCGTGCCGAGATGAGATACGAGGATCACGCTCACGTCTCTTCGCTCCCACATTGCTTTGAGCGATCGCGCGGTCTCCCCTTGCAGCGATGCGAACATTAACATCCCCCGATGATCGATCCGCAGCAAGAAGCGGACTGCACCGTTGCATAGCGCGCATCGCCCATCATACAAGACAAGGTGCATCACGTATCGCTTGGTGGGAAGTGCATCGTTGCCGCGCCCTAAGCGCGTTCCGGATGTTTCTTGCTGTGCCGTCATTGCAACAAGTGTTCTTTCATAAACATCACGGTCGCGTAAAACTGAAAGTCTTGATTCTTCTTCTTCGCGAAGCCATGCCCTTCATCTTTCGCCATGAGAAACCAAACAGGGACGGCGTTCCGCTTCAACGTCGCAACCATCTGTTCTGCTTCGCTCGCCGGTACCCGCGGATCGTTCAAGCCTTGCACAATCATCATGGGCTTGGTGATCCGATTGGCGTTTGTCAGGGGAGCGATCCGCATGAGAAACGCACGCATCGTCGAGTCGCGTTCGTCTCCATACTCCACTCGTCGTAAATCTCGGCGGTACGCTTCCGTTCGTTCCAAAAACGTTACAAGGTTCGACATGCCGACAATGGGAAGTGCACACCGGATCTTTGAAGAAAAGAAAGCAGCCACAGCGAACGTCATGTGCCCGCCATAGCTTCCACCGGTCACCATAATGCGATCACCGTCAAGGTCGGGCTGCTGTTTGATCCAATCCAACAATGCATCGATATCCTTGTACGCGTTCTCACGCTTGAAGCCGTTATCGAATTTCAAGAAGGTCTTTCCGTACCCTGACGAGCCGCGAATGTTCGAGAAGATATGAACAACACCCAATTCATTGATGAAGTACTTCGTTCTACCCAAAAACGACGGTCGGAACTGCGCTTCGGGTCCGCCGTGGATATCGATAACGACGGGACGTTTACCCCTGAATGTTTTCGGCGGGCGGTACAGAAAGCCGGAGAGCATCCTCCCGTCGAAAGACTTCCAGCGAATCAATTCCGGCTCGGCGAAGGTGCCAACGTTCAATCCGCCCGTTTCGCTGATCGTCCATCGCTCCAGCGTTCGGTTCTTTGTATCGAGCACATACACATCTTGCACCGAACGCGCAGAACTCATCGTGAAGCCGATGTGCCGATTATTGTTGTGCCACGCGATCCCTCCGATCACACCAACAGGAATGGTCGGAAGCTTCTGTTCTTTTCCCGTAGCCACATCGAGAAGATGCAGCACGCTCACCCCATCTTCGTTCGTCACAAACACGATTCTTTTGCCGTCGGGAGAGAGATCGAAGCTGCTGACGTCCCACGCAATGTGGGATGTGAAATACTTCCACGTTTTTGTATTCAGATCGAGATAGGCGAGACGCATGAACTCGTTCTCTCGGTCGGTTAAGGCGTAGAGTCCCTTTCCATCCCTGCTGAACACAGCGCTCGCGTACGCCACCGGTTCGGATTCTTTCGGCGTGACGAGTGTTCGCTCTCCGGTCTTTACGTCGAATATCCACAAATACGATTCGTTGATCGACACGAATTCTGCGGGGAGAATCTTCCCATCATCCGGTGACCAATCGATCACGTTCCAAGCTTCCCCTTTGTTGAGCTGAGCCACCAGCGTATTCAATGCAGGTCGTTCGGGATCGATGATGTAGAAGTCCATATCCTTACCATTGCGTCGCGTCGAGCCATAGGCCATGCGATCGCCTTTATGCGACCATAGGCCCAGGGTGTTGCGAGATTTGCCATCTGTGAGCAACGTGATGTCGCCCGTGGTGAGATCGTAGCGATAATTCTGGAACCACTCCCCACCGCCGACATCTTTTCGAAAGGTAAAGTATCGACCGTGCGTCGGCTAGAACGTTGCTCCCGCGACGCGCTCGGGCAAGAACGTCAACTGTGTTCGCGCACCACCCGGTTGCTTTACCAGATGCACTTGTGGCACGTCAGCAAAGCGCGTGGAGATGAGCATCTCCACCTTCGTCGGATGCCAATCCAGAAACACAGCCGAGCGAAACTCGCTGTACCTGCCGACACCTTCCACAATTGCAGAAGGAATGGGGGGGATGGCATCAACGATGAGATTTTCGGGAAAAGGCAGATCGCCCGCGTGGGATCCGAAGACGAACAAAACCAACAGTATGAAGAGTGATTTCATACATTCCTCTGATAATGGCCGGAGGAGAGGTGGTGCCATTCCAATATACACCTTGCTTCGGTCAAGCGAAAGCGCACCTTCTCACAATGATCAGCGAGCGAGGAGGATGATGTCGGTTCCACACGACGCCTCGGCTTCTCTTATCGCAACAGGACAAGCTTCCTATTTCGCGAAAGAGAACCAAGAGTCTAATGATACACATACACGCCACTCGGAAAGCCCGTGGCATTCCATGTTGCCTCGTCCCGACCGGCAGCAAGTGCCTCCGCGACAAGTGTCGCGACTTCTTCGCCCAGTACGTTGAGTACCTTGAGCGTTGCAAATCCTGCATGAGGAAGCGCGAACGCAATCCTTGTGCTGGAATTGAACGGGTTGGGATAGTTTTGTTCAAGCTCAAGCTGCTTCGGAATCCCTGTCCCCAGATCGCGGACGGACAGTTTTATCGTTGTCCAATACACGTCCGACACCCTGTTGTGGGTCGGGACGGGCGTCCCGACCTACAACGCTTGAGGCGAAGTTCGAATTGTCAAGCGCCAAGCTCCAACAGGGTGAATCCCAATCTCGAGTCACTGTCGTTACGGATGAGGATGGATGGTTTGTAGAAGCTCAGCGGTTGCGTGCGTT
>PSMW01000013.1:0-58140 GCA_040290295.1 Ignavibacteria bacterium
AAGTCCACCGTCACGATTTCGCCTTTCAGGCGTAGCGCTGTTTCCGCGAGGTAATAACTCGTATCCTGAACGCCAAGGCTCGCGCGGGAACTGAGAAGTTGTTCGCGCCGAATTTCTTCGGGCGCACTCGAGACGCGCGCACGAGTGAGTGTAGCTCCCTTGAGATTGGCATCTGCGGTAAACCCACCCGCAGCTTTGATCACTTCGGAAAGTTTCGTGGTGTGTAATGTTATCGGATAGTGACCCGGCTGTTGCACCGCACCTTCGAGAGCAACGATGAATGTTTCCCGCCGCTCGGGATTCTCGTACACAAACAGGCGATCGCCCGGCTGCAACGCGATATTCGGCGCCTTGCCTGCGCGAATCGCTGCCGGGTTGACGAGGACCGTTTCTTTTCTCGATGCATCGGGACTCAATCGCGTCAGAACCGCATGTTGCGAATCTGCCGTGGCTTTGAACCCGAAGCCCATCGCAATCAAGTCGCTGAGGCTGTCCCCCGGCACATACTCGAAGCTCCCCATTTTCCGCACTGCACCCGATACGCCGATACCGAAGGTCATGTCGCGCTTGGTGGGAACGAACACTTGATCTCCTTCCCTCAGGTACGGATTGAATTTCCCCTCACCGGTAGCTTGGTACTTCACCAAGTCCACGCGCACGCGCTCGCCGTTGCGTCGCTGGATGATGATGTTCCGCAACGAGGGGGATGCGCGCAGCTGATGCAATACGTCGATGTAGGCTTGAAGGTCGCTGCCCCCTGCCGGCAGCGTGTTGGCTGTCGCGATCAAGTTATCCACACGCTGCAGGGCGCTCATCTCAAATTTCGTTTCGTTCAGAACATCGCCTGTTATTTGCACAACAACGCGTCGTGGTGCAAGCAGTGTGAGCGTAATCTCCGAGTTCGGGTATTGCCGTCCAACGATCATCCCCACCTGCTTCTTGACGTCTGCAAGGGTCCGATCCCGAATATCGACGACTCCCACGTTCGGTATCAACAGTGTCGCTTCGGGTGTAACGGTGAGCTGGTGTTCCACAGGCATGCTCGACCAAATGTTCAGACCCATCACATCACCAGGTCCAACAACGTACTCATGCTGATCGACCGGTGCATCCACCGCTACGGATTTCACACCGAGCTGTGATACGTCCGCTCTGGCTTCGGGTCGCATCTTCAAAATATCGGGAAGGGAAAGTGAGCTGGGAAGCTGTGCTTGCGCGGACGCGAACAGGCCGCACGCGAGGATGCCCGCAAGAAATCGGGCACTGGAAGTGTGTTTTCGCAGCAGGGTGGTTGGCTTAGGCTTCATGATATTGTTTCTTGTAATACTCCATGTATTGACCCGTCATCACGCGTCGCCACCACGATTCATGTGTAAGGTACCATTGCACAGTTTCTTTCAATCCCTCTTCGAACGTTCGCCGTGGCGACCAGCCTAACTCGCGTTGAATCTTCCCGGCATCGATCGCGTATCGGCGGTCGTGTCCCGGGCGGTCTTTCACGAATCGGATCAGCGATTCGGGTTTGTTCAACAGGCGCAAGAGGAGGCGGACGATGTCGATATTCTTCCACTCGTTGTTGCCGCCGATGTTGTAGATTGCGCCGACAGTGCCACGTTCGAGAACGACATCGATGGCAGCACAATGGTCGTCCACGTGCAGCCAATCCCGCACATTCAAGCCGTCGCCGTACACGGGCAACGGTTTGTCGTTGAGTGCGTTGATGATCATCAGCGGAATCAGCTTTTCGGGGAATTGGTAGGGCCCGTAATTGTTCGAGCAACGCGTGACAATCACGGGCACGCCGTGCGTGTGCTGATACGCGAGTGCAAGCAAGTCCGAGGCAGCCTTGCTTGCCGAGTAGGGGCTGTTCGGATGGAGAGGCGTTTCCTCGGTGAACTTGCCCGTAGGACCGAGCGAGCCGTACACTTCGTCGGTGGAGATGTGGATGAAGCGTTGAATGCCAAACTCTCGCGCAGCATCCAACAACACGTGTGTGCCGACAACGTTCGTCTGGATGAATTCTGCCGAGCCGAGGATACTGCGATCGACGTGCGATTCCGCCGCGAAGTGAACAATCGTATCCACAGAAAATTGCTTCAGCGTCGAGGTCACCATCACCCGATCGCAAATATCGCCTTTCACGAAATGATAGCGCCGATCGTCCTCCACCTCCGCTAGGTTTTCGAGGTTCCCCGCGTAGGTGAGTTTATCGTAGTTGATGACCGAAACATCAGCGTGCTGTGCGAGGAAGTATCGGACGAAATTGCTGCCGATGAATCCTGCGCCGCCGGTCACCAAAACGTTCTTCATAGCTCTCATCTCTTCAATCTAATGTGAAGATGCTGTGTGGATCCACTTCGTGGCGAATTTCATCGACCGGTTCCTTTTTGCCTTTACCCGCGAACAAGCGGTTCGGGAAATTCACCACCATGCCGTACTTCCCTCCGACATTCTTGTAGGCATGGACGACGCCGGGAGGTATAAGCACCGACCGAGGCGCATCTTCACCCGCGTAAAGAATCTGACGCACCATGTATGTGGGTGAGTCCTGACGGTTGTCCCACAGGTAGATTTTGAAATTGGATGGTCCCAGAAATCCGAAATAATCTGCTTGATCGTGATGCTCATGAGGACCGCGAGCGACGTCGGGAGCCGTCATGGAGATGTATCCCATCACCGGATAGAATTTCTTTTCCAACTCATCTTGGCGAAACACTTCCGCCAACCAGCCTCGTTCATCGACGTACTTAACGAGCTGTCTGACTATGACACCGTCTATTGTTCCTGTTTTGAACATGCGGTCATGCAAGTTGATGGTAGCACAGCACACCACGGTTCCTCTGCCCGCAGGCGAGACTCAAATCCATGAAGCACATCGACACGCTGACAAGAGTGGAAGGGCAACAGCACAAGCGTAGAGCTTCAATGTGTAGCAAGGTGGTGAGTTGACATCCTTTCGCGGATACTGAAACCGTTCAGAATCGACGGACAAAAAGTAAGGATTACAGCCGAGAAAGGCAACGAATCGCTTCTGGACCGCAAAGGGTCTCCGTTCACGTTAGCGACGGTACTGCTTTTTCGGCACGAGGACAAACGAACCTTGATAGGGATACTGAGAAGCTTGCTTGATAAGCCCGGCTTTAACGGGGCGTTCGAAAACCGATGCGACAATCGCTCTGGTCTCTTCATTCTTGCGCAGCACACGCTCGAAATATTTTTTCTTCCAGAGCGTGTGTCCCAGTTCTTGCGTCATCGCGTTGGAAGACAATAGGCGAAAAGCGCGAAGGAATTCTTTCAGGTTGGCTTTCGTGTCCTTCCCGCGCACGACCAGCGTCAGGTCACTGGGAAGGAAGCAATAGGCGTACACGTCGAAGCGATGCACCAAAGCACTGTCGCGCAATGCATGGAGCACCGTGAGAACCCGTTGGCGTTCGACAAACACCCTGCGATCGGCGAACACGGGCAATGTGATGAGATACCGATGTGTGCCCGTGTAGTCGAAGCGCGGGCGGCGGCCGGGTTCGATCGACGGCAATCGGACGACGACCTCGCTCATTGCCCACCCCGCAACATATCCGTCATCCCGCTTCGAATCATCATCACGGCAATGCCGGCGAGGAACAACGCCGCCACTTTGGCGACGGCACGCGAGCCGGCTGTGCCTATCGCTCGCGAGATCGCATGTGCCCGTGAGAACACCATCCACACAATTACCATATTCACGACCAACGAGAGCACCGTCCACACATATCCATAAGCATCCACCAAGATGATTAACGTGGTGAGCGCCGCCGGACCCATGATGAGCGGTATGCCGATCGGAACCACGCCGACGGTTGGCTCTGGTTCGTGCGTCCGATCCTTCGAAAACAGGAGATCGCTCACGGCAAGCACCAACAGCACGATGCCGCCACCGACACGAAAATCACTCTCGGTAATACCAAGAAACGAAAACAGCAGTTTGCCGGCAGAGAGAAACACGAGCGAAACAGCCAACGCTGTCGCCGTCGCTTGCGCGGTCAATGCTTTGCGCCGCTGTTCATCGAGATTGCCCGTCAGTCCGACGAATAACGGCAGAACACCGAATACATCAATGGCTACAAAAAGGGGGATGAAGGCGAGAAAGAACGTTTCCATGAACACGCACTACACATCGAAGCCGTGTTGCTTGAGATGGGCACGGATTTTCGCGACCGCTTCTTCTTGACTGATCAGCAATCGCGCACCGGCACTTTGCACCGCTTGCTCGAGTGTATCACGACGTTCTTTCAGACACCGCCAAACGTTATAGCCGAGTCGGTCCTGATCGTGCGGCTCCAGTGTCGGAAGAGAAGCTACGGCAGCATACGCAATGTGCTCCAACGCGCTCTCAGGTGCAGGCTTGACGGAAGAAGGAGCTTTGGTTGTCATGATCGATCCGGAACAGTGAATGAAGGTGCTACAAATATAGAGAATAGGTTCAAGAAAAGATAGAGCGGGCCTGCGTCGCTTCCCGTAAGCGAGCGGCACGCGCGGCGGGTCAACAGCTTTCACATCTCATATCCCAACACAAAATAGAAAAGCAGCGGTCCATGCTGAATCGGGTTTTGGGGAAGATCACGCGCAGGGAAAAAACTTTCGCCGGCACCGAACGCTGCATGCCCGACCGGCGTATCGAACGCCACCTCCGCACCGATTCCGTGTCGGAATGCACTGAGCTTTATTTGTTCAGAGATCTCGGAGATCGTCGCCAGATCATAGCGCAGGCGAACATACGTCTCGAAAATTAAACGCACAGGAAGCTTGTACCGATACTCCAGACTCAGCGCAAGCATCTGCCTGCCTCGCCGGTCGTCTTCCCGCGTGCCGAACATCGAGGACCTGCCTCCTAAACGGAATTGCTGCGCCAGCGGCATCGTCTCGTCACCGTAACCGAAACGGATCGTTGGATGGAATGTACTGCTCGGACCTAACGAGGAGTATCCTTCGTACATAATGCGCAGTGCATTGTATCCGATATCGCTCAAGAACTTTTTGCTTGCGAACTCGTACGAAAACTCAGCATTGATGCCCGAGGTGGGAAAGGGAACGCTGTTTCTGCTATCGACGACCGTTCCGATTTTGATCAAGGAAAGGCGAAAGTGCGAGGCAACCTGTGGCATATTCTCAACGTTCTTGACCTGTACATCCTGCAGCGACCATTCGATATCGAAGCTGCCGATCCGTTCCAAATGCGCACCGACCACCAAGCGTCCGCCATAACGCGCATCAGAATACTCGCCGATGCGCTTGCGTGCCCAACGATTGGCACGCGTCTCGTTCGGATCGTCGGCGTACGCGTTGCTGTTGTACACATTCGCGAATGCCGCGATGTTAAAGGTGAGAAGAGGACTGAATAACCTGTTTGTTTTGAATTCGAGGTGCACGAAGCCGTTCCGGCTGCCGCCGGAGAGCATCAGTCCCAGCTCAGTGCCGATACCGCGGAAATTTTCGTCGCGTATATCGATACGGCCCTGCACCCGGCGTTCGTCATCTGCTCGCATGCCGAGCCGAATGAGCTGCGACGGTAGCTCCGAGATGCGGATTGTGAGAACGGGCTTTTGTCGATTGGAGCTGACCTCGAGATAAACATACTCGAAGATTCTCGTGCTGTTGAGGTTGGTGATGCCGCGCTTTGCCCGTTCGATCTGGAACAAATCACCGGGACGCAAGCCGAATTCGCGCAGCACGAACGAATCTTCCGTTCGCTCTCCGCCCTTCACCTCGATCCGCTCGATCACGCCCTCGTTCAGCAGCAGCGATAGTACGCCGCGCGACGAATCGAACCGCGCCTCTTGAATGCGTGCGAGCGAATAGCCGCGCGCGCGATAGAGTTGCAGCAACCGTTCCACTACCTCATCCAAACGACGGCGGTGCAGTACCTTGCCGAGCAAAGCCTGGAACGATTCCGCCAACTGATCCGATGGAAGCGCGTGGTTGCCGTGGAACTCAACACCCTGAAGCCTCGGATAATACTCGAGTCGGTATTCCACACGCACGGATTCGGCTTCGGGTGAGACGACCACGTGCACATCGCGCACCTGTTCTGTCGCGAGTAGACGACGCATGTGTTCCTGAATCTGGCGTGTCGTCAGTGTTCCGCCGGACACTTCGCGTTTGATGTCGAGCAGCGCCGGATCGTGCGCTTCGCCGCCGACAAATTCCAGCACCACGTTGGTGAAGGTTTGTTCACTCTCCCCTTCTGCCGATTCCTGACGTTCAAACATGCGGTGGTAGAGTGTACGAATCGAATCCACTTGCGCCACCGCGGCAACATATCCTTCTTCGATCAACGTATCCAAGCCGGTGAAGTCCGACGACAGATGCCTACCAATGTCAGGTGTCACGACAACGTCGGCGAGCTTGAGTTGCTCTTGATTGGGCAGTTGCATCATGATGCCCATGATTTGATCGGCAGTTTGCCAGGGCGCTTTCAACTCATCGGCGTTTCGCAGTCCGCTCGTCGAGTTGACGGCAATGACGATATCGCATCCTGCCTCGCGTGCAACGTCCACAGGAATGTTGCTGACCAAGCCGCCATCGACCAACTGCATGGAGTCGATTTCGATTGGACTGAACAGCAGTGGCACGGTTGCGCTCGCGCGCAATGCTTGTGCAAGCGAGCCGCGTCCCATCACGATGCGCTTTCCTGAAATCAAATCCGTCGTTACCGCTCGAAACGGGATTTTCAGGTCATCGAACGTCGGATCGGGGTGGTAGAGTGCTTGAAGCGTTTGTTCGCTCAGAAAATTGGTGAGGCGTTGGCCGCTCGAAACAGCATGGGGAATAACAGGCTGCAATCCCTCGAAGCGAACCACCAAGAAACTCCAATCGGCAGCGACCTTTTGGTCGATGGCAAGATCGATGCGCTTTGCTTCATCGGAGAAGGAAAGTAATTCGTCCCAATTCGTTTTGAGTGCCAAGCTTTCGATCTGCGCCGGCGTGTAGCCCGAGGCATACAAGCCGCCGATGATCGCCCCTATACTTGTAGCGGAAATGAAATCGATGGGGATGTTGTACTCCTCCAATGCCTTGAGCACGCCGATTTGTGCCACCCCGCGTGCGCCGCCGCCGCTGAGCACCAACCCGATACGAGGCCGCTTCGCTTCGACGAAGGGATAGATCTGCGTGTTCCTACTCGTCGAGCACGGAACGATGTGCGGATGAAAGGTACGCGAGGTCTGCGACCAACCGAGTGGCACTACCTGAAACGATAACAACCACAGGAAGAGAAAGCTGAAGGACCGAATCGAACACATCGACCATGGGAAAGTTCTTGTGCACGCACAAGGTAGAAGTTTTGAGAGGGAAAATCAACGACGGTTCAACGCAAGAAGTGTCGTTGGACGACGCTCTGCACATCATTCGTGAAGGCATCCTCCCGCCACATCGTTACCGCGTGGAGGATGCCTTCTTCTTCTTGCGTGATGATTACCGGAGCCGCTCTTGCACCTTTCCCATTGCAGATGCGACAGCCTCTTGACGCGTCGCTCCCGAACCGCGCGCAAAAATGGCACCAACATCGACGTTGGCGACGTGGCAGTAGAATGTATCATCCAACCGGTAGGAATGAATTTCTACCTTCACCCCGCTTACCTCTTGGATGTCGGTACGGTACTCTTCGGCTTTCACCTCCCTCAGGCTCCTTTCTCCACCGGTGCGGCCACTACGTTCCCCCACTCTGTCCACGAGCCGTCATAGTTCGCCACGTTCGGGTAGCCGAGCAGCTCCTTCAACACGAACCACGTGTGACTCGATCGTTCGCCGATCCGGCAATAAGCGATGACGGGCTTATCGGCGGTGACGCCTTTGGACGTGTAGAGCGCTTCGAGTTCGTCTGCCGTCTTGAATGTTCCATCCTCGTTGCATGCCTGCGCCCAAGGGATATTCTTCGCGCCGGGAATGTGTCCTCCGCGTTGGCATGTCTCAGGCAAGCCGGGCGGAGCGAGAATCTTGCCCGTGTATTCATCCTGCGATCGTACATCAACCAAGATCACGTTTCTTTGCTCCATCGCCTTGCGGACTTGATTCATCATCGCGCGATATCGCTCGTTGAAGCTCGTGACGGTGTACGTCGTTTTTTTCGGGATGGGGATCTCTCGCGTCAGCTCTCGCCCTTCGGCGAGCCACTTCTTGCGTCCGCCGTTCATGATGCGGACATCTTTGTGGCCATACATCTTCAACTGCCAGTATGCCCATGCGGCAAACCAATTGTTGTTATCGCCATATAACACAATCGTCGTGTTGTTGGTAATGCCGCTGGAGCCGAGCAGGTGCTCGAGTGCGGTCTTGCTCATGATGTCGCGCTGCACCGTATCGCAAAGCTGCGTCTGCCAGTTCCATCCCACGGCACCGGGGATGTGCCCCTCCTCGTAGGCAGCAGTATCGACATCGACCTCGGCGATCACGATGTTGGGATCGCGCAGATGTTCGGCAACCCATGCCGTCGAGACCAACGCTTGGGGATTGGCATACGTCTTCATGACTGTACCCTCCTATGAAGTGATTGTATGATGGAAGTGTGATGGAGTTTTGGGGAAGCTGCTTCGTCTCCTGAAGTTGTTGACATGATTATATGCACGTCTCGCTCGAAATAGGGAGAGGGGAATGCAGCAGTTGCAGGAAAGCTTCGTGCTTTCCCCTCGCCACCCCATCTCAGGATCGGAAGGCGTATGGAGGGTTTGGGTGATGGTTTGGTCTGCCACCGAAAGCAAACATCCGGCAGGTAGCTGCCGAAAAGATAGCACAGTTGAATTCGGAAATCAAGTCCCAGCCGAAGGAACGGAGACCGGCATCCCTATTCGCCCAGAATCGCTTCAGGCGTTCTTCACGATGATGCTTTCGATAGCAATGAAAACATCTTCCCACTTGTCCGTTGCCGTTTCGAGACCCACCAACAGCTTTTTGGCCTTCAGTAAGGAGAATGGGATCTTTGCCTCGATGCTCCGCATCTTCGATCCTGCGAATGTTTTGTGCTCGTTCTTCCTTCAAGATGGAGTTGGACATCAGTTCCTCGAGGATCCGTGTGGCAGTCAAAAGGTTCTCCGGCGCGCGTTCAACAGGCTCGAAAAACGTATCGTCCTTCGGCAAGAGGCTGTGCAAGAAGCTATCGGGTTTGATCATGACGCCGAGATCGATACGTGAATCGTTGATTGCAGGAGCAGAAAGCAGCATGCTCGGCTGCCTTGCTAATCCAGCCTTACTTTCCTATTTTGTTGAAGCTTCGGTCTCACCGTTCGTTTCTCATCATCAAAAACAAGAGCAAGAACACATGAGGAGTCTATGCCGTCTGAATACGTAAGGAATCTGATAGCACAAGTCAAAGCGAAGAACCCTGCCGAACCCGAGTTTCATCAAGCGGTACAGGAGGTGTGCGAATCCTTGGAGTTGGTTTTGGCGCGCCATCCGGAATACCGCACGGCAAGAATCTTGGAGCGGATGGTCGAACCCGACCGAGTTGTGATCTTTCGCGTTCCGTGGCAAGATGATCGTGGCGACTACCACATCAACCGCGGATTCCGTATCCAAATGAACAATGCCATTGGTCCGTACAAAGGGGGCCTCCGATTTCACCCTTCCGTCACGCTCGGCATTTTGAAGTTCCTCGCGTTCGAACAAGTGTTCAAGAACAGTCTCACCTCCTTGCCGATGGGTGGGGGCAAAGGAGGCTCTGACTTCGATCCTAAAGGCAAGAGCGACAGTGAAGTGATGCGCTTCTGCCAGAGCTTCATGACGGAACTCTTCCGCCATATCGGTCCCGATGTTGACGTGCCTGCCGGCGATATCGGCGTCGGAGGGAGAGAGATCGGCTTTTTGTTCGGACAGTGGAAACGCCTGACGCGCGAGTTCAACGGAGTGCTGACCGGTAAAGGATTGAATTGGGGAGGATCGCTTATCCGACCCGAGGCAACCGGATATGGCGTGGTGTATTTCGCCGAAGAGATGTTGAAGACACGCGGCAACACGATCGAAGGAAAACGCGTCGCCATTTCAGGCTTCGGCAACGTTGCGTGGGGCGCAGCATTAAAGGCGACACAACTCGGCGGCAAAGTGGTGACGCTGTCCGGACCCGACGGCTTCATCAACGATGAGGAGGGTGTGAAAGGGGAGAAGATCGACTACATGCTCACCTTGCGTGCAAGCTCGTTGGATGCCGTTAAACCGTACGCGGATAAATTTAAGGTCCCGTTCTATGAAGGGAAACGACCGTGGAGCGTTCCTGTGGATGTGGCGCTTCCGTGCGCAACACAGAATGAGCTTGACGAGAACGACGCTCGCACATTGGTGCAGAACGGTTGTAGCTGTGTGTGCGAGGGCGCAAACATGCCCTCCACGCTCAAGGCAATCAAGGTATTCCAAGAGGCGAAGATCCTCTTCTCGCCGGGCAAAGCCTCCAATGCTGGAGGGGTGGCAACCTCGGGTCTCGAAATGAGTCAGAACAGTATGCGCCTCCCTTGGCCCAAAGAAGAAGTGGACAATCGTCTCCGGCAAATCATGAAGAACATCCACCAAACGTGTTTGGAGACTGCCGAGCAGTACGGCACGCCGGGCAACTACATCAATGGTGCGAACATTGCCGGCTTCCTGAAGGTCGCCAATGCCATGATGGACCAAGGGTTAGTCTAAAGCATCGATGGGTCGGAACAGCCCTTTGCATTGCCCCGACCCAAACACTTTTCACGAAGGGCATGTTGCCTATAATCCTGCGCGATGCACTCAGCTCCATCGAAGCGTAAGGCCTCGCATCGGTTCAGCACACGAAGGAGGTTGCTGCTCTTGGCTTTCACCTCTCCATCGCACCGCGCGCGTCAAGGTTTAAGCCGGCTCATCAAGACGGAGAGGTTTGCTTCTCTCTCTTGCTGAATTCGAATGGGAACCCGCTTTGAATTTCAAGGTCGGTTTTCATAGATTTTTGCCAGAGCTTCCCCGTACAACATGCGAAGCGCGTTCATCACCTTACCCACACGTTGCAGGCGCAATGTTCTTCGACATACGCAGGAGATCGAAAGGTGAGAGCGTTGCGTAGCAGGCACTGCTGCTTCAGGCTCCCCTCCTTGCACGACTTTCACAACCGTCGGACGTTCGAAGCAACGGTATGAGTAAGATCGATCATCTCAACATCGAGGACATCTCCGGCAGCCGCGTCAAAACATTCCAAAAGCTGATGCGGTTCAAAGTGCGGGACATCCTCCTCGTTTCCAGCATGTACGATAACTACTTGTTCGAAGAAGACGGCAGGTTGTACGAGCTGATCCGGCACGAGGCGCAAGTCCTGAATCTGAGCCACACACCGGAGATTACGCACGTGACCAGCGCGGCGGAAGCCATCGAGCTTGCTTCCGGCGCCAATCCGTTCGACTTGATCATCACAACGCTGCATATCGAAGACATGCACGTGATCAAGTTCGCCCAAAAAGTGCGCGAGGCGGGCATCACCACACCCATCGTCTTGCTGGCATACGACAATCGCGAACGGAAGGAGTTGGTGACGATGTACGACACGTCGATCTTCGACCGCATCTTTATTTGGCAAGGCGACTATCGGCTTATCATCGCCATCATCAAAGATGTGGAGGATCGACGCAACGTGGAGAACGACACGCTCACCGTCGGGGTGCAGTCCATCTTGCTGGTGGAAGACGACGTGCGCTTCTACTCGTCGTACCTTCCCCTGCTGTACTCCGAGATTCTCCATCAGTCGCAACAGCTTATCTCCGAAAGCGTGAACCTGACGCACAAGCTGTTGCGCATGCGGGCACGGCCGAAGATTTTGCTGTGCACATCGTACGAGGAAGCGTGGTCGTATTACGAAAAGTACGAGGAGTTCATCCTCGGCATCATCTCGGATATCAACTTCAAACGAAACGGCGTGAAAGACCCCGAAGCCGGATTCGATTTTGCCAGAACGGTGCGCGAAGCGCACGAGGATATCCCCATCCTCTTGCAATCGAGCAACCCTGCCTTTGCCGAGCGTGCACGCGAGATCGGCGCATCGTTCGTGCTGAAAACGTCGCCGCGGCTGTTGCACGAGTTACGCGCGTTCACCATGGACAATTTTGGGTTCGGCGATTTCATCTTCCGCATGCCCGATGGGCGCGAAGTGGGGCGTGCACACAACCTCAAAACGCTCGAAGAACAATTGCGTATTGTTCCGGACGAATCGATCGTCTATCATGCGCGGCGGAATCACTTCTCGAATTGGTTGAAAGCGCGCACCGAGTTCTGGCTTGCACAGCGCTTGCGCCCGCGAAAGGTGGAAGATTTCGCGTCGGTCACCGAACTGCGGAACGAGCTGATCAATTCGATCCGACTCTATCAAGAAATCCGACAGCGCGGCGTTATCACCGAATTCAGCAAAGAAACGTTCGACCCGCAGAACGGTTTTGCACGCATCGGCAGCGGCTCGCTCGGCGGCAAGGCACGAGGGCTTGGCTTCATCAACACACTCATCAACAGCTATAACATCAGAAACCGTTTCGAGGGAATCGAAATCTATGTCCCCTCGGCAGTCGTCGTCGCTACGGATGTCTTCGACAGATTTTTGGAAATGAACGCGCTGGACAATCTCGTGATCGATCCGCCGCCGGACGAAGAATTGTACCGCCGCTTCAAAAAAGCAGAGCATTTCCCGCCGGAGATTGCAGCGACGCTCGATGACTTTCTCGACATCACCCATGAGCCATTGGCGGTACGATCGTCGAGCCTGTTGGAAGACTCCCAGTATCAGCCGTTTGCGGGCGTCTATCAAACGTACATGATTCCCAACAACCACCCCGATCGCGCCGTGCGCTTGCATCAGCTTCTCACCACCATCAAGTGCGTGTATGCCTCGACGTTTGCACATAAAGCGCGCGATTACATGAAAGCTACATCCTATCGGTTGGAGGAAGAGAAGATGGCGGTCATTATCCAGCGCATGGTGGGAGCGCGGCACGATGGACGGTTCTATCCCGATTTCGCCGGGGTCGCGAAGTCGTACAATTTCTACCCCGTTCCACCCCAAGCATCCAACGACGGCATTGTGGACGTCGCTCTCGGTTTGGGGAAAATGGTCGTCGATGGCGGCAATACGGTACGCTTCTGTCCCAAATACCCTCGCCACCTGCTGCAGTTCTTCTCGACAAAAGAGACGCTCAAGAACGCGCAACAGTACTTCTATGCATTGGATTTGGAACGCACGATGAGCACAGACGGCAGCATCGACCCGTCGGCGTTCGTCCAACTCTACGATCTGACGAAAGCAGAAGAAGATCAAACGCTGTTTCATGTTGGCTCGACGTACTCGCCGGATGACGACACGGTGCACGACGGCGTTTCGCGCAGTGGCCGGCGCGTTGTAACGTTCGCTCCCATCCTCAAGCACCGCATCTTCCCTTTGCCGGAGATTCTCGAGTTGGTACTGGATATGGGAACGTGGGGCATGGGCACGCCCGTCGAAATCGAGTTCGCCGTGAACATGTCTGTTCCGTCCGACAAGCCGAAAGGGTTCGCGTTTCTTCAAATTCGTCCGCTCGTGCTAAGCTACGAGCTTGAACAATTGGATGTCGAAAATGTCAATCTGGAGGATGTGATTTGTCAGAGCACGCAAGTGCTTGGCAATGGTGTGGTGACCGATATTTACGACATCGTCGTCGTGGATATTCACAAGTTCAATCGCGGGAAGAGTCGTGAAGCCGCAGCCGAAGTCTCCGCGCTCAACGCGAAGCTGGTCGCACAGAAGCGACCCTACGTTTTGATCGGAGTGGGACGTTGGGGAAGTCTCGATCATTGGCTCGGCATTCCAGTAACATGGGATCAGATCGCCGGAGCCGCTGCCATCGTCGAGTCGGGCTTCAAGGATTTGAACGTGACACCGTCGCAAGGATCGCATTTCTTTCAGAACATCACATCGTTCCGTGTGGGATACTTCACGGTGAATGCGTTCGTCAATGTGGGCTTCATCGATTGGGACTGGCTGCTGGCACAGCAACCGGTGGAGCAACTCCAGTACACCGCGCATCTTCAGTTCGATAGACCGATCACCGTGAAGGTCAACGGACACAAGAACAAAGGCATCATTCTCAAGCCCGGAAAGTAACGACGACGAGCGCCCGCCGCTCTTCCGGGTGCTATCCAACGACAACGAACCACACTCATGAAAGGAGCCACTCACATGTCGGACTACGTCAAAGATCTGCTGGCAGAGGTGAAGGCGAAGAATCCCAATGAAGCGGAATTTCACCAAGCGGTACAGGAGGTGGCAGAGTCGCTTGCCTTGGTGTTCGAGCGTCACTCGGAATATCGCGAAGCGAAGATTCTCTAGCGCATCATCGAGCCGGAGCGCGTCATCATGTTCCGCGTGCCGTGGGTTGACGAGCAAGGTGAGATTCACATCAACCGCGGATACCGCGTGGAAATGAACAGCGCAATCGGTCCGTACAAAGGCGGCTTGCGTTTCCATCCGTCAGTCAATCTCGGTATCCTAAAATTTCTTGCTTTCGAGCAAGTCTTCAAGAACAGCCTTACAACACTGCCGATGGGTGGTGGAAAAGGGGGATCGGATTTCGATCCCAAAGGCAAAAGTGATTTGAAGATCATGCGCTTCTGCCAGGCGTTCATGTCTGAACTGTTTCGGCACATCGGGCCCGATAACCGACGTGCCTGCCGGCGATATCGGTGTCGGCGGGCGCGAAATCGGTTACCTCTTCGGTATGTACAAGAAGCTCCGCAATGAATTTACCGGTGTGCTCACCGGCAAAGGATTGAATTGGGGGGGATCGCTCATCCGACCTGAAGCGACCGGGTACGGTGCCGTGTATTTCGCTTGCGAGATGCTTGCCACGCGCGGACAAACGATCGAGGGGAAAACCTGCCTGGTCTCGGGAAGTGGCAACGTTGCTCAATATACCACGGAGAAACTCCTTCAGCTTGGCGCAAAAGTGGTCACGCTTTCCGATTCCAACGGTTACATCTATAACGAAGAGGGCATCACTCGTGAGAAACTCGATTTCGTGATGGACTTGAAAAATGTTCGGCGTGGTCGGATCAAGGAGTACGCCGAGAAGTACAAAAGCGCCGTGTACACCGAACTCGACCCGAAAGCCGACCACAACCCGCTGTGGAATCACAAAGCCGACTGCGCATTTCCCAGCGCAACGCAAAACGAGATCAACGCAAAGGACGCACAGCACCTCCTGAGGAACGGGGTCTCTTGCGTCGTTGAGGGTGCGAACATGCCGACGATGTTGGAGGGAGTCACACTCTTCCTCGACGCAGGAATTCTCTACGCACCCGGGAAAGCAGCCAATGCAGGCGGCGTGGCAACATCGGGACTGGAGATGACGCAGAACGCAATGCGCATGCAGTGGACGCGCGAGGAGCTGGATAACAGGTTGCGTCTGATCATGAAGAGCATCCACAAAACGTGCGCGGATGTCGCCGAGCGCTTCGGCACCCCGGGCAATTATGTGAACGGCGCGAACATCGGCGGCTTCTTGAAAGTGGCAGACGCCATGATGGATCAGGGCGTGGTGTGAACATCAACAGCGCGCCCGCGTTGATGGTGAAGGGAGTCGATGAAACCACAACTCGCTGAACAAACATCCATGCTCGATCCACTCTGGGTCGAGCATGGCTATGGGAATCGCTTTCAGGGCTTCCAGAACCTGATGCGACGACGCATATGCGATATTCTGCTCGTCTCGAGTTTGTACGACCTTCATCTGTTCGAAGAAGACGGACGACTCTACGAGTTGATCCGCAACGAGTATCAGGGCTTCAACCTCAGCCATTCGCCGGAGCTGACCCGCGTTTCCAGCGGCAAGGATGCCATCGCATTGGCGAAGGAAGAGCGACGCTTCGATCTCATTATTACGACGCTGCATATCGACGATATGCATGCCGTCACGTTCGCCAAGATGGTGAAGGATGCAGGGCTTGATCTTCCGGTCGTGCTCTTAGCACACGACAATCGCGAGTTGCATTACCTCTTGCTGCACAAGGACGTTTCGGCATTCGATAAAGTGTTCATCTGGCAGGGTGACTTCCGCATCATTATCGCCATCGTAAAGTACCTCGAGGACAAGATGAACGTCGAGCACGACACGCGGGTCGTCGGCGTGCAGACGATCATCGTTGTCGAGGACAGTATTCGGGACTACTCGTCGTTCCTCCCCATCATCTATACAGAAATTCTCAAGCAATCGCAGCGCCTCATTTCCGAGGGGATCAATCTCACGCACAAGTTTTTGAGAATGCGTGCTCGGCCCAAAATTCTTCTCTCCACAACATACGAGGAAGCGTGGGAGTATTTCGAGAAGTACAAAGACTACATGTTGGGTATCATCTCGGACGTGGATTTTCCGCGAGGCGGTGCTCAGGATCCTCAGGCGGGCATTGCCTTTGCGCGCGCCGTAAAAACCGCGCAGACCGACCTTCCCATCCTGCTACTCTCCCAAACACCCGACAATGAAGCGGCAGCACACGCAGCAGGCGCGTCGTTTATCGTGAAAGGCTCGCCGGTCCTCCTGAACGAACTGCGGCAGTTTATGGTGCACTATTTCAGCTTCGGGGATTTCATTTTTCGGACGCCGGATGGGATAGAGATTGCTCGTGCAACGGACTTGAAGAGTCTCGAAGAACAACTCCACGTTGTGCCGGATGAGAGCATCTTGTATCACGGGGAGCGCAATCATTTTTCGAATTGGTTGAAGGCGCGTACGGAGTTCTGGCTTGCCCATCAACTGCGCCCGCGCAAGGTAACAGACTACCCGACGGTCGATGCGCTGCGCAAAGACCTGATCAACGCGCTGCATAGCTATGCTCTCGCGCGTCAGCGCGGCATTATCACCGACTTCTCGAAAGCAACGTTCGATCCTGAGACCAGCTTTACTCGCATCGGCAGTGGATCGTTAGGAGGCAAAGCGCGCGGCTTGGGGTTCGTCAACACACTCATCCACGATTACAATGTCGGCAACCGATTCGAAGGGGTCACCATCTACGTGCCTGCTGCCGTGGTGGTTGGTACAGACATCTTCGATCAGTTCCTCGAAGAAAAACAACCTCAAGCAGTTCGCGATGAACTGTACGGACGATCGGGAGATCACGCGACGGTTTTTGGAGGCACCTCGTTTCCACGAAGAAGCGCTCGGAGATCTCACCGCTTTCTTGGATATTGTGCGCACACCGCTCGCGGTACCCTCCTCAAGCTTGTTGGAAGATTCGCAATACAGCCCGTTCGCCGGCGTGTACGAAACGTACATGCTGCCGAATAATCATCCCAACCCGTTGGTTCGCCTGAACGACCTGCTGAACAGCATCAAACGCGTGTACGCGTCGACTTTTTACCAAACAGCAAAAGATTACATCAAGGTCACCTCCTATCGTTTGGAAGAAGAAAAGATGGCGGTGATCGTGCAGAAGATGGTCGGCGTTGCTCACCAGAATCGCTACTACCCCAATTTTGCCGGTGTTGCGCGATCGTACAATTTCTATCCTCTCCCGCCGGCAAAGAATGCCGATGGCATCGTGTCGGTCGCGTTAGGATTGGGTAAAACGGTGGTGGATGGCGGCAATGCCGTCCGCTTTTGCCCGAAGTACCCTACCGATCTTATTCAGTTTTATTCCACTGAGGAGACATTGAACTGTTCGCAACGTGACATCTACGCGCTGCAGTTGGATGCGCCGACCGACTTCGGATACGCCACGTATGACTTACTCTTGAAGCAATATCCGTTGGAGGTTGCCGAACGTGACGGCACGTTGCAGTACGTTGGCTCCACATACTCTCCAGACGACGACACGATCACCGACGGGTTGGCACGCAGCGGCATACGGGTGGTAACGTTTGCTCCTCTCCTTCGCAATCGCGAGTTTCCTCTCCCACAAATCCTGGAATTGCTGTGCGACATGGGGACCTGGGGGATGGGGACACCCGTCGAGATCGAGTTTGCTGTGAACATGTCCGTTTCACCCAGCAACCCGAAAGAGTTCGGAATTCTCCAACTGCGACCGCTGGTTGTTCATCGGGAAACGGATGAATTGAACGTGGAAGATTTCGATCCCGCATCGGTTATATGCCAAAGCGATCAGGTTTTGGGCAACGGCATCATCGAAGCCGTACGCGATATTGTGTTCGTCGATGACAACCTGTTCGAACGTTCGAAGAGCCGCAGGGTAGCAGAGGAAGTCAGCCAGTTAAATGCGCGCCTGCTCGCCGAGGGCAGACCCTATCTTCTGATTGGTGTCGGGCGATGGGGATCGCTTGATCCCTGGTTGGGCATCCCCGTTACGCGGGAACAGATTGCCGGAGCGAAAGCCATTGTGGAAACAAGCTTCAAAGATCTGTCGGTCACGCCATCGCAGGGTTCACATTTCTTCCACAACATCACCGCGTTCATGATCGGTTACTTCACGGTAGATACACATCACGGCCGCGGCTATGTGGACTGGCAGTGGTTGTTGCAGCAGCACCCCGCCGAGTCGATGGCGTACACAAAACGTCTCCGCTTCGACAATCCTTTGATCATCAAAATCAACGGACATCGCAACAAGGGGGTTATTCTTCGGCCGATGTAGTGAGCGAGATATGACATCACCCCAACAAAAACACGAGGTCTATGATGCATGCCCGCACTGCGGACATGAACTCAGCCCATGGAGAAAAATTCTGCTCAGCGTGGACCGTGCATTGATGTGCCGGCATTGCTGGTATCGGATTCTCCTCGACCGTTTTGAGGATCGCTCGAAGGATGATGCGAAAAAGACAGAGTGAACGTCGAGTGGACCAGTATTCCTCTTGGCATCGTGGAAGGTAACACAGTATGAAATCGTACAACTCGTTCGACGTTGAACAACAACAAGTTCGCGAAGCAGCGCGGCTGCTCAATCTGGACGACGCAACGGTAGAACTGCTGTTGTGGCCACAACGCGAATTCAAATTTACCTTGCCGGTACGGATGGATAGCGGCAAGGTGAAGATATTCCACGGCTATCGGATTCAACACAACTTTGCACGCGGTCCGGCAAAAGGCGGCATCCGCTTCCATCCGGATGAAACGGTGGACACCATTCGAGCACTTGCCGGATGGATGACGTGGAAGACCGCGGTGGTGGATTTACCGCTCGGCGGAGAGAAAGGAGGTGTGGTGTGCGATCCAAAGAGCATGTCCGATCGCGAACTGGAAAATTTGTCGCGCGCCTACGTGCGGGCGGTCGCACCCTACATCGGTATTGATAAGGATATTCCTGCGCCGGATGTGTACACCAACCCGCAAACGATGGCGTGGATGATGGATGAGTACGAAACGATCGAGCAACGCCACCAGCCCGGCGTCTTGACTGATAAGCCGATGCAGATCGGGGGAACGGAAGGACGGCACGATGCAACTGCTCGCGGCGGCGTCATTACCGTGCGCGAAGCGTGCAAGCTGCTCGGCGTCAATCCTCACGGCAGGTATGCGATCCAAGGATTTGGTAACGCTGGGCAGCGTGCCGCGCTGTTGCATCAGGAATTATTAGGCGGAGGAACGCTCATCGCCGTGTGCGATTCGCGCACCGGGATCTTCAACGAGAAAGGTCTGAACCCAAAAGAACTCGTTTCGTACAAACTCAAGACCGGTTCATTACGCGGATTTCCCGGTGGAAAGGAAATCCCACGAGATTCCGTTCTCGACCTCGAGGTCGAAGTCCTCTACCCAGCAGCCCTCGAAAACGCCATCAAAGAATCCAACGCCCACGATGTCAAGGCGAGAATCATCTGTGAACTTGCTAACGGACCGACAACGCCGGAAGCGGATCTTATTCTCTACCACAAGGGCGTGCACGTCATCCCGGATGTGTTGGCAACCGCGGGTGGAGTAACGGTATCGTATTTCGAAATGGTGCAAGATAGCTACTCGTTCTTTTGGGATGAGAAGCTTGTGCAAGAACGCCTCGACCGAAGGCTCACCAAAGCCTATCACACGGTACAAGAAGCTGTGCGTGAGAAGAAAGTCCACCCTCGACTCGGCGCAATGGTGGTAGCGGTCGCGCGCGTAGCAGAAGCGTGCAAACTGCGCGGGTGGGTTTAGGAGGGAACCTTCTTCGAACGCGTCTTTCCGTTGTTCTGGAGATGGAGCGTTTCGCCGATCACCTTTTTCAATTCATCCATTTCCACTCTCCCCTTGCGTAAGTACTTGATGCCCTTTACTTGCAGCTCAAGAATTTCGCGCTGCGTCAGGTCTCGTCCCGTGATGATGATGATCGGGATATCCCGTGTTGATGTGTCGGCTTTCAATTCCTCGATATACTGCATACCATTTTTGCGGCGCAGTTGCAGATCCATGAGAATGGCTTCTGCCTTGTGAGCCTTCGCCCATTCGACGATGTCCCCCTTATCCAGTGGGAACTGAACGCCTTCATACCCCATATCTTCGATAATATATTTCAAAAGATCGGAGAAATCGACGCTATCTTCAACGATAAGAACTGCCTTTTTATCGGTGGTTTTCGATGATTTGGGCATCTTCTTGGAAGACCTTGGTAAGGATGGGAATGAGTGACGGAGAAAGGTACAGCAATCTTCGAACGAAGTCAACCCATTTTTATCACAAACGAGGGCGACTTATCGATCCCACCCATCTTGTATTCGGATTGAGGGCGGTTCTTGCCGCTGAGACTCGAGCGCATCCAAACGATTCAATACATGACGATTTTTACCATCGAAGAGCCCTTTCTCATCTCACGGTCTTTGCGCGTTTTTTTCATTACTGGAGCTCGCCTTGTATATCCAATTAACAACAATTAACTTGCTCATGGGAGAAGCGATTCGTATTTTTTGTAGGATATTTTTCCCATACAAATAAATGGAGGTACGTTATGTTTCGTAAAAGATTCCGGCTCGGAAAGCTCTGGGGGGCGACCTTCGCTGCTGCCCTGCTTCTCCCATCTTGTGCGTCGCTTACGCTGGAACAGGTTGATTATGCCTGGCCCGTCGAAAGTGTCCTGACCGTGCAAGAGAACAACATCGTAACGGAAGGACGGCACGCACTTACGTTCAACGTTGCGCCGCTGGCAGAGAAAGAATTCAACAATCCCAATGCGCTCATAGGAAAACAAATCCGGCTTCTTCGCAACACCTCTGGGTACTACTTTGTCACTGGTCCCAAGTTCAAGTACGTTTACGTCATGGCTCCGAAAGCCGGAGAGCTGACGCTCTATAGCCGGCTCGAAGTTTCGAAGGAGGGTTTGAAGAAGCCCGCGCTGAATCAGCGCCTCCCGTACGTGGAGTTGCTCGATGCCGGGAGTGTACGCTTGTTGCTGACGAGCGACGATATCTTTGAGCCCCAAGACTTGCGCGCGGAGGGACGATAATGAAACAGCAAATATGGATCATCGCTGCCCTTGCCTTGATCGGCTTCTCGACACTTGTGCTGGCGCAGCAATCGGATTTCGAAGTGAAGGAACGCTTCCGGCAAATGTACGAAGCGTTGAAACACGAGATCGATTCGGCGAGAACGAAAGAAGAAATGGCGCAACTCGCCAGCCGAATCAACGGCCTTGAGTCGGAGTTCGCCGAGCATCGTAAGCTGATCAGCGGGGCGTTTTATCCGCGAACGTTCGAGAGTATGATCACGGACTTACGCGACCAACATGCCGTGGCTCAACTCAAGAATACGACGATCCAAGAACAAGGCGAGCGCATCGCTTCCCTGGAGAATCAGATTTCCATCCTGAACACGCAAATCGAGGGATTGAATGCCGAGCACGAAATGCTGCTAGCAAAACTCCACTCTGCACAGACTTCCCTCGCCGAGCAACGTGAACTCATCAAACGATTGCGGGATAACCTTGCTGCAAAAGACAGACTCGTCCATACGTTGGTGGATTCCATCTTTTTGCCCTTCGGGAAGAACCTGAACACTCTCTCCGAGGTGCAGAAGGATGCACTCGCGAAGCGGCTCGAGAAAGCCAACATCATTGCGCGCATCGCCGACATTGCGCAAGACAATATCACGTTCCTCGGCTCGACGAAGCTCGAAGCCAAGGACTATTCGACGCTTGTCGCACAATACGATCAATTCAAGAATCGCTGGACGGGACTGAAGGAGAAACTTACCGCTGCCGTCGCAGCCACCCCGACTTCTGCGAGAGGCGCGAAGGCGCAGCAAGCCGTGGCGGTTGCTTCGAATAATGCCGAACAAGTGGATGCGGCGCTGACCGAGTGGCGCTCGAAACTCGACGCTTCATTCTGGGCAAGCCTGATGAATGAATTCACCTCGCGCAATATTCTCATTCAGCCCTTCAACGATGGCAAAAGCTTTTCGGCAAGCATCCGGTCATACGTCGAATCGGCGAAGAACTCCTCCGACGAAAGCACGCGGATTTTCGTTGACGAGATTTGGATTCAACGGATCGACAAAGATTGGAGAAGCGCACTCGAAAGCGAAAGCATGTTGGGCAAGTTGGAGTATGCTTCCCTCGATCGCTTGGTCAGTCAGCTTCACAAGGAGCGCTTCAACTGGCAGATCGTATTCTGGATTGCCAACGTCATCGCCGTCATCTTGGTTGGCTGGTGGTTCCTCAGTCGGAAACCGAAAGCGACACAACAAGAAACTGTTGCTGCAAAGTCGAACGCATAATGCTCGGCATTCTGCGTGCGATGTCCCCTATCGCACGCACCTTTCTACGCAACACAAGAGTGATTGTCGATCAAAGTCGGCAGTCACTTTTTATTTTGTATAGAACTCAATCACCCGGCTGATCGCAGCTCTGCCAACAGGGTCGAAGTCGTTGAGGCTCAATGTGAACATCCGACAATCGATGGCTGGACGGTACAATCCTTTTGACGCGTAGCCTGCTCCTTCAAAGGCTCCAACTTTGCCCGCGTACGTACTCCGCCGCAAGAGTTCCGTTTCCGCTTTGAGAAGGGGTTCCCTCTTCTCGTAATAGTCCGGCGCAAGCCGATCCAGTTTTGCACGCTCGGCTTCGAGGCTATCGAAGGGCGCCTTCTCCCACGGTGTCGGGATGGGCGTCCCTTCGGTAACAAAGTGTTTCCATTTGAGATTGTTCTTGTCCATGAGTGCCGTGACGTTCGGTTCCCACGGTTCGACGCCCGGAGAGTAGAAGTCGTTGTATGCAGTAGTGGAGCCGTAGTACTCATCTCCCAACCCACCGAAGGAATGGCCGAACTCGTGAACGTACACGTAATCCATCTGCCATCCTTGTCCTCTTACCTGCTCTTTGGTGTACGTTGTTGCATAGAGCTGGTAGATGCCGCCACCCCCGTATCGGGTATCGTTGAGGAGGATGCAAATGAAATCGTACGGTACTGCCGCAACGATATCCCGTAGCACTTTGTTTTCTGTCGTCAATGCGTAGCGGGGTAAGCCGAACGTGCTATATCGCGCGCCGAGGACGTTTCGCTTCCACACATTCTTGTCCGGCACGTCGATACCCGAATCTTCCGACTCTGCTTCGATCACCCACACGTTGAAATCGCTCTTCCGACTCTTGAAAGGCTCGGTAGAAAACATCACCTCGTTGAAATGCTTGGCGTCGTTGCGGAATTTTTGCATTTCAGCCTTTGTGTATCCATCGCCGACGATGACGATGTCAACCTTCTCCGATGGTTTTCCACTTCCCATCAAACGCGAAGAAGCGAACGCATACCGCATGGGCGCCTTGTTCACGCGCATCGGATCGTTCGGGTCGATCTCAACTGACCAAACCTCGTGAAACCGCATGCGCTTGTCCCGACGTGCGATCGTAAGCTGAAAACGATCCTTGGGATAAGGAATGCGGATCGTTTCATGGAATGTCTTGCGAGCACCGCGCAGCGCTTCATCGGTCGTTTGCCATTCGTTGAAGATGGTGGAGGAGCCGCGAGAATAGATCAACTGATTGGTCCGCACATCGAACACCCGTGCAAGATACTCGCCAAGGTTCAGCGTGTCGATCAGATTGACCCTGTTGCCGGGCCATTCCCCTTCTTCGATGACCTCATCGAGACTGAAGGCCTCCTCGTCCTTCGTACCCGTATGGTAATAGTCGATGCGCAGAGTTTTGGTAAGGAAGAATCTGTCGAACGTCGGCGACGCATCCGCCCGTGCAATCCCAAAGGCGAGAGCAACACATGCCGCAAAGAGTTGAAGGCGCAGAGGTTCCTCGATTTATGGGAAAAAATATCGCACCCCTATGCCGCCGTTAGCGCTTAACTCCGTTGCAGGAGCCAAGTCAAGAATCGGAGCAAGCTCCACAAAAACATCGAGCGGAATGCTGCGTGCCCACCATGCAAATCCCCCCACAATTCGTACCCCAAAAATGCCGCTGCCTCGGCCTGCAGCGATTCTTCCCCCCAAGCCCGTGTAGAGCACGAAGTGCTCAGTCGATTTGACGACGTTAGGGAAGTGCCAGAGATAGTCGGCATGTACATGAATATTCCCTTGCCAGTGAAACCACCATGCAAGTCCCAGATCCACCGCGTTGGTGTTTGAAACCCAACCTTTTGCGCTGATGCCTGTCGGTTCACCGACAATGATGCCTAACCCGAATCCCTTCTGTTGAGCGGCAGCGGACAACGTTGCGCCTGACAGAAGGATGATCGTCGCAATCAATCTCTTCCTCATCTCTCTCCTTCCTCATTATTGTACGTCGATCAATTCCACATCGAACACTAACACTGCATTCGGCGGGATGACCGAACCGACCCCTCTTCGGCCGTACGCAAGGTCTGCCGGTATGATCAGTTTACGTCTCCCGCCGGTCTTCATCGTCGCAACGCCTTCGTCCCATCCTTTGATCACTTGTCCGACACCAAGGACGAAAGTGAACGGCTGATGACGGTCAACGGAGCTATCGAATTTCTTCCCATCCAGAAAATAGCCGGTATAGTGCACCGTAGTTTTTTTGCCGCTCCCCGGCTGCGTGCCCGTGCCGATGTGCATATCGATGAATTGCAAGCCAGATGCTGTCGATTGAGGAACTTCTGTGGTTGCTTCACCGGGATAACTCATCATCGCTTCCTTCCTTGAGAGATGAAACAAAAAAAAGCCTAACGCACCAGGCTTTTGAAAGAATGTTGAGCAACGCTTGCTTCGTGCGGGGCAGACGGGACTCGAACCCGCGACCTCCTGCGTGACAGGCAGGCGCTCTAACCAAACTGAGCTACTACCCCGTACTTTGTTCAAACCGCAATCAATATATGCAAATGAGAAGACTGTTGCAACGAGAGCGTCGCGCCCGGGCTCGCGCAACGATGCCTTTGCATTTCTCTTCGTCACTACCTATCTTGACTTCGCGTTCAAGACAGATTCTCGACACGAAGCGCATCCATCATCATGAAGTCCCTCTGGCGTCGAGTACGTACCATACCATGCGAACCGATCATATGGTCCGCAGCACTGCTGTATCTTGCCGCAATACATCCAGATGCGGATGACCTGCCCACATTGTGTGTTGCAAAACTCGTCGGGTTCGCAGGATGCCCTGGTTGCGGACTTGGCGCGTCCGTATCGTACGCCCTTCACGGCGAGTTTGCTCGATCGTGGATGGCTCATCCTCTTGGCATCTTTGTCGTCGTTGTGCTCGTACACCGAATTGTCAGATGCTTCTTCCCAAACATTCTCACACAACTGAAAGGATACATCCATGCCCAGCATCATCCAACTTCTGCCAGAAATTGATGCCGAAGAAATGGCGTATCTGTTAAACCGGCTCAAGGATCTGTCGGATGAGCAGGCATCGCAATTTGCTATGATGTATCGCCCGCGCAGACGCGACCCACAAGTGATCTTGTTGGTGACACTCGCCGGTTTTGTCGGCATTGCAGGCATTCAACGCTTCCTCACCGATCAGGTCGGCATGGGCATATTGTTCCTGCTGACGCTCGGCCTTTGCTTCATCGGGACGATCGTTGACCTTGTCAATTACAAGAAGATCGCGCTCGACTACAATCGCATGCAAGCAGAGCAGATCTTGATGATGATAAAACCCTCTGCCTGAACATGAGAAGCAGCGGCTTGGAGTTTCATGCGCTCTGAACTGTTCTGCTCGAAGCATGGCATGCGACACGAACGGAGTGAAGAATTCTCTGAAGAACGGTTTTCGTACATTCGCCATGGTGGATAAGGACGACGAGGGATCGTTTCATGAAGAGACGTTGCGCCTTGCTGATGTAGCCACTGAGATTGAACGTGATGGAGCACCACGCTCGTTGATGAACGTTTCACCCATAAAGCTCGCGCGCATCGTCTCCGTTCTCGGCCATCCGTTTTTGCTCATGCCGCTGCTGACCGGTATCGTATCGTACAAGCTTCTTCCCCCAGCAGATGCGCTTGTTGCCGAGCTGATTGCGCTCGGCATCGTCATCATTCCGTCCGGCGTGTACACCGTGGTGAGGGTAAGACAAGGGCGATGGAGCGATCTCGACGTCTCGGATCAGCGGGAGCGCAGCCAGTTCTACGGCATTCTTCTTCCACTCCTGTTCATCATTGCAGGTATTTCATGGAGCGCAGACGTGCCGTACGCCATACCTCTGGGAGCGCTTGCGATTCTTATGCTGGTTGGCTCGGCGTTCGTTCTCAATCCTTGGGTGAAGGTGTCGCTCCACAGCGGCTTTTGGCATCTTTGCAGCGGAAGAGTTCTTTTTCTTCAACCCCATACTCGGCGGTGGGGTTTTGTTGCTCGCCATCTTCGTGGGTTGGTCGCGTATTGTCCTCGATCGCCATTCCGTGCGGGAAGTCATCTACAGCGGTTTGCTGGGCTTTCTGATTGGCGGCTTGTTCCTCTTCAGTTTGTACTTGTTCCATTAGTTAGAGAATCTCATGAAACGCGTTTCGTTCCTCTTTCTTGTGTTCATTCATGTCGATGCGTTGGGACAAGCTCCCTCAGCACCCGATACGATTACTCGGCACAACGTCGCAGCTGCAGAATCGCTCATCGGCCTTTCCTTCAACGACGCAAAGCGCGATTCCATGGTGGATGGGCTTGTTGAACAACTCCGTGCTTATTGCGCGCTGCGCGGGGTCTCGCTTCCGAACAGCATCCCGCCCGCGCTCGTCTTCAATCCTTTGCCGGTAGGCATGAAGCTCCCCTCGCAGCGAAAAGCTCTGGCGCTCAGTCCGGTCAGCGGCGTTACGCGTCCGACTCATCTCGACGATGTCGCCTTTTTTTCGATCGGACAGCTTGCCGAGCTGATACGAACGCGCAAGGTGACATCGGAAGAGTTACCACGGATGTACATCAACCGACTCAAGAAGTATGGTCCGGTGCTGGAGTGCGTCATCACGCTCACGGAGTCACTCGCCCTTGCACAAGCGCGGCGCGCCGATCGCGAGATCGCAGCAGGCAAATACCGCGGAGCGCTCCATGGGATTCCCTACGGCGCAAAAGACCTTCTCGCAACGAAAGGTATCACGACCACATGGGGATCGGTTCCCTACAAAGATCAGCTTATCGATGAGGACGCCACCGTCATTCAGCGGCTCGAGAAAGCGGGCGCAGTGCTCGTTGCCAAACTCACGATGGGCGAATTGGCATGGGGCGATGTTTGGTTTGGAGGGAAGACACGCAATCCTTGGAATCTGCAACAAGGCTCGAGCGGCTCCTCAGCAGGATCGGCGGCTGCAACAGCAGCGGGATTGGTGGCGTTCGCCATCGGAACGGAAACATGGGGATCGATCGTCTCGCCTTCCACACGATGCGGGACGACGGGGTTGAGGCCCACGTATGGGCGCGTGAGTCGAACAGGTGCAATGGCATTGAGCTGGTCCATGGACAAAATCGGACCAATCTGCAGAACGGTCGAAGACTGCGCGATCGTCTTGCATGCCATCTACGGACCCGACGGGAAAGACCAAACCGTGTACGATGTGCCATTCAATTACACGCCCCGCCTCGACCTCAAGAAGCTCAGAGTAGGTTACCTCAAGGAAGACTTCGACAGCGCGAAGTCGAACCGTGAGCAGAACGCTGTCACCCTCGCGCAGCTACAATCGATGGGCGTTCGTCTCATTCCCATCACTTTACCGAAGCTTCCCGTTGCATCACTCGATTTCATTCTCAGTGCCGAAGCAGGAGCGGCGTTCGACGACCTGACGCGATCGGGAAAGGACGACCTCTTGGTTCGTCAAATCAAGAATGCATGGCCCAATGTCTTCCGCCTCTCGAGATTCATCCCGGCAGTCGAATACATTCAAGCCAATCGTATCCGCTTCTTGCTTATCCAAGAAATGGCTCGGCTGTTCGAGGACGTCGATCTGTATGTGGCACCTTCACTCGAAGGCGACAACCTTCTGCTCACGAACCTCACGGGGCATCCATGCATGGTCGTGCCGAACGGGTTCTCACAAGACGGAACGCCCACGAGCATCTCCTTCATCGGAAAGCTCTTCGATGAAGCGACACTGCTCGCGTTCGCCAAGAAGTACCAAGATGCCACGGGTTTTCATCTTCATCATCCGAAACTTCCAGAACCATAACGACGAAACGAAAGGAAGGGCTTGAGCATGATTCGCATCATCGTATGCTTGCTCTCGTGCTTGCTTATACCGCACACGATCGCAGCGCAATACCTCAACGTGCGCGTCAGCAGTCCAACGGCAAATCAGCCGGAAGAGGTCTCCATCGCGATCAATCCCACGAACCCTTCGAATCTTGCTGCCGGCGCCAACCTTCGCTACACGTACCGCTCGACAGATGGAGGGCTGACATGGATCGAGTCCCAACTGACATCCGCCTACGGCGTGTACGGCGATCCATGTGTCACGTTCGATGCGCTCGGCAACCTGTATTATGGCCATCTTTCGAATCCTCCCTCTGGTGGATATTGGATCGACCGTATCGTTGTGCAGAAGTCCACGAACGGCGGGCAGACGTGGACGACCGGCGTCGGGATCGGCTACAATCCGCCGCGGCGGAATCAAGATAAAGAGTGGCTGATCGCCGATATGACGAACTCGCCGTATCGTCACAACGTCTATGCTGCGTGGACGGAATTCGATTCCTACGGCAGTACATTGCCTAGCGATAGCTCGCGTATCCTTTTTTCGCGATCGGTTGATGGAGGGGCGACATGGTCCGCGCCTGTACGGGTAAGCGACCGGGGCGGCGACTGCATCGACAGCGATAACACTGTCGAAGGCGCTGTGCCGGCGGTCGGTCCGAACGGCGAAGTGTACGTAAGCTGGTCGGGCCCGCTCGGCATCATGTTCGACAAATCCACCGACGGCGGCGTCACGTTCGGGACCGATCGCTTCGTGGCTGCACAGCCGGGCGGGTGGGACTTCGACGTGCCGGGTATCTATCGTGCGAACGGGTTGCCCATCACGTTGTGCGATGTGAGCACTTCACCTCACCGAGGAACTCTCTACATCAATTGGAGCGATCAACGCAACGGATTGAACAACACAGATGTCTTCCTCATCAAATCCACCGACGGCGGAAACACCTGGAGCAGCATCAAGAAAGTGAACGACGATCTTACCACAACGCATCAGTTCTTCACCTGGATGACAATCGATCAGACAACAGGATTTCTCTATTGCGTCTTCTACGATCGGCGCAATTACACGACCACGCAAACCGACGTGTACGTTGCTCGTTCCACAGACGGAGGCGAGACGTTTCAGAACTTCCGCGTCAGCCAATCTTCGTTCTCTCCGCAAGCCTCCGTGTTCTTCGGAGACTACACGGGCATCGCGGCGTACAATCGAAACGTCTATCCGATTTGGATGAGGATGGATGGAACGACGCTGAGCGTTTGGACAGCGATCATTCACGACACGACGGGTTCGACCGGCGTTGCACTGACTGCTCCGCCTCAGGTAACCTACCAGTTGCTGCAAAATTATCCGAATCCGTTCAACCCCACAACGACCATCGAGTATCATCTCGGGCAGGCAGGACCTGTGCGGCTAACAATCTTCGATGCGTTAGGAAGGCATGTCGCCACACTTGCGGACGCCTACCAGCAACAAGGATGGCATTCCGTGGAATGGACTGCGGCGAATAACGAACGACCTCTCGCAAGCGGCACCTACATCATACAACTCGAAGCAGGACCGTACCGCGAGCGAAAGAAACTCCTGTTGTTGAAGTAAGATGAACATGCACGCGCCACACACTCACCATCGGTTCTTCGTTTTGGGATGCCTTTCGGCTGCGATCGGCGTTGCAGCAGGAGCATTTGGAGCGCACGGCTTGAAGTCGCTGCTCTCACCCGACCGCTTGGCTGTGTACGAAACTGCCGTACGGTATCAGATGTATCACGCGTTCGGACTTTTGGCTGCCGCCTACATCGTTGAACCCACTGCATCCCCTCTCGCTCAGTTTGCTGGATGGTGCTTCATCGGCGGGACGATCCTCTTTTCCGGCAGCCTGTATGCGCTCACGCTTTCGGGGCAACGATGGCTGGGCGCCGTAACACCGCTGGGTGGGATCGCTTTCATCGCGGGATGGATTCTGCTGGCAGCGGGAGCTTGGAAACAGAATGCCCAAAGCTGACCACGCCTTGCTGGAAGTGATCGCCAACTCGGCAGAACGCATGCAGCGTTTCACCTTTCCAAGAGATTTTCCTGTCCAGCACACGGTTCAGCGCTTCCGCTAATACCTTAAGAGCGCGTGTGACACTCTCCATGTGATTCGTCGTATCAGCGACACCACGAACGACCAAACCTCGTCATGGTTCCTCTCACACCTGCTCGAACCCATCCTCATTGACTGTATTCGATCCGTTATGCGGGACGGAAGGAACTTTACGCTTTTCACCAGTGCCCTTACTTTCGGTAAGATTTTTTTTGTCAGGAATGCAACCTGCACCGCATTTTCTTCGTATAGCCGCTGGAACAGGAGAGTGAACTTTGACGGTGTGTGAACTGAAAAGCGTTTTGCGTACCTTCTATAGCATCAGAGCAGGCGTGCCCGTCCGATGGGACAGCGATGCTCATCTTCGTGTTCCTTTTCCTTTTCTATTAGTATGAACGTTTCCACAGACAAAGCCGATCTCAGTGCGCTACGCATCTCTCAGGAGAAGAGAGAGACGCAAACCAAGACGAAGAACCGATACATCGTCGCCGGCCTAGTCCTCATCGGTGTCGTCCTCACCGCCGGATACGTTTGGCTCAGCGGTGTGCTCGGCAGTGCGAAAGAAGTTGCCGTTGCAACAGCGACAGTGACGTATCCTTCTTCGGCAGGTGCAGTGCTGACCGCCAGCGGCTACGTTGTTGCACAACAAAAAGCCGCGATCGCATCCAAAGCAACCGGAAGACTCGTGTACCTTGGCGTTGAAGAAGGCGATCGTGTACGGAAGAACGAAGTGATTGCCCGTATTGAAGATCAGGATGTGCAGCCGGCACTCGCACAGGCACGAGCCAACTACGACTTGGCACAAGCAGATCTCGAAGATGCGCGGCAGTGGTTAGAACGCCAGCGCACAATGTACGCCTCGGGCACAACCTCGAAGGCAGAGCTTGACGCCGCGGAAGCGCGCTTCAAGCGTGTTGAAGCGACCATCAAGGCGTCGGAGGCGGCTGTGCGAGCTGCGGAGGTTGCATTGGAGAACACACGCATCCGCGCGCCGTTTAACGGCACCGTGCTCACGAAGAACGCTAACGTCGGCGAAGTCGTTGCTCCGTTCGCTGCCGCAGGTGGCTCGCGTGCGGCGGTCGTCACCATCGCCGATATGAACTCGCTTGAGGTAGAAGCCGACGTCTCGGAATCGAACATCACGCGCGTCCAACACGGTGCCCCGTGCGAGATAACACTCGATGCTTATCCCGACCGGCGCTATCAAGGGTACGTGCACAAGATTGTTCCGACAGCCGATCGAGCGAAAGCAACCGTGTTGGTGAAAGTACGCTTCAAGGATCGGGACGAGCGGGTCCTACCGGAGATGAGCGCAAAGGTGACCTTTCTTTCCAAAGATGCACGCCTCACCGCGACGCAAGCGAAAGCGCAGCTTACTGTTCCAGCCAGCGCCGTCGTTCGGCGGAACGAGACCGACATGGTTCTTGTTGTTCGCAACGATACGGTGGTGGAGATGCCGGTACGCACGGGCAGCCGGTACGGCGACAGTGTCGTGATCGAAGAGGGACTCGTGCAGGGCGATAACGTTGTGCTGCGCCCCGACCCGTCGCTGAAAAACGGCATCCGTGTCAAGATTCGCCCTTAACACAATCATTCATGGCATCCAAGGATACTGTCTCTATGGCGGAAAACACGAACACGATCATCAACGTCAGCAACGTCAAGAAGTCCTACTTTCGAGATTCGCTCGAGATCCCCGTCTTGCACGACATATCGCTCGACGTGCCGCATGGAGAGTTCCTCGCGCTGATGGGACCATCGGGTTCGGGCAAGACGACGTTGCTGAATCTGCTCGCAGGCATCGACAAGCCGGACGAGGGGACGATCGAGGTTGGAGGTATCGACATCACGCGTTTATCGGAATCGGAACTCTCCACATGGCGTGCGCGCCATGTCGGATTCGTCTTTCAATTTTACAACCTCATACCGGTCTTGACGGCGTATGAAAACGTGGAGTTGCCACTCCTGCTCACCAATCTCTCCAAGAAAGAGCGCCGCGAGCACGTAGAGTTTGCCTTGCGCTTGGTAGGATTGGAAGACCGCATGCAGAACCGGCCGGGACAACTTTCCGGCGGACAGGAACAGCGCGTGGCAATTGCCCGCGCGATCGTTACCGATCCCACTCTCATCGTCGCCGACGAACCGACGGGCGATCTGGACAAGAAATCTGCCGTGGAGATCATGGAGCTTCTCGATCGTCTGAACAAGGAGTTCAGTAAAACGATCGTGATGGTGACACACGATCCGCGCGCAGCCGAGAAAGCGCATACGGTGCGGCATCTCGAGAAGGGAGAGTTGACCTGACATGTTGCGGATCGTTCTGAAAAACGCTCTCCGGCACAAACTGCGTTTCAGCCTCACCGTGCTCGGCATTGCCATCGCCGTCGTAGCATTCTGCTTGCTCCGAACGGTGGTAACGGTGTGGTACTCCGGCATCGAGGTCGCCGCCGCCTATCGTCTCATCACACGACAAGCCGTCTCGTTCATCTTCCCGTTGCCGTACGCGTATCGCGACCACATTGCGCGCGTCGAGGGCGTCGAGCAGGTTTCGTTCGCCAACTGGTTCGGCGGAACGTACATCGACAAGAAGCAATTCTTCGCTCGCTTGGCTGTCGATGCCGAAACGTTCTTCGATCTGTATCCGGAGTTTGTGGTCTCGAAAAAGGAGCTGGACGCATTCAAGCGAGAACGTAACGCGTGCATCGTGGGCGACGACCTCGTCAAAAGGTATGGATGGAAGATCGGCGATGTCGTCCAAATCGAAGGCGACATCTATCCGGGACAGTGGCAATTTGTTGTACGCGGTGTCTACCATCCCCGCGAGCCGGCAATCGATCCGTCCAATTTCTTGTTCCGATGGGATCACCTCGACGAGCGGGTGCGTCACGATTCACCGGTACGCGCTGGGTACGTGGGATGGTACATCGTCCGGGTGAAGGAGGGCGCGAACACAGCAGCAGTATCGCAGCGGATCGACGACTTGTTCGCGAACAGCCGTGCGGAGACAAAGACAGAAACCGAGCGGCAATTTCAACAAGGCTTCATCGCGGCGTTCAGCGCGGTGATCGAAGCGATGAATTTCATCTCGTTCGTCATCATCGGCATCATCATGCTCGTCTTAGGCAACACGATGATCATGTCGTCGCGCGAGCGGACGCGAGAATACGCCGTTCTGAAGACCATCGGCTATTCCGCCAAGCAATTGACGGTGATGATCGGCGGCGAGTCGCTCCTCATCGCGCTTCTGGGCGGAGCGCTCGGCTTGCTCGCAACGATTCCCGCTGTGGACGTGTTTCAAGCTGCGATGCCGAAGGGGTTCTTCCCCATGTTTTTCGTGAAGCCGAGCACCGTCGTTCTCGCGGCACTTGCCGCCATGCTTGTGGGTGTTGCCGCAGCCGTCTTCCCGATCCAACGCGCCCTGCGCACGCGCATCGTCGAAGGTCTACGATTCGTGGGATGAAGACGCCGGTCGGAATGCACACCAGTGCTTGAACAAGGAGAAGCATGAAGATTCCCCTGAAATACACTCTTCGCAACCTGGAAACGCGTCGGCTCACGACCGCGCTGACCATTTTCGGTATCACGCTTGTCGTGTTCGTCTTCGCCGCTGTGCTCATGATGGCACATGGAGTCGAGAGAACCCTTGTGGCAACGGGTTCGGATGAGAATATTCTCATCAGTCGTAAAGCGGCGAACGGCGAGATTGCTTCGCTTTTGGACGGTGAGACGATCAACATCATCCTCTCGATGAGCCATATCGCCCGCACAGCTTCGGGCACGCCGCTAGCAACGAAGGATGTCGCCACGGTGATCAATCTTCCCAAGACCGATCACGTCGGTATCACGAACGTGACGGTACGCGGTGTTTCTCCTGAAGCGTTCATACTGAGGCCTCACGTGAAGATCGTCGAGGGGCGTATGTTCACTTGGGGTGCCCGCGAGGTCATCATCGGTCGTGCAGTTGCGCGCCGCATCCTCGGCGCCACTATCGGCAGCACGATCAAGTTCGGCGGCAACGAGTGGCGTGTTGTCGGCACATTTGAAGCCGACGGGTCGGGCTTCGAGTCCGAAATCTGGGGCGATGGGTTACAAGTAACCGAGGCGTTGGGACGCAGTAACACGTTTTCGACACTCACGCTTCGGCTTGGCTCTCCACAGGATTATGACGCCTTCATGCAAGCCTTTACCGCCGATCCGCGCCTACAGCAATTCATTCCAAAAACGGAACGGAAGTTCTTCGAGGAACAGTCCGAGACGATGGCACTCTTCATCCGCGTCTTGGGCATCTTCATCACCGTCATCTTTAGTGCGGGGGCGGTCATCGGAGCGATGATCACAATGTACGGTGCCGTCGCCAACCGCACGGTGGAGATCGGTACGCTTCGCGCACTGGGCTTTCCACGCCGCTCGGTTCTCGGTACCTATCTCGTCGAGTCGCTGATTCTTGCCCTCGTCGGAGGTGTGATTGGACTGGTGCTTGCCTCCTTCCTTCAGTTCTTCAAAGTCTCGACGATCAATTTCGATTCGTTCGCCGAGATCGAGTTCGCGTTCGCTCTTTCTCCCAACATCGTCGTAGCATCGTTGATCTTCTCCGCAGTGATGGGCGTTGTCGGAGGATTTCTTCCTTCGGTGCGTGCCGCGCGGTTGAATATCGTGCTGGCTTTGCGAGGCGCATAGCGACGAGCGCTTGCTCGTACATCTCTCTATCGGTTGTTCTTCATTGCACAACACCATGGAACATTCCTGCGAACGTGGCTTGCTTGCAGAGCCACCGCGCACATGATGTGGACGAATCCTGGCAAGATGTAAATCTACCTTTGGGTTCTTGTTCTTCAACTCACCCTGACAATCTTACCATAACTCTCAAGTTCCCCTGTTCGGCTGCCGATACCACTTTGCTCCTAACGGACTTCTGGTTGTGAATGGCGGCGACGGCGCGCGTCACGGGAACCTACGCCGGTTCATTAACGGTCGCGGCATTGCAAGGAGGGCTTTCGGGCAAGGGTAATGCTTGGATAGACGGCAACGGCATCACCGCAGCCAACAGTCCGCGAACAAACACACAGTCACCGGACATGCTGGGAATCGTGGCGGAAAACAACACATACATCAGTAGAGACGATACGCGCAATCCTTCCACGGTCGTCAATATCGATGCTTCGATCTATTGTCACATCGGTGAACTCACCGCATATCAGTTTTGGCAGATCCGCAATCATGGAAGAGTGAGCCTTTATGGCGGCGTTACACAGCGTACTGCAGGATCACTCGGCGTGTTCAGTACCAGGGGATTGGTGAGCGGGTTTTACTACAGCATTCGCCATGATAAGCGCTTTCTGCTGCAGGCTCCTCCCTTTTTCCCTTCCTCCACGAAATACCAATTGGTCTCGTGGTGGGAAAACTGAGGCAGAGAGCGACACCGCGCCAGACGGTGCGGGATAATTCTCCCCTCTCGTTCTGTTCTGCCTGCGCTCATGGCTAACGATGCCATCGCTCACGAGGAGTAGGTCAACTTGAGAGATAACCCCCGGATGAACGCGCTGGATTACCTCTTCCCATCCAGCACTTCACGCAGCGTTTGCAGGAGCTCATTCACTTGGTAGGGCTTGGAAATGAAGTGCCTTGCCCCATCTGCTTCGAGCGACGCCCTGCTCGTCGGATCGATATAACCGCTCACGAGGATGATGCGCGCCTGCGGGTTCAGTGAGCGTATTCTTCTGAACACCTCCTCCCCTGCCATTTTGGGAAGGCCTAAATCCGAAATCACCGCAGCAATGCTGTCGCGGTGCTCACGATACTGCTGCACGCCTTCTTCACCGTCACCAGCGGTCAGCACCGTGTACCCTTTCGACATCAGGATTTCCTTCAAGAACTCACGCAACATCTCTTCGTCCTCGATGAGCAGGATGGTTTCCGTTCCGCCCTCCACTTCTTGCAAACGCCGGTGGTCTGTCTCTGCTCCTCGGGTTGCTTCTAGCATACCCGGCAGGTACAGCGTGAACGTGGTCCCCTTGCCTACAGCGCTGCTGACATCGACGAAACCGTTGTGGCTTTCGATGATGCCGTACACGACTGCCAATCCCAAGCCTGTTCCTTTGCCGGGACCCTTCGTTGTAAAGAACGGATCGAAGATTTTCTGCAATGTTATTTCGTCCATGCCGATGCCCGTATCGCTCACCGCCACTTTCACGTACTTTTCTGCTTGCGCCTTCGGGTAGCGACGACGCACTTCCCTGCCGGCAACGACCGACACGGTCAGGGAAAGCTGTCCGCCGCTGGGCATAGCGTCACGTGCATTGACACAAAGGTTCAGCAACACTTGATACAATTGCGTCGCATCACCCAACACCGGTGGCACCGTAGAGGGGTACGATGTTGTGAACACGATTGTGCGTGGGAAGGTCTCCTGTACCATCTTTTCGATTTCGCCGACGACGGCATCGAGATGAACAGGTTCGAGCTTTGCATCCGTTTTGCGAGCGAAGGTCAGGAGCTGCTTCACCACCGCCACAGCGCGCAGCGACGCCTTTTTGACAGCAGCAACGTGATGCGGAATGAGTGCCGGCGCATTCTGCGTGCTGACCTCCATTGCCGTTGCATGACCCAGAATGATTGCAAGAATGTTGTTGAAGTCGTGTGCTACGCCGCTGGCAAGCGTGCCGAGGCTCTCGAGCTTCTGCGCCTGGAGGAGTTGACGCTCCAGTTCCTTGGATTGAGTGATGTTCTCGATTGTCCCTTCAAGATAGAGCAATTCGCCGTTCTCGTTACGCACGGCACGAACGTTTTCCGACAACCAGATGATGCTACCATCGCGACGATATGCCTGCGACTCGAAGCCGGTCACAACACCACGCGCCTTGACTTCGCGCAGCAACTCGAGTCGGCGCGGCGAATGGACATAGAGTTGATGTTGAATATCCGTCGTGGATCTGATCATCTCTTCCGGGGACTCGTACCCGAACATTTTCGCCAATGCCGGGTTGACGGTAAGGAAACGGCCGTCGAGACTGGATTGGAAAATTCCTTCGACCGCGTTCTCGAAGATGCTGCGATATTTCTCCTCGGCGCGCTGGTGTTGGAGTTCCACTTTCCGGCGATGGATGATTCCCGCCAACGTATCTGCGACAGCTTGAAGAATGTCGCGCTCACGCTCCGACTGTCGGTGACCCGCGTCGAGATAGACTACCAACACTCCCAGCAGTTCTCCGGACTTAACGATAGGAAAGTTATAGTGCCCATGGTCGGTGATGCCTTCGTAGCGCGTGCTGTGTCGATCATCTACACAGGCAGCAAATTGGATTTGCTGTGTAGCGGCTGCCGTACCGCACAAGCACTGGCCGAGCATCACGCGCGAGCACAGTCGAACCAACGCCGGGTTTAAATTCTTATGAGCTTTCATGACCAGCGCATTCGACGCAGGATCATACAGGAAGATACCTCCGCGCCGATTTATCCCTACGATCGGTATCTCGAGTATCTGATCCAGCATAGCAGGCAATAGTTCATCGAGCGGTTTATCCATGAGACTGATACGGAGGAGCGAGGCCAGCACACGTTCGTAGCGCAAGCTAAAGGCGTTTTCTTCTTCTGCCCGCTTGCGTTCGGTAATGTCGTGAGCGATGGCAATGATGACGTCTCTACCGAAATACTTGCCGGGATACAGATGTACTTCTTGGGGGAAGACTTCGCCGTTCTTCCGCACACCCCAGAACTCGAAACGTTGCGGCGTCCCTTGAAATGCCTGTTGGATGGCGGCAGCGACCAGAGGGATGTTGTTCCTTCCGGGCGCGCTCAGAAACTCCGATGTCTTTCCAATAAAAAATTCTTGCTCGTAGCCGTACATCTTCACCGCCCCGTCGTTCACATCCACGAAACGACCTTCCTCGTCTTGGATGTAAATGGCGTCGGAAACGCTGTTGAACAACCCGCGGTAGCTCAGTTCGCTCTGGCGCAACTGCTCTTCAGCGCGTTTCCGCTCCGTGATGTCGCGGAAGATGGAGAGCAGCAACGGCGAACCGTCAGGATTGTCGAGCAACGAATTGGTCATCTCCATCCAAACCTTCGTGCCGTTCCATAATACCAATTCTGTTTCCAAGTGTTCGCCGACAGTGCGCGTGCGGAAGCGCTCGCGGTAGCGCTTCACGACATAGTCACGAGTTTCCGGCAGATATGTCACGGCAAGCGATTTCCCCTCGAGGGCAGATCGAGGCAAGCCGACCAAGCGACAGAACGACTCGTTGACCATCACGATCGTACCATCGCAGTCGGTAAGTCGCATACCGTCAGCAGACTTTTCCCATACCAGACGCAGTTGGCGTTCTGTTTTCGTCGTTCGCTCTTCCTGCCGCTTCCTCTCGATAGCGAGGGCGACATGTCCTGCAATGGACAAACACACCGCTTGTTCGCATCTTCTCCACTGATGCGGCGTGTTGAAATAGATCATGAATTTTCCGATCACACGGTCGTGGCTCGTGAGCGGGATGAACCCCATGGCTTGGATCCCTTCACCTGCAATTACCGAGCGAAGATGTTCCAGGCTCGGTTCCTCGGTAATATTGTTTACTAAAATGGGTTGAGGATCCTTTTCGTCGGGCGCCCACGGCGAGTGTCCCTCCACCGCTTTGCGGTATGTTTCCGACAGACAGCGCCAGGCTGCAAAGCGCATCACGTTCTGATGATCGTACAACAGAATCGAAGCCCGATCTGCGTTGATACTCTGCACGAGGCAATCCAGTGCCGCCCGATAGACCTCGTCGAGCGTGGTGGCGCTGTTGAGAACGCCGGTAAGATGAGCAATCGCCTGAATCCTTGCGAGTTGCAGCTGCAGTTCTTGTTCGGCACGCCGGCGTTCAGTGATGTCGTGAATGATGGAAAAGAGCAGTTTCTGGCCGAAGAATTCAACCGGCGACAAATGCACTTCCACGATGCGCACCTCGCCGTTCGCTAAGCGATGAGGAAAGACGAAGGAGTTTTTCTCGTCGCGGAGTGCACGTTCGCGCTCGGCAGCAACCTCTGCAGGAGGAAGTTGATTGATCTCGTCGATCGTCATCGCTTGCAGTTGGCTGCGCGTATAGCCGTAGAACGCCGCAGCAGCAGGATTGGCATCGACGATGGCACCGGAGCTTGGTTCGATGAGCAACATGACGGCATGATGTTTTTCGAACATCGTGCGGAAGCGCGCTTCGCTCGCTCGCAACGCCTCCTCTGCCCGGCGCTGTTCCGTTACATCGCGGAAACTCCACACCCGTCCCACAATCTCATCACCGAGACGTTGAGGTTGTGAATAGCGCTCGAAGATGCGCCCGTCTTTGAACTCCAACACATCGAAGCTCTCCTTCTCGGGCGCTTCATCCAACTCCCGAACCTTTTGCAGAAACCGTTCCGGCTCTTTGAGTTGATCGAGGGCGAACGCCAGAACTTGATTGCCGTCTCGTGACTCGATCACCGAATCAGGAATGTACCAGAGATCAAGAAACTTTCGATTGAAGCCTGTAATCTTGCCGTTACGATCCACCACCAACATGCCATCTGCTGTAGATGCGAGCGTGGCCGTGAGGAGCGAGAGATTGCGTTGCAACTGCACTTCCACCTGCTTCCGAGCAGTCATGTCTCTCACCACAACCAACACCGACGGTTTCCCCTCGAAGGTCACAGGTGCTGCCGCGACCTCGACATCGATCACTTTGCCATCCAACCGTACAAACCGCTCTTCCACGAGGGGTGCATTGCCCCCCATTGTCATCATCTCTTGTATGCGCGCCTTCACCAATGCATGACAATCAGGATGGACCAATTCGAGTGGTGCTTTGCCGAGCAAATCTTCACGACGTTCTGCTCCAAACAACTTCACTGCCGTAGGGTTCACATAAACGATGCGACCGTCGCAATACACGGCAACGGCTTCGGGAGAAAGTTCCACAAGGTGCCGGTATCGTTCTTCGCTTTCCCGCAGTTCGTCCATGAGCGCCTGTTTCTCGCGCAACTGCTTCGTTTCTTCTTCTGCTCGCACGCGCATCAGCTTGTTGCAGTAGAGAAGGATCGAACCTCCCACCAACGCTACGATGACCAAGCCGAGGAGCATCATCGTTTGATGTAAGTTTTTCTTCGTGAGAGCAGTAACCTTCTCAAGGTTGGCGCTTACGACCAGCACCCAAGCAGCGTTCGCTTGCTGAACGGGAGCGAAGGCTGCCAGGCGGCGGGATCCGTTCTCGAGTACAAACTCGAGCGTTCCTTGACGCGTCCGAACGATCGTATCGATGACGCTCATGGTTTTCTGGCAATCACCGCAAGGTTGGAGAGACGGCTTCGACCGCGATGCCGCAACCGGCGGGTGATCGGAAGAGAAGAGAAATCTTCCGGTCGTATCGACGACCCAGAGGTCAGGCGGCTCGCCCCTCGAACCACCATCACCCATGATATCGTCGATAACGCGTTGCAACTCGATCGTTACGGCAACGACGCCGATGAACCGTCCGTCGGTCGTTCCTTTTAGCTCGAAGACCGGCGACGCAAGGAGAATAGGAAAGTAATTCGTCGGGGCGCTGCCCGACCCTTCCTTTTCCATTAGGGTGGAGATGTACAACCCTCCTCTCGTCGTTTGCTGCTTTGCCCACACAAAGAAGTCGCTCGCCGGCTTGCTCGTGCCGATATCCTGCGGCACTGTCGAACACACAATCGTTCCCGTCTCGTCATACACCGAGATCGTGCTGACGTGGTTGACAGCGAGGTGCTCAAGGTACTTGCTGATGTCCTCCTGTGTTTGCTTACGATCGCGCGTGCGTATCGTGCTCAAGGAAGAAAGCACTTGAACGCCCCTGGAGCGAGCAGCAAGATAATCGTTGACACGCACAGCGACGTCACGTGCCAAGAGCAATTGGTGACTCTTGAATTCGTCCACGAACTCGGTCTCGACGTAGACGTGCATTCGATAGGCAAGGAGCACAACCAAGCCAATGATGATAATCGTCGCGCCAATGATGAGGCTGTTGAGCTTCATAGCGGTTGCTCGACGCCTATGTGGTAGTGTGAATCTTGGGAAGACCACTGCTTCGGAGGATGTGCAATGCTGCCACCGATTTTGCCCGGCAGAATGAGTCGAGGGGAGGGACAACGCATTTCTGCGCCAAGCTGTGCAAAGAGCCAGTCTGACTCTCTTTTGTGAGGAATATAGATATGCTCAACATTGTGTGTAGACGAGCAAAGCACATCTGGCAAAAAAGTTTTGCAAGACACTAGAACCACTGCATCAAACCGTGGAACGCCCCGCAAAGGGAATTCCCCAGCCGGGAGGGCCCCCATAATAGTTTTCGGCTTGGAGGGTTAATAAATTCAGCGATGTGGGCAATTTGGGGAAGGAAAATGGTCCGCGAAAAGGCGTCGGAGCAATACTTTGCGGTGTTGCTCACGACGGAGCACGCTGCCGACGCTAAGAGCCTAAAGCCTCCTGCAGAGCGCTCCTGTTAGCAGCGATGGTCCGCTCGATGTCGCCTTGAGTGTGGGCTGCCGAAACAAAAGCTGCTTCGAACTGCGACGGGGGAAAATAGATGCCCGCCTGGAGCATCGTACGGAAGTATGCGGCAAATTTTTTCGTATCTGAACTGAGGGCGGTACTGTAGTCCACAACGCGTGTCGCCGTGAAGAAGAGGGTGAACATCGAGCCGACACGGTTGAGAGTAACGGGAACGCCGAGCTGCGTGGCGTCGGCAAGAATCGCTTTTTCCAATTCTGCGCTAGACGTCTCGAGCTTCGCGTAAAACCGGTCGTCCTCGGCGATGACGGCAAGCGTCTCGAGTCCCGCGGTCATGGCAAGGGGATTGCCCGAGAGTGTTCCGGCTTGATACATCGGTCCGCTGGGAGCCACCATCGCCATGATCTCTTTCTTTCCGCCGTAGGCGCCTACCGGCAATCCACCGCCGATGATTTTCCCAAACGTGGTCAGATCGGGTGTGATGCCGTACAGTTGTTGAGCGCCGCCCGGCGCGAGACGGAAGCCCGTCATTACTTCATCGAAGATCAGAAGTATGTTTTCCTTGGTGCAGAGATTCCGCAAGCTCTGCAAAAATCCTTCCTGCGGAGGAATGCATCCCATATTGCCGACCACCGGTTCGACAATGACGGCGGCGATCTCTCCTTTATGTTCGTCAACAAGACGTTGCACAGACCTGATCGAGTTGAATGTCGCGGTCAGTGTAAGTGCAGCGAGCGCCTGCGGAACACCCGGACTATCGGGCACGCCGAACGTGAGCGCACCCGAACCTGCTTTGATGAGGAACGAGTCGCCGTGGCCGTGATAGCAGCCTTCGAACTTGATGATTTTCTCCTTCCCCGTGTAGGCGCGAGCAAGACGAATCGCGCTCATCGTTGCTTCCGTGCCGGAGTTCACCATCCTCACCATCTCAACCGACGGCACGAGGCGGCAGATGCGTTCCGCGAGTTGCACTTCCAGTTCGGTCGGCGCACCGAAACTGGTGCCATGGAGCGCAGCTTTGCGTACCGCTTCGATGACGCGCGGGTGGGCATGACCGAGGATGGCTGGTCCCCACGAGCCGACGTAGTCAATGAATTCGTTGCCATCCACATCCCATAGTCGAGCACCGTCAGCTCTACGAATGAAGAGCGGGTTGCGGCCGACGGATTTGAATGCGCGCACGGGAGAATTCACACCGCCCGGAAGCAATTGCTTCGCACGGTCGAAGAGGGTATCGGATTTTTTGCTCTTCACTGTCGCTATCGCCTGCGGTTCGTAATTACAGGTTCACGGTGAACGGTTCACGGAAGCGATACAACGGTCGAGGTTGGTTACAAGCCGTGAACCTCATCATTTCTCACGAACGATGGCGGTCTATCACCGCGCATGCTTCCTTCGCGAAGTAGGTGAGAATCATGTCGGCGCCTGCTCGCTTGATGCCCGTCAGCATCTCCATCATCACGCGCTCGCCGTCGATCCATCCCAATCGAGACGCCGCCTTCACCATCGCATACTCGCCGCTGACGTTGTAGGCTGCCGTGGGCATGCCGAACGTCTCCTTCACGCGATGAATGATATCGAGGTACGGCGTTGCCGGTTTCACCATGACGATGTCGGCGCCTTCGAGTATGTCTTGCTCGACTTCGCGCAACGCTTCGTCGGAGTTTGCCGGGTCCATTTGATGCGAGCGGCGGTCGCCGAACTGTGGGGTGCTCTCGGCGGCTTCACGGAACGGACCGTAGAAGCCCGACGCGTACTTCGCCGCGTAGGACATGATGGGAATGTTCTGAAACCCGTTCTCGTCCAACGTGTGGCGAATCGCTTGTACACGACCGTCGAACATGTCGGACGGGGCAACCATGTCGGCGCCGGCTTGTGCATGCGTCAGTGCCTCGCGCGCCAGCACCTCTATCGACTCGTCGTTCACGATTTCCTTGCCGCGCACGAGGCCGCAGTGACCATGCGATGTGTACTCGCACAAACACACGTCTGTGATGACGACCAACTCCGGGACTTCTCTCTTGATTGCTCGCACTGCTTGCTGCACGACGCCAAGCTCATCGTAGGCGCCCGAGCCGACTTCATCTTTTTCTTCGGGAATGCCGAAAAGAATGACAGCAGGAATTCCCTGCTTCTTCACATCGACGCACTCCCGCACGATTTCATCGACCGACATCTGGAAGACACCGGGCATCGACGAGACTTCTTTCTTGAAGTTCTTTCCCGGCACCACAAAGAGGGGATAGATGAAATCGTTCTTGGAGAGTTCCGTTTCGCGCACCATCGAGCGAAGAGGCTCGGTCATCCGCGTGCGGCGTAGTCGTTTGAACGGCGCTCTTGCGACTCGTTTCGTCCGTTCCATGTTGCAACCTCCTTTGTTCGATCGTGAAACTTCTTACACGTGCATGAGTTCTCTGGGCACCGTTTGCAGGACTCGTTCTGCCACCTTCTTTCCATTCATCACACAATCACCGACGGCGATGCCGCCTTTGAAGTTACTGCAGAAATAGAGTCCGGGATTTTGCGCTTCGCATGTTTCCAATTCCTCCATGATCCTGCCGTAGCCCATGTTGTACTGCGGTATTGCGCGTTCCCATCGAATCACTCTTGCAAACATCGGCGCGCCGTGGACATCCATAAGGGAATGCAACTCTTCCGTAACCGCGTGCACCAAGTCGGCATCGTCTCTCGCACACATTTCCGGCTGTCGTGAGCCGCCGACGAATGTGGTGAGTGCCACGTGACCCGCGGGCGCACGATTGGCGAACAACGCCGATGACCAGATGGTGCCGAGAATCTTCCTGCGTTCTTTCGCGGGAACGAGAAAGCCGAACCCATCCAGCGGCCTGCGCATCTGGTCGGAACGAAAGCCGAGGAACACCTCGGCAACAGGCGGATACGCAATGCTGTCGAGCGCCGACGCAGCCGAAGGTGAGAGCCTCGCAATCAGATGGCGTGCAGCGTATGCCGGCACCGCCAGCACGACATGTTCTGCATCGAAAGTTGCAGCGACGCTGTTCCGATCACACACAATGGAAAACGAAGAGTCCTGCATCCGTTCGATGGCTGCCACGCGCACATTGCACACCACCGCGTCGCCGAGCATACGCGCAATCGCATCCGGGAGCGACTGCATGCCGTTGACGAACGAAAACATCTTTGCTCGGTCCTTCGCTTTCTCTGCACGCCGGCGGCGTTCTTTCGCTCCTTTGATCATCCCTTTGATCAACCCCCCGTACCGTTCTTCGAGCGCGTACAGCTTCGGGAAGGCAGCGCGCACGCTGAGCTGTTCGGGATTGCCTGCATATACACCCGCAACGAACGGATTGATCGCATAGTCGAGAAATTCCTTGCCCAAGCGGCGTTCGACGAACTGCGCGACCGATTCCTCCTGTCTCGCCTTGCCCACGAACGGTTCTTTCAACAAGCGCAGCTTTCCTTTCAGCGACCAGAGCGAACTTCCGACAAACGCCAACGGCGACATTGGTAAAGGATGGAGCGCACCGTTGCGCACAAGGTAGCGTCTGTTGGAGCGCTCATCGGCATAGACGCGCTCGTCAAGGATTCCTAACGCTTCGAACATCTCGTTGAACAACGGCGTTGTCTCGAGTGCGCTGTTGGGTCCCGTCTCGACCAGCCAACCATCCTCGCGCAGCGTTTTCATCGTGCCGCCGACTGCATGGCTTGCTTCCAGCACGGTCACCTCCGCACCGGCTTTGCGCAACCAGAACGCCGCAGTCAACCCGGAGATGCCCGCACCGATGATCACGACGCGAATCTTCATACGCCGACACCCTCTTCTTTCTTTGCGTGACGAAGGACCAGATCAGCCAGAGCGCGAATGAACACAGGATGTGTGTTGAGCCCAGGCGTCATCGCGAAAAACTTCACACCCAAATGTTCAGCTTGCTCTCGTGCTTCGATGTTGATTTCCGAGAGTGTTTCAATATGGTCCGAGACGAATGCGATCGGAATGACCACAAGGTGTGTTGCCTTCTCTGCCGCGAGTCGCTCGATGGTTTGCTCCAGAGACGGCTCCAGCCACTTTTGCGGTCCCACTTTGCTTTGGAAACAAAGATGATGCGGCAAGCCGAACCTTCCCGCCTGCATGACTGCTTCCACCGTCCGGCGAATGTGGTGCGAGTACGGATCTCCTTCCTTCACCAATTTCATCGGCGTACCATGCGCACTGAAGACGAGATGGATACGCGATCGTTCCTCCACGGGTGCCTGCTCGACACAGGCGGTGATGTTTTGTACGATCGCCTGAATGTACAACGGGTGATCGTAGTACTCCTTAATCAGGATCGTCGGGATGGGATCGCGCTTCTGCGAACGAAGGAGGCGATGCCATTCGTTCACGCTCGAGCCGGTGGTAGAACGCGAGTAGTGAGGATAAAGTGGCAAGAGTATGATGCGCGACGGTCGGTCCGCATACACGCGCTCGATGGTCTCTTCGGTCAGCGGATGCCAATAGCGCATCGCTACATAGACCTTTGCATCGACGCTGGGGCGCAAGGCATCCTCGAGCGCTCGTGCTTGGGCGTTCGTCAATTCGAGAATGGGGGATCTGCCGCCGATGTTCTTGTACAACTCCTGGACCTTCGGTGCCCGCTTGCGCGCAATGAATCGCGCCAATCTCTTCCGGAAGAGAAACGCCAGCGGGAGGTCGATAATATCGGGGTCGCAAAATAAATTGTAGAGGAACGGTTCGACGTTCTCCAGTGCATCGGGACCGCCGAGCTGGAGAAGGACGATGCCGAGCGAGGTATTGTTGTTCATACGATCATCCTTGTTGTGGAAAGCACTCTGAATTATTTCACCCATTCACGTGGCGATGTCAAAAGTTCAACAAGTTTCGCTTCAGGCGAGTTCGGTTCGGGTTGGACGTTGTAATGCCACTCCACTTTCGGCGGCAACGACATCAAGATCGATTCGATACGCCCTTTTGTTTCCAAGCCGAAGTTCGTGCCGCGATCGTACACAAGATTGAACTCCACGTACCTTCCCCGCCGAATCGATTGCCAACGGCGTTCACGTTCGCCCCATGGCTCGTTCATGCGCTTTCGCACAATGGGCAGATACGCCTCCAAGAAGGCGTCACCAACGCTCCGTACGAATGCGAACACGCGTTCGGCATCGTCGCGCAGGTAGTCGAAAAAGATGCCTCCGACACCGCGTGTTTCTTCTCTGTGTTTGATAAAGAAATACTCATCGCACCACTTCTTGAAACGCGGATAGTAGCCGACATCGTGCTTATCGCATGCCGCTTTCAGTGTGGCGTGAAAATGTCGGATATCATCCTCGAACACATAGTACGGCGTCATGTCGCTGCCGCCGCCGAACCAGCTATCGGTGTTGTCGCTTTGCCCTGCGTTTTTCGCACTCGGATGCGTCAGTTCGAAATATCGGAAGTTCGCATGCACCGACGGTACCATCGGATTCAGCGGATGAATGATCAACGAGATACCCGTAGCAAAAAACGGTACGGGCGGGACGTTCATCTTCAACGCAAGACTTTCGGGCAAGCCGCCGAAGACTGTTGACGTCGCAACGCCCGCCTTTTCGAAAACGACGCCTTCCTCCAACACACGGGTCAAGCCGCCACCACCGGACTTGTCGGGATGCCGGGCATCGGCACGCTCCCAATGATCTTCGCTAAAGCGCTTACGAGGTTCGAACTCCTCCAGCGCCGCGCAAATTCGTTGCTGCAATTGCTCGAAGTACGCGCGGGCGCGCTGTGCCAGCGCCGTCTCCATCTTCACTCCGGCAGTCGATGATTTCTTCGCGTCGTTATCCATGGTATGCGACCGATTCCTCTTTTACTGCACGAACGAACGCCTTGGCATGCTCCACCGGAACATCGGGATAGATGCCGTGACCGAGGTTGAACACATGACCGCTCCCCCGACCAAACTTTCGAAGAATGGATCGGACTTCCTGCCGAATGACCTCCGGCGAAGCATAGAGAACGGACGGGTCGAGATTTCCCTGTAGCGCCACCTTGTCGCCGACTTGTTGTTTCGCATCTGCCATATCGATCGTCCAGTCGATGCCGACAACGTCTGCACCGACCGCTGCAATCTCTTTCAAGGAGTGGTTCGCCCCTTTCGAGAAGACGATCACTGGTTCCTCTTTGCGGTGCAAGCGCGAGACAATCTGATGAATGAAATCGAGGGAGAACTTCTTGTAATGATCGGGAGCGAGAATCCCGCCCCATGTGTCGAACAGTTGCACTGCATCGGCGCCCGCGGCTAACTGCGCCTCCAGATAGAGCCGGACGGCTTCCGCCAGTTTTCCGAGCAACAGTTTCATCGTTTCCGGATCATCGAGCATCATCCGCTTTGTGTGTTTCCATTCCTTGCTGCCCGTACCTTCGATCATGTATGCCGCAAGCGTCCACGGCGATCCGGCAAATCCGATCAGCGGCACACGCCCATGGAGAGCGGTTTTCGCTTCCTCGATTGCACGCATCACGTAACGGAGCACCTTTTCCGGATCGGGCACGTTCAAGGCTTCGACCTGTTCACGTGAACGAATCGGATCGAGCAAGCGTGGTCCTTGCGATTCGATCATTTCCAAGCGCATACCCATTGCCTCAGGAACGACAAGGATGTCGGAGAAGATGATGGCAGCATCGACGCCTACGATGTCCACGGGTTGGATGGTGACTTCGGCAGCGAGTTCAGGTGTTTTGCACATCGTCAGAAAATCTGCTTTCTCGCGCACGGCGCGATATTCGGGCAGGTACCGGCCCGCCTGACGCATCATCCACACGGGCGTGCGTTCCACGCGCTGACGCTTGCAGGCTTTTAAGAAGAGGTCGTTCATAGTATGTTCGTTTTCTCGATGGGCGACTCGTTTATCGAAACCGCGAATGGACGCGGATGAACACGCATACAGCAATGCATTGTTGTGCTGAGATGTGGGAGAGAGAAAATGTTCTCATTATCTTTCGATTCGCGCTGTGTCGCTTCGCTGCGCGGTTGCGGTTCGCCTGGGCGTATGATTAGCTGCCGAAATATTCTTCGATCGCCTCAACCAATCCGACTGCGGTGGAGGTTTTCGCTTCGATATCGACAGGAAAGCCCATACGCCGCACTGCGAGTCGTGTGGTTGGACCGATGACCGCAATCTTCGCCTTGCCTCTGTTCACCAGCGCCGGCTGGACGGCGCGAGCGAAATGTTTGGCCGCCGAGGGACTGAAAAAGGTGATCACGTCGAATTCATTCTTCAACACGCGTTGCCGTACTTCCTCTAAGGCGGAAGGTTCCGGCGGTGCATTTCTATACACCTCGATCGGTCGCACGTCCGCACCCATCTCTTTCAAAGCTTGCGTCAACTCCTCGCTTCCCAAGTTCCCTTTCGGTAGTACGATGCGCAAGCCACGCACGTCTGTTTGCCGCATCGCCGCCGCTAACGCTCCGGCGGAATATGATTCGGGCAACGGTTCCACCGCCAAGCTGCGCCGCTGGATTTCGTTTGCTGTTTGCTCGCCGACGGCGTAAAGTTTCTTCTTTGCCCACGTCTCGCTGCCCACCCCGAGTGCACGCGCGCGTTCGAAGAACTGTCGCACGGCATTCGCACTGGTGAACGCAACCGCATCGAACGAGTCGGCACTCCGAAGAACGTCGTCGCACGCCTCCCAACGTTCAGGATCGATGATCCGAATCATCGGGATGACAACAGCAACAGCACCGCGTTTAACGAGTTCAGCAACAAGATCGCCTGCTTGTTCCGCTTGGCGCGTACTGAGAACCGTCTTCTTTTCCAGACTCATGTGCCGACCAGCCAAGAGTTTCGGTCGTTCAGTTGCAAGCAGCTATGCCTCGGGCGTGTGCGAAAGTGCGGCAGCACGAATTTCTTGCAAGATACGATCGGCACCGCTGTGCAGCAAGGTCAACGCAAGCTCTTCGCCGACCAGTTCGGCTGCATCAACGCTACCGGCAATGTGTCCTCGCACAATCCGCGTTCCGTCCAACGAACCAACCACTGCATCCAGCCTTAAGATTTGCCTGCCGTTCTCGTCCACGACACGCCCGTAGGTGCCGATGGGAATCTGACATCCTCCCTCCAACTTTCTGAGCAGTGCACGCTCAGCAAGCGCAGCGTACGCTGTGGGAAGGTGGTGCAACGGTCGGACGAGCTCCGCTGTCGTCTCATCGCCGTGACGGATCTCGATGCCCAATGCTCCTTGTCCTACGGCAGGCAACATACTCTCCAGCGACAGTGTTTCGCCGATACGATCCGTCCATCCTAATCGCACGACACCCGCGCGCGCCAACAGCATGCCCGCCCAATCACTCTGCTCCAATTTCTTGAAGCGTGTATGCAGATTGCCGCGAAGATCTACGGGTTGAATGTCGGGACGAAGATGCAAGAGTTGGCATTTCCGCCGCAAACTTCCGGTCGCAATTTGTGCACCGCGTGGTTGATCGAGCAACGTTCGGATGGTATTGCGCGGATGCGGAATGAACACGTCGCGTACATCCTCCCGCTCACAGATCGCTCCCAACACTAAACCGTCGGGAAGTGTTGTGGGCAGATCCTTGAGGCTGTGCACAGCAACATCGATGTGGTGCAACAGCAACGCCGATTCGATCTCGCGCGTGAACAATCCCTTGTCGCCGATTTTCGAAAGCGGCGAATCGAGCATCTTATCGCCCGTGGTTTTGATGATTTCGATGCCGATGGTGATGCCGGGAAAACGGCCTTGCAGTTCACGCTGCACCCATTGCGCTTGCCACAACGCTAATGCACTCCCCCTGCTTCCGATGATCAGTCGCGTACGCGTCATACCGAATCGCGTGGCCCAATGCCGAATAGTTCGCGCAGCGCTTTGATGCGATTGAGCGTCTCGGCTCCGCGAGCGCCGTTATGCACGCCGTTGCGCAATGTGGTGATGGGTTGATGGAGGATTTTGTTGACGATCCGCTTCGTCACGATTTCGACCAGTTCTCGATCCTCCGGTTTGAAGCGGTTGATGTTTTTCGCCACCTCTTGTTGGCGAATGGCTTCGACGGCTTCCGTCAAGTCGTGAATGGTTGGACCAACCTGCAAGGCGTTGTGCCATCGGAAGAATTCGACCATTTCCTCGCGGATAATCGTCGAGACTTTCGGGATCTCCGCCTTGCGCCGCTCGATATTCCGATCGACGATGGCGCTCAGCGTGTCCATATCGTACACGAAGACGTTGTCCACTTTGTTGCATGTTGGGTCCACGTTCCGCGGCACGCCGATATCGATAATGAACAGCGGATTGTTCGAACGCTGCTTCATCACTTTCTGGACGTCGTGCGGCTGCACCACGTACGATGGACTGGTCACCGAGGTGATGACGATATCGGCGGTGCGGAGCGCGTCGACGAGGTGTTCGTAATCCACCGCCTCACCTTGTGCGTTCAAGGATCGTAGCAGTGCCTCAGCTTTATCCCGAGTGCGGTTGGCAATCATGACGTTGCCGATGCTTTTGCCAATCAGATGCTTCAGCGTCAGTTCGCTCGTCTCGCCTGCGCCGATGAGCAACGCGCTCTTCGTTGCGAGATCGGCGAAAATCTTGTTGGCTAACTCCACCGCAGCGTAACTGATGGAAACCGCGCCCTCGCACAGCGACGTTTCTGTCCGCACCCGCTTGCCAACATGCAACGCTGCTTGCATCAGACGGTTCATCACCGGTCCGAGCATCCCGACGTCGGTGGCGAGCATGAATGCTTCTTTTACCTGATTGAGAATTTGCACGTCGCCGATGATCATCGAATCGATACCGGTGGCGACTTTGAAGAGATGGTTGACGGCGCCACCAGAGAAATTCCCGTAGAAATGTTCGGGGCGGACTGTGGCCGAGGCGTTTTTGAAGTCGATCAGAAATTCTTTCAGTGCAGCATCCTCCAACTGTGTCGCGGGAGTGATGCCGTAGAGTTCCGTGCGGTTGCACGTCGAGATGAGCATGGCTTCGTCGAAGAATCTCCCCTTGAGTCGCGTGAGCGCCTCTTTGATTTCCTCGGCCGACATCCACATCTTCTCGCGGATCTCCAACGGCGCAGAGGTATGACTGATGCCTACGGAAAGGAGATTCATCGTTCGTTCTCAATAAAAACTGTGGAAGCCACTCAAGTACACGTTGATGACGGTCATCGAAAGAAAGACGAAAGCGAACGCGATGAGCGACACAATCATCGTCTTCCTGCCCTGCCACCCAAAGGTCCGTTTCGCCGTGAGACTCATGGCATACAGGACCCAAATCGCCAGAGTACCGATCAGCTTCGGATCCCAATAAGAAAACTCCTCGAAAGCGCGCGGCAGCCACACCAATCCCACGATGATCGCCACGCTGAGCATCGCAAACCCGAACACTTCCGCGCGGCTGCTCATCTTCTCCAAAATCTCCAAACTCGGCAGGCGCGTGTAGATCACACCGAAGCGGGAAGATTTGATTTCATGATAGAGCATCAAGTATAGGAAGCCATAGACCGCGGAAAGCGAAATGGCGGTGTAGCCGAGTAGCGCAGCGGAAACATGAAAGCCGAGCAGTCTACTGCGGAGTATCGGCTGAAGCTCCGTTAGGTCCTTGATGGAGAGCGACGAAACGGTTTGGAAGATGAACGCAAGCAGCAAGATGAAGAAGCCGGTATTCGCTGCTTGTCCCGCTTCCTGCGGTGAGCGTTCGGCCGAGAGCACTGCTTTCGTGCGAAGTTCGATGTACGCATAGGCGATGGCAATGCACGCGGCGAGCATCGTCATAATTTCGAACACCGTGGTGATGGGTGGATGGTCGAAGGCAACCGTTCGCACCCCGCTGTAGAAGAGATGGCAGAGAACCGTGCCGAGAAGAAACGGCGTCTTCCATCGCTCGATGGCAGGCGCGTTCGCAAAGAACGCGATCGCATACAGGGTTACGAGCGCCGCGTACAGCAGAGGCATGACAACGACAAGAACATCAACCAACGTTGCGAGACTCATGAATCGAGAGAGACATTGCTGAAGTGGAACGCCACAAAATATACGAAAAACGTCCTGAAATCAGAAACCTGCTCCCGAAAAAGTCAACATCCATGCCGAGCTACGAAACAAAGCGGCGCTTGGACGAAGCGACGGTGCACTCGAAAAAAACGAACTCGCTCTGAGGTAGGTAGCGTGGAAGGTTCTCGGTTTTGTCAGAATCAGGAACGGATGTTCCGAAAGTTGGGATGAGAGTGAGTGTACCGCTTGAGCATGCGCGCAACGATGATGCCCATGCCTCCAACAATCGCGCCGTACACAATCCCGGTAATCGCTCCAACGACAAACACGAACATACGCGGTTTGATCCCTTCCGTTTCGACAAAACCTTTTGCCGCCGTGGGATTGTTGGCAAGATACAGATCGAAGAAGAGCATTTGCAGAATACCGTGTGCTGCGCCCATGAGAGCACCCGCGCTCATGCCGTGGAGAACCAGCTTCTGTGTTACAAAGCGAGCAAGCACATACGATGAAACGAATGCCATCACTACCCACAGCACCATCTCGACATGCGGACTCAAACCGAAGATGGTTGCGATACCCATGAACACACCAAGACTTCCAAGCCACACCACGACTCGCCAATTCATCGTCTGCTCCTCCTGTGCTGTGTTTGTGTCCGCGTCGCAGAACGGTCCACGCGATCGTCGATCGAGTGCCATTCTCACTCGTTCTGCAGTGCCGTCTTGATCATCTCCAACTCTTCGCGATCGGAAAGGCTGCTCGCGAATGGCCGCCCCGCCCGACTGTACCAGTAGCGACTGTTGTTTTCGTCGCCTTCGATCTTGTGCAACACTGCGTGAATCCAGCAGGCGTATCGGTCATCGTAGTTTTGCACTATCTCATGAGCATTCTTCCAATTTCCCTCAAGCGCAAGATCGATAGCCCTCATAAGTTGCTGACAGTTCATACAGTGTCTCCCGAGCATTGCCCGATTCAACCAGAGCAGCATCACCATAAAGAGCAACGAACAATTGCGACAGACGCGAGAATACGTCTCCGTTCAACACGTCTCGTCTATAACCGCCGGGCTACCACCTTCCGGCGCATCGAGAGAGTCTTCGAGCGGGATGATGTGCCTGCCCTCTCCGATCATGTTCGAACTGTGCCATCATTTCCATTCGAAAACGAATATCTCCCGTAGATCGTCGATGCTTCATCATTCCTCGAGCGTCGTGATGTTGCCCGGGTCTTGACCGAGCGCTCGGGCTTTCAACACACGACGCATAATCTTGCCGCTGCGCGTCTTCGGCAATGAATCAACAATTTCAATGTGTTCGGGCTTGGCAATCGGTCCAAGTTCGCGCGCAACATGCTGACGCAGTTCTTCGGCGAGACCGTCTCGTTTAGCGTGTCCTGCTTTCAGTAACACATAGGCGTGAATCGCATTCCCCTTCACTTCGTGTGGAAGTCCGATGGCAGCAGCTTCGGCAACCGCGGGATGACTGACGAGCGCGCTCTCGATCTCCGCGGTTCCGAGACGATAGCCCGACACTTTGATCACATCATCCACACGACCAATGATCCAGTAATATCCATCTTCGTCTCTGCGAGCAGAGTCACCCGTCAGATACATGCCCGGATACTTGCTCCAGTATTGTTGGACGTAGCGGTCGGGATCGTTGTAGAGTGTCCGCAGCATGGCGGGCCACGGAGTTTTGACGACGAGATAGCCTTCCTCATTCGGACCCACCGGCTTACCGCTCTCGTCGAGAATATCCATCTGCACGCCCGGGAACGGCCGCGTCCCGGAACCGGGTTTGAGCGGCACACAAGGCATCGGGGTAATCATGAACATGCCGGTTTCCGTCTGCCACCATGTGTCCATGAGCGGGCAGCGCCCCTTGCCGATGACGCGGTGGTACCACTTCCATGCTTCGGGATTGATCGGCTCGCCAACAGAACCGAGCAGGCGCAGCGACGAGAGGTCGTGACGGTTGGGCCACGCTTCGCCGTAACGCATAAGGCCTCGGATCGCTGTCGGAGCAGTGTAGAGAATGTTGATGCCGTACTTTTCGATCATCTGCCACCAGCGATTGGGGTAAGGATAGTTCGGCGCGCCTTCGTAGAGGAACGATGTCGTGCCGTTCAACAGCGGACCGTACACAATGTAGCTGTGACCCGTTATCCATCCGGGATCGGCCGCGCACCAGTAGCGATCTTCTTCATGGATGTCGAAGACGTATTTCAACGTCGTGCAGGTTCCTACCATGTAACCGCCGTGTGTGTGTAGAATTGCTTTCGGCTTTCCGGTCGTGCCGGAGGTGTAGAGCATGAAGAGCGGATCTTCCGCATCCATCACTTCGATCTGACAAGAGCCGTTAGCAATGGGAAGCGCCATCAACTCATGGTACCACATATCGCGCCCCTGCTCCATATTCACCGGCTCGCCCGTTCGCTTGACCACAAGCACGCATTCGACCGAGCCGCTGCGCTGGAGCGCTTCGTCCACGATCTGTTTAAGAGGAACTACCTTCCCACGCTGGAACGCGCCGTCGCACGTGACCAAGACGCGACTCTGGCTGTCTTCGATACGCTCCGCGAGAGCTTCCACCGTGAACCCACCGTACACCACCGAATGAATCGCTCCGATGCGAGCGCACGCCAACATCGCGATCGGTAGTTCCGGCACGCGACCCATGTAAATGGTGACGCGGTCGCCCTTCTTCACACCCAAACTCTTCAGCACGTTCGCGAAGCGACACACTTCCCGGCGCAGCGCAAAGTAGGAGAACGAACGGAACTCGCCGTTCTCACCTTCCCACAACAATGCAAGCTTGTTGCGGCGTGCGGTTTCCGCGTGGCGATCGAGGCAGTTGTACACGATGTTGGTCCTGCCGCCGACAAACCACTTGAAGAACGGCTTGTTCGTCTCGTCCAGCACTTTGTCCCAATGCTGAAACCAATGCAACTCGTTCGCTTCTTTCGCCCAGAAGCCTTCGAGGTCGCGTTCAGCCTCTTGCCGCAACTTGTCCCAGTCTTTCACATGCGCGTGGCGGAGAACGTCTTCAGATGGATAATACACTTCGCCGGAAAGTTTCTTTTCTGCCATGAGTCTGTTCCCTTGATACGTGTGTGTGAATGACGGTTAGGATAACGTCTTCTGTTCGGACGTGGAGTGCGATCTGCTTGCCGGCACGAGAAAACGGGTTGGCTAAATATTGAAAACCGCGAAGAGAGATGCAAGCTGCTGCGGCACAACACAGGAGGCTTCTTCAATCCGCCACTGGCGGAAGCACAATGGTGAAGAACTGATCCAGCAGCGGATAGAATCCTTTCCAATCCCAGCTTCCGAATGTATGCCCCAGTCCCTCAGCCAGCACGAACCATTTCTTTTCGTTCGGTGCATCGGCGGGCCACACATTGAATGTAGAAGGCTCGCCTTCGTACCAATGGTCGTAGCGCAGTTTGGAGCGTTCCCACCCGTAGTAATCTTGGTCGCCCATGAGAAAGAGGACGCGCGGCTTGTGCGACGGACTTGCATTGTGCCGACGAATGTCGCCGTCGTTCAACACATCTCGCTCATACACATCGTTGATGAAGGCTGCAACCGGCAAAAGCCACGTCAGATCGAGCTTACGAACGTTGAGGCGTGGAAGACGATAGCGCTCCGAAACATAGCCCAGGAACGGCGTGATATCTACGTTGGAGAAGGTCGTTTGAATTGCCTCCCAGGGCGATGACGGACACGATTTGATGATGGCAGCAGCAACGCGTTCGTCGTCAACCGTTGTCCGTTGTGCAGCGAGCGCACCGAGCGAGTCTCCGAAAAGCACGTAGGGTTTGGGAAAGCCGTGCTCATCGGCGTAGTCCATTGCCGCACGAACGTCGAGCGATTCGGCACTCCCGAACGTCACAGGTGCATCCTGTGACAATCCATGGTGCCGGAAATCGAAACCGAGGGTAGCGACGGAAAATTTCTTCGTGAGATACTTGGCGTAGTGAACATAGACCGTGTGGCGGGAGTGCAACGTGTAGCCGTGGCAAAAGATCACGGTGCCACGCACATGTCCTGCCGGCACATGTGCCCACCCGTGAAGCCGGACACCATCACGAGAGAGAAACGTGATAGACTCAGCCTCGTCCCATGACAATGGTTGCGCCGAAAGACGATCGCGAATGCATCGCGCAAAGAACACTTGGGCAAACTTTCGCGCTATCGCTTTCCGCAAGACCATACACACTCCCTCTGATTTGATGAACGTTGACCCACCATCGAGACAAGCTCGTTCTCCCTCTACAATACGATAAAACTTTCACAAGGCAGTGAGTGTACTCACATCACTAGAGGTTATCGGCAACGAACGTTCATCATTCACAGCCAGCGCAGTGTGCATCACGCGAACACCGCTCATCGAATCAGCAGCATCTTCCGGCTTGCCGTGAACTCCCCGGCACGCAAGCGGTACACATACATGCCGCTCGCCGCTGCAACGCCGCCGGCGTTGGTCCCATCCCACGGTACCGTGTAGACACCCGTCGTCTGTTCTCCCTCTACCAACGTTTTCACGAGTTGACCCAACGCGTTGAACACGTCCAGTCGTACGTTGCTTCGCTTGCTCAGTTGGTAGCGAATGACGGTCGAAGGATTGAAGGGATTGGGCCAATTTTGGTGCAACGCAAATGCGATGCGTACCAACGGAATGCCTCCGCTGTGGGCGGCTACGAACGCATCAGTGCCGATGAGCATCTTCCATGAGCGGGGCGTGCCCGCCTCTCCCGTTCGGAGAACGAACGAGCCTCCCTGTAAGGCAATCGGCACAAATTCATCTTTATCCAAAAGAACCATCGTCAATCCATCGGGTCTGTGACCATACTCGACCACGTGGAGGAGCACGGTCTGGTGCGAGAGGTTCGAGCTGAGTTCGAGATTCCACTCTTCGCCATCTTGCGGAAACGGCTTGAAGTTCGCAGCAAAGCGTTTCCCCTCCACGATCGAGAGTTGGAGGTGATCGCCGATCGGCGGCGGCTCGTGTAGGTCAAGACGATCATCTTCTCTCGTTGCACCCGATTTGAATCCCAAAAAGTTGTACCGATCCCGAAGTTCACTGCCCATTGTTTGAGCTTCGATCTGCACAATATACTCGTCGCTCGACTGCACCACCGGCTTGCTCTCA
>PSMW01000013.1:58150-80733 GCA_040290295.1 Ignavibacteria bacterium
TCGGCAATGTTCGTCGCTGCCTCGATGGGTAAAACGGCAAGGGTGAGGGGTCGCCCAGAACGATTCTCGACGAAGTAGCCTTCCCATGGTTCCAACACGCGGATATTGAGTTGGTAAGGACTGACGCCGTCGTAGAAGTATGCAGGACTCACATCCTGTTGAGCAATGAGCGAATCCCAATCAATCCGGAAAGCGAATGGCGAAGCAATCTGATTCCAACCCGTGTCGAGCACGATGGTGGCTGGCTGAATCGTCGAGACCGAGGTGCCGTGGTCGATGTCGAAGCCGCCACCGTTCTGCGTGATTAGCCAGAACGCGTTGCCCGGCCTGAACTGTGCGGCAATGCGCGGATACTCTTCGTAGTGATCGCGCTGCCAACGGAACAGCCTCCACACGCTCGGATTGTACGGACCGAGATCGTCTTCCAACACGCTCCGATGTGCAGGCTCGATCAAATCGACAGCAACCGACACCATGCGGTACGTCCGGCGCTGTTGAACGATCGGGAACGAGAAGGTCTCGAACCGTACTCGTATCGTATCGACACCGGCCGCCGGAAACCGCGCAACCCCTTGCAAAGAATTGAGCCGGATGAAGTATTCCAAACCTCGTATGGAAACAGCCTCGGCAGGGACCGTGGCGCGGAGTGTATCACCGCTTCGCTGCAATGCTATCACCGCGAAGCGACGCTCACCGCCTTTGCGGTAGTAAAGGCTTTCGTCGGAGGTGACGAACGCGCGCGGCAGAATAACTTTCAACCCCAACGAGTAACCAACGACGGCGCTTTCGGGCTTCACAGCAGTCAGTGTCAGCGTTCCGCGCACGAGCAGTGAGTTGAGCAATCTCGCTTGGACAATGCCTCGCGAACCGACGACATGCTCACTTAATTGTTGGCCCGCAATGCTCGTCAACGAGCCACGCTGAGAAGGAACAACGTCGAATCCCATCGAGAAGGTGGAGAACTCCACCACGCGGGTTTGCGCCAAGATCACACAAGGCAAAACAATCGTGATGAACCAAGACGCTGCTTTCATGATTGCCTCCTCCTCACTTCGATCGTTCGAGGGACGCTCGTTGCTCGAGCGCGCGCACCGCGGCTTGGAGCGCTGCAATCTGCTTCTGTTGCTCCTTCACGATTTCCAGCAGATAGAGACTGAGCTTGTCGTACTTTATCCCTTCAGGATACTGTTCGGATCGTTCTGCAGCCAATTCCGTCGCTACCTTCTCCACATCACCCGGCAAGAAGCCCACATCGGCTTTCCGTGTCCGTTCCCACGTGAACTTGTACGGTGTGAGTTCCAAAACGCGTTCGGGATTGGAGAGCCTTCGAGGATCCATGGGGACGCTCGGTTCTGGATTGGTCAGAATGGTATAGAAGGTTCCATCGGAGAAGGCATGAACATCGTAGCGAGCACCTGACGGTTGAAATAGCGGCATACTCCGAACACGGATGTTGCCGTTGACATCGAGTGCTTCCGTTGGTACCCTTGTGCGCATGCCCACGCGTGAACTGTCCAGATCGACAAAGAGCGCGGCACCCGTTGCCGGGAGCGCTACCTCGTTATTCGCATAGTCGAATCCCAAAAAGTCCTTGAACGTTGTCCCATCGTAACCGTACAGCCACAATCGCTATTTGTCCTACGCTCCGACAAACTGAAACGTATGTTGACCGGCGAAAGGGGCCCCGGCCGTTTGATGACCACGTCATCGGTATTCGCATTCGGTGAATTCTGGATATACACGCCCTGAGTCCCGCCTCGAACATCGAGCACCCCATCAGGCGCTGCGGTGTTGATGCCGATAAGCTTCGAGCCGATTCCAACCGAAAGCACCGAATTGAGGGAATCCTGCTGAAACAGCATTTGATCGGTCAGATCGTTGTAAGCGAGTCCCCAGTTACTGAAGCCGGGTGAATGTGCGAGCAACGTACGTCGGGGGTTGACCGTTCCAGATTGATAAATGTACATCAGCGGCGTTGTACCGTTGGTGAAGCCGAGTGTGTTGGTGAGTGTCAGTTGGGAGTACGGAGTAGCGATTCCAAGACCGAGTCGCGCGTTGGCAATATCCCAGAAAAAATTGTTCGTGCCCAGCAGACTCGTCGCCGTATTCCAAATCGCCACCTGTCCTGCTGTGGCTGAACCTCCGATACCTCCCGCACCGAGCGAGTCGTTGCGCGGCACCCAAGCAGTGCCCGTCCACTTCATAACTTGTCCTTCCACCGCGCCATTCTGTGCGATGTCTTGAAAGAGTATCGAGCCATCTTGAATGTTTGCCGAAGCGACCGCGTTCGGTGCAAGCTGTCCGTTGCCGATCGCTCCACCCGCTACGTGCACCGTCTTGACGGCACCCGAAGCGATCTTCGCACTGTCAATCGCACCCGATGCGATCATCGCATTCGTCACCCCGCTGTTAGCAATAGCGATCGAGCCTGTGGACGTGATCGGATTCGAACTCAACGGCAGACCACTCGTACCGCTGACCGCACCCGGCGTTCCGGCACTTAAGCTCGTGATGCCGACGCCATCGATGGAGTCAGGTCGCGCCACCCAGGTTGTTCCTGTCCATTTCATCACCTGCCCGGCTACTGCTCCATTCTGCCCTAAATCCTGAAAGAGAATCGTTCCGTTCAAAATCTTATCCGTTGTAACGGCATCAGCCGCAAGCTTTGCGTTCGTGATCGCTCCATTCGGGACTGTCCCTGCAATGCGGGCGCTGTCAACCACCTGCGGCGTAGGAGCACTCAGCGCCACAGTTGCGGTACCCGACTTCATCGAGCGGAACGCATACGCTCCTGCCAGGAGCGGGATGCGACGAGTGATTTCGGGATCGCTTTCGATTTGCACGCTCAGCCATCGCTGAGCTGTGAAGAAGCCGGGAAAATCTGATGTGCCTCCCAGCTGTGTCGAAAACAATCCACGCTTCACCTGCACGTTCCGCGCGCCAATCCACAGCGGCGATCCGCCTGTACTGTCGGCGTAGAGTCGGAATGTGAAGGTGTAGATTCCATCGGGGAGCGGATTGCCGGCGCTGTCCGTCAGTGCACCCTGATAGGAAATGGTTCGAGGAATTTGGGCGTTCCCTAGATCGAGACATAAGAGGATGAGGAGCGCGTAGAGTGTGCGTGCCATGGTATTCATGACGACCTCTTTGAAAAGTGATTACTCCCGAGAGCCGAACATTCGGCACAAGGGCATGAGAATTAGCGTGGCCATTGAAACGCTACCGCACCATCTGCGTTCAAAAAGCGAACGAGGGGTAGAAGAGGGAGAAAATGTCCGAGGGAGATCGGTCCTCGGTGGCTGCCCGACTGTCACAGCCGAGTATGTATTGCGGTGTGCAATGAAAGGTAGGAGTAGGGCGTCTGTGCCGTTCTGAACCTAATATCGAACGATCAAACCGAGACCCGCTTCGATTCCCTTCAGTGCCTGACCGCCCTCCTTTGTTCCGTAAAAATACCGTAAGCGCAGTGGCATCACAACGTCGGTCGCCAGAACGATCTCGGGCACGGCCCCGATGCCGATGATGCTGTACCCGGAGAAGAATGCAAACGTCTTCTCGAAGAATCGTCCTTCAAGAATAAATTGCGTTGCAAATCGATCCGAGAAACTCGCCCGATAGGCTGCGAGCACTTCGCCTTGGTTCGGCGTGAGACGTTGTTGAAGCGGCGTGAACGTACCGCCGAAGCCCGCCTCCGCTTTTCCCTTCGATCGAAAAGAACCGACCACCAGCAATTCATTCCTCTCGAAGGAAGCCTTGAACTGTGCCGTTGCGCGGACCCTATCGCCTGAGGCGAACACTTCTGAGCCATTGAGTTTGTCCCTGCCGTATCGTGTGTACACCACATCGAGTGCGATCGAGGAGGTCTCGGAGGTTCGGATTTCGACACCGACGGTTCCCAAGAACTCATTGCCGGGTTTGAGCGTGCCCCCGTTTTCGATCGGCTTGTACTCTCCGCGGTACTGAAACCCTGCACCAAGACCGAACACGACGTCCTCACCGACGGGCAACGCCCACATTACACTCGGCGAGAGGTTGAAGCCCGAGCCGAAGTTCGGCATCTGGAAGCGGAAAATGTTCTCTGCAATCACCGCAGAGGTTCGGAACTGACTGAACGGCAATTGCTTTTTCCCACTGGGGATGCCCACACCGAGAGCGAAGACAAGATTGGCTGATTCGAAGTAGTAATTGCCGGCAAGCTGCACGTCCGATAAGCCGCTGAGTGTCGTAACGTCGCCGCTGGTGGACCCGAACGAGCCTCGCAACGAAACACTCGCTGATCGGCTGAGAGGTTGATACACGTACAGCACTGCGCTGCTTTGCGACACGGTGCTGCTGTCGAGCGACCATCGCTGAAACAGCGGCGCGACCTGAAGCACTCCCCGCTGACTGATGACATCACCGTCCTCTTGCGCAAGAGCGAATCGGAACGTCGAGAGCGACAACGTCAAAAAGAGAACGATCGAGACTGAAGTTTTCATGGGCATTCCTGAGTGATATTATCGCACCAACAATATTTTTCTCGTCGCTCGGAAGTCACCTGCACGCAGAAGGAGCATGTACACTCCGCTGGCAGCACCAATGCCGCGATCGTCCGTTCCATCCCACACCACATTGTACGCGCCTGCACCCTGCTCGGCACGAACAAGTGTTCGCACGTGCTTGCCCAAGACATCGAAAAGATCCAACGCAACCTTGGCACGTTTGCCGAGCGTGTACCGAATCGTCGTGCTCGGATTAAAGGGATTCGGATAGTTCTGCAGTAATGCAAACTCCATCGGCTGGAGCGGGATGCCGTCGCGCCGCGCGTTCACGAACGCTTCAATGCCGATGAGAACGCGCAGCGTGCGCACGCGTTGCGCCCCATCGAAGCGCACGGCAAACGCACCATTCGTAACAGGAACCGCGGCAAGCTCGTCTTCATCCAACACATACACACCAAAGCCGATAGGCGGAACGCCCTCTTCATGCAGGGTAACGTTCACCGTGCGATGAGAAGCCGGCGACGAAAGGTGCACCGTCCATTCCGCCCCGTCGCCGGCGAGCGGCTTGTAGTTGCACGCGTAGTCGCGTCCATCTTGCATAACCGACAACCGCACACCTTCCCCGACGGCAGGCGGCTTCGGCAAGTCGGTTTTGTCATCACCTTCAACCGCGCCATCACGGAAGCCGATGAAATTGTACGCATCGCTCAACGATCCAGACGAAGCAGAAAGTTGGAGGCGATACGCCCCGCTTGCCGACGATGTACTCGTCGGCCACCGCATGGCTCTGCTCTTTGATTCAACAGGGGGAATCGTCAATGAGATGGTATCAGAAGAATCATTGTACACGAAGTATCCCTGCCACGGGCTGAGTACGCCGACGTCGGGCACGAACTGCACGCCATCGTAAAAGAACGGACCGCGCACCAACTGACTGTTGCCGACACTCACCCAATCCACCGGAAACGCGAACGGGTTTCCGATCTGATTCCATCCGGGTTGAACGGGAACGTTGATCGTCTGGCGAGCAGAGATCGAGAGGGCATTAACAATATCAAACCTTCCTCCGGAGCGCGTGATCAACCAAAACGCCACGCCTTTTTGGAAGGAAGGCGGTATGATGTTCTGAAACTCCGAGTATGCACTGCCATTCCATCGCAGGATTCTCCATTGCGTGCGATCATACGGACCAAAGTCATCGGCGAGTACGGAGTTGAAATCGGGTTGTGCAATCTCCAACGGAATCGAAATCATCTTGTACCGTGCCGCCTGGAGCGTATCGGGAAAGAGGACCGATTCAACGGGAACACGAATATGCGCGGGATTCTGCACGTAGTTTCCTGCAGGAAAGCTCAGCATGCTACCCGAGGAATCGAACACCAGCACATAATAATCGATGCCCCGAATCGTCACATACGCGCGAGGAATGACCGCCGACAACGTATCGGTTTGCCGATTCAATCGCGTCACCTGATACCCTCTCAACGATCCGCCTTCCCGATAGTAGAGCGATGCACTAGCGAGCGGGAATGTCGGCGGTATCGTTACCCTGGCACGCAACGAATCTCCGATCCTTGGCGTCGGAATCACGACTTGAATCGGTGATGGAATTCCCTCACCTGACATTGTTATGGTATCCGGCGAGGTCGGTGCGTTGCTGAAGACGAGTGCGAAGGCCGACTTGACACCAAGCGTCTCGGGCACAAAGACGGCGGCGAGCACCAGTGTGTCGCCCGGACGGATAGGTGGAGAGGGTTCAGGAACGCCGGCGATAGAGAATTCTCGCGCGCGCGTGCCGCGGACGCGCACGCTATCGATAACGAGAGTCGCTGTTCCAAAGTTGATTGCACGTACCGTCCTGTTGAAGACGCTCCCGAGCGGGACTTGACGGAAGCTGATCGTCCTTGGTTCGAGCGTGATGGACGGAACGCCCACCGTTCTGAAGCGGCGCGCTGAAGAAAACGGACCCGATCCGGTCGGGCTATTTGCCGCGCGGACACGCCAATAGTAGGTCGTGAAGGGGGCGAGCGGACCTACCGTACGTTGTGTCGCAGTGAGCGTCGAGTCGTTCACCACGAAGCTGCTGAACATGCTGCTCGTCGAGACCTGCAGATGATAGGTGATGGACGAGCCAAGATTTTGCCAGCTCAGCGTCGGCGTCAGAGGTTGATCCAGTGCGCTGTCGGCAGGTGCAAGCAGCGCGAGTGCCGCAGGCTGAACGCCGACCGTCCATGCTTGCGAGAAGTTTCCCCATCCCACACTATTCTGCACGCGCACGCGCCAATACAAGAGTTGCGTTCGCGGTAACGTGATGCCGCTGGTGATGTTCGATCCAAGTGTGGAATCATTGAAAACAAGCGACGTCTGAGTGAAGCTTGGACTGGTCGCAATTTGGAGATGATGAACTGCACCCCCTTCATATCTCGTCCATATAAACTGCACCACCTCATTCTGCAGCATCGAACCATTCGCAGGCGCAAGATGAGTCGGGATGATCGGTGGCGCAGTCGGAAGCTCACTCCGATATAACAATCCGGTCACGGTCCCGATATAGACGTAACCGCCGGGGCTCACCGTTCCTCGAGAAACGAAGATTGAATCGTTGAAGCCCGCGTGCAACGCAACCCAACTTCTTCCCCCGTCGGTCGAACGACGTATTCCATACTCACCCGCAAGCGCGAAGAGATGACCCAAGGAATTGAGAAATATTTCCTTCGGACCAAAGCCGATATTGCCGACACTCGACCAGCTAGTCCCGTTGTTGGTTGACCGGTACAGCAAGCCGGGAAAGTTCGACGGAAAGCCAAGAGCAGCATACACCACCCCGGCGGAATCCACCGCGATTGCTTGCACCGCTATGCTATCGAGCAAACCCGAATTGGCAGGCACCCAAGTCGAGCCGTTGTTCGTCGAACGAAACACACCGCGTATACTCGATACGGCAAACAGCGAACCGTTGATCCGATTTGCAACAAAGGCTATCAAGTTTCCTCCTCTCACTCCCCCACCAGCCAGAACAGAGTCCCACGTTGCGCCATTGTTGGTCGAGCGAAAGAGCGTCAGCCCATCAGCAATGGCAAACACTGTCTGCCCTGTGTACCATTCCACATGAAGGACGCTTCGCGTATTCAACCCTGAAGCTGTCCAGTTGGTACCAGCGTTGGTTGAGCGAAAGATTCCGGCGGTAGGAAATTGGCCCCGCAACAGTCCGGCGAGGTGCAGGTCCGTTGCAGGTGAAGTAAAGTTCGCGACGTCGTTCTGCGGCAAGCCGGTCGCAGCAGGAACCCACAAGCCGCCGTAATTCACCGAGCGGTAAGGACCGACGTTACGAAAGGATAAGAATGCATCCCCCCTTCGGTCAAAGAAGAGATTGTAGAAGGCACCGGCATTGTTCGGTGTATTCGGCATCCGTCGCCAGAACGATTGGCTGTGAGCATGCTGCGCTATCAGAACAGCGAGTAACAGAAGTCCTCTTCGAATCATGGTTCGTTTATCCGTTTATCAATGAACATGCAACATACACGAGTGCTATCGAGGCGGTGGTGGTGGAGGATCGGGAAGCACGTCAACGGCAAGGCCGGCTTCGATCAACTCCTCGATGGGCTTGCGGTCATCTTGTCCGGGCCGGAAGAGGCTACCCGTTCCGTTCCCGAGATTGTCGAATCGGTTGAGCACCAGATTGATGCGACTTGTTCTCACCTGTTTGACCGGATCGGCTTGCTGCGCCGCAAGGAGAGCACCCTCCTTTGGGCCGCCGCCGGCAGCAAGCGCTTCCGCTGCAGCAGCTTTGGTTTTGGCAAGTTCGAATGATGGATCGATGGTTACTGCCTCGTTGTAATACACTTTTGCTGCTTGGTAGTCGTAAGCGTCTTCACTCTTCAATCCCATGCAGTAACTCATAAAGGCGAGGATGTTTTTGGTGGGAATGAACTGAATACGCTGACGTTCTTCCGGCGTTGGGGTGATGCCCAACTCGCGGAGTACGGCAAAGACGATCTCCTTTTCGAGTTTGAAAAGATTATCGAGATCGTCTGCCCGCGATTTCAGATCGGGGAACTTGCGATTCACGACGTCCCATGCAGCCACGTCCGCCCGCAGGGTATTGCCGCTGACGTTGAACGAACCTGAAATCAGCCGACCGGCACTGAGCAACTTGCCGAGTCGCGGTGCAGTTGTGCGATCGACGAACTTCGTTTGGCCGAATTTCAACTCTTCCAACAACGACTCGATGCGAATGCGTTCAATAAGGGTCAAGCTCTTGATCTGACCGAGATCGATCAACAGCATTTCGCTGATGCCTTTGCCGAGTGCTTCGAACTTGGGATCCATTCCCTGATACGAGAGAGGAAAGACGGCAACAGCCTTCGGCGACATGCGCTCGGCACCGCGTTGTTGCTCATTGGCAAGGAGTGATTGAAACTGTTGACGAATCATTTCACGCGTGAGCGTGCGGTAGCGCCCTTCGATCAGCTTGCGATAGGGGGAGGATGACGAGACGTCGGTGTAGTTGATATATACCGCAAGCGCTCCTTGCGCATCGCCCATGGACTCGAGCGTCAGACCGTAATAGAAGATGGTCTTCGGGTCGTCCGCCGCAAGCGAGTATGCGCGATACAGAGGGAGCTTTGCCGCATCGAACTGCTTGGTCAGGAAGTAGCGAATACCCAACTCGCGTAGCACGCTCGGATCGTCGGGATTTGCCGCCAACTGCCGGAGGAGTTGGCGGATATCCTGACTATAGTCTTTCCCTTCTTTGGGTGTTTGCACCGTGGCGCACGAGGCAAGGACGGCAGCCACGGCGATGAACAAGGAACAACGGAGTGTCCGCATGGACGGCCTCGATCAGTGATGGTTGGTGAACATGGAAGCGGCTCAGCCGAGAAGCGGCTTCAAACTTTCGGCTTTCGAGCGCGCTTTGTTGTAAGTGGGATCGATTTCCAACGCACGCATGAACTTGTCGTATGCATCCTTGTAGTTGCCCTTCTCCAGCAGCACCAAGCCTTCCGAATAGCTCATCATAGCGTCCAGCGACTTGGTGTCGGTATTCTTTTCGATATCCGCCTTTGTCAGCGCTGCGTTGATTTTCTTGGCAACTTTCAAACTCAAATTCTCCGCCACCGTGAAGAACTCGTCGGCGTCTCCATCGGCTTGCTCGGTGGCGAGGATTTCGCTGGTCTCGACTTTGACCAAACGCGCCAAGAGTTTGATTCTGTCTTTGACCTTGATGAAACTGCCGAGCAGAATCGTGTGCACCCCCAATTGCTTGCCGACCCGAACGGCAGACGATTGATCGAATTTGGATGGATCGTTTTCCAATCCGATCTCTTCCAGAATCCACTGAATGCGTTCACGCTCAATCACTTTGAGGTTGACCGCTCCGTTCAGTTGATCGATCATCATTTCTGCAAAACCCTTCTCTAAAGGATCGTACTTCTCCTTGTCGTCTACCGAACGATTCTTGAAGTCGAGAATCGCGATGGTTCTCATGCCCGGGTCGGGACGCTCGACTTGCGTGGTGCCCGATTTTGCTTTCCGCACCTCGTAATAGACCTTCATCAGCGGCGGGCATTCGGCATCGGGGTCCGGCTCGATGATGGGCGGTTCAAGCTCCAAGAGCTTTTGCATCGCGGTCATCGCTCCCTTCTTGTGCCCTTTGGCGATGTATGCTCGTCCCAATGCGAGAAGAATGTTCTTCTTCGCGCTCACGTCGATCGTGGCGTCATCTGCCATCGGCAGCAACATCTCGATGGCTTTGTCGAAGTTCGCGGCATTGTACATGCGCTGCGCTTCTTCCCACTTTCGCTGTGTGTCCGATTGTGCATGCACGGTTGCTGCCTGCCCCAGGACCATCGCAGTTGCACAACCTGCGATCATAATGCGAAACGAAGCTCGAATCATAGGTTTCCCTTTCTCCTCATGAATGGTCTAGTGATAATGATGATCATTTTCTTTTCAGCGTAAAGGACAAACGTTCCACTCGTCGCTCGAAGGACGGCTCTACCACCACGACACGCTCCCCTTCGACCGTCTCGAATCCCATCTTTGCGACCGAAATGCGGTGGCGACCCGGTCCCAAGGCGAACCCATCGATCGGCGTCTGTACCTCCGTCGTCTTCCCGTCGATCACCAGCAACCCCCACGACGCGTCACCCGAGGTGACAACACTGAGATAGGCTTCGAAGTAGCACGTGAGTTGCCTGCGCTCGCCGGGCTTGAGCGTAATGGTGGTACGCTTGACGCCATATTTCGGATGTGTGAACGTGATCGTACGCGAGCCGGAGGTAACCTCCAGCGTTGCACCATCGTTCCCGAGGTTTCTGCTTTCTCCGTTGTCGATCGTGACAGATCCACTTGGCACCGCGCGCAAGACGAGCGTTGCGATAGCCGGTGCAGTCTCTCTCGGCTTCGGCAGCGGTACACCCTTACGCTCAGCAACAACTGTTTCGGTGTTCTTCGGCTCGCCGTTCGATGGTTCAGGCTTCTGCTCTTGCGCGGGAAGCATTCCGGATGTTTGAGGCGGAGGAAGCGGCGTGAGCTTCACGGTCAAAACGGCGCTCTGCCCTTCACGCACGATCAGTTGTGTATCTTTCACGAAGTATCCTTCCCGATCCAATTGCAGCGCAAGCGTGCCGGCTTCGACCGCAGGGAGATCCAACGGTGTCACACCCACGACTGTGCCGTTGAGTTTCACTTTCGAACCAGGGGGTTCGGAGGCAACCCGCAGCGTGGCAGAAGGGGCCGTGAGGAACGATCGGACAACGAACAGCGCCGCGATCACCACAGCACCGGCAGCGATGGTGATGTACAACGGTCGGCGCGGCGATACAGGAGCTTTGTACTTGGGCGGCTTCGGCGGAGGAGCCATTGTGCCGGGCTTCGCTTCGCCATCCTTCGGCGAAACCTGAATCGCCGAGAGCGCTTCCGCCATCTCTTTGCACGTTTGAAAGCGCTTGTTCGGATCTTTGTGAATGGCTTTGAGGGTGATCTGGACAAGCTCCTTCGGCAACGACGCGTTGAAGCGTTCGGGCGGCGGAATCTTTCCATCCACAATCATTTGCCGAATGTCGAAATCCGTCAGATCGTTTCCGAACGGCACGCGCCCGGTGAGGGTTTCGTACAACGTCATGCCGATCGAGTAGATATCGCCGCGCGCATCCACGTTCGCCAGGCCGCGAATTTGTTCGGGCGACATGTAATAGAGGGTTCCTCCCGTTCCCATCGTCACTGTAGCGCTGGAGACTTGCTGAATTTTGGCGAGTCCGAAATCCGTCACCTTCACCACGTCGTCCTTCGTGAGCATGACGTTGCTGGGCTTGATGTCGCGGTGGATCACGTTGTTGCGATGAGCGTCGCCGAGGGCACCGAGGATTTGTTTGAAAATCTTGATCGTGCGGTGCAGGGGAAGCGGACCTTGCAACCGAATCTGGTCGGCAAGCGTGTTGCCTTCCACAAACTCCATCACTAAGGCAAGACCGAGTTCCGTTTCGCGCAGCGCAAACACACTGACGATGTTGGGATTTTGAAGTTTGGCGAGTGCTTTCGCTTCGGACTTGAAGCGTTTCAAGAACTCTTCATCGCGCGCAAGATTCGCCTCCATCATCTTGAGCGCAACATCGCGTTCGAGCGTTTTGTCCTTGGCTTTGTACACAACGCCCATGCCTCCCTTACCGAGAATGCCGGTGATCTCGTACGTGTCGATCACTTTGCCGATGATGGACTGCTGCATGACTTATCTCGTTCGGAACAACGTTTTCAAGAAACTGTTTTGCCCTTTGACGTGAACGATTTGGACGGTAATGTTGTCGTGCCCGCCACGGCTGTTCGCCAAATCCACCAAGCGATCACACGCTGCCTGAAGCGGAAAGTGCATGACGATATCATGGAGTTCCTCTGGTTCGACATAGCTGGTCAAGCCATCTGTACACAACAAGAAGCGGTCGTCCGTTCCGAGGGGGATGCTGTTCAGCAGATCGAACTCGATCCCTTGCTTGACGCCCATCGCTCGATAGAGCATCGAGCGTTCGGGGTGCCAGCGTGCTTCTTCTGCAGTAAGGATACCTCGACGCACCATTTCCGCAACCTTTGAATGATCGCGCGTCAACTGTTCGATGCCATCGCTGGTGATGCGATACAAGCGGCTATCGCCGATGTGCGCAGCCCACACCGAGCTGTTCTGCACCACCAATGCAACGCACGTCGTGCCCATCCCATAAAATTGCGGATGGTTGACGCTGTAATCGTAGATCGCTTGGTTCGCTTCGCGAAAAGCAAGCCTGAGACTTTCGATCGGCGGGAGATCGGCTGCGAAGTACACACGACCGATTGTCTCGACAGCCAATCGGCTCGCTTCACGTCCACCTGCATGACCTCCCATACCGTCTGCAACAACGAAGAGTTGGCCCTTCGGCGTGTTCATGTCGAGCGAATCGCTGGGAAACTTTCCTACAGCGTCCTGATTTTCTTCCCGCATCCGACCGATGTCGGTTTTTGCGGCATACGCGATCGTCTTCAAGAGCCGAGTATCTCCACTTCAACGGTGCCGGTTGCTTTTGCCATACACGCAAGACGGTGTTCGCCCGCGGCAAGCCCACAAATATCTTCCAATGTTCCCTTCTCCTCGTTGCCCAAAGGGCTGAGGAACTCTCTTCCTGAAAGTACTCGAATTGGATCACTGCCGCAAATGCCTGCATGGCATTCCGCAACGATCTTGATGCCGTGCTTTTCTGCCAAAGCGCAGATGGTTTGCCCCGCTTCCAGCGGTACGGTTTTCCCAACATTTGTGAACGTGACGACGAGTCCTGTCAGCGCAGGGGCTGCCGGCGGTGCGACCTTCGGCGACGGAATAGGGACTTCTCGTTGAGGCGGACGCGTCGTAATGCGTAAGGGCTGTGCCGGTGCGGTCTCGGTCCACTGAAGCTTGAAGGCTTGGCTTCCGACACGAAACATCTCTCCCGGTTCGATCGGGATTGCGTTCCGTACTCGAAGGTACGTTCCGTTCACGCTCTTGAGATCTTTGGCGTACACATTTTCCTCCTTGACAGAGAGGGAAAGATGACGTCGAGAGAGCGTCATGTCCGACTTGTCGAGTGTAATATCTGGAGCTTCCCGCCCAACCACAATAGTTTTGTCGGGCGCAAGGCGATAGGTGCCGATGAGCTTGCCGGTACGATCGTAGTGCAGCATCGAGTTCTGACCATCTTCTTTTTTGAAGAGTAAGAACCGTCTGCCCAAACGAAGCAGATCGCCGTGGGTGACTTCTCGCGGTTTGCCTTCCGTTAAGCGGAGAAAGACGCCTGTCTGACTTCCATCGTCGCGCAGTGTAAAGCCTTCAGGTCCATGCGCGACGGATGCATGCCGCTCGGAAAGATTTACATCATCAGGGAACACAATGTCGCAAAACTTTCTGCCGATGGTTGTCACGCCATGAAGTGTGAGCGGGTATTCATCTTCTTCCACACCTCCGGCTGTGACACGCACGAGCGCCACTCGTCGTGGACTCTCGACTGCTTCGGGTTTCTTCTCCACCGCTGGCGTGAACGTGGCAAAGATCGTAGCAAGGGGTTGCGCAGGTTTGGGCGGTTCGATGACGCGCTCGGTTTCCGCAAATTCTACTTGGACATCGATTTCCTTCTTGCCTGCAACTCGTTGCGCAACGACTTCGGCGACGAGGACACCGTCAATCATTCCCGCTTTGATGTTTCCGCGATGTTTGATCTCTCGAAATGTCGCCGGATGGGCGCCGAAGTCATCTGTTTCGAGATACGCTTGACTCAAGATATCGCCGATGAGGTAGATGTTCGGCTGCTGCGTCTCGAGTAGACGCGTGAGGCACATGCGCTTCTTGTTGCTTGGTCCCCCGGTCACCATCCGAATCCCGAGCGTGTTGAGAAACGCTTCAGGAATATCTTCACCAATGCACGCGATGCAGGCTTCCTTCGGAAACTCGAAGTGTTGTGTTTCGTTCGGCCTTCCCGGAATGGTCTTGCGATCGATGCGCAACGAGAGATAGTCCCGCTTGTCGTCCGCAGTAACGATGGCAACGGGCTCGCTGTTCGGGAAGTAGCGGATGTTGCCGTTGCCCATATACGCTTCGAAGAACACGTCGGCGAGTGCTTTGGATACCTTGGGAAGCTTGTCACCGCGATACGACCAATAGACCGCCGAAGGTTCGTTCGCCTTCGCCTTTGCGTTGGAGATGGCAATGACTGCTTCTGCTGCGGATGTTCCCCCGCCGATAACGAGTGCCGGACCCTTCACGTACGCTTGGGGATCGCTCAAGCGATACGCAATGCCATCGGTGTTACCGGGGATGTCGAACCGTCGCGGGACGCCTCGCCCGATCCCGATGGCGATGTGTCGTGCTTGCAAGTGTTGTTCGACCCTGAGGTTGTGGTTCCACACTTTGACATTCCACACGCCGTCGGTGTGTTGGATGCCGAGCAACTCAACGCCGACCTTTGCCGGCACGTTGTTCTCGACGTACAATTGTTTCCAAGAATTGACGAGATCATCCTTGTCGATAGGTCCGAAGTGCAGCGCGCTGATGAGCGCTCCTCCTTTGGGGAAGCGCATCTGGTCGCCACCGCCGAAATCGGGAAGGATGAGTTTGTCTTTAGGATAATCGCGAATACGTTTCAGAATGTCGTCGTAATCGATGACGAGGACGCTCAGCCCAAGCTCGACGGTGCGAAATGCCGCGGCTGTACCTGCAGGTCCGCCTCCCACAACCAGGAGATCGAGTACTGAAGGGAGCGGAGAGGGCTTCTTGAGAATCAATAAGCCATCGTCAGTGTATTCCATGTTTGCCATAGATTTCCTTCTTTGCCAGCGCCACTCCTCCAACACACCTACCACGGCGCAAGGGATGCACGCTAAGCCGTGGCGGCTACCCAGCCGGCTTCCTCACAACTCGGGCTTTCACCAAACCGAAAGCCATCTCTCTTCCCTCGGTTAACTCCACCTCCGATGAGATGCGTCGATCATCCACATACGTTTGATTCTTACTGCCGAGATCTTTCAATGTCAATCTTCCGCCCTGCAGTGTAAACTGTGCATGTTTACGCGAAACCGAACCATCCTCGATAACGATGTCGCATGTCGGCTCACGTCCGACGATGGTTGTCCCCTCCTTCAAATCGAACGCCTGTGGTTTGCCCTTCAACGACTCGAAGACAAGAACAAACGCACCCTTTCTTTGACTTTCAGCTTCCCCTTTTGGGGGTTTCGAAGGCTCGACGAACGAGGGAACGGACGAGAATTCGATACCAATTTTGGTGCGCGACGCATCATCTACCGACGGCATTTGTTCGCTTTTCTCTTCCAGCACATTGGGCGCGAACATCACCCCATCGTCGAAGACCGTTTTTTGCCGATCTTCTGACGGTGGCGGCGGAGGGACTACCTGCTGTGCAGGTTTCGGCGGCTGCTGCACCGGAGACTGTTCACGTTTCGGCTCTTGCACCTGCGGCTCGACCTTCCGTGCAGGCGGTTCCATCATCGCTGGTGCCGGCGCAGGATCGAGCACCTGAAAAAAGAAGTTGAACGTTCTGGCAAACGTGATCACGTGCAGCTTGTCCAACCGCTCCTTTCCGCGAACGCGCATACCATCTAGCCATGTGCCGTTGCGGCTATTCAAATCTTCCAAGAAGTACGCATTCGCTTTCTGATCGAAAAAGATGCGAGCGTGTTTTCCGGAGATGAGCTGGGGATAGAGTTGAATCGTGTTGTCGGGATTCTTACCGATCGTTGCTTCGTTCTTGATTTCGAAGCTTGCTCCGGCAAGCTGTCCGGTTTTGCAGAAGAGTCGGGCTGTCATCATTATTTCTCGACGAACAGTTGTAAGCTTCCGCGTTGTTCTTTGTTCGGGTGCATAAAGTGGCACGTCACACATGCGTTGGCAGCCGCGCTCGGTGTGTGACATTCCTTGCAATTGTCGATCGTCGGAAGGTTCTGCGTTGCCGCTCGATCCAACAGCGCAATGCCCGACGTATCGCCGGCGAGTGCGCGATCGACCGGAATGATGTCGTGGCACTCCAAGCAACGGCGTTGGGTGATGTGCGCGCGATGATCGAACTCTGCACGCATCAGCGCTCGCTGGCTTGCCTTCACCGCAAGGATGGAGGCGCGCTCGACCTCATGACACTCCAAACACGGCTTCGTCATCTTGCGAGCGAAGTCCTCGAGCGCTTGGCGCTGACCTTCCGTGAGATTCGGATTCAGGCTGCCGCGTGTCATCATCGGGAAAAGATCGGGGAGCGCACCGTTCTGGGACAACTGGAGTTGCGCCGCCTTCAGGAGCGAGTCGATGCGTTGAAGTTCCGCTTGAATTTCCGGTTCTGGACGTGAGCGCAAGCCCAGCACATACTGTTGGAGCGCAGCGATCGCTTCGCGATATGCCTGCCGTGTACCTTTACTGCCGCCGAGGGCGTCCAACACATCAGCCAGCGTCGAGTCAGAAAAGAGGATGCGGCGCAGTTGGCGAAGATTCTCCAGTATCCACGGATCGCGGTGATACACCGGGGACTTCTTCACGCGATTGCCGCTTACGCTAAACTCGTTCGGATTAGTGTAGAATGCCCAGAGTGTGCCGGGACCTTTGCGGCGTTGAATCATCTCGAGCGTCTCCACGCCGATGCTCAACGGGTCCGACGGATCTTTTATCGCCAGCGACGGCGTCTCCGACGACGTCGTCAGATGACAGTCGCCGCAATGCGAATCATAATCCAGGGGCAAGAATCCTTTGCCTTGCTTGTCGGCGTTATGGCAATAGAGGCACGCGGTTTCGATGTTCGTCGTATTGAGTTTCTTCAGCACTTCCTTGGTATGCTTCACGTGTGTCATCTTCAGCGTCGAATCATCAGGGGTGGTGAGACGAGTAAAGGCGGGATGATCACGATTGAACGAAGCATAATGACAGCTCGCGCAGCGTGCATCGGGCACTTCTGTGATCATAGCTTCTCGCCCGCGATGTTCGGGATGGCACGCCGCACATTGAACCTCTCGCGAAGCAAACTGCGGACGAACCGTTTGCAGCCTTGTAGGATCGTCCGAGCGATACACATAGTGTGCGGGGAACGAATATACACCCAGCCTGTCGTTTGTTTTCTCGTGGCAGGTCGAGCACTGCGCATCCAATGTCCCCTGAAACGGGCGATGACATTTCGTGCATTCTGTTTCGAAGTTGGCGTGATTGGACGAGACAGAGCCGCTGGAAATGAAGGTGTTGCCCAATGCGAGTGCATCCACAGCGTAATAGACGGCGATCAGCGCACAGCCGATCCCGCCGATGATCACCATGTGTTTGCGCGTCAGCGGACGTATGTACTTTTTTGTGACACCCAGCCGTGCGTCGCTGAAGATTCCTTTTCTGGTTTGTCCGTTCTCTTGTTTTGCCATAAGGGTGAAACGTTCTCTGTCAGTCTTTAATTCATTTTTTTGGTCATGCACACGAGAGCACTCATCGTGCCGAAGAACGCACTGCCGAAACCGTTGCAGCAAGCGTACAACGTTTCCTCCACACCCTTAGTAGTACCACACTGCCCAGATATGCAACAGGATCATCAAAAGCAGAACAAACGAAAGTGGTACATGCGTATAGAGCCACCACCGCAGCGCACGCTGAAGCGAATAGTGGGCGTCCAATTCGAGTTTGGTTCTGAAGATGAGCTGGATTTCGTCCAGTTTCGACTTCTCCTCTGTCGGCAAGACGCGGCGAAGGAAATCGAACTGACGCACGCGCGACTGAATGCCTCCCGTTACATCCAGATAGTAGATCAATCGCGGTTGAGGAGCGACCAGCGCCGCAGCAACATGTGATCGATAGAAATCCTTGATGGGAGCGGCACAACTTGCCACCAACTTTTCGGCACGCTCACGCAACTGCTGAACAAGTTCGGGAATCCTTTCATACACCGCTTCGACAGAGAGTCCGGAAGTGAGAAGCCGCGGAATCCAACGCTGCAATGCAAGTCCAAGGAAACCGCTCAACGTGATCCACACAGCAAGTCCCCACAGTAGCCAGTTGAAGACGCCGTTCGGAAGACTGAAGCCGGTGTGGAACAGAACGAGAACTGCGCCGAGTGTTCCACCGTAGAGGTGAAACTGTACCCACACCTTCGACCTTCCGAGATCGCGATGGAACATGCGGCGCCGCGCAGCATAAAGCCCTGCTCCGAACATCAGCACGGCAGCAACCCACCCGTACGTCAAACCCCACCCCTTGCCCGGATTCACCTCGAAGAAGAGTGCATTGATCGCGTACATCGTGCTGAAAACACCCAACGCGATGATCGATGCTTTTGCCCATTCCGGCGAACGAACGAGCTTGGACAGAGGAATCAATGGGAGAAAACGTTTCATTGTTGATCACGAAATCCGAGAGTGAACCATTGCATACGCTTCGTGCACGTGCACGAGAAGTTCGCGTTAGCCAGCCTCTTTCCACAATAACGATTTGAACTCCTGCACGTCGCCAATGCGCATCGCACAGCCATGCGGGCAACTCCGCACGCACGCTGGCCCAGCAGGATCGGTATAGCACAGGTCGCATTTGGATGCGAGAACCTTTTCCTTTCCGCGCAAGCCTTCGGGAATCATGTCGGGGGGCCAGAGTTCTCCTGTTTCGTGCATGATGATGGCATCGTACGGACAATTGTTGGCACACGAGCCGCATCCAATACAGAGCGGGTCGGAGATGGCAACGACATCACCTACATCCGTACGGCGGATCGCCCCGGTTGGGCAGCCGATGAGACACACAGGATCCTCGCAGTGATAGCATGCGCGAGCAACGAGGAAGTTGCCGATCTTGTTTCCTTCTCGAACGAAGCGAGGTATGCCTCCATGTGTGTCGGCACATCCCCGGACGCAGTCGTCGCAGCGCGTGCACACATCCAAGTCGATGACCAAAATGCTGTTGCCTTCCACCAAGCCGTTGTCGAGTGCGCGCGCGATGAACTCGGACTGGCTGATGTTGCGCTTGCTATAGCCTGCTTCCTTGATGCGCGCTGCAACCGCCTCCCACAACAAGGCTTCGACATCGGGTTGCTCAGCGAGCACGCTTCGGAAATCCTCTCGCGCAAGCTTCACCAACTCGGAGTACTCTTGTGAAGAAGCTGTGAAGAGCCACGCCGCATTCCCATCGAGCAGTACTTCAGCTTCGCCGAAGAGACTGCCTTTGGGAAGATATGAGACGACGATGTTCCCTTCCGCCAACCGTTGCGACAGCTTGATGAAACCCGAACGGACGAGATACACTGCGTCCGCGGGGGCGCCCTCGGTCGTGATCACCTCGCCGGGTTCGCACGAAACCAACTCGACCTTCTGTGCAAGAGCCTGAATAAACGAGTCGTTGATGCCGCGAAAGAACGGTGTGGCGCGCAGTTGCGAGATAAGCGTGCGCTCTTTGTAGAGCTTGTCTAATCGTGCCTTCAATCCTGCGGAGCGTTTACGCATCAAGCGAAGCGCTGCAGTCCGAATTTGTACAAGCTGACACGTCGATGTCGTTTTCGCCGTCGCGGATTGGGGCCAGCCGTTGAGTGCGCCGATTTCCCCCAATATGTCTCCTGCTGAAAGCCGTAGCGTCGTTCCCGTCGGCAGGTCGAAATCCATTGACGCGAGAAACGTGATCTCCTTTCCACCACGCTTCGGTTCTATGGGACGGTACATCGTGCCTTCACCTCGCGCTGGTGTTCCACTGGAAGCCTCTTCCCGTCCAGAGAACACTTGTGTCCTTCCTCGCGCAAAAATCGGTGCGGCAACCTGTTGCTTTTGCAAATACACTTCAACAGTACCCGAGACGATGAAGAAGGCAAGGTCGATATAGCTCCCCTCTTCGAAAAGCACGGTGCCCGATCTCCAAAGTGCAAGAGAGATGTCCGGCGAAATTTTTTCCAAGAACTTCTCGTCATAGTCCTTGAAAATCTCGAACTGCTTCAACACCTGCGGCGTGGGTTTCTCGGAAAGCTCGAGGATGCCCATGTTCGCTCCGTAGGAGGTCCAACGGTCTTTGTATTGTTCGAGCCGTTTCAGTTGTGTTTGGCCGAGCGTCATATCATGACCCAACTTTCTTGTACAACAACTCCAGTCGTTTCTTCAACAGCAGAAGCACCTGATCAATGCGCGTGCTGTCGGTGATTGCCGGAAACGGCGGCAACTCGACCGGCGTTGCGGCAGCGGGAGGAGGCGCGGTGACATCGACCGGCGCAGGCCGCGGTGGTGGCGGTGGCTTCCGCGCGCGAACCGGCGGCGGGGATTCTTCTTTGCTTCCCTCCGGGGTCTGCTTGGGTGTTTGTGCTATAGCTTTCGGCGGAGGAGCGGCGGGCTTCTCCACGGCAGGTCTTGGCTGCGCAGCAGGCTTCTCGGCTACAGGCTTTTGTGTCTTTGCCGCAAGACCCGTCGGCGCTTTGCGTGCTGCAACCGCCTTGAAGACAGATTGTTCGGGAATGTTCCCCGGATCGCGATACTTCCAATGTTTGGCGACTGACTTCATCCCCGATTTGTAATTGAACTTCGCGCCGTCGGGATGGCCCGCGGCAAGTATTTTCTGGTCCGTGAGGAGATGGCAACGCACACACGCATCGGCAAGAACGTCCGGGTTCTTCAAGTCCCACAAGCCAAGTGGCAACGACTTGGTGTATCCGGGGCGAATGGTGCCCGGCGTGCCTTTCGGTCCTTCGGAATGCGGATCTTTGTACGCGCTGCCCGGACCATGACAACTCTCGCAGCTTACTCCTTCCTCGACTTCCTTCCCTTCCTTACCAGAGATGATCGTGCCGTGACACTCCATGCATCGCGACGTGCCTTTGAGATAATTCGCCGCGCCGATACCGGAAAACTCTGCATACTTCCGCGCGTCTTCGTTGTCGGCAATGTCGTCTACCGAGTTCTTGTGTTTGTCGATCATGTTCTTGTTCTCGGAGGCGTGGCAATTATTCTGCCCGACGCCGCAACCGCTGGGACCGATCGTCTGGTACTTCGTCTGTCCGTTCAGCGCTCCGATGATCACAACAAGCAGAAACGCGTTCGCGAACAAGGAACGATACATAATGAATGCGGAGGAGTAACCGAATGGCAACATTGGTCCGATAAAAGTCTTTGTTTGACGCTTCAAGGCCCGGCTTTTACCATGCGATCTTGCTTATCTACTTCGACCACACGACTTGTCCTTCGTCCGTCACCGTCCAGAGCTTCCCGTTCTTCAGATAGAGCTTTTGCATCTCTGCCAGCGTAAAGGGGCGCGACCCTAACCGTCCGAAGATACTTACTTGATTGCCACTCTCATCCACCGCACGATCGCGATCCATCGGCTTGGAGATCGCCAGCGCCTTGCCCGGTAGCTTGCGTGTCGCAATCAACTGAGGAAAAGGCTTCGGACTGAAACCGAGATAGCCGGGTGTTGTTTTTGGCGACGTCAATTGAATGACACGCAAGCCGTTTTTCCCATCGGCAACGTAAGCGAAGAGACTGGCATTTGTCGAAGCCACCTTGACGCCGTGCGCATCGTTGATCTTCCCGTCCGCCGTGAAAATCTTTTCGAGCTTGATCGCTTCCGGATTCTCGACATCGATAATCACGAGACCCTGCGTACCGGCGGCGACGTACGCGTACGTTCGAGCGACGTAAATATCTCGACCGCCTGCAAGCGGCACCGCACTTGCTTTTACCACATTCGGCATCATAGGCGCGGTCACATCGATCACCTTCACTCCCTCTTCATCCACAACAAAGGCATAACGGAACTGCACGGCAACCGCCTTTGGGCGTTTGAGGAATGGTGCGCCTACTTCGGCAACAACGCGCGGCTTGAGCGGATCATCGACACTGACGATTACGATGCCACGATCGCAGCAGATGTACACATAATTGCCTGCAATCACAAGGTTGACCGCTCCGTTCAACACACCGTTGGGGTTGAACGTCACCGCCCGCTCGAGAAAGTTGTTTCGAGGATCGGCATCGACAAGATTCATCACGTCAACCACAATCAAGCCCTCGTACAAGTCAGTGACGTACGCGTAGCTGTACAGCGGATGCCACGGTTGCTCTTGATTCTCCGGCCGGACTTTGCGCCGCGCGTCAATGGGCATGTTGGTAGGGAGTGCG
>PSMW01000013.1:80743-95993 GCA_040290295.1 Ignavibacteria bacterium
CCCGCCGTTGCGTAACGGCTCTTCACATGCGTATCCTGGCCCAGCGGCGAGACAGGAGCTGTTACAATACGTTCGGAGTACCCCTTGTTGTCGATGTTCGCAACATCGTATACGCGGAACCCATCCTCGCCGCACGCTGCATAGAGGTACTCGCCCCGAAGTTGAACACCGAGCACGCTGCCGCTGTGTGTGAAGGCAGTTTCGAGTTGCTGATTGTTCTCGAGATGCTTCTTGTAATAATCGGGATACGCAATGCTGTACAAATAACTACCGATGACCGCCTGTGGTTCGTCGTTCTCCGTCACCTGTACAGCAGCAACACCGCCTTCGTCGGCGGCAACATACGCGTACTTGCCCATGAAGTTCACGAAGTTGGTCCCTTGTAGAAGCAACTGCGCCATCCAAGCGTTATTGTCGTTCTTCGCGGATACGTGGCAATCGGTGCACGTGCGCGTCTCCTTTGCGCGCACAGTGTGGGCGAAGTGGGGATTGAATGCTTGACTGCTGTAGCCCGGCGTCGAGATGGGCGCCTGCTGGATGTAGATCTGTTCGCGGTTGGTGTTCACCGAACTTAACACTAACGCGCTCGACGAACGCACGGTCGTGATCTTGTTCCCCTTCGTGGTGCCGGTGAGGCCGAGCATGTAGCCGTCGTCGCGTAGCACTTGGGGATTGTACGTCGTCCAGTTGCGGGAAATCTCGCCTTCGTAGTGGTTCGTCGGCTTTCTCCAGTTCGCCTGTTGCGGGAGGTGGCAGCCGAAGCAGTTGGTGATCCACGAGGTATGACAACTCTGACACTCCATTTTCTTGTAGGAGTGTGCAAGCATCTCATCAGGCGTCGACGCACTGCCGATCGTTCCCTCCTTCGTCATCAAGTGCGCAGCTTCAGCTTTCGCGTTGTACCACGGTGATCCTTTGGTGTGCGAATCCACCGTCTGCATGATCTCCCATTGCAAGGTATCGACGAGCGACGAGCGTTGAAGAATCTTTCCACCCGACTTGCGGAAGCGCCGCTCGCCAAAGGGCGTGAACAATGCCGTCAGGTCCGTGCCGCCCTGTGGGGCTGCAACGCCCGACGTTCGCAACGGAGCTTTCGCGTTCATCGTGCCGTGGCAATCCACACATTGAATCTCGACGGCATTATGAAACTCTCCAACCAACTTCCCGCTGCCGTGCGCATCTTGCTTGAAATGACAATCCACGCACTGCATTCCTTTTTCCAGATGAATGTCCTTGAGATGCACGGCTTTCGGGGCACGCTGACTTTCGGGTGAAAGCGTCTTCGGCGTCACGCCTTCGACGGGAACGACACCATCGAATTTGAATGGAGAATTGTCGGGAATGCCATTGCCGTCCTTGTCCAAGAGGTTGCCCTTGCGATCCCGCTTGAAGACGGCGCGAAACACCCATCCGTGCCCGTGATAATCCGAAAATTGAGTGTGAGAGAGTTGAGGGTTGAGTTTGCTGACGTCGGCAAGAAACTCATCATCACTCCACAGTCCACGCAGCACAGCTTCCTCCGGATTTCTCATCAGCATCTCGAACGCTTCAGCATTCGACGGGTATCTCTGCTGCTTCGGATACATCAGATCGCCGTCGGTCTCGTAATCCCACATTTGATAGCCGAGATACGTGTTGACGAACGCATTCGGCTGATGCATGTGGCAACTCATGCACTGGCTGGACGGGATCGAGCGCGTGAATTGATGTGTGATGGGATGTCCCGGTTCATTCTTCGGGATCGTTCTATCGGCGCTGAAGGAGTAGCCGCGATTGCCGTAGCGCGCATACGGTCCCGCGTTGAACGGCGAACGGTCGTTCGCATACACAACATGACACGCCGTGCAGCCGCTCGAACGGTAATCACCCGGATGATCGTTGGTACCGAGGAAGGAGAGATGCGGATCGTTCAAACGCGTCTTGTGAATGTTCAGCACGGGTGAGCTGATACGCAACTGCGTGCCCGGACCGCGATCGCTCAGCTTGTTGTCGGGTTTGCCCGGCTCCTCGAGCGGATTCGGAATGCCGATCTCCGACGGATTGATGCGCGAGATTTTCCCTCCACGCTCGAAACTCCTGAAGTTATCCGGCGGCTGCGTGACTTCCCATCGCGGCAACGGCACAACGAACGGTAATATCCCCTTCTTCTCCATCTCCTGTTTCGTTGGAGGAGGAACCGTATTGATCTTTTGAGGCTTGCCGTCGCTGCTGTAGCTCTCGCCGAGAATGTAGGTCTTCACCGGCACGATACCGTTGTTGTAAACAGCTCCACCCCACAGCAGAGCCGAAGTCGTCATTATACTCTTCTTCACATTCGTCACAATCGGATCGGACGGCTGGTTATGGCAGGGCCCACACGCTTTGTCCGCTGCGCGCAAGTCCCCCGGATTTACGAACTGGACGAACTCCGGCGACTCTTTATTGAGGAGCGTGTATGAACGTTCGGGATTCGCGGACGATTTCCAGCGATCGGGAAAACGCGGCTTCACATGCGCAGCGTCCTTCGTCAGCGCGTCGGCGTTGCCGCCATGACAATCAATACAGCCAAGCTTCACTGCCGGATTTTTGTGCATCGGCTCGATGCCGCCGTGACACGTGAGGCAACCCTTGCTTTTACGATCGGCGTCTGCTTGGGTTTGGCGAAGCAGATCAACTTGCTGCGCGTGCAGCGAAGAGACAAGAAAGAGAACGCAGAGCAGGTACTTCATACTCGACATATCGAACGTGATCGCGTTGTGGTTTGGTCTCTCTTCAAAGTCTGTTACGATTCTGTTCATGGCACCACGATCATCCTGAGCGCTGTCACGACACTTCTTGTCGGGATGCCGGGCACTTTTGTTCCCCTCGATCGCACTTCCGCCCTCAGTACGTAAACGCCAGCCCCACAGTCCCAGCGTAAAGGAGATCATCCTTCTCATAAATATCCTTGAAGCCGGCAAGCGGCTTGAACGCCGCGATAGCGAGCGTAATGATCGCGTTGTTGTTCAAGAAGGGCCGATAGATGACGCCGAGACTCAGATCCATTCCAATCTGCTTGTGAATCGCATTCTGGTTGATGAAGTCCTGCAGCACGGCGGTGTTAACGAAGCGAAGATAGCTGAGATTGAACAACGCTTTGAGCTTTGGCGTCACTTCAGCATCGTAACCGACGTTCAGCAGAACCAGTCCCGGATTGACGAAATTCGCTTGACCTTCCAACTTGCTGCTGCGCAGCGTCGGGAGAAAACTCAGCTTCTGCACCAAACCGACCGCCTGCAAGCCGATGCGTTGCGAATTCCAATAGCTGAACGCTCCTCCCGCAAACACCGGAGCATCCAGAATCGCGTCAAAACCTTTCCCGACATCATCGGAGATGTTGTCATCGCCCGAGGCATACAGTCCCGCCATCCTGAACCGTTGCCAATCGTCATCCACCGAAAGCTCCAGTGCCGCCATCTGCGCGTTGATGCTGATCTTCCTTCCTGCAAACGAATTGAAATCATCCGTGCCGAACGCCTGATAGAATGCGTGCGTGATGTTCAGCCAATCCAAGTGTCCATCACCCGTCCAGCCGACGTAGTATGCTTTGATGTCGTGCGTGCGGGTGTTGCCTGCAATCGCCGGACGCACGAGGAAGCCGTTCTCATCGTAATGCACACTCGGCTTGTCGTGATTGAAATGAACACTGAACTGCGTCGTGTAGCCCAACGCCCACCAATCCTGAATGTACACGCTGGCTATGGCGACATCTTGCTCTCGTTTTTTGAAGACCGTATTCAACTCGCTGTTCGTTTCCTTTTCCAGCATCGGAAGGAAGATGAGATTCCATTGAATGCGATTCGAGTTCAGATTGCCGAAGAGTCGGGCGCCAAGATTGAAGTCGCTGAAGAGGAAGCCGCGAAAATCGCTTGCGAATTTTTGAATGCCGACCTTCAACGAAACGAAATCGTAGCGGTCGCTCACGTCGAACAGGTGCTTCTCGACGAACAATTCCTGGAAGCCGATATGATTTTCTGTTCGCGTGTCGCCTTTGCGTACGTTGATGTTGACGGCGTTGAATTCTTTCAGCTTGGTGTAGTTAAGATTGAAGACCGCTGTTGCTTTCACTTCCCAATCGCGCGGGCGATACGCGGTCTGTCCGCCGTAGAATTCTACCGAGAGTTTTGTGAAGACATTGTTCAGCATACGATCGTTGCGACCGAAGAACGGATCACTCTCCGGCTCGCGCGTGCTCACGCCGATGGGCGTGGGGCTTTTAACCAACTCGAAAACATTCTCGGCCGTTGCCGTCAGAATCAAGAACGTATTCTGTCCGATGATCGGACAATCCCCTTTCAAAACATTTTGGTTGTAAGGATCGAGGGTGCTGCCTTCGACACTCAACTCGTGCGGCGGTGCCTTGATGCGCCAGCGATCTTCGATCACTTCAAAATCAGGAATGGTTGTTTGGATCGAATCGCTTGGCGTGCGGGTGGTGTCTGTCGGTTGCTGAGCGAACGCCGGCGAGAATCCGGGAACGGCGGCGACAGCCAAAGCGAAAAGGGAAAGAGGAAAGCGCTGATGCATTATCGAATCTCCGGCTGACGCGGGAACTTGACATACGGGAGGCGAACGCCTTTGTAGAAGAACTGATCACAACGGATGTCAACAGGTGGCTCAAAGCCTCGAGCACCGGCTGCAGCAATCAAATCATCTTGATCGACGCCGTCGCCGCTTATGCCGATGGCACCGACAAGCTGACCGTTCTTGTACAGAGGTATGCCGCCGGGGAAGATGGTAACACCGTTGCCACGATTGGCTCCGAAGTTCGGGAGCCCTTGTTCCAGCAGGCGGAATTGATACACGAAGTTCGTTCCCTCGAACAGCGGTCCCGGTTCGATACGATGACCGAGAGAATCGCGGTCGATACCCGGTGGAAAGAAATCCTGTGCAAGAAATCCCACGGCACGCGTCGTCACGGCCAGAGGCCAAGCCGAGAATCGTTCGCAGCCGATGACTGAACTCCCTGTTATTCACTGCATTCGGATTGTAGGGATTACTGAAGACGAGTGCAGTGCGCGCCTTCTGCACGCTCACATCGAAGCTGAAGATTGTTGCATCGGGAGTGCGCCACACACCGAGCACGGAACCATCCACATCAACAACTGCGATGAAGACCTGCGACGGCGCGCCAACAGGGCGGCGAATGGCCGCGCGTGTGCGCGCGGCTTGTGCAGCCGCACGCTGGATGATACCATCAACCTCGACACGACTCAAGAGCGATCCGGCGCGAATCGGAAAGTTGAACCCCCCTCCCAACATCACGACACCCTCGTCGGGAAACCGTTGTGTCGGCGTCGCTCGGACTGGGTACGCGGAATCGACTGCACCGAGTGCAAGCGCATTTGCAAATGTGAATGTGAAATTCGTGGATGGGGTTTCGGATGTGGCGTACAGGAAGCGAATCCCATCGATGAAAATGCGATCGCCTCGCTTGCCCTCGGGGACAGAATATCCGCTTACGGCACCGAGAGCGATCACCTCATCCAGACTTCGCCCCGTGCACAGTTGCGCGTTGAACTCCGAGCTTGCACCAATGACACCGATGCCGCCCGCAAGACAACCGCCTTTGTAGATCGGAATCCCGCCCGGTAGGTCGCTCAGCGCGTTGCCGTTCGGCATGATGTCGCTCCCCGGCAAACTCGACAAGCCGACACCGAAGAGCGGACCGGCGGGTGCGTTCGCGACGCCCGGCGGAAAATGTGAGCGAGTAATGAAGCAGGCAGTCGTTGTGGAGAAGGCATGCCCATTACTGCTTAAGAATGCCGCCGTACGCGCTTTGCGGATGCATGTATCGACTGTCGTAACCTGAACGGAGGTGTTGTTCACCGTCAAGGGCGCAGAGGAAGAACGCGCGCCGGTCATGCGAAACACGCCGAGAATATTCCCCTCTCTGTCGGAGATAGCAATTGTTACTTTTTGATTGAGGCGCTGCGCCAGCTCGACTGCGTGAGCGATGATCGTTTCGACTTCGGACTGGGTGAGAGCGGGGGTGCATATCTCAGGTCCGCCCGGGGAAGGAGGCACCTCGTCGCAGGATGGGAAGATGGAACAAGTAACCGCAAGGCAAAAAGCCAGTCGTACCAATGAACGCATAGCCATAACTTTCTCTTTGCAGATGAGAAGCAAGTAAGTCAACGGACTCTCCGTACCCGCACAATGGACAGCCTTCTCCTCACTGTTGGAGCGCGCTGTATTGTACGAGGAGCGAGAACGAAATGCAAGAAGAGAACAACAATTACTGTGCTTTGCTTCACAGCGTGCAGGGGGCGAAAGTCAGGCGAAGGTGAGAGGATTCGTGAGCCGAGAGGAACAGCGACGAGGAATGAGACGAGGGGTCTCATGCACGGTGCGGCTTGTACGAAACGATCAGGTAGTCCGTCAATTCCGAGATCGAGCGGGATACTGAGCTGGTTGACCGTTTGTTCTCCTCGCGCGTGGTTGTGCAGGTTCTATGCACTGTATGTAGTCGAGGCAGTCTCTCCCCCTCGTCCTGTCCAATTGGTGTGAAAGAACTCGCCGCGCCTCCGGTCGATGCGTTCGTACTGATGCGCACCGAAATAATCACGTTGGGCTTGGAGGAGATTTGCGGGTAGGCGGCTGCAACGCAAGCCGTCGTAGAAAGCAAGCGCTGTGGCGTGTGCCGGAATCCACACCCCCTGTACAACTGCTGTCGAGACCACACGCCGCCATCCATTCTGCGCCTCTGCAAGTGTATTCTTGAAGAACGGGTCGAACAACAAGTTGCTGAGATGCGGCTCCTTGTCGTACGCCGCTTTGATTTTGTCCAGAAACGCTGAACGAATGATGCAGCCGCCTCGCCAAAGCAATGCAATGCCGCCGTAGTTTAAGTCCCAATGGTACTCCTTCGCCGCCTCCTCCATCAACATATAGCCTTGCGCGTACGATATGAGCTTCGAGGCATACAACGCCTTTTCAAGATCGGCGATGAACGTCGAACGATCGCCCGAAAATTTCGGTTTCGGTCCAACGAGAATGCCGGAGGCTTTCACACGTTCCTCTTTCATCGCGGACAGGCAACGCCCGAACACCGCTTCGGCAATCAACGTCAGCGGAATGCCGAGGTCGAGTGCCGTCACGCCCGTCCATTTGCCGGTTCCCTTTTGACCCGCAGTGTCGAGAATCTTATCGACCAACGGCTTGCCATCGGTGTCTTTGTACGCGAGAATATCGCGAGTGATCTCGATGAGATAACTCTTCAGTTCTCCTTCGTTCCACTGTTTGAACACCTCATGCATTTCATCGGCGGTCATGCCGAGCAGGTCTTTCATCAACTGATACGCCTCGGTAATCAGTTGCATATCGCCGTACTCGATACCGTTGTGGACCATCTTCACGAAATGTCCCGCACCGTCGGATCCCACCCAGTCACAGCACGGAGTGCCATCGGCGACTTTCGCGGCAATCGCTTGGAAGATCGGCTTCACGTGGGGCCATGCCACAGCCGAACCGCCGGGCATAATCGACGGACCTGTCAACGCTCCTTCTTCTCCGCCGGAAACGCCCGTGCCGATATACAAAAACCCTCTGCTCTCGACATACTTCGTCCGACGGATCGTGTCGGAGAAGTGACTGTTGCCGCCATCGATGATGATGTCACCCGGCGAAAGATGCGGTACGAGCAATTCGATGAGATCATCGACAGGTTTGCCTGCTTTCACCATGAGCATCACACGTCGAGGTACTTTGAGCGCTGCAACCAACTCTTCAATCGAGTGCGCACCGATGATCTTCTTCCCTTTTGCGCGACCGCTCACGAAGTTGTCCACCTTCTCGACTGTACGATTGTACACCGCGACCGTGAAGCCGTGGTTTTCCATATTGAGCACAAGATTCTCACCCATCACGGCAAGCCCGATGAGACCGATATCAGCGTTCCCCATGCTTTCTTCTCCGATGTGTGTCGAACATGTGAATGGTCATGGTGCGTTAAATCCTCATCGCCGCGAAACCACGATCGGGCATGCTGCCTTCTCCAAAGCGAAGTCCTCCCGATGCAGCGCCATCGTACCGTCACATTCAAAAAAAGAAGCGCCGAGAGAACTCGGCGCTCATCGAGTGGACAGGGACGGAATCGAACCGCCGACACATGGATTTTCAGTCCATTGCTCTACCAACTGAGCTACCTGTCCGTTCATACCCTTGAGTGAGAAGGGCTACCAAAGTATAAGAATTTTCCCGTTGACTCGAAAGTGTGCTCTAATCGTACTTCTCGACACTTTTCGGTCCGATGTATTGGACGACATCCTCTCCTCCATCGACGCGAATCACGTTGCCCGAAACGAAGTAGGCATCCTCGTGCGCGAGGAGGCAAATCGCCTTTGCAATATCCTCGGGCGTGCAGTTGCGCAACGATGGATTGCGCGCCTTGGCAACTTCGAGCATCTCGATGGCGCCGGGGATCTTCCGTAGCGCGGGCGTGTCGGTAACGCCGCCGAGGATCGCGTTGGCGGTGATGCCGAGAGGACCAAGCTCGAGCGCTATTTGACGGATATAGGATTCGAGGGCCGCTTTCGCCGCCGAGACCGCGCCGTAATTCAACAACACCGAGTGGCCGCCGGATGATGTCATCGCGAAGATGCGACCGCCACGCTTCATCAACCCTCGCTCGACAACGGCTTGCGTCCAATACACCAACGAGTTTGCCATCACGTCCATCGTCATCTCGACTTGCGCCTGTGTGAGCGAAGCGCCCGGCTTGGGCGAAACGAGAGGCTTCAAGCTGCCGAAGGCGAGCGAATGCATCAACACACGGATGGTATTGGACGGATCAGTCGAGAATTCATTTTTGATCGTGTCCAACACCTCGGCGCGTTTTTGCGCATCGGTTGCATTGATATTAAAATAGCGAACGTTCACGCCGCAGCTTTCCAACTCTTTGATCAACGCCTCGACCGCAGGCATTCCCGCAGCCCGATCGAAGTGGACGCCGATGATGCTCATTCCATGGCGTGCAAGCTCACGCGCAGTTGCCGCACCAAAGCCGCTGGATGCGCCAAGTATAAGCCCCCATTCGTTCTTGCTGTAGGAATATGTGGATTTCACTCGTTGCCTTTCTTCGTTGATTATTCGACCGTGACGCTTTTCGCCAAGTTACGCGGCTGATCGACGCTCGTGCCGCGAGCAACAGCGATGTAATAGGAGAGAAGTTGCAAGGGAATCACATTCAGGATCGGACCGAAGTATCCGTAGGTGCGCGGCACGCGGATGACGAATTCCGCCATCTGTTCGATCTGATGATCGTCGTCGTTCGCGATGGCGATGATGCGCCCGCGCCGTGCGCGCACTTCTTGCAAGTTGCTCAAGACCTTTTCGTAAATGCCGTCTTTCGGAACGATGAAGACCACCGGCATGTTCTCGTCGATCAGCGCGATCGGTCCGTGCTTCATTTCCGCCGCCGGATACCCTTCGGCATGGATGTAGGAGATTTCCTTCAATTTCAGTGCTCCTTCGAGCGCGACCGGGAAGTTCGGCCCACGGCCGAGGTACAAGAAATGCTGAGAGTCCTTGAACTCTTCGGCAATGGCTTTAATCTGCTCCGTCGTGTGAGCAAGAATCGTTGCCACTTTATCGGGAATCGTTGCCAACTCCTGTGCAAGCAGCCGCGCACGCTTCTCATCCATCGTCCCTCGTGCTCGTGCCAACAGCATCGCAACGAGAGAGAGGACGGTCAGTTGCGACGTAAAAGCCTTCGTTGAGGCGACACCGATTTCGGGGCCGGCGTGGACGTACACGCCGCCGTGCGACTCACGCGCAATCGTGCTGCCGACGACGTTCACAATGCCCAAGACGGTCGCACCTTTCGTTTTCGCTTCTCGTCCTGCGGCAAGCGTATCGGCGGTCTCGCCGCTCTGGCTGATGAGGAACACGACATCATCGCTTCCGATGACGGGATTACGATAGCGAAACTCTGAGGCGTATTCCACTTCAGTCGGGATGCGCGCAAGTTCTTCGAACAAGTATTCGCCCACTAATCCTGCATGCCAGGATGTTCCGCATGCCGTGATGATGATGCGCCGCGCGTTGAGCAACTTATCCTGCACCTCGCGCAAACCGCCAAGCACGACGGTTCCCATATCCACTTGCAGCCGTCCGCGCATCGCGTTGCGGATTGTCTCGGGCTGCTCGTGAATCTCCTTCAGCATGAAGTGTTCAAATCCCCCACGTTCGATCTGCGACAACTCGAACGTGATCTCTTCGATCTCCTTCTCGATCTCTTCGTCGTCGATCGTCATCGTCCGCAGACCCGTTGCCGTTACCTCAGCGATCTCTCCATCCTCCAAATAAATGACCTGCCTTGTATGATTGACGATCGCAGCCGCGTCCGAGGCGACGAAATTTTCGCCGTCACCCACACCGATGATCAGCGGGCTTCCCTTCCGTGCGGCAATCAGTCGGTCGGGTTGGTGGGTTGAAATCACCACAAGCCCGTACGTGCCTTCCACTTCTGCCAGGGCAAGCCGCACGGCGGCACAAAGGTCGTTGGTGCGTTTGTACATCTCCCCGATCAAATGCGCGAGAACCTCTGTATCCGTTACACTGCGGAAGATATGTCCCTCACGCATCAGTTTTGTTTTTATCGCCGAGTAGTTCTCGATGATTCCATTGTGAATGATGGCGATCCTCTGGTCCATATCCCAATGGGGATGAGCGTTCACGTCGTTCGGTTCACCGTGCGTTGCCCAGCGCGTGTGTCCCATGCCAAGCAGCGCACTCAGCTCTCCGTTGAACTGCCCGAGATGCTCAACGAGGTCGGCAACCTTTCCTGCCTTTTTCTCGACGCGAAAGACACCGTCTCGTACCAGCGCTATACCGGCAGAATCATAGCCGCGATATTCCAACCGTTTCAAGCCTTCTACGATGATCGGCACGCAGTTGCGCGAACCGATATAGCCGATGATACCGCACATAGTGATTCCCCCTTAAAAAGTGTGGGAAAAGATACCCAAATCACCCTATAAAATCAACGAACGAAAAACTTCGAGCTTTTAACGTTGCCGCGCATTTCCCGCGGGCGCGCACGGTTTTGAACACGCTTGACTCACGTCTGCCCTTGCAGCACGTTGGCATCCGGTACAGGAAGGAACATCTATGGCGAGATGCGTTCCGACTTCATCCACACATCGAGCCATTCCCACAACTGCATGATCATCGGCGTCGCCATCATCGATCCGCCAAAGCCGATAAACCGGCGCGTCAGCATACTCGACGGGGTCACCGCCACACGACACAAGCGTGCAAGATCGAATGTCACGCCGCTTTGCGCGGCGAGTTGTGCGAGGTAGGTGTTGATGGTTTCGACTGCCTTCCTCATGGCTTGCTGAGCCGCAGCGAATGTAGTATCGCCGGCGGAGCCTTCCCGACGGGAAAGAGAGTCGATGAGATATTTCAAAAACTTCTCCGCCTGCATCGCATCGATCCACATGTTCAATTCCCGGCGAACATCCGACCGCTGATGCAGTCCGCGACGCATCGCTTCCTTCGACACGATCGCGGCTTCCACCACCATGCGGAGGTCCTGATGCAATGTTTTGAGAAACGCATTGTTGCTTAAAGCTGGAAAGCGAAGCGGGAAAAATTTCAACTCCCCGACGATCTCCTCGACACTCACCGCACGATCGCCCATCGCCGCGAATTGTGCGCGGCGAAACGGAGCCAGTGCCGATCTCAACCGTTCGACGTCGTCGCCTCGCACAGCGTACGAGTCGTTCTGCCGATGCCCCGCGGAATCGTCGATCATCACATGAAAGTACAGCGTGTTCCTCAGCGCCTGCCAGAAGAGCGGATCGGCCAAGATGCGTTCATAGTTCCGTAACCCGATGAAACGAGCATAGTCGAACGTTGCCAGCGCGTAAATGTCAAAATCCGTAAAGCTCAGCAGCAGCGCCGCAAGCACAGGGACGAAGAAAAACACGCCGATGGCAATCAACGCAGGCGCAAGGAAAAACAAAGCGATGCGTGTCGGTGAACTCATTGCTCTCTCCAATGCAATCTCATCACTTTTTCGTCACCATCCACCGTCGCTTCTCCAACATCACATCCACATCACGGTCGAGCAGCGCCGTCGCTTCCTCAACGGTCAACCGGTCCATCGTCACCAACTCCACGTACTCGCGAACTTTCTGTGCTATCTGTTCCCACTCCGGCGTCTTCGGCATAGCAACGACGTGTTGAAGTTGTTGGAAGAACGCACGCGCATAGACGTTGCCGTCGAGCGCCGGGTCGCGCCATGCTTCGGTGCGCGCAGGAAGATCGCCCGTCAGCCGGTAGAACTCGATCTGCACATCAGGTTCGGAAAGATACTCGATCACCTTCCACACATCCTCTTTCTTCGACGAATGTCGAAAGATCGCCAGGCTCGATCCGCCGGCGAGCGACGCACCGATACCGCCATGCGGTCCCGGCAACGGAGCCGTCATCCACGCATGCTGCAAAGCAGGAGGCATGCGTCGCTTGAACGCGCCGATATTCCACGGACCCGTAATGTGCATCGCAAAGACATTCTCCGCCATACCCTGATAGATATTGACGATCTGCGTCGTCTTCACCGGCGCCCAACCGTTCTTGAAAAAGCGATGAAACGCATGCAGTGCATCCCGAAAGTCTTTGCCGCTGAACGCGCCGCGCGTGGCATTATCCCTCAGCAGCGGCGAGCCGAGTTGAACACCCATCAGCACAGGCGGCGCCCATTCGTTGTTCGTCGGAAAGAACACGCCGTACTCGCTCACCCTGTTCTTCACCAACGCATCGCACACATCGAACCACTCCTCCCACGACTGCGGCGGTTTCTGGTAACCGACACGCGCAAGCAGATCGGAACGATAGAACAGCACGCGCGTATCCACGTACCACGGTACACCCCACAGCGCCGAGTCGATCACGTTCGTATCCCAAATGCCGCGGAAGTAGCTCGAGTCGGTGATCGTGGTCGAGCGCGAGACGTACGGCGAAAGATCTTCGAGCGCGTTCACCACGTGAAACTCCGGAATCCACGTATTGCCGATCTGCGCCATGTCCGGCAGCGAGTTGCCCGCGTAGGCAGTCAGCAATTTTTCGTGCGCAGCATTCCAAGGAATCATCTGCACGCGCACCCGCACATGAGGATGGCGGCGCTCGAATGCCGGCATCAACGTCGCCACGTGTTCGCCCTCCGCGCCCATCGCCCAGAACACAATCTCCGTGCGCCCGTCAGACGCTGCACCACAACCGGCGAACACCCACACACTCAGCAATGCAACACACACCAAGTTGTTCAACGCAGTCTTTGCAGAGGATGAATATGGGCGTTCCCCCGCTTTGAACAGCAAGCGGGGTCGGGCTGCTTCGGGCTTCGCTATCGCTTCGGTGCCGCTGCCGAACAGCAGCAGCGGCACTGGCGCCTGCAAAGCGGCGCCACCCTTCGCATCCCTAACCCAAAAGCGATCCATCATCGTACCTCGAATCGTGTTTCAAGCAGCGCTTCTGAACTTCCTCCCACCATCACCGTGAACCAGCCGGGCTCGATCACCCGCTTCATACTCCCATCATAAAATGAAAGATCGTTGGGCGTGAGAAGGAACTCCACGGACTTCTTCTCGCCCGCCTTGAGCGCAACGCGGCGAAAACCCTTCAACTCTTTCACCGGTCGCGTCACGCTTGCCACTTCATCCCGCATATACAACTGCACGATCTCCTCGCCATCTCTCTTACCGCTATTCATGACATCCACCGTCACGCACAAGGCTTCTCCCATCGGCACAGTCCTCTGCGACAAGCGAAGATTACTGTACGCGAAGGTTGTGTACGACAAGCCGTACCCGAACGGAAACAACGGCGAGCTTGACACGTCGAGATACTTCGACGTGTACTTCAGCGAATCAACGGGAGGGCGACCCGTATTTTTGTGATTGTAGTAGATGGGCACCTGCCCCACCCTTCGCGCAAAGGTGACCGGCAGCTTGCCGCTCGGATTGACATCACCGAAGAGAACGTCGGCGATGGCGTTGCCCGATTGCGATCCGAGAAACCACGCTTCGACAACCGCCGCAACGTGCTGAGCGATCCATGAAATGGTCAGCGGGCGTCCGTTCATCAGCACCACCACTAAGGGCTTCCCGAGCGCATGGAGAGCACGCACCAATGCCTCCTGGCGTCCGGGAAGATCGATCGAAGCGCGACTGGCAGCCTCACCGCTCATCGTTTCTTTTTCCCCCACAACCACAATCACCGCCTCAGCCTCCGACGCCTTCTTCACGGCTTCGGCGATGTGTCGCTCGTCGTCCCCTTCGATATCGGATCCTCTCGCATACACCACGCGCGCAGCAGGAAGCTTTGCCTTCGCACCCTCGACAACCGTTACGACATCCTCCGCTTTGCCTTCGGCAGCCCAGGGTCCCCGTGGCTCGTGTTTGTCGTCGGCAAGCGGACCGACAACAGCGATGCGCTTGAGCGACTTGCTGAGCGGTAACGCATCGCCGTCATTTTTGAGCAGGACGATCGCTTGTTGTGCCGCCGTGCGAGCGAGCGCCAGATGCTCCTGCCGGACCATCATGCGCTTCTCCAACACCGTGTCGCAGTTACGGTAAGGATTGTCGAACAGGCCGAGTGCGAACTTCACGCGCAACACTCGCCGCACCGATTCGTTCACGAGGTGTTCGGGAATCCGCTGAGTGCGCACCGCCTCCACCATCTCGTGCGCGTAGATGCCGCTCACCATATCCATATCCACCCCGGCGCGGAGTGCGAGCGCTCCCACGTCGGTACGCGTCGCACCGACACCGTGCTGGATCATTTCGAGGATGGCTTCCCAATCACTCACCACAAAGCCGTTGAACTTCCATTGGCCGCGCAGCACATCCGTCATCAACCAACGATTGGCAGAGCTGGGCACGCCTGCAATTTCATTGAACGAGCTCATCAGCGTGGCGACGCCGGCATCGACCGCCGCCTTGAACGGTGGAAGATAGATCTCGCGTAGCGTCCGTTCGGAGAGATCGACTGTGTTGTAGTCCCTTCCACCTTCAGCGGCTCCATAGGCTGCAAAGTGCTTCGCACACGCGAGCATCGTCTGGGGATCGCTCCAACGTTCTCCTTGATAGCCGCGCACGTTCGCCGCTGCCATTGCCGCACCGAGGTACGGGTCTTCGCCCGCACCTTCAGCAATGCGACCCCAGCGCGGGTCACGGGCGATATCCACCATCGGCGCGAACGTCCAGTGAATGCCTGCGGCGGT
>PSMW01000054.1:0-3106 GCA_040290295.1 Ignavibacteria bacterium
CGGAGCCACACGAGTTGTGCGCGCAGAGAGGTGTTGAGGTAGATGAAGGAGACGAACAGGTAGCAAACCGCGATGCGCTGCAGAACGCCCGGGATGCGCATCGTCGCGAGGTCAAAGTGATGACCGAACAGCAATCCGAACGGGAAGCTGTTCAGAAACAATCCGAGTAGAAAGATTTGTGCTGAACGCGTCACCACTTGTCGGTAGAGTCGGCGCGTATCGGCTCCCGCTTCTTTCCGCTTCGCGAACGAGAAAACCATCGCCACCCCTACGATGAAGAGAAAGAACGGGAAGATCAGATCGGTGAACGTCCAGCCATTCCATGCTGCGTGTTCGAGCTGCGGATAGACTGCACTCCATGAGCCGGGATTGTTGACCAGAATCATCCCTGCGATCGTCGCGCCCCGGAATGCATCTAAAGAAAGAACTCGTTGTTGCGCTATCTCCATCTGGCGCCCATTACTTGACGAACTGCATCTTCCGCGTCTGCACGAATTGACCCGCCGTCAAGCGGTAGAAGTACACGCCCGAAGCCAACGACGACGCATCGAAGATCACCCGATACTCGCCCGCAGCGACCACATCATCCATCAGCACGGCAACCTCTCTCCCCAACACATCGTACACACGCAGCGAGACGCGCGTCTGCTGAGGCACGCCAAAGAGAATCGTCGTGTAGGGATTGAAGGGGTTGGGGTAGTTCTGCTGCAAGCGGAACGCTGTCGGCATGCTGTCCACTTGCTGAACCGACGTGATGATCGTGCGGAAGCGCCAGATTTCCGACCATGGACTTGTGCCAAGTGCATTCGTAGCATTGACGCGCCAGAAATAGACCGTGGACTGTTGCAGCGGCGGAAGCGCGATCGTTGTGTCGAGTACGCCGCCCGTATCTCTCACAACTTGCGTGAAGTCGAACGACGTTGCAAGTTGAACGCGGTACCAGTCGGCGCCGGCACCACGACGCCAGACAAGCGAAGCGTTGAGCGGCACGTTGGTGGCATAGTTCGCTGGCAGAAGCAACACAGGAGGAACAGGGAACCCTGTTCTGAAATTGAACGGCGCGGTAAAGGCACTCCAACCGCCGGCATTCAACGAGCGCACACGCCAGTAGTACACCGTTTGCCCCATTGTACCGCCGACCGCGCGGAACGTGTCCACCACCGTCGAATCGTCCACCACGAGCGCTGAGGTGAACGAGCTATCGGTTGAGACCTGAAGATGATAGGAACCGGCAGTCGCAGCGCCTTGCCAACCGAGCGTCACTGTGGGAGGAAGGTTTTGCGACCCATTGCCGGGATAGGCAAGCAGTGGGGGCGAGGGTGGATGCACGGTCAGTACACTGCTGGTGATGCTCTCGTTGTAGTTGCGATCCAGCGACGTTGCAATATAGTACCAAGGTCCCTGCGTCGGTGGTGGTTTCGGCACACTCCAGCGACGTCCCTCGATCGCAACGATGTTCTTTGCCGAGTCGAGTTCTTGAGGAAGGATGGTGGAATGATCGAATCGATAAACCGCATAGCGTGAAGCCGAATCACCGTCGGGGGCGATCAGAGGCAAGTCCCATTGAATCGCCGCGGGACCGCTGTTGGGAAGCCGTTGATAGCGGATGGCGCGTGGCGGGTACGGCGCAACGGTGTCCTTCCAGCGCATCACGGGATGGAGCGAAGAATAGCGGTAAAAATCCGTTCTGCACGAATCGGCAAATCCAAGGGTATTGGATGCGAAGAACGCCGCACGAAAGAACATACTCCCACCGGTGTTTTGGTTGGCGCGGTCGATACGCACCTGCCGGGGCAACTCCGTTGCAGTGTAACTGGTGCCGAAGATTTTCCCGGGATAAAAATGTCGGGCATAGGAGGCAACCGAATCAGACCACCATCGTGAAAGGGCGTTGTAATCCTGTGCGCCGCCGATGCGCCAATAGAGTTGCGGTGTCAGATAATCGATTGAATGCTGGCGGAGCCATGCGATAGCGTCGCAGTAGATGGTGCTGTACGCGTCCAATCCCGTGATGCCCGGCGGTACGCCGTTCTTCCAAATACCAAAGGGGCTCATCCCGAATTTGACGAACCGTTTGACGGCTTGCACGCTGTCGTGAATCATACGGAGAAGAAGATTCACGTTGTCGCGTCGCCAGTCGCCGCGGTCGGTGAAGCCGCGCGGATAACGAGCGAACGTGGAATCGTCCTGATTCGTAATCTGATTAGGAGGATAGGGATAGAAATAATCGTCGGCGTGAATACCATCCACATCGTAGCGCCGCACAATGTCGGTCACGATCCGGACAACATACTCGCGCACCTGCGGCAGTCCGGGATCGAGCATCTTCAACGTTCCGAACGTGAGAATCCAATCAGGATGCTGAAGCGTGACGTGGTTCGGCGCAAGATTGTAGGCACCGACTTGACGTACGGCGCGATAGGGATTGAACCACGCGTGGAGTTCCATCCCGCGTTTGTGTGCTTCCTCCACCGCAAATGTCAGCGGATCGTAAAACGGACTGGGGGGCGAGCCTTGATTGCCGGTCAAGTAGTACGACCATGGTTCGATACTCGACGCATACAACGCGTCGCACTCGGGACGCACTTGCAGTACCACAACGCTGATGCCCGCGGATTTCAACTGATCCAGCAGCGCCGTCAACTGTGCTTTCTGAACATCGACCGGAAGACCCGGTGCTGTGGGCCAATCCAGATTCACCACCGTGGCGATCCATGCCGCGCGAAACTCTCGTTTGGGCGGATTAGACAACGCAGTGAACCAATCCTGACTTTCCATCTTCTCCGGCACACCCACCACCATCCATCCTATCATCAGAACCAGAACGAAACGATTCATACGATTCTCTCTTATCAGCATCAATAGAGCTTCAAGGTGTCGTACAACGTGAATGGTAAGAATCGACATGCCGGTCCTTACAACACTTATCCCCGGACCACATGCTTCCAGCACCAGCTCGATTCGTACCGAACAATCTTATGGCAACCGCCTCGAACGCAAAAGGCACCCGAGGGGGAGAACCTCAGGTGCCTCTTGTTCGAATATGAAGATGTCGCTCTCATCCGAGCCTTGTAGAGTAGGACAATAGTGCAGTAATGTACCGACT
>PSMW01000055.1:0-2917 GCA_040290295.1 Ignavibacteria bacterium
CCCGAGCGACGATCTCCGCCGCTGGTTCGGCCACGACCCAGCCCGTTGGGACGAGTTCCGGCGTCGCTACCGGCTCGAGCTCGCTGCTCCGGAGCGGGAGGCCGACCTGGAGGAGCTCGCGGCCATCGCCCGAACCGGCACGCTCACCCTCGTCTACTCAGCCCGCGACCCTGACCACAACCAAGCCCGGGTCCTCGCCGAGGTCATCGCCGAGCAGGCGGCTCGGCCAGGGGCCTCGTAGGAAGACCGGATCTGTCCAGCCCGACGACATGAAAGCGCGTCAAATGGAGTTGGAACTCCGCTTGCACGACATGGAACAACGCCTGGCGCAGCACAGTGAGCCTCCCGCGATCGAGCCTTCGGAAGCTCAACCGTTTCAAAACACCACATCGTTGGCGGGGGCATGGTACTTCGACAACGGCGCGTACTGGAACATCACACAGCAAGGCATGAGCATCGCCATGCAAAAAATTTCCTCCTTTTTCGGATCGGAAATCCTCACAGCCGGCGGGCAAGGGACGGTCATCGGCAACAAGGCATTCATCGAGATTTCGAGCATTCATGGCGGATCGGGAAAGGTGGAACTCGACGTTTCACCCGACGGCAGAATACTGAGCGGTTTGCTCAAGGACTTGGCAGGCAACACTCTGATGTCGCTGCGATTGACACGATCAACCAATTGAACCCCCATGAACACACCAACCATCACCTGTCCCAAATGCGGGCAGATCATCGAGCTGACGGAAGCGTTCACGCATCACGTCGAAGAGAAACTGCGCGCAGAGTACACGAAACGATTCTTCGCGCAAAAGGCAGATCTGGAAGCAAAGATTCGAAAGGAGACGGAAGAGCGACTCGCCCTCGAGTTGAAAGACCTGCGCCAGCAGAACGAGGAGAAAGAACGAAAGCTACGAGAAGCGCAGGAAACAGAACTCGCCTTGCGCAAACGGCAACGCGACATTGAAGCGCGCGAAAAAAACCTCGAGCTCGAGCTACAGCGCAAACTGGACGAAGAACGCAAACGCCTCTGGGAGGAAGCGGCGGCAAAAATCACCGAAGAGTATCGGCTCAGAGATGCAGAGAAGGACAAGCAGATTGCCGACATGCGGAGGCAAATCGACGACTTGAAACGCCGTGCCGAGCAAGGCTCGCAACAAGCGCAGGGCGAAGTGTTGGAGGTGGAATTGGAGAACCTCCTGCGCGCCACCTTCCGCACCGACGACATTCTTCCCGTCCCGAAAGGTGTTCGCGGAGCCGATGTTCTGCAGCGCGTGAAAACTGCGCTCGGCAATTTCTGCGGAACGATTCTGTGGGAATCCAAACGCACGAAGAATTGGAGCGACGGGTGGATCCAAAAACTGAAAGACGATCAACGCGACGTGAAAGCGAACATCGCCGTCATCGTTTCCACCGCCTTGCCCAAGAACATCAAGCACGTCGGGAACATCGACGGTGTGTGGATCACCGACTTCACGGCCGTGGAGGGGCTTGCGCTAGCGCTCCGCAGCGGCTTGATCGAGGTGGCGCGCACGCGGGCATCGGTCGCGGGAAAAGGTGAAAAGATGGAATTGGTGTACAACTATCTTGCGGGACAAGAGTTCCGGCAACGTATCGAAGCAATCGTCGAGTCCTACGCGGCACTCAAAGATGACCTCGAAGCCGAGCGACGAGCAATGGAGAAAATGTGGTCGAAGCGGGAGCAACAGCTTCAACGCGGGGTGAAGAACTTGGCAGGCTTGTACGGCGACTTACAGGGCATCATCGGCACAGCATTGCAACCCGTGCACCAACTCGAACTTCCTTCGGGTGCGCCCAATCTGTTCGACGAGTGAAGGGCACCTCACACATTCCACCAGTAACTGACCTTGAGCAGCACCACGTGCGCCGGCGGGTTGCGGAATGCTTCGGCAAGATTGTCGGCAAACGGGGCGAAGGCGTTCGACGACGCGCCACGTCGCGCATGTGACCAGACCACGTACAGCGTACTGCCCGGAACATACTCCCACCGCAAAACGAGATTCGTGTTCAGCGCTTGCTCGTTGAAGTCGAAGAGCAACGACGTCGGATGCGGCACAAGCGCCGAGGCACCGATCAGGCGGCGGGTATTGGTGAAGGATCCTTTTGCGAGAAACAATTGCCCGTAGAATTGCAGCGTCAGGTCGCGCGTGAACGTCACCGTGCTGCGCACCATGATGTTGAACTCGTCCGTACTCCGATCGGCAAAGATGCTGGCGGTGCCGGTGTCGAGTTGCTCGTTGGTTATCCAAGCCTCCTGATTGCGCACGCGGTTGTAGCCGGCGCTGACACTGTACTCCATCCACGATGCGGGCTTCACGTCGATACCGACAATCGGTCCCCATTCGAATTTCCGTTTCGTATCCCACGCCGTGTGGAGGCTCAGCGAGCCGACAAAATCCTTCCGTTCGTCCGTCTCGAAGCCGATGTTGAGCTTGAACGCTGTGGGGCGTGCATACAGTCCGTTGCCGCGCGTCTCGCGATCGTCGTACTTTCCCACATCGACCCCGCCGTTGAGGTTCAGTTCCCAGTAGTTCACGAACAGCAGGAACGAAGAGAGGTTGGCTTCGCGGATCAAGTTGGCGCCGTCGAAGTTCATCCGTTCGTGCATGAACAGCCGGACGCGATAATTGCGGACGACCGCGGCGGGCTTGTCTTCTTTGTACGTAAGAGTGCCGACAAAGCCGTAATCGTTCGGGCGGCGAAAGAACCCGACATCATTGATGTTGTATTCTTTCGACGTAAAATCCAACCCCACGCTCCACAGCCAATGTTCGGCAGCGATGCGTGAGAACGACGCCTTGCCGGCGGAGCCAAGTCCCCGTGCGGTGAAGAAGTTCTTCGCGTACGAGAGCGCGAGAAATCCGTCCGCTTGATAGCTGTTTTCATCGAGCTTCAGATT
>PSMW01000042.1:0-21535 GCA_040290295.1 Ignavibacteria bacterium
GGGAAGGGTGAAGATGGGGTGGTGGTGGTAGGTGTTGGGTGGTAGGTGGTGGAAGGTGACCTTGGATTGGACAAAGAAAAAATCTGTAAGGGTTTCTTTCTTCGAGAAATAGTAGATTGACCGCAACGAAAGGAACCGACTCTATGGAACACACTGTGCTCACAGCATTTCAAGCCATCCAAGCCGTACTCGCCCCTGCATTGGGAATTTCAGTAGTGGGACTCCTGCTGCTGGCGCTGAATGCTCGCTATTCGGCGATCGTTAACCGTATCCGCATGATGAACGACGAGAAGCGACGCTTTCACAAGCTGATCGCGGAGAACGTCGAGCTTTCTTATACGGAAACTGCGCGCTACAACAGCGTTCGGAGCCAAACGCGCGCACTGCTCGGCCGCAGTCGGCTTGTACGCAATGCTATCCTCGCACTACAAACCGCCATCGCGCTCTTTGTCGTCACCTCGGTGATGATCGGGCTGAACTTTTTCTTGCCGACCGAGATTCCGCACGCGGCAACACTGGTGAGCTTTATTGCGGGAATGCTCTGCGTGTTGGTGGGCATCGTCAGTGCTGCCAAGGAAAGGAGGTGTACCGTTCGTTCGCGATCGTTTTGATCGAAGTGGAGGCAGAGGAATGAGATGCGCTCAACGCATCTCGATGCGAACCGAAGGGGGTGTCGTTTTTGGAACGACCACACCGTACTGTTTGTCTTCCTCAGCGGTAAAGAATGTCGTCGCGTCCGTTGACAAACCTTCGACCTTGACGTCCAGTTCGTATGTTGCCCGATCGACCTCGACGAATCCTGTTGTTGCACCGCCGCCAACATCGTTGAAGTTGATCGTGCTGCCTTGTTGCCGTTTGAGTTGCACATCGATCAGTTCGGCGCGGCGATTTTCCACCCGCACCTTCGGCTTTTCCTTCGCACAAGCAAGCGGCAGGAGCAACACTGCAACGCACGCAATGTAAAGATAGGCTCTCATTATAGGTATTGACTCCTCATGGTGTTGTCGTTTCATCACCGTCCCTTGAACTGCGGCTTGCGCTTTTCCAAAAACGAACGCAACCCTTCCTGATGGTCTTCTGTTTCCGAAGCGATTTGTTGAATGTACGCCTCGTAATCGAGCAGTGAGTCGAGATCGATGTTCAGCGCTTTGTTGAACGTTCGCTTCATCAAGCCGAGAGCACGCGTCGGAGCGACAGCCAGCGACGATGCAAGCTCCATCGTGACGTTCTCCAACTCCTCGGGCTTCGCCACGCGGTTCACCAATCCTACCTGCAGACACTCATCGGCAGGAATCTTCCTTCCCGTGGCGGCATATTCGAAGGCTCTCGTCAAGCCCGCATAGCGCGGCAAGAACCAATGGGCACCGGAGTCGGGCACAAGGCCGATGTTCACGAACGCCTGCATCAGATACGCTTCGCTGGACATGACCCGCATATCGCAGGCAAGCGCAACGCTGCATCCGGCACCCGCTGCAACGCCATTGATCATTGCGACGATCGGCTTCTCGATTGTGCGGATTTTTCGAATGAGAGGATTGTAGGATTGTTCTAACGAATCCTTCAACGAACGTTTCGAGCCTTGGTGCTCCTTGAGGTCCTGACCCGAGCAGAACGCTTTCGACCCGGCTCCACGCAGGACGATGCAACGAACCGTCGCATCTTTCTCCGCCTCTTTGAACGCGTCGTTCAATTCCTTCTTCATCTGCTCGTTGAATGCATTATAGCTTTCGGGACGGTTCATGGTGATCGTCACAACGCCATCCTTGATGCTGTAGAGGAGTGTCTGAAAGTTGGGCATGGCTTTCCTGTTGCGTGTGCCGTGTGAATTGTAAGGATTAAAGTGATGTGAGTGTCTTAAGATCGAATGCGAACCCGGGTAGCACGTCCCCGCCGTCGAGCGTTCGATCGAACGACACAATCTCCATTTCACTGTTTGGACGATACACGTACGCCTTCTCGCCATCGGCATCGATCAGCCAGGCACGTCGGCAACCGTTTGCCATCCCCTCTTCCATCTTTGCTGACGCGATGCGCATCACATCCGACTCGGAGAGAAGCTCGACGACAAAATCTGGACACAGGGGAACGAACTTCCGCTGCTGTTCGGGTGTAAGCGCTGCCCATCACTCCTTAGCGATCCACGCAGCATCGGGTGAGCGCAACGCAGCGTTGGGAAGTGAAAAGCCCTTCGAGGAGTCAAAGACGATTCCCAATCTCGCTCGCTCGTTCCAGTTGCCGAGTGCTCGACCGATTTGCAAACTTCGTGAGCCGGTGATGCCGCCGGTGGCTGACGTGACGATGAGCTCTCCTTTGCTTGTTCTCTCGAATCGGACACCTTTGTTGGACGCGCAAAGCTTGAACAACTGCTCATCGCCCATTCCCCCAATGGGCGTGAGATCGAATGTGATGCTGGTGTAGGGTGTCGGAATGCTCATAAGGATCATCAGCGCATGCTTTTCTGCTGAGAATGTAACGAGTTCGTCGAACAATTCCAACGATGCCGTCAGCGCCCTTTCCACGCGGCTTTTCTCTTCTCGACGAAAGCACTCATCCCTTCCTTCTGATCTTCCGATGCGAAGAGGAGATAGAAATTCTTTCGTTCGAATTCGAGCCCTCCCTCGATCGTCGTGTCGAATGCCTTGAGCACGGCTTCCTTCGCCAACTTCACCGCAAGGGGTGGTTTGGCGGCAATCTCCTTTGCCCACCCCTTTGCTTCCTCGAGATAGTATTCGACAGGGACAACCTTGTTGACAAGTCCCCACCGCATCGCCTCATCTGCTGAGATCATTCTTCCTGTCAACACCATCTCCATCGCTTTGACTTTACCGACGGCACGGGTAAGCCGCTGAGTTCCTCCTGCGCCGGGCATGACGCCGATGTTGATTTCGGGTTGGCCGAACCGTGCCGTCTCGCTGGCGATCACCATATCGCAGGTCATCACCAGTTCGCAGCCGCCGCCGAGCGCGTAGCCGCTGACTGCGGCGATGAGCGGCTTTTTGATCTTGCGGATACGATCCCAGCGTGCAAACTGATCGCGCGTGAGCATGTCGATCGCCGTCGCATCCATCATCTCTTTGATGTCCGCGCCGGCAGCGAAGGCTTTTTCATTTCCCGTCAAGACAATGCAGCGGACGTCATGATCATTGTCGAGGGTTTCGAGGGCATCCACCAACTCCACCATGAGTGCAATGTTGAGTGCATTGAGCACATCGGGGCGATTGAGTTGAACCACCGCGTACCCTTCCTGCTTTGTAACGATGATGAGCTGATAAGCCATGGAACACCTCGTTTGACTTTTGGGAGTGCGTGATCGAATCGTGGTGCTTCCAAAATACTGAAGCGCCTCCTCAATCACAACCTTTCTACTCGACGAACGGACCGAGATGCTTGCGCAGAATTTTGATGGCGCGCGTCAGTTGATTCTCGACCGTCTTCACCGAAATGCGCAGGGCATGACTAATTTCCGTGTTCGACATTCCCTCCAGTCGACTCAGCAAGAAGATTTCGCGACATCGTGGCGGCAATTTTTCTCTCACCACAAGAGCGATGTGTTCGTGCAGCAAGCTGTAGTGCGCGGCGGATTCGGGGTTATCGCCCGCTGAAGGGGTTGACGACACCACCTGATCCTGGAGCCGTGTGCGCACTTCGGTATGGCGAGCGCGATCGCGCACCAAATTCCCGCTGATGCGGAACAAATACGCCAAGAACGACAACGATGGTCGAAGGCCCGTGCGATGTTGCCATACTCTCAGGAAGGTTTCCTGCACGACGTCATGCGCCGCATCATCATCCCGCAAATGATAGACAAGGTGTCGAAGGAGGATGGGTTGATACCGTTCGAAGAGCATCCGGAATGCTTCGAGGTCGGAATCAGCCGTACGTGCAATCAATGCTTCGTCGGATTCGTGCATGAGCCAGGACGGAAGGTGAACGGCAACAGGCTACCACAAAATAGGAACTGGCGTGATGAGGTGCAACAAGAAAGACTTTCGATGGAGGAGTGAATAGGGGAGACAACGGCATGAGTCGTTATATGGTATGAGCGGCGGAGTTCGTCCCCTCAACACAATGCGCTCGTTAACGCTTTTCCGTTTGAATCATGGTGGGTCCAATGCTGCGCTTCTTCTTTTTTGATCGACTGAGAAACAGATTGCCCTCAGCAGGCGACGAGTCCCGGCACCTGAAGGTGGACAAGCTGGTGAACGACTCGTTTGCCTCGCTGCAACAGCCAAACCCCGAAACCGGACTTCGTTGGTTGCACTTGAGTCGCGCCCTCGAGCGCATGGAATCGATCCGCTTCCAGCCACGCATGGTGCCTCGTCTCGCATACGCCCTCGTTGCGGTGGCAGCCATCGCCTTCGGTGTGTATCTCTTTAACACGACGCCTGAACCCTCACGGGAACAGTACTCCACCAAACGCGGTCAGCAGTTGCGTGTTGCACTCCACGATCATTCGGAGATTTTCCTCAATGCATCCACCCATCTCGAAGTGGACCGCATCGAGGAAGGAAAACCGCGTCGGGTTGTGTTGGCGGGAGAAGCGCTCTTCCGCGTGCATGCGAACGGGAACCCCTTCATCGTCGAGACCGCATACGGCACCGTCGAGGTTGTGGGAACGGAGTTCAACGTGCGTGCACGCGACGGCACGATGGAAGTAGCACTCCTGCAGGGGGCGGTGAAGGTACGTGCGGAGGATAGCACACTTGTTCTTGCCCCGCGGCAGATTGCAGTGTGTTTTGCGGGAACGGCACCACAACGCTTCGGTATGATTCCTGCCGACGAGTACCCCGGTTGGTTGAATGGTAAACTCTTCTTGCATCAAACGTCGTTTGAAGAGGCGTGCGAGGAACTCGAGCTGCGTTTCGCGATCTCCATTACAATGGGTGACCCGCAGGTTCGCTCCGCCGTCATCTCCGGCGTCGTGGATGCCCGCACGCCCCAAACGGCGCTCCGAGCGCTTTGCGCACTCGTACAAAAGAACTACCGCTACGATGGTACGGCGTATTACATTTATTAGTCTCTTTGCGGCACTCATCGCCACGGTGGGTGTTGGGCATGAGCGCTCGACGACGCACACGTTCCATTTCCAAGAGCACAGCATGCGCGCTGTTTTGGATTCGCTCTTCAGGTGGTATGGCGTGCCGATGGTGTATCTCGAAAAAGATGTCGAAGGACGAAGCGTCACGGCCGACTGTCGCGCCTGCACCTTCGAGGAGGCACTGCGCAGTGTGTTAGCAGGGACAGACGTGTTCGCTTTGATGGTGGGCGAACAGGTGCTCCTCCAGGTGCGGCGCGACGAGTCGCCGCCTCCCCGCTCTATCCTTGCCGGCTTGGTCACCGACTCACTAACCGGCGAAGCCCTCGTGGGGGCAAGCGTGCTCTTGCGCAGCGAGCAGTCGCACACCATCGTACGCTGGGGAATGACGAACGAGCACGGCTTCTTCTCTCTCCCCAATATCCTGCCGGGCCGTTACGCACTCGAGATTCGTTCGATTGGATACGATCCGCGTGTGGTGCCCCTATCGGTTCGGGGCGGAGCGACGATGGTTGGTTCGTACGCTCTTCTCCAAGAGGATGTTGTCCTTGCCGAAATTACGGTAGAAGGCGAGCGCTCGTTGCTCACCGGCTCGGAAGGCATTGCTCGCGGGCTTTACATCCGCGCTGCTCCGGCTGATCAGAACCAATACTTTCTCGAAGGCACGCGCATCTACAACCCGTCGCATTACGCGGGCGTGATGAGCGCATTCAACACCGACGCGCTGCGCGATGTGCACCTCGTAGCAGGAGGCGTACCTCCATATTATGGCGGACGCATCGGCGGTATTCTCGATGTCATGATGAAAAACGGCAACGATCGTCGCATCCTCGGCACAGGCACCATCGGCACGTTGAGCTCGGCGATCGTACTCGAGGGACCCATTGCCCACCGCACTTCCATTGCAGCATCGATGCGCAAAGGCTATCCCGAACTCCTGCTTGCCCGCCGCCCCGGATTGGCGCGCAGCGATCTCCACGTTGTGGAAGGGATGGGAAAACTCATTTACACGCTCGACAACAGCGCGCTTTCGCTCGCAGGCTATTTCAATCGAGATACGTACAACAACACCGTCACGCGTTCGCCGGTGCAGAGTTTGGAGAACGATTTTCGATGGAGGAACACCGCATTCCATCTGCGCTGGTTCGGCACGGCGGCGGCTTCACTGTTCTTCCAAACGTCAGCGGCGTACTCCCTCTATAGTTTCGGCTTGCGCCAGCGTCTTATCGAAGGCGGGATCCCCGTCGATTACCCGTCGAGCTTTTTCATCGAAGATCTGTCGCTGCGCGCTCACGCCGAATATTTCTACGACGAATACCATACGGTGCGCGGCGGCGTCGAGCTTGTTCACCATGGCATCGGTAGCGATATCAACGACTTCACCAGTCAATTGGCGCCGCTGACCATGACGGATGTCGCGCCATGGGAATTGTCGGTGTACGTGCAAGATCAGTGGCGCTTGGTGCCGAGTGTGACGGCGGAGTTGGGCGCGCGCGGAACGTCCTTCATCGGACGGTTGGGAACGTTCTCAGCACTCGATCCGCGCTTCTCGCTCTTGATCATGCCGAGCGAAGATTTTCGCATCTACTCCTCCTTCAGCGCCGTAACGCAATTCGTTCATCCGTATCGTCACAGCGGCGTGTTCGTGTTTATGCCTTCAATCTTTTTCTACCCTTCGACGGAGCGTGTGCAACCCACAACGTCGTTACATGCATCGTTGGGCTTCGTGAAAGCCTTGAGACAAAACACGTACGTGTTGACCGTGGAGACGTACTACCGGCAAACACAGAAGCTCCACGACTTTGCGTTCGATACGACACTCAACGCCGAGGGGCAAATCACTGATGCGCTCCTTTTTGGCGAAGGCACGGTGTACGGCGGCGAAGTAACGATCACCAAACGGATCGGAACCGTTACCGGCATACTTCGCTACAGCCTCTCGTGGACGCGCCACCACTTCGCCGAGATCAACGCCGGGGCGGCATACAAACCGCGCTTTGCGCGCGAGCATGAGTTCTTTCTCTCGCTCGGCTACAATCCCACACCCAATTGGACGTTCGGCATCGTGGCGCTCCTCTCATCGGATCAGTCCACAACCGTCGAACGGAGACGGCGACTCACCCTCAGCGAGTCGCCATCTCACGTACGAGAGGTCAGTGCCGAGATTACACGATACTCCGATCAGTTCGATTTGAACGGCGGCCGGATTCCCGGCTTCGAGCGCCTCGAACTTTTTGGTGGATGGAAGTTCATCATCGGCGATGTTGGTCTCCACGTTATGCTGCGCATGGTCAACGGCTATGGATTGCTCGAGCCGTTCTCCTGGTCCATTCTCAACGATCCCGATTCGCGCCTACGGTGGAGAGTGGTGCTCGATCCGCCACCGCTGTTTCCGCTGTATCCGGTCGTCAGTGTGCGTGCATGGTTTTGAATACGCCCGGATCATCGCGCAGCCTTTCGATGGATGTGGACAACGTCGTGGAGTTCGCGGGCAGGATGATCGCCACCCCATCCAGCCCACGACATGAAAAGAAGGATCGCAGCAAGAGTGTTTGGTATGAAACGACATTTCATACTCTTCCTCCTCCTCCTCGTTGCAACGTTCTGCAACTGCACGAAGGACTCTTCATTGCCGACAACGCCGAGCACCCACACAAACCTGATTGCCTATCCGTCGTTTGAAATCAACGGGCTTCCGACAATGCGAGGCTGACGCTATTGCTCGAACTTTCATGAAGCCTTAACGTTCTCAAGTAACGTTTCGCCTGGTGGCGGCAATTGGTCGATCGTGCTTTCTGATGCTGATCGCATAGTTGCACACATCTCCACAACGGTAGCAGCGCCCATCGGAACTCATCGCTTGAGAGTTTCCGTGTGGGCGAAATCAACGGAACGAACCGGTTCGCTCCAACTCATCTTCAACACAGCAATCCGCAAACGGGTAGTCATCACCGACTCGGTGTGGCAATACTACGAAGCAGAAGACCACCTCACGACTGCGCAGGGCGATAGCCTCACCGTCCTGCTCGACGCGGGTACAACGTATGGAGGCGCACAAACATTGTTCGATCTTTGTCGATTGGAGGTTGTACGATGATGTGGGAATGGAAGATGCTTGCTCCACCCGTGGCAATGCTGGGTGTGTTTCGGATCGTGCCAGGCAACCGATCGTGGATACGACACATGCGAATAGTATCGTTGTTCATGTTGATAGTATTGACCGTGAGCGCATGGAGCTACGGCGACATGGGAACGTCACAGGTTTGTGTGGGTGGGGAACATTGTCATCGGTGGCAGACAATGCACGAACGATGTGTACATACCCCCCGACACGCGGCAACTCCTGAGCGAGGCGGGCATTGTCGTTTTTGCGACGTCCGTTGAAGCGTACGCCACGTGCTGGGCATGTGTGATATGTCCGACGTACGCGGCGATGCACGCTGCGCTGATCGATGAACGACAATTGCGTGAAGCGAAGGCATTGGGTTTCTCTCTGATCGAACCGCCCGTACGATCATCGGAGGCCATGAAAGAAGGGAGACAAGAACCATGAAAACGAAACTGATCACCTCGTTGGCAGCGCTGATGGTGCTGCCCATCCACCTTGCATGCGCTCAATACTTCGGCGAGCGCGTTATGGAAAAGTCGTTCGAGCGTATGGACTTCTTCTTCACTCCCTACCGCCTTGTGCCGTTCGGCGTCGGCACATTCAAGAACTCGGTTGCGGGAGTGCTGGACGATCCGCTGCTCGATCTCGATCTCAATCCCGCATATCTCTTCCACGATAGTGTCCAGACCAACTACGTGTATCTCGACTTTCGCAGCGCACGCGAAGTCACTACACGACAAAACCTCTACTACCCCAGCTATCGTGTGTATCTCGAGAACACGATCGCCGAACGAATGTGGTTTCCCTATCCGGCGTACTTCATCACCACGCGGCGAGAAGTGGAACCTGTCATCTCTGCGGCGTATCTGTTCAAGCCGGGCGAAGGACCTCTCCGCGGCTTTGCCGCCGGCGCAACATACCAGATGATTTCACAAGACGAGAAGTACTATCCTATCCCACAGGACATTTACAAATCGATCATCGGTGCCGACTATCTCGGCGTTCGCCCGGCAGCAGCAGAGAGCATCCCGATTGTCGATAGGTACAGCGGAACGGATGAGATGCATGTTCGCGGCGATTTGTTCTCGCTCTTCGTCGGATACACTATCACCCCTGAGCTGAACGCGGGAGTGAAAGCCGGACGCGTTCTGTTCAGCCGCGCCGGCTCCTTCGGTTCGCAAAACCTCTGGGAACACTCTTACTCTGCCTCAAGCACATCGCTCTGGCGCAATGCTGAAGCGCGCAGTCAATCCTACGCTCATTGGGAGTTGATCGGTGGAGTGCATTACACCTTCGCTCCCACACTTGCGCTCGGGCTTCATGGTGGTTTTCTTTGGGGTGATGTGTCGCAGGCTTTGACGCGAACGGATTCGTCGTACTATGGATACGGACCGATCGGCTCGACGACGCAATCCTGGCACGAATGGGTACGATCGGGAAACCAACGGCAACTCTGGGATCATGAGGGAAAGACCTCGCTCTTCGGCGTCAACATCAGATCGCACGCGAACGCATCGATCTTTCCCTGGCGGGGACGATCTACGATACTTCGTACGGTCGGTCGCGGTATCGTTGGGATACCACGAACTACTCCTACAATTCCGCGTACCGTCTCTGGGATGGGCGTAACGGATCGGGAACAACGATCGGCACAACGCACATGGTGACCGGATCGCTGCAATGGCAACTCGCTCCCAATGTCAAGACCTTCTTGGGGTTGCTGTACGAACGTCGAGTCGCGGAAACCAACACCAGTGAAAGCGTGCTTGCTGATAGGTTCTCGAGCAGTCGATATTCGGGAGTTTATCCCTGGAACTACTTCGACTCGACGGCAGAAGCGAAGACGCTCACGTGGGATTTCACCGCGCGTCTCAAACGCTTCACGCTGCCCATCTACTTCACGATTCGCACCTCGAAGGTCGTGGAGTTGCTGTTTGGATTGAGTCGGACCATGTCCGAATGGCGTGCAGAAGATGTGACGCTTGCGATCTTCCGATACCGCGTTCAGGCAAATCGGGATAGCGTTGTGCGTCGGTTCAACTTCGGCGAGCGCTACACGCAGCCTCCGGAGAACATCAGTGACGTTCGGACGTCCCTGTTGGCGGGCGTTACGCTCACCCCATCACCGCTGTTCCATGTGCGGATGCTTGTCACGCCGACGTTCGTGAACACGTACGACGGCTCGGAACTTACCGACTGGGGCAGGTATGGTTCGCCTTCAACTTGATGCCGTAATCTTCACGTAGTGCCGCTTCCTCGTAGGTGGGATCAGCGAGAGGAAGTGTCGAAACGGAGCGGCACTACGTTCTATCCTTTCACTCGCCATCGTGTTTGCGACGTTCGTACTTCACTGTTGGGCGCACCGGCTCGACGTAGGGTCCGTCCCAACTCTTGGAGAAAATCTTCTCGAGTCGCTTTGCAAGCGTCGTGGCAGCGACCACCACACCCACGTTGCGTGATGTGTGAAAGTAGCTGTACTCGGCATTGCTCGTCCCCAACCAAAAGAGACGCCCATCCACCAGGATGAATTTGCAATGCTCGACACGTGCGAACGAAACATATCCGCCGCTCCATTCGGGAACGACGCTGAACTTGACCTCGATGTTCGGCACGATCGAAAGGGCTTTCAGCGATCGCTCTGCGGGCGTGTCTTTTTCCCAATCCGAAACCAACAGACGCACCTTCACGCCGCGTGCGGCGGCACGGCGTAGTGCATCATCCAACACACGATATTCGCCGCCCGAACGTTTCCTGGTGTCGTAGCCGAGAAATTGGAGCGACACGCTCGTTCTTGCACTGTCGAGCAAGCCGACGATGAACGGTTCATCCCACAATGCCGAATCCGGAATGAACATGATGGGGCTCGCCGTCGGGGTGAGATGCAGGGTGTCTCGCTCTTGCACGAGCACGACCGGACGTTCGTACCGCTTGGGAGTGAGAAGCTGCGGCAGAAGCGACCGATCGTTCTTCTCCGCCAAGCGCCAGTCGAGCGCGAAGATGTCGGCATAGAACGCCGCTACGCGCCGATCGCGTATACGCAACCCGAGTTCGTGAATGTGTTTCAACGCCCGCCAATCGAAATTTTGACTTCCGAGGAAAACGTCCTCGCCATCGACGACGAAGAATTTCGCGTGCTGCACACCGCCGGCAAGTTTGCCGAAATCGATGATGCGAACCGCGATGGCGCCTTGCTTCGAGAGTCGGTCAACGGTTTCGGGATAGGTCTTGTAGAAGCGCGCATCGGCAATGAGACGAATGCGCACGCCACGTTGAGCAGCCCTCTCGATGGCCTGGATGATAGGCTCCAACGGTTCATGCACTTTGTTCGAAATGTAGAACTGCTCGATGTCCAACGAACCACGCGCGGCGTCGATCATCTCCAACCAGACCTCTTGCGTATTGCGGATGTCCGGATTGTCCAACACGGTTTCGATGGGAATGCTCTCGACCAGTTCGATGCGCGACAACCCTACCGGTTGTGCAAGCGCCGGAAACGAAGACAGAATGCCAAAGAGAAGAAGTAAGCGGACCTGTTTCATCGTGGCGCCACCATGTTAGACGATGGGTGCGGAGGGTTTGATTTCGTGAAGGAGAGCGCGCAGCGTTTCGTCGGCGACCGAAAAATCCACTGCCAGCCAGTAGAGCGTCTTCCCCACGGCAAAGAAGAAATGTGCTTGACCGTCGCCGGTGCAGTACGCCACCTCCTCCCCCTCGATACGACGCTGTTCGAAATCCGAAAAGGGGGTGAAGCCTGTTGCGATGCCGTCGATCATCTTCTTCAACGTCGCTGCCGCCGCCTCCTCCTCGTCGTAGATGGAGAGATAGAGCGTCGCCTCTCCCGTTTCATCGGCATAGAGGCCGATGGCGTTGGCGCGCGGAGTTACGCCTTTGCCGTGCATCTGGTTGATGATCCGGCGCGCCTCATCCCCGAAGATGTGTTGCTGAAGAGGCAGAGCGCCCAGCTCTGCCGGCAGTGTGATGCGCGTGGGCGTGAAGCGCGGCACCAACTGCACCGCGATCACGATCATCACAAGAATGGCTGCCGCGACAACGAGGGCTTGCTTCGTAACTCGTTCGAACGCCATAGACTCATCTCAGCAGAAGAAGTTTTTTCGAGGCCCGTTGCCCATCGCTTGTCGTAAGGCGGTAGAGGTACACGCCGCTCGGCAGATGGGAAGCATCGAACCGGACACGATGTTCGCCGGCATGCAGTGTCGCCTTTACCGGCGTCGCGACGGTTTGGCCGAGGGGATTGACGACATCGATTTGAACGAACGCTGCGTTGTTCAAGGTAAACGGAATGGTCGTCGTTGGATTGAATGGATTGGGATAGTTTTGTCCCAGCGAGACAACGAGGGGCAAAGTCACGTCGCCTCCGGCAAAGCCGGTCATCGAATCGATCACCGTTGCGGTTTGCATGTTCATCGCGACGGGACGCGATTTACCGCGACGTTCCCACGCCGCGTAGAGGCTGTCTCCCCACCGCCGCCAATCCTGGGCATTATTCACGTTCTCGTCACGCAAGAACGTGATGTACTCCTTGCTCGCCGTTTGGTAGTACAACGTCGCGTTCACGCTCGTAACGGATGACGGAAGAGTGTATGTGGTGATGTCCCAATACTGCCCGTCGGCGTAAGCGTATGCCACAGGCTGCGCGAGGTGCGAAGCGAACGCCGCGTTGGTAAAGCCGCGCGGCGGAATGCGATTGTCTTTGTAGATCGTATCGTTCAGAACGAAATGAAAGGAAGGTCCGGGCTGCAGGTTGAATTGCGCAGCGCGTGCAGCAGTCAAGCCCGGCTTCACTTCATACACCTTGATCTGCGCATCGTGCGTCAATTCCGCCGTCTGTACATTGTACGCGCCCGATTGAAAGATTGTATCGCCTTGCGCATTGCGTCCAACGATGTTGAGCCACATGCGTCGCCCTTCAGGGTAACCGGTCGGGAGTTTGTGTCCCGTCAAATTCGTGATGCGCACCTGCGCGGTGACAGTGCTGTTACGACGATAGGCGACAAGCTCCAAATGTGCGGCACGTCGCAACGTGTTCACGGCGCGTTGTTTGGCGGCAGCCAACCGCGCGGTATCGAGCCCCGTTTGCCAGAAGTCGGAAAGAATATCGTGCAAAAAGGTATTCCCGCCCGTCATATCGTGCTGGGGGACATCGGGACGATACGGCGCAACAGAAAGGGTGGCACTGTATCCGGGCCGATACGGCATGTGGCACGACTGGCATGTGCCGGCACTTCCTTGCTGCGCATACCAGCTCAGCTTCCACTCACTGTATGTTCGCTCGATGGGTCCGTACTCGTGCGGCGATTGCGTGACCACGTTTTGTGCGTAGAGTGGGTTGCTCACGTTGTGGCACACACCGCAAAACTCTCCCGTCCGATAGAACGTGTCGGCAAGAACGGTATGCCCAATCGCAACCGCATCGCTGCGGGGACCTCGCTTGGGCGTGCGCGGTACTTGCACGACAAACATGCCGTTGCCGTATCCCGGCACCGGTGGATTGGCAGTCGAGTCGGGGAGCAACGGATTCTTCATACGATGGCAAAAGTCACATTGCACGCCGTTGAGATCGTTTCCCGTCAGCCCTTCGCCGGTCGGCGGATTGGATCGCCCTTCTAACCATCCCGTCGGTGAGTGACAGCGGATGCAATACTCTCCAACGCCGCTGATGTACTTGTTGGCGACAGCCATTGCTGCATAGAACAACGGATCGCGCGCCGATTGTGCCATCGGACTCCCGTGCCAATCGGCGGTGATCGTCACGGGGAATCCGCTGCCTTGGGTTTGATGACATGTCTGGCAGGTCGTGTACGCTTCGAACGTTTGTACGACACCCGGTTGCGTGCCGGGAAGGAAGATCGTGGTCGAGTGATCGGACGAGGACTTCCTCGACGACACGAACCCTAAGGTTATCGCTATGATAACGATGACAATCAAATAGAAAAGAATGCTCTGCGAAGCTTTCATGGTCGTTGAATCGAAACTTGAGTGAACATGTTGGTTACGGTTACAATGGTGATGTTATGCCCTTCCCGTTCAGGTTGATGGAGAAGGACATACCGATCGACCTCTTCTCCAAAACGAATACACAAGACGCGCGCGCAGGCGATGGCGATCTCCCCGCTCGCTTGGTCGAACGATGCCATGCAAGGAACGGGTCGAACAAGACCGGCAATCCGAATCGTCACGGTATCCAGATGATGCGTGGCCGTTGCCCGTATCCTATAGCCGGCACAGGGATACGTTGCGTTCGTGCTAAGAGCAGCGACGATCATGTGTGGATGAGAGCGATGATGAAGAACAATCGAGAAGCCGCTGCCGCCTTGGGAGTACGAAACTGAGGCGAGAAGGAGGATCATGCCAATGCCTGCGCATCGCCCGTGTGCGTTCGCTGTCGGGGAGCGCTCACCCTTTCCCCTTCTTTGCCATACGTTTTCGGAGGTCTTTGTAATCAATCTCGCGTTTCTCGTTGAATGCCTTCATGCCCTCTTGAATCTCCATTGCACCGGTGTGGACGGTAAGCCAATCCCGCAAGTGTCCGATGGTGAGCGACCATGAGAAGTCACGCCAGAAGTTGAGCTGCTGCTTCGTATAGCGCGTGCACTCGGGGAGTTTGTTCACCAATTTCTCCGCCATCGCATCGACCGCCTTGTCGAGGCGGCGTCGCGGAACCACTTGATTGACCAGTCCCCACTCCAACGCTTTCTTGATGGGAATTCTTTCGTTGAGCAGAAGCATCTCTCGTGCCCGGCGTTCGCCCACAATCAGCGGAAGCCATTGGGTTGCGCCCGCCGCTGCGACACTGCCGCGCGAGGTTCCTGCGTGGCCAATGTAAATATCGTCCGCCGCTATGGCAAGGTCACACGACATTTGCAGCTCATTGCCGCCTCCCACCGTGATGCCGTTGAGCCGGGCGATCGTCGGCTTACCGATGTTCCGTAACCGGTCGAACGTTTCGATGAACACGCCCATCCACTTATAGAAATCGTTCGGCGAGTCGAGGAATTCTTCCTTCCACTCTTTCATATCGGCGCCGGTGCAGAATGCCTTGGTACCTGCGCCCGTTACAATCAACACCGCCACCTCGTCGTCCCATGCCGCATCTTGCAGCGCTGCTTGCAGTTCCAGCAATGTCGCAAGGTTCAGGCAATTGTACACTTCCGGTCGGTTGATGGTAATCGTCGCCCGCCAGTTATCTTTCGTGTAGATGATGTTCTTGAAGTTCAGTGCATCCGGCGATGTGCCTGCATAGCGAGTCATACGGCGTCTTCTCCGATGAAGACGGTGACAAGGTCGGCAGCGAAGCTCATCAGGTCGCGCGCAACAGCCTTGCCCTCTTTCGACACGAGCGCAGCATCGAGCGCGTCCTTGTTGTCGAACGACATGACACACATCAGATAGTACTTGGCTTCGCCGATCGGCGCGCCGGTCACTTTCGTGATTTCCAGCTTGCGCAAGCCGGGATACTGCTGCACCAGCGGCGTGTGAACTTCGAAATAGTGTTTGTCGAACTCGGTCGTATCGGCCGGCTTACGGTACAGCGCTACGAGCTTCGTCATGATAGTTCCTTCGATCAAAGTGGAGGGAGAACGTTTCAGAGAACAGTCAGCCAATGCTGCGAAAATATACCGAAGGTTCGCGGGAGAAGCAACGCATGGCACACCACCGGAAGCGCCACCGCGCGAAACGTTCGAAGCATTTCCGCTCTCCCCACGTTCTCGCGAAACTCCTTTGAACTGAACCGCGTATGGATCGAGTGCTTGATCGGTCGCCATCCCATCATCACCCCGATCGCGGTAGGCAATGCTCGCTGACATTTCCCAACACAGTCTTCCATCCGACGATCGGCTTCATGGCATCACGCGTTGTTCAGATGGCACTCCCCTTGCGCCGGAGGAAGGCACTCCCCTACGGTCGTGTTCTTGTTCATTGGTAGCGCTCACAACTCTATATATAATAATCACTTCACCAAAAGGACCACGTCATGTCCTACCACGCGCAACGCACGCGCATCATGCTGATGGGGGTTGAGGAGAACGGTAATATGATAGTCACCTTGTTCGACGAGGAGGCACTCGATCGCTGCCATGTGCAACGGGTCTCGGACACAAACGCATACCTTCGGCGTTCAGCGCAAGAACGGTGGGATGGAACACTGGTGCTGTTCGATAACGATAACCGCGTCGACCTTGACCTGCTGAAACTCATTCGATCTGCAACGCCGGGCGTGTTCTTGATGGTGTTGATGGGGAGATGCTCGGAGGAGTTGCGGAGAACGATGTTGCGCCTCGGCATTCAGCGCATCATCGAACGGGAGAAGCTGACTCCGCCGCAGGTGGTGCAGGCACTGACGGAAGCATGTTGCGGCGCGGCGCGAACCACAAGCGCATATGTAGACTACCTCGACGCCGCATTGCGTGCGGTAGCAGATCATCCGGCGTTCCTCGATTTGACGCACCATGTGCGCCCGCTTCAGCATCGGCTCAGCGAGTGCATGCCCCAGAAATTTTTTGAAGTGACGAAGACCTAGAGCAATCTGCTCGATCTCGCGATGGCGCGCTCACGCATCGGCACGCGGCGTCTGAACGGGCACAGCGCATCGCTTCAACTGCTATTTCTCGCTCACCACCTCGGTACACTCAACGCCGGCGCCTGGGATGTGTTGGATGTGCACGTGCATGCCTTGGCTTCCCGCAACGAACAGCCCGCGCACGATGAATACCTCGAGGTGTTGATCGAGTTGCTGACGAACCTCGCGGTCTTCTATAAGCATGCGTCATGCGCAACGGTATAGTACCGCACACATTATGCGCACGGCTGATTTCCTTTTCCTCTCCAATTTTTTTATCATGGATGCCGAACGCCGACCCACCGGCTGTGTACATTCTAACGTATCGATCACCAACCACACAGCGCATTCATGCTCAAGAAGATCCTCGCCCGCATCGCGCTGGTGCTTGCCGCACTGTTTCTGGTGGCTCAGTTCATTCGTTCCGAAAAGAATATCGGAGACCTGCAAAGTCCGAACGACATCACTGTACTCTACCCCGTGCCCGCTGATGTGCAATCCATGCTGCGCACGTCGTGCTACGATTGCCACAGCAATGCAACCCGCTATCCCTGGTATGCCGAGATCCAACCTATCGGGTGATGGCTGAACCGAGACATCACCGAAGGCAAGCGGCATCTCAATTTTCGGAGTTCGGGAAACGGAACCTCCGTTGGCAGAATAGAACGTTGGAGGAGATTGCCGAAGAAGTGGAGGCGCAAGCCATGCCGCTCCCCTCCTACCTGATTGCCCGTGCTGATGCACGACTGAGCGACGCGCAAGGTGAACGCTTGATTGCGTGGACAAAGGACCTGCGCCGGCTTTTGAAGGAGCAACATCCCGAAGAACGCATCGAGCCTGAGCGATAATGGCCGTACAACTCATGCAGCAGAAGTGTCGATGTGATGGCACCGCTCGGTTGAATCTCCCTACAATTCTTTCTATACTAAGCGCGGCAACTCTATCGCATCTTTCCTCATGGAGACTATGATCACGACCATCGGCGTTATCGGTGCGGGTACCATGGGTAGCGGCATCGCCGAAGTGGCTGCCGCAGCGCGGTTCAACGTTCTTGTGCACGATGTCGCCGAAGAGGCACTGAGTGCCGGCATGGCACGCATCAAACAAAGTTTGAATCGTGCGGTCGAGAAGGATCGCCTCACGGCGGTCGCCGCGACCGAAATCTATGCACACCTTCAGCCTGCCCCGAGGCTCGATGCGCTGCGCGATGCCGACGTCGTCATCGAAGCAGCACTGGAACGCCTCGACGTAAAGCGCGAATTGTTCCGTACGCTCGACGCTTTGGTCAAGCGCGAAGCGATTCTTACCAGCAACACCTCGTCGCTTTCCATCACCGCCATAGCTGCGGCAACAACGCGCCAGCCACAAGTCGCCGGCTTGCACTTTTTCAATCCCCCAACCGTCATGCGCTTGGTCGAAGTCGTACGAGGAAAACAGACCTCCGACGAGACGATCGCGAGCTGTCTCGATCTCGTGAAGCGATTCGGCAAGACACCCGTTGTGTGTGGCGATACGCCGGGTTTTATCGTCAACCGCGTTGCCCGACCCTTTTACGGCGAAGCGTTGCGCCTGCTCGGTGAGGGAATCGCTTCTGTCGAAACGATCGATAGGATCGTCAAGCAGGTAGGCGGCTTCAAGATGGGTCCATTCGAGTTAATGGATTTGATTGGGATCGATGTGAACTACGCCGTCACACAGTCGGTGTACGAGCAGTTCTTCTACGAGCCCCGTTTCCGCCCTCATCCCATTCAACGCCTGATGGTGGAAGCGGGAACGTTGGGAAGAAAAACGAAAAAGGGTTTCTATACCTACGAATCCTGATGAACGCCGCGGCGGATGATGCAGCAGATCGTAATCCAGGGTGATGCTCGGCTTGTGCAGGAGTACACAACTCTCTGCAAGGAGAAAGATATGGAGGTCCGGCGTGAAGGTACGGGCGACCTTGCGCTTGAACTCACCACCATCTCGCTCCCGACGAAGCGCGAGCGTTTGGTACAACTCGACACAACGCTTCCTCCTTCCTCACCCATTCTCTCGTCCTGTGTTACGGTGACGATAGCTGAGCAGGCAACGTGGGTGCGGCATCCGGCGCGACTCGTCGGCATCGGCGCATTTCCGACCTTGATCGCAGGCTCGCTCATCGAGTACGTAGCGGGGGAACACACCAACAGTGCCACGCGCACGTCCGCCGAAGGTTTCGCCGAACAGCTCGGCAAAGCGGCGGTCTTCGTCGAGGATTCGGTAGGCCTCGTCATGCCGCGCATTCTGTGCATGATCGTCAACGAGGCGTACTTTGCCCTGCTCGAACATGTTGCCGAACCTGATGCAATCGATACGGCGATGAAGCTCGGAACCAACTATCCGCGAGGACCAGTGGAATGGGCACATGCCATAGGCTTGAGGCACATCGTTGCTGTGCTGCAAGCGTTGCAACGCTATTACGGAGAGGATCGATATCGCTGTGCGCCGCTGCTGTGGAAAGCCGCACAGCAGTCGGGCGAGGGAGGTTGACACTCAGAAGTTTTTCGCTATCTTATTTCTACACCCAACGCAACGATAGCCATGATGGGAGATGAACTGATGAGGAACAAACTCATTCTACTGATAACGGTAGTTCTGACCGCACCATTCGTGTACGCTCAGCCGAAGATCGAGGTGGTCGGGGGTACACAGTTTTCGTTCGGAAAAATCTATCGAGGAAAGATTGCCGAGCGTATCCTGCAGATCAAGAACACCGGCACCGAAACACTCCAGCTCGGACAGATTCAAGCGTCGTGTGGTTGCACGGGAACCGTCGTGTCGAACACGAGCATTCCTCCCGGCAAGACGGGTGAAATCAAACTTACGTTCAACTCGACGAACTTTTCCGACTCGATTCATAAGACGGTGACGATCCATTCCAACGCCGCCAACGCGCCACAACTTGTCGTGCAGTTCAGCGGGTACGTTGTGCAAGAGATCAGCGTCGCGCCGCAACAGTTCTGGTTCAAAGACGCGGAAGTAGGACGACCGAGCTGGGCGACCGTTCGACTCACCAACAACAGTACGGAAGCGATTACGCTTACGCGCTACGAGACCGGCTGCCAAGGCTTCACACTCAAGCTGCCGACCGAACAAATCAGGCCGGGACAAACGGTCGAGCTGACCGCTGAGTTGAAAGCCGTGAAGGCAACGCCGGTGCTCAACGACGGCGTTTCGATCAAGACCTCCAGCAAGAACCAGCCCGATGTGTTCGTGCGGATCTTCGGATCGGTCAAAGAATTCAAGTTTCAATAATCCAAGAGCGGGCGACACTGGAGGTCGCCCGCCAATGTTTTATCAGTACGTGTTCTTTCTCGCGACGGCGCTTCGCATCGAGGCGAGGATATGAAGTCTCCCATGATGGATGCAGTCATTGTTCAAGCGCTCCGCACGCCCATCGGCAAATACGGAGGAGTGTTGCGGGATGTTCGGCCAGATGACTTGGGAGCGATCGTCATCAAAGCGCTCGTTGAACGCACGGGCATACCGCCGGCAGCGATCGACGACGTGATCTGGGGTTGCGCCAATCAAGCCGGCGAGGATAATAGAAACGTTGGGCGGATGAGCACGTTGTTGGCAGGGCTTCCCTATAGCGTTCCCGCGACGACCGTCAATCGGTTGTGTGGTTCGAGTCTCGATGCTATCGTTCACGCGGCGCGTGCGATCTGGAGCGGTGATGCCGAGGTGATCATTGCGGGCGGCGTCGAGAGCATGAGCCGCGCGCCCTACTCACTCCCGAAGAATCTCACCGGTGCATTCGGCAACGTTACGGCGTACGACACGGCTCTCGGTTGGCGTTATCCTAATCCTACTTTAGCAAAGCTTTTTCCGCTCGAACCGATGGGGGAGACCGCGGAGAACGTCGCCGAGAAGTACAACATTGCTCGCGCAGAACAAGATGCGTTCGCTCTCTCCAGTCATCGCAAAGCGATCGAGGCGCAGCAGCGGTGCCGCTTTCGGGACGAGATCGTTCCCGTCACGCTGGCGCAAAAGAAGGGTGCACCCATCGTGATCGACACCGATGAGGGACCGCGCGCCGATACATCGCTGGAAAAACTCTCCGTGCTGCCGCCAGTCTTCCGTAGCGGCGGCACCGTTACCGCGGGCAACTCATCCTCGCTCAACGACGGTGCAGCCGGCGTCGTCGTTATGAGTGCATCCAAAGCGAACGAGTTCGGTGCGAAGCCGCTTGCCCGCATTGTCGCAACCGGCGTGGCAGGAGTCGATCCTCGCTACATGGGCATCGGTCCGGTACCGGCAACGCAGATGGCGTTGAGGAAGGCGGGACTGACCATCGAGCAGATGGACGTCATCGAACTGAACGAGGCTTTCGCTGCACAGGCGATCGCTGTTGTGCGCGACTTGCAGATCCCACAAGAACGACTCAATCCAAACGGCGGCGCGATCGCGCTCGGGCACCCCTTGGGCTGCAGCGGCGCGCGCATCATGGCGACACTGCTGCACGAATTACACCGGCGGTCGGCACGCTATGGGTTAGCAACCATGTGCATCGGCGTGGGCCAAGGCATTGCGGTCATTGTCGAACGCGTCGGGTAAACACTGCAGCCGTCATCAGTCGATCATCACGAAACGTTCTTGAACAATCACACTGCATCCTCAATCTCCCAGAAAGGACAGCACCATGCCCGAAGAACCAAAATCATTTTGGAGCACCATCCCCGGCATCATTACTGCAATCGCCACGCTCATCACTGCCATCGGCGGATTTCTCGTCGTGCTCAATCAAGTGGGAGTCTTCGGCTCCAAGCCGGAACCCAAGCTCGAGCTGCCA
>PSMW01000014.1:0-17573 GCA_040290295.1 Ignavibacteria bacterium
GAAGAGCGCGCACGATGCAGTGCGGGAGATATACAAATATCTAAACTGGGGCTGTATAGATAATCTCAGGATATGTTGCGCGCAATCCAAATCTGCGCGTTGCGAAATCGTCGGCTGTGTGGGGAGAGAAGCAGAGTGGAGACTGAAAGTGTTGGAGCTTGGCAATTGGAACTTCGCTTCAAGCGCTGTAGGTCGGGACGCCCGTCCCGACCTACACGCCCGTCCCGACCTACAAGAGAGTGTAGGACGAGCAGCCTGCTCGTCCTACAGCAGTACTCCGTTTGGAGCTTGGAGCTTGAGTATTTGAACTTACACATCAAAGTGAGCGAGCGAAGAATCGACCTCAGCGTGCTTGCTGCCCGATTCTGTCACGGCTCTCGATTGAAGCGCGTACGCCGTCACAGCCGAGCGAATCGCCTCTTGATTGATGTTGGAAAGGAACGACGGCAGAATAAGGGTGTATCGGCTCAGCGGGAGTGAAATACTCACCCGATATCTTCATGCAGCTCCTCCCGAACGACCAGGAGAATGGCTGACTGTGGGACAACAAAATATTTCTTCTCTTCGAACTCGACTTCGATTGCCTGGTCGCGGAGGAACAAGGCAGAGTCCCCCTCTTTCACCTGCAGCGGAATGTATCGGGCAGGCTCCTTCGGCTTCGACCATGGTTCGTCGTCGAAGTAGTTCGGGTTGGGCACGGGGTAGCCGGGACCGATTTTGACAACCTTCCCGGCAAGAACCTTGTCGCGCTCGCGAACCGTTTCTGGGAGATACAAGCCGGCTTTCGTCTTGTCCTGTCCGACTTCTGGTTCCAGCAGCACGCGATCGCCGACGACGATGAGTTCTTTTCTTAGTTGTATGGGCATGAGATGAAGGAGAATGCTCCATACCCAAAATACAAAAATGGTGTTCGTTCCGCAAACCACTTGTTTCTGAGTCATGGCTAGTGCATATTCAGTCACATCACATGAAGGAAGACGTCGATGATGCGAGCTTTTATGGTGTTCTGCTTCCTTGTTGCCTTTGCGTTTGCAAGCACTGCGCAAGAGAAGCTCGGTGGGCGACTTCGACAGGTGTTGGAGCGAACATCGCCTGATGCAACGGTTGTGCTGTGGGTGTTCTTTGCAGACAAAGGCGAGTATGAGTCACGTGCTGCGTCTGTCCCCACAACGCTGGTTTCGGAGCGGTCGCTGCGCTGGCGCGCGAAGGTGCGAGAGTCCCATGCGCTCGTTGACTACTCCGATTTGCCCGTTTCGCGAAGGTATCTGGAAGCACTCTCCCATCGCGTTCTGCGCATCAGGCAACAATCCAAATGGTTCAACGCCGCGAGCGTTGTTGCTACCAAACAGCAGATTACGGCGATTGCGTCACTGCCGTTCGTCCGCTCGTTGGAAGTGGTTGCACGATTTCCGAAAGATCGTACGATGGAGGAAGCCAAAGGAGCGGCATCACCGCCGCGGAGAGAGCCGTTGTCCCCGCGGGCGCCACATGTCCTCGACTACGGTCCTTGCTTCGATCAACTCAACCAGATTGCTGTTCCCGCTGTGCACAACGCAGGGTACGATGGAAGCGGCGTGTATGTAGGAGTGTTCGATAACGGATTCCGTTTGCTCACGCACGAGGTGTTCGATTCGATGACGATTCACGCCACATACGATTTTGTCGATCACAAGGTGAGCGTGGTGCCGAACAATCTAAGCCCCGCCTTCGGTTCGCATGGTGTGAACACTCTCTCCGTCATCGGAGGATTCAAGTCGGGTCAGCTCATCGGTCCTGCCTACAAAGCAACGTACATCCTTGCGCGCACGGAGAACGATAGCAGCGAAACGCCGATCGAGGAAGACAACTGGGTTGCTGCCATCGAGTGGGCAGACAGTATCGGCGTGGATGTCACGAGCACCTCGCTGGGGTACCTGACCTACGATCCGCCGTACCCGAGTTGGACGTGGCAGGACATGAACGGCAACGCCACGCTCATTACGCGCGCTGCCGACGCTGCAGTTGCACGCGGGATCGTTGTTGTGAATTCGGCGGGGAACAACGGCTTCAACGCTTCTCACAACAGACTGAACGCCCCCGCCGATGGTGACAGCGTATTGAGTATTGGCGCGGTGGATGCCGGCGGGATACGCAGCAGTTTTAGTTCCGTAGGTCCAACCACAAGCACCCCCGCGCATCAAGCCTGATGTGATGGCGAGAGGTTCGTCCGTGTATGTTGCAAGTGCAACCAACCCGACGGGCTACGGCACGAGTAACGGCACATCCTTTTCGTGTCCGCTCGTGGCAGGTGTTGCGGCGCTGTTGGTTCAGGCGCGTCCGCATGCGACGCCGCTCGAAATCACCGACGCGCTACGCTCGACGGCAAGCCAAGCAACCACGCCGAATAACTTGTACGGTTGGGGAATCGTCAATGCGCTCGCTGCACTGAACAGCATTCCTGTACCGATTCAACTCTCCTACTTTCACGCCACACACCATGGCACGTGCGTCGATTGCCGATGGGGCACGATCAGCGAGGTCAACAACTTCGGATTCGAGGTGCAGCGTTCGCCCAATCGAACCGACATCTTCACGCTGCCGAACAGCTTCGTGCCGGGTCACGGCACGACCACCGTTCCTCAGCACTATCAGTTCACGGATTGTACCGCACGTGCTGGTACGCTGTTCTCTCGTTTGCGGCAGATCGACTTGGATGGGACGGTACACTTTACGGAATGGGTGCAGGTGGAGGCGGTAAGTTCGGTCGGCGAAGAGGTGCCGACGTCGTTTACACTTCATCAGAATTATCCCAACCCCGTTGTTGTGTCGGGCACACAGGCATCCATGCCAACGTCTACAACTGTTGTTTTCGAACTTCCGCTCGCAGGAGATGCCGCGCTCGTTGTGTCGGACGTTCTTGGTCGAAAGGTTCTCCGTGTGGTGGACGGACGCTTGACAGCGGGAAGACATCAGGTGGAGATCAAAGCCGCTCACCTTGCTGCCGGTGTGTACTTCTACACGCTGAGAGCTGCGGGCCGAACCGCAACGCGCACCATGCTCATCATGAAGTGATGGAAGATCGTCGTTTGCATTCTCGTTCACACTGATCATCTCGTACGACGATGGCATACATTCGCTCGAAAGATGCAACACTCTACTACGAGGAGTACGGAACGGGCGAGCCTCTCATCTTGCTTACGGGATTGTTAGGAACGATCGAGCGCCATTGGCGCCGGTTCATCCCCGACTTTGCGCGTCAGTTCCATGTCATCGCCGTCGATTTGCGTGGTCACGGACGTACCGATAATCCGTCGGGTACGCTGCGGCTCCATGCGCTCGTTGGTGATCTCTTTGCGTTGTACGAAGCCCTCGACCTCGACTCGGCGCGTATCTGCGGCTACAGTTTGGGTGGATACATAGGGTTGGCGTTCGGTGTACAGCATCCGGGACGCGTGCACGCGTTGATGATGCACGCGTCGAAATTTTATTGGACTCCCACCGCAGCAGCGGCGGCGGCAGAAGACTTGGACGCGGAACTCATAATGGAAAAGGCACCTCAGTGGGCAAAACAACTCCAAGCCGATCATGCTTTCGGCAGTGAAGACGCATGGCGTACGCTGGTGCATTCTGCGCGAGAATTCATTGGGACGCTGCCTGCTGAAGGTCTTTCCGAACACGCACTCCGCCTCGCGGACTTTCCTGTTCTTGTTACCGTTGGAGATGCCGATGACATGATCCCTCGAGGAGAAGCCGAACGCCTCACGGCGGCACTCCCAAACGGCACGCTGGAGATATTGCCTGAAACCCCACATCCGCTCCAGCGCGTGAAGAAAGAGGTGGTGTTGAATCGAGCCTTGATGTTCTTTCAGAACCCGTGGAGTCTGGAAGAGCTTGTGCGTAAGCACTCGCAACGGTAGTTTTGCAGTCAGACAACATACGGAGGTTCTCATGCCGACACTTTCGCGCCGAGCCTTCGGCAAGGCGTTACTCTCACTTGGAGCGTTCCCTCTCGGATCCGATACGCTTTTCCATTCTCCAGCCACACAAATCAGCGCGGAAGCGATCTTCCTGCCTGAACGCGTTGCAGGATATATCATGACGGAAGAGGAACGAAAGCTCGCGGCAGCGTTTCTCACTTCCCACGAAAACAATCTTCAGCCGCTGCGTGTGCGCGAGCTTCCCAATGCCGTACCGCCCGCGTTCGTCTTCGCGAGTCCCACACCGACCAAGGGGGAGAAAGATGAGCAACGATGATCAACGACGACATCCTGTTCGGGTCCATCGGCGAGCTTTCACGTCTGGTTCGCCGCGGCAAACTTTCTCCGGTTACGCTCACACATGCCTATCTGCGTCGCATCGAGAAGATCGCGCCGAAGTTGAATGCCTTCGTCACTGTTACAGCCGATCTTGCTGTTGCACAAGCCGAGCAAGCCGAACGAGAACTTCGAGCGGGGTTGTACCGGGGACCTCTGCACGGCATCCCCTACGCCGCAAAGGATATCTTCGCTGTTCGCGGATATCCGACGACGTGGGGAGCGCGACCGTATGCGACACAGAAGTTTGACGAAGATGCTACGGTGATCCGTGCTTTGCGTGATGCAGGCGCGATCTTGTTGGGCAAGACCGCCATGAGCGAACTTGCCGGTGGGCCCCCGAAGGCTTCCGCCACAGGGGCTTGCAGAACGCCATGGGATATCACGCGATGGTCGGGCGGCTCTTCGAGCGGATCGGGGGCAGCGGTCGCAGCCGGATTGTGTGTGTTTGCACTCGGCACGGAAACATGGGGATCGATCATGACCCCGTCGTCGTTTTGCGGCATTACAGGATTGCGACCGACGTTCGGGCGCATCTCGCGCGCTGGGGCCATGGCGCTCTCGTGGACGATGGACAAGGTTGGACTCATGTGTCGCACGGCTGCCGATTGTGCAACCGTGTTCTCGATGCTGCACGGGCGCGACGAAGCGGATGCGATGACGGTACGCGCTCCGTTCAAGGTCTCGCTCACAAAAGCGCATGCACGCGCGGCGCAGTTGCGTTTTGGTTTCGTGCGAGAGGATTACGCACGATGGGGAGAACAGGAAGTCGGAGAGGCATTTGTCAGCGCTCTTGAAACATTCAAGGCTCTCGGCATCGAAGCGCGTGAAGTAACGCTCCCCGAGTATCCGTACGAAGCGGTTGCGTCAACGATCATCGCGGCAGAGGAAGCCTCCGCGTTCGAACCTCTCGTCCAGGCAGGGAAGGTTTCCGGAATCATCGACTCCGACAGGCGTGGCGAGTTGCTCGGTGGTCAACTCATTACCGCTACGGATTATCTCCGCTGCCAGCGACTGCGGACACTCATCATACGGGATGTCATGAAGGTGTTTGCCGACGTTGACATCATCCTCGGCTCGAGCACGTTGTCGTGCGCGCCTTCCATCGATGCGGAGATGACGCAGATCTTCAGCGGCGGGAACACTATCGAAGCCGTTGAAAATCTTGTGGGCTTACCCGCCATATCCGTTCCGTGCGGCTTCACTAAGCATCGGTTGCCGATCGGATTGAAAATCATCGGTCGCCCGTTCGGCGAAGCGGACGTCCTGCACACAGCGCATGCGTATCAATCGCTGACCACGTGGCATAAACGCAGACCCAAGCTCTAACCGTGCAGCGCGGCTATGAATTCTTTTTAAGGCTCGATGCTCTGGGTTGATTTTTTTTCCCGCCATCTGTAGATTTTTTCTGCCTCGCTGCAGTGAGGCAGAAGCTACGACATGCCGCATCCCATTCAAACGTTTCACTTTCATTGACATTATCCCATGTCTATCACAGTCCGTAACTTGACGAAGCGCTACGGCGATCAGAAGGCGGTGGACAACATCTCCTTCGATGTCAAGACCGGCGAGATTCTCGGGTTTCTCGGACCGAACGGCGCCGGCAAGACGACCACGATGAAGATCATCACGTGCTACATGCCGCCGAACGCCGGCACCGTTGAGGTGGATGGATTGAACATCGAGCAGCATTCGCTGGAAGTCCGGAGGAGAATCGGCTACCTGCCCGAGAACAATCCGCTTTATCACGAGATGAACGTGTTGGAGTATCTCGAATACGCGGCGCAGTTGCACGGCATGAACGCCAAGCACATTCCTGCCCGTATTAAAGAAATGGTGCTTGTGTGCGGTCTGGAAAGTGTGCGGCACAAGGATATCGGTGAGCTGTCCAAAGGCTTCCGCCAGCGTGTAGGTCTTGCCCAAGCGATGATTCACGACCCTGACGTTCTCATTCTCGATGAACCGACCAGCGGTCTCGATCCGAACCAGATCGTCGAGATTCGCCATCTCATCAAACAACTTGGCCGCGCCAAGACTGTCATACTCTCGACCCACATTCTTCCCGAAGTCCAAGCAACGTGTGACCGTGTTCTGATCATCAACGAGGGCAAGATCGTTGCGGACGGAACGCCCGAGCAATTGCAACAGGACTTCCGCGGTGCCGAGTCGTTGACGTTGGAACTGCGCACGAACGCTTCCGATGCCTTGCAGCAAATTTCACCCAAGCTACGTTCGCTTCCCGGCGTCGGCAGTGTGGAGTTAGTGAGTCAGAAGAACGGTACAGCGCGCTTCATGCTGCATGTGGACAAGGGCGCGGATGTACGTGAGTCTGCGTTCCGCATGGCGGTTGCCGAAGGGTGGGTGATTTTGGAAATGCACCGTAAGGCGACGACGCTCGAAGAAGTGTTCCGCAGGCTGACCGCAGGTTGATCCACGACCAATCATTCATGACGAGCAAAGCACTATGAAAGGATTGCCCAACATTCTTCCCATTTTCAAACGCGAGTTGAAAGGCTATTTCAACTCACCGGTTGCGTACGTTGTTATTGTCGTCTTCTTGGCGATTCTCGGTTGGTTCTTCGCCAACAACTTGTTCTTGAACAACGTCGCCTCGCTCTACATTTTGTTCGATTCGCCGTTGGTGCGGATTCTCTTCTTGGTGATCGCTCCTGCCATTACCATGCGCCTTCTCGCCGAAGAGCGCAAATCGGGAACGATCGAGTTGCTGACCACGAAGCCGGTGAAGGATGTCGAGATCATCCTCGGCAAGTTCTTAGCCGCGTGGGTGGTGCTGGGAGCAGCGTTGCTGCCTACCGTGCTCTACGTGCTGACGATGGCGATCCTCGGACCGATCGATGTCGGCGCGGTCTTCAGTGGGTATCTCGGCTTGTTGCTCATGGGGGGCGTGTTTCTCGCACTCGGCTTGCTCGCATCGAGCCTGACGGAGAACCAGATTGTTGCGTTCATCATCGGCTTCATCTTCGTCTTCGCTCTCTTCATGGTGGATAAGGTGCTGCCGTATCTGCCGTCGTTCATGGCATCGACGCTGGAGTTTCTCGGTGTGGACTTCCACTACTCGAGCATTGCACGAGGCGTGATCGATTCGCGCAATCTTATCTACTTCGCTTCGATTCTCGGGTTTTCGCTTCTGCTCGCAACAGTCTCTCTCGAACGTCGAAAGTGGTGATGACTATGTCCGGTACAACACTCAAAGCACAAACACTCACACGCGTTGGCATTGTGGCTGTCATTCTCATTTTGCTCAACGTTGTTTCTGTTCGTTTATTCGGCAGGTTGGATCTGACGAAGAACAGCGTGTACTCGCTGTCCGATGCAAGTAAGAATTTAGTGAAGAATCTCGACGATCGTCTGACGGTCAAGGCGTACTTCACCGAAGACCTTCCTGCTCCGTACAACAACGTGCGTCGCACCGTCCTCGATCAATTGAACGAGTACAAGGCGTATGCGCGCGGCAATCTCCAATTCGAGTTCGTCGATCCTTCCGGCGAAAAGGGTGAGCAGGAAGCACAACAACAGGGCATACAGCCGGTGCAGGTGCAAGTGATCAACGACGATAAGTTGGAACTGAAGCGCGGCTACATGGGATTGGTGTTGATGTATGAAGACCGCAAAGAAGTCATCCCGGTCGTGCAGAACATGTCCACCTTGGAGTACGACTTGAGCAGCACGATCAAGCGCTTGACACAAACCTCGCGAAAGAAAATCGGCTTGCTCACCGGTGAGGGTGAAGCATCGCTGAACGAAATCCAGCGGGCCCACCAACTCCTCTCCCGTCAGTACGATGTGCAGACGGTGGATGTGAGCAAAGGTCAGCCCGTACCGCCGGACATTGCGGCGCTGATCATCATGGCGCCGAAGAATCCCTTCTCCGACGTGGCAAAATATCAGATCGACCAGTACATCATGCGCGGCGGGAAAGTGGCGTTTCTGCTCAACAAAGTGGATGCGAGCTTGCAACAGCAATTCGGCCGCCAGTTGGATTTGAAGATCGAAGATATGTTGGAGTCGTACGGGCTTCGGATCAATCCCGATTTGGTGCGCGATGCTCAATGCGCGCCTATCAGCATCGTTCAGCAACAATACGGATTCTCCATCCAAACGCAGGTGCAGTTTCCGTACATCCCGATCGCGAGCGAGGTCAGCAAGGACAATGTGATGGTCAAGAATCTTCAGAGCATCGTGCTGTTCTTCGTCAGCTCGATCGATACCACCAATCTGACGTCCAAGGGTTTGCACGGGGAGTTTCTGATCCGTTCGTCGAAACAAAGCGGGCGGCAAACACAGATCTTCTATTTCGATCCGACTGCGCGATACACCCGCGACATGTTCACCGAGTCGTACATCCCGCTGGCGGCTGTGGTGAGCGGGAAGTTCAAGAGTTTCTTCGCGGACAAGCCAGTGCCGCACGATACTTCGGCTGGAGCAGTTGCGCCGAGCGAAACCCCGCTCAAACAGAGTCCCGACACACGTATCGTCCTGGTGGGCGACGGTGATTTCGCCAAAGACCAGTACCTCGGCGGGCGCGATAATCTGACGTTCTTCGCGAATATGGTGGATTATCTCGCCGACGATGCGGGGTTGATTACCATTCGCTCGAAAGACGTTGCGCCTCCGCCGCTCGAGCAGGTCTCCGACGGCACGAAGAAAGCGTACAAGTACGCCAACATGCTGCTGCCGCCCATGATGGTGATGGGCTTCGGGTTAGTCCGCTGGCAAATGCGCAAAGCCCGACGCAAAGCACTCGAGATTCACTAACCACGGACAACGAGCATGAGCAAGAACGTTTTGTATCTCATCGGTATTGTTGTGCTTCTCGCGATCGCTGCATTCCTCGTGATGCAGAAGCCGGGTGAACGCAGTCTCGCGCAATCCGCCGGCGAGCCGTTGGTTACCTACGATTCGGCGGCGGTGGATAAGATGGTTGTTCATACCAAAGACGGCGTCGTCACGTTGGTGCGCGAGGGGGGCAAATGGATGCTGCACGCACCGGTTCGGTACCAAGCCGACGAGCAAGCGGTGACCTCCGCTGTTGGTAAGGGGCGAGAGATGAAAATCACGGCGCTCGTCTCGACCAATCCTGCTAAGCAACATATCTACGCGGTGGACTCGACCTCGACACTCGTGCAAATCTACTCTAACGAAAACCTTCTCGCCGCATTTCGTGTCGGCAAGCCGAGCAGTAGTTGGACGGAAACGTATGTACGCCGCGAAGGTTCGGACGAGGTGTATTCCGTTGAAGGCGTGCTCAACACAACATTCGGCCGCTCGGCGAATGATTGGCGCGACAAAGCTATCTTCAAGACCGATCAAAAAACAATTAAAGAAGTTACGTTCCGTTTCGGCGACACTACGTTCACGCTGACGGAAAAGGACAGTGCACGGTGGTTCATCGGAAACGACTCGACGGTCTTCTACACCGTGTCGAGTTTCCTTTCCTCGCTGGCAAACTTCCAGGCGGATGAATTCGTGGACTCGACATTGACATCACTGCCGAAGCTCTCTGCCGTCGTCGAAACACAGGGGACGCAGCTTCGCTTCCACCGCCGCGCGGACGGCAAGTACTATGTGCAGCGTTCGACATCGCCGCAGTGGTTCATGGTGCAGGAGTGGCGAGCGCAGCAGGTGCTGAAACGGAAGAAGGATTTTCTCCCTGCACCTCCGCCGAAGAATGTTTGAGAACGCCGCGACCGTGTACGGAAGGATGTACCTCTTCCGTACACGCGTTCGTGTCGCGCGTTCGCTGTTCGGTCATCGACCACAGCACTCCCACACATCGAGAGAATCGTCATGCGCCGCACCCTGGTCTTCATCCTTTTGCTTCTCCATGTCGTTGCACACGCAAGCACAACCGTTCGCTCGGGTCCCATGGTCGGGTACGGCGAGATGCGTGAGGCACTCCTTTGGGTGCAGTTAAGCAGCGCAGGCACGGTGCAGTATCGCTACTGGATCACAGGAGAGAAGTCGAAAGCCCTTGTGAGTGCGAAAACTTCCGCCACGAAAGAGTCGGACTACATCGCCACCGTCGTCTTGACCGACCTGACGCCCGGCAGCCGGTACGAATACGAACTCCTTCTCGACGGCAAACCCGTCCCGCTTCGTCGGAGACTCACGTTTGTGACTCAACCTCTTTGGCAATGGCGTACTGACCCGCCGGCTTTCACCGTTGCGTTCGGTTCTTGCTCCTACGTCAACGACCCGCCCTCGGATCGGCCCGGCAAACCGTACGGCGGCAGCTATTCCATCTTCGAGGCAATCGCTGCGAAGCAACCAGAGGTGATGTTGTGGCTGGGAGACAACTGGTATTATCGTGAAGATGACTACTATGCGCCGAGCCGGATGCGCAAACGCCCCGCGTACGATCGCTCGTTGCCCGCACTCCAGCACCTCCTCGGTTCGACGCATCACTATGCAGTGTGGGACGATCACGATTTCGGTTCGAACGACGCCGACCGGACATACCGCTTCCGCACCGAAGCGCTGGCCATTTTCAAAATGTTTTGGCCCAATCCGACGTTCGGCACGCTCGAAACCCCCGGTGTGTTCTTTCGCTTTATGTGGGGAGATGTCGAATTCTTCTTGCTCGACGATCGCTTCTACCGTTCGCCCAACGCCATGCCCGAAACACCGCACAAGACGATGTTCGGACGAGCGCAGCTCGAATGGTTGAAAGAGGGACTCATCTCGAGCAGAGCCACGTTCAAGGTGATCGTCAACGGCAACCAGTTGCTCGCCAAGCATGGCTTCGAGACGTTGCGCAATTATCCGTTCGAGTTCGATGAACTGATGGGATGGATTAAAGGGAGAAAGATTCCGGGAGTGCTCTTTCTCTCCGGCGATCGACACTTTGCCGAGCTGAGCGTCTTGGCAGATCCGGCATTCTACCCGCTGTACGATTTCACTTCTTCACCCCTCACGGCTGGTTATGCTGCTGATCGTCGGCCCGAGGAAAATCCGCTGCACGTGGCGGGGACATTCGTGAACGACACGCGCAATTTCGGACTTCTCCGCTTCGATGGACCATTGGACGACCGGCGCGTAAAGATGGAGCTTTGCGACAGCACAGGCGCAGTCCGTTGGTCGCGGACGGTCAAGGCGAGCGAACTAAAGCCGCCCGCCGGGCGTTAAAGGTGGTAGAAGAAACAGGCGTTCTTTTCGTGATCGACATGCTGAACATCGCGTGTGCCGTGCCGGCATCTTCGGCGATGCGGCACGCTCCTTTCTGTACTCTCCGCTGCATCTGTTGCTGCTGTTGTTGAACCACGAGTTCAGCAACAGCCGTCTTTCCCTTTACACTGTCTCTTACGTACCGTTCACGATCGAACGTTCGTTCTTTGCTTTTTTATGATTACTATGCTCCACACGGGTGAACAGCGAGGTGCGGTTCTGTCGAGTCTTGTGGGCAACACGCCGTTGCTTCGGCTAGCAAATGTTGCACGAGCGGAAGTCGGACAAGGTGTCGAGTTGTGTGCAAAGGCTGAGTGGTACAATCCGGGTGGGTCCGTGAAGGATCGTGCAGCGTTGCACATGCTCAACGAGGGCATACAGCGTGGTGCGCTCACGCCGGAGAAGATCATCATCGATGCAACGAGCGGCAATACGGGCATCGCGTATGCGATGTTCGGCGCTGTGCTCGGGTATCGTGTGCAGCTTGCCGTACCGGCGAACGCAACCGTCGAACGCAAGCGTCTTCTCGCTGCCTATGGGGCAGATGTGTTCTACACCGATCCATTGGAGGGAACCGACGGCGCGCAGGAGATCGTACGCCGGCTTGTTCAGCAACACCCCGATCGGTATTTTTATCCCGATCAATACAACAATCCTGCAAATTGGCAGGCGCATTACGTTAGCACCGCGCTCGAAATTCTCGAACAAACCCATGGGCGCGTAACGCATTTCGTCGCGGGACTCGGCACCACCGGCACGTTTGTCGGAACCGCGCGCAGGTTGAAGGAGACTCTTCCCGCCGTTCGCTGCATCGGCGTGCAACCGGATTCGCCTTTGCATGGATTGGAAGGGCTGAAGCATCTTCGCACGGCGCACGTGCCGGGCATCTTCGATCCATCGTTGGTGGATGAGATGATCGAAGTTGCCAGCGAGGAAGCTTATGAAATGGCGCGTCGTGTTGCGCGCGAAGAAGGTCTGTTGATTGGACCCTCCTCTGCCGCTGCGCTGGTTGCAGCCCTGCGCATCGCCAAAGGCTTAACGCACGGCGTCGTCGTAACGATCTTTGCCGACCACGGCACACGCTACGCAAGCGAACTTTTTAGAGGAACCGACCATGCTGCACCTTACGCATACCGCTTTGCATAAACTGAAAGTGCATGCCATGCGCTCCTCCCCCGAAGAATGTTGCGGTATGGTGCTCGGAACAGAAGCGGGAGATACGCGTCGGGCGTGCGACATTCTCGAAGCACACAATGCGGGCATCGAACTGCGCGAGCGGCGCTATCACATCCTGCCGGAGGAGTATCGGCGTGCCGAAGCCTTCGCCGCTCGACACGGCGTCCAGATTCTCGGCTTGTACCATTCTCATCCCAACCATCCGGCGGAGCCTTCGCTGCTCGATCTCGAATATGCCCTGCCGTGGTTCTCGTACATCATCGTGGCAGTTGAGAAAGGCATTCCGTCGGCGGTGCGTTCATGGCGCCTGCGTGAGGACCGCTCGCACTTCGACGAAGAACGTCTAGAGACGATTCTCGGTGAGTGTGTCCACGGATGAAGGATGGAGCGATATCATGATTATCATCGTGCGAAACCATGTTGTGTGTTGAAAGGAGATTGATGGACTATGGCAGCAACTCTTCTCATCCCGACGCCGTTGCGTGCCTTTACGGAACAACGCAGCGCGGTCATCGTCGAAGGACGAACCGTCGGGGAGATGCTCGACCACCTCGTGACGATCTATCCGCCGTTGCGACGTCATCTTTTTACCGATAACGGCAAGCTTCGCGCGTTCGTCAACGTCTATGTGAACGACGAGGATATTCGCTCCCTGAAGAACGAGCAAACGCCCGTCAACGACAACGACGTCGTCAGCATCATTCCTTCCATCGCCGGCGGGTCATCGAGCACGGCCGGCCGCGACACCATCACGCTCTCGGCGGAAGAGTTTCGCCGCTACGGCAGACATTTGCTCATGCCCGAGGTCGGCCTTGAAGGCCAGAAAAAACTCAAGGCTGCCGCTGTCGTGCTCATCGGCGCTGGGGGACTCGGATCGCCGCTGGCTCTCTACCTTGCTGCGGCGGGCGTCGGGCGCATTGGCATCGTGGATTTCGATGTCGTGGATCATTCCAACTTGCAACGACAGGTCTTGCACTCAACGGAATACATCGGTACATCGAAACTCGCCTCCGCCAAGCAGCGGATTCAGGGGATCAACCCGCATGTCGAAGTCACGTTGCACGAAACAAGACTCACCTCCGAGAACGCACTGGACATTCTACGCAACTACGACGTCATCGTTGATGGCGCCGACAATTTCCCGACACGCTACTTGGTGAACGACGCATGCGTGCTCTTGAAGAAACCGAACGTGTATGGCAGCATCTTTCGGTTGGATGGGCAGGCATCGGTGTTCTTTGCCGAAGAAGGACCATGCTATCGCTGCTTGTATGCTGCGCCGCCACCGCCCGGACTCGTTCCCAGTTGCGCCGAAGGAGGCGTCTTGGGCGTTCTCCCGGGCATCATCGGGACGATTCAAGCGATGGAAACGATCAAGCTAATTCTCGGTATCGGCAAGCCGCTGATCGGCAGGCTGCTGTTGCTGGATGCACTCAGCATGCAGTTCCGCGAGCTGAAGCTTCGCAAGAATCCCGATTGTCCGATCTGCGGCGATCATCCGTCGATCACGGAGTTGATCGACTATGAAGCCTTCTGTGGTGTCGAGCCGAGCGCGACCAGCGGTGATCGTGCATGGACGATGACGGTCGAGGAGTTGAAAGCTCGTCTCGATCGCGGCGAGGATATCCTCATCGTCGATGTGCGCGAACCGCACGAGTACGAGATCGTCAATCTGGGAGGCGTGCTGATACCGCTGAACGATCTCCCCAAGCGCGTGCATGAGTTGGACACGGCACGCGAGATTGTCGTTCACTGCCATCGCGGAACACGCAGTGCTCGCGCAGTCGAGTTTCTCCGTCAGATTGGATTCGCGAAAGTGAAAAATCTTGCCGGCGGTATCGACGCTTGGGCGGAGAAGATCGATCCTCAGCTCGTGCGATACTGAACGCCCGCCGGCCATCGAGAGGAACGACAGAAGAGGAGCGGCACCGTTACGCAGTGTGCGGAATGGTTGCGCCGACGGCGGGACGAGCCGTCGGTTGTTCCGCAAGTTTTTGTAGCATGATACCTGCGACCTGCTCGACTGAGATTTCCTCGAGCGTGCACTTCTTCGGATCGCGAGGGCAGCGCACCTGGCAGTATCCCTCGGGAGGGAAAATGATGGTGGCATCGTTCCCTTTCGGTCCCCACAATGTAGGCGAAGCACCCGACAGTGGAGAGAAGAGGCTGATCGTGGGCACGCGCAGCGCAGCAGCCATGTGCATCGGACCTGTGCTGGAGGAGAACAAGCAGCGGAGGTGTGTCAGCACGCCCATCAGCTCGCGGAGTGTAAGCCGTCCTCGCAGATCGAGTATCCGCTTGCTGCGGACAAGCGGCGTGTCGTTCTTCGCATCGGTGAAGACGATCTTCACGTTCTCGGTTGTTCGTGTCGTGATAAGCTCGGCGAGGGCGCTGTAGCGTTCGGCTTGCCAATTCGGGGCGGAATTGCCGTTGCTGACGTGAAAGCCGAGCAGCGTGTCTCGCTCCTGAGCGCCGGCCGATTGGAGAATTTCCCAACCTCGTTGGCGCTCCTGTTCGGTGAGAAACAACTCGGTCGTCAGATCGTTCGTCCGCACGCCGATCGTTCTCCCCAATTCCAGACAGTAATCCGCTTCATGCCGAAGCGGGATGTACTTGTGGCGGCTGACCCCCCGCATGCCCGTGATGACGCCGTAGAATTTTGTTCCAACCCCAATGCGTCTCGGAATGCCGGCGAAGAACAACATCCATGCAGCACGCTCCGTCGGCATGAGAAGAAGAGCGGTATCGTAACGACGGGTGCGAAGGGCGCGCACCTGTCTCCAGAACCCACGGCGCCCGGCGTGTTCGCCTCGAGGATCGTCCACGAAGATATCGTTGAGGTGAGGATTGTGCAGTAAGAGGTCGCGTGCATACGGCTGCACCATTGCGCCGATGAACGCGTCGGGAAACGTTTGGCGAAGTGCGCGGATGAGCGGCGTTGCAAGAACAACGTCGCCCAGACGATCGGTGCGGACGACAAGGATGCGGCGCGGCTTTCTCATGGCACCACAAGGTAGCAACGTGCGGCGAGAATTTCCAGCGCCGGAAACCTCCGCGTGTGTTCTCGACGTGATCACGGTGATCTTTGCATGCACATCCCTGCCCCGGGTTGGTCGAGGTTCCGTTGCTATTGCCGCGCGTTTTTGGTAGAATGCGTCCGCATTATGATACCATCGGTCAACAATGTTCTGGTCATCCGCTTCAGTTCCGTCGGCGACATCGTTCTTGCATCGCTTCTTCTTCGTACCCTACGTGCACGGTTTCCCTCAAGTCGTATCGATGTTGTAGTGAAAGAGGAGTTTGCCGACATCGTCCGTTGGAATCCTCACGTCACGACGGTGTTGACGTTCCCACGGGAAGGGGGCCTCCACGCATTGCATCAGCTTCGGCAGAGAGTTGCGCGCACGACGTACGATCTCGTTCTCGATCTGCATGGCAGTCTTCGCAGTCGCGTCCTTTGCTTGGGGTTACGCAATGTCCGCCGCGTTTATAAGCGCGTGCTTGCACGGTGGCTGCTGGTACGCTTCAAACTGAATCGCTACGACGCCTTGGGCGGCTCCCCGAGTGTTGCTGTGCGGTATCTCGAAACAGCAAAAGCCTTCGGGGTGGAAGATGACGGGAGGGGACTCGAGTATTTTTTCACGCCCGATCATGCTCGTGCCGTTGATGATGTGTTGCTCTCCGAGGGATTTCATCCACACGACGTCTTCATCGGTCTCTGTCCGTCTGCGAAGCATAATACAAAAATGTGGCTGAAGGAACGCTTTGGAGAAGTTGCCGCTGCGTTGGGTGCTGAACGCCGCCTTCCCGTGATGCTCTTCGGCTCGGAGAGCGAACGAGACCGATGCCGCGACATTGCAACGCACATCACTCGCCTGATGCCCCACGTGCGTGTGCTCGATCTCTCCGGCAGCTTGTCGCTGGCGGAAACGGCGTCGGCAATGGACAAGTGCGTTGTTGTCATCACGAACGATTCGGGCTTGATGCATATCGCCGCCGCGCGCAAACGACCCGTTGTGGCACTCTTCGGTCCAACGGTGAAGGAGTTTGGATTCTTTCCCTTCGGCACACAGAGTACCGTTGTGGAAGTCGATGGCTTGTCGTGCCGGCCGTGTTCGCCTATCGGACTTTTCGCGTGTCCGCGAGGGCATTTCAAGTGCATGAAGGACATTGCTTCGCAGCGCGTGATTGATGCCGCAACATCTCTCCTCACAACGGTGCCGAGATGAGCTTGGTTTGGTACGTCGTGTATTCCTATGTCGTCTTGCCGGTGTTGTGGGTAACGATTCATGTGATGGCTCTCTTCAAGAGGAAGGTCCGTCATGGCTTGCGTGCTCGACGGCGGTTGTTCCCGATGTTGGAGCGCCACATCGAGCACAAACTCGAGACGGGAAAGCGCGTGTGGTTTCATGCGTCGTCCTTGGGAGAGTTCGAACAGGCAAAGCCGATTATCGCCGCATTGAAAGAACGCTACCCCACGTTGCGCATCATCGTTACGTTCTTCTCGCCATCGGGCTACGAGCATTCGCGCAAGTATCCGTTGGCGGATGCGGTAAGCTACATTCCCATCGACACACCGCGGAATGCTCGCCGGTTCGTCCGCTCGGTCAACCCGGATTGTGCGGTGATTATCCGCTACGATGTGTGGCCCAATCATGTGTGGGAACTGCACCGACGCGGCATTCCCGCCCTCATCGCGAACGCCACGATGCGGGCCACCTCCAAGCGTCGCCTCCCCGTCGTTCGGCAGTTTCACCGGTGTGTGTATGAAACGTTCGACAAAATCCTGACCGTCTCGGAGCAGGATGTGCAGGCGTTCGCGTTGTTTCGCTTGCGGCATCCGCTGATCGAACCGATCGGCGACACGCGATTCGATCAAGTCGCCCTTCGCTGTCGTGAAGCGCGCAAGCGGCACTTGAT
>PSMW01000014.1:17583-35718 GCA_040290295.1 Ignavibacteria bacterium
CCAGCCGTTCTCCAAAACAAGAAGGTGATCGTGGCTGGCAGCACGTGGCCCGACGATGAAGAGGTGTTGCTTCCGGCATTTCAGAAATTGCGCGAACGCGTACCGCAGCTTCTGCTCATTCTCGTGCCACACGAACCGACCATCGATCATCTTGAAGAGTTGGAAAGCGACCTTCAAGGGCAGGCAAGCTTCATCCGTTTTTCTGCTTTGAACGATTACAGCGGCGAGCATGTCATTATCGTCGATAGCATCGGTGTGCTGATGGCTCTGTACAGCTACGCTCATGTTACGTATATTGGTGGAGGCTTCAAACAGAACGTGCACAACGTTCTCGAGGCGGCGGTGTACGGCGTTCCGGTCGTGTACGGTCAGCGGCACAAGAATTCACAGGAAGCGATCGCGCTTGCCGAACGCGGCGGCGGGTTCGTCGTCAGCGATGGCGCGACGCTCTACGAAACACTTCACCATCTCTTGATGAACGATCGCCTCCGAACTCGAGCAGGCACGATCGCCGGCGCATTCGTGCAGGAACATACCGGTGCAACCGAGCGCTTTGTGAAACACATCGAGCAGTTCTTGTGAGCACCGCATTGCGAGCATGCCTCGGTGTTTTTCCTGTCATATTTTTTTGTAGGAATGAACTCGGATGAAGATTGCCTATCTTGATACCGTTGCCGGCATTGCAGGCGATATGACGATCGCAGCGTTCGCCAGTGCAGGGCTCTTGCTCGACGAATTGCAGAGCGAGCTGAGAAAGCTTCCGCTTGAAGGGTTCGAGCTGATCGGGAAGCATATCATGCGCAACGCCATCAACGCTGTGCACATCGATGTCGTCATCACGCATACGCCTCATTATCATCGTCATCTCAAAGATATTGATGAGATCATCGATCGCTCCGAACTTTCGCCGCGGGTGAAGGATGTCTCGAAGTCGATCTTTCGCGTCATCGGCGAGGCAGAGGCGAAGATCCACAATACGACGATCGAGAACATTCATTTCCACGAAGTGGGTGCGCTCGATTCGATCGTGGATATTGTAGGGACGGCAGTGTGTTTGGAAGCATTCGGCATCGAGCGCGTGTACACGTCGCCTGTGCGACTCGGCAGCGGCGGACTCGTTCAGACGCAGCATGGGACGATGCCGACGCCGACGCCCGCAACGCTGGAAATCCTAAAAGGCTATCCGACGGTTCTTACCGCTATTCCCGAGGAGCTTACAACCCCAACGGGCGCGGCAATCGTCAAGGCGCTCTCGTCGGGTGTGTTGGATGATGAGGTGCTGCGTGTGGAGGCGATAGGGTACGGTGCAGGCACGAAGGAGATCGCGCAGGTCCCCAATCTGCTTCGTGTGGTAATCGGCGAGATGGATATTCCGCCTGAAGGTGAGCGCATCGTGACGGTAGAAACGAACATCGACGACATGAATCCGCAAGTCTATCCTTATCTCATCGAAAAACTCCTTGCGGCAGGTGCCCACGATGCCTACCTCGTTCCGATCATCATGAAAAAGGGGAGACCCGGCGTGTTGCTTTCGGTGATGGTTGCGAAGAGCAAGCTCGACGAAGTGGCGCATCTCATCTACATGCACACCTCCACGATCGGTCTGCGCATTCAGGACATCGGACGGCGAAAATTCCCGCGACGCGAAGTGCATGTCAACACGCAGTTCGGGCCAGTCAGGGCGAAAGCGGTGCTGCGCAACGGTAGGGAAGTGCTTGCGCCCGAGTTCGAAGAATGCAAGCGGATAGCAGATGAACGAGGTCTATCCGTTCTCGACGTCCAGCAAGCGTTGCTTCGGGAATTGACTGCCGGGACAACCAGTTGAGTTGCCGATCGGGAGGCTTGCAGATGACGTCGAGAAGTGTTACTCTTTCAGGCACGCGTGCACGTATTCCTTTCTTGAGCGCCTGTAGCACGAACCATTCATCAACGGAGTCAGTATCATGAAGCATTTTTATTTTTTCCTCTTGCTTGTCCTCATTTGCGTGCTGAGGAGTTCGGCGCAAATTGCGCAGGGCCCCGCTGCAGGCTCCATCAGCGGCGGTGCTGTTGCCAACACCGACAACTTCGAGGATTCTCCTGAGCCGGTGGGTCCGCTGCAGGTTCATGTTCATCCCGAAGTGCCGCTGAGTCCTCCACCGCCAAACATGCCGCCGCCGACAGGTCCTGAAGGATCCAATTACTTCGAAGACCTCTCTGTGCGAGCCGGCTCGCGCGTACTTGGTCCTCCGCCGATTACGATCGCGAGTTTCCAAGGCAACAACCAAACCAGTGGCTTTCCTCCCGACCCCATCATCGCCGTCGGTCCGAATCACGTTATGCATTTGGTGAACAGCTCGTTTCGCATCAGCGACAAGAACGGCAACACGCTCAAGACGATCAATGCAGGCGCATGGTTCAACAATGTGCTGCCCGGCTCTGGTCCCTTCGATCCCAAGGTGTTCTATGACTTCCACGCAAATCGTTGGGTGATGGTGTGGGATGAGCAAAACAGCACCACGCAGACAGCACACTTCCTCGTGTCTGTCTCCGATGACGACAACCCGCTTGGCATTTGGTTCAACTGGGCGCTCCCTTCGAATGTGTACGGCTCGTCGAATAGTGGAACATGGCAGGACTACCAAGGCGCGGGATACGATGCGAACGCGTATTACATTACCGGAAGGCATTTCGGTTTTGTGAGCGGCTATTTCGGCAACGCCGTACGAGTGATGCCGAAACAACAATTCCTCGGTTCCACGCCCGGTCCAATCTCGTGGTACGACTTCTGGTCGTTACGTGATAATTTTGGGAACGATGTCGATGGCATTCGTCCGGCAATTGTTCTCTCCAGGCCTAATGAGTACTATCTTGCAGGTCCTCCTTCACTAATGGCTGGGACATACTTTGCGCTGTATCGTATCACCAACCCGCTCGGTACACCGTCAATCTCGTGCACGCATGTGCCTGTCACTGCGTGGTCGAATGCACCGAATGCAGGGCAACTTGGCGGCGGTCAGGCGATCGAAGCAGGAGGTTCGCGCGTGCGCCACGAACCGATCTACCGCGACAGTTCATTGTGGGCAGCTCACTCCATCAACAACCAAGGATATTCTGCGATCCGCTACGTGAGAATCTACACGCCCACGAACACGGCGATCGAGGACGCAGCAATGGGCGCGTTGGGATTCTGGCATTTCTATCCTGCTTTGGCAGTGGATAAGGATAACAACATCGGCATCACCTTCTCACGATCGGGCGATACGGAATATGCCGGCGCGTACTTTACGTGGCGCCTTGCCACTGATCTCCCCGGCACGTTCCGACCCACGGAACTGATGCGCGCAGGCGCGGGGAACTACGTGGTGTTGGGAAGCGGACGCAACCGCTGGGGTGATTACATGGGCGCTGCGCTCGACCCTGTCGACAAGAACAACATCTGGTTCTTGACCGAGTATGCTGCAGCGACGAACCAGTTTGCGGTGTGGGTCCATGCAACGCGCTTTGTGCCGTTCAGCGGCGCTCGAGTGGCGTCGAATGTTTCATCGAAAGATTTCGGGCGAATTGAAGCAGGCTTTTGCAGCGATACGTTGGAAATCAACATCAACAACATCGGGGCGGACAATCTCATCATCTCCAACATCACCAAGAGCGCTGCTGAGTACACGCTGCTGAATCTCCCGTCGTTTCCCGTGACGCTCACGTCATTCGATTCCGTCAAGATCAAAGTGTACTTCCGCCCGACAACGCAGGGTATCGTCAACGACACCATCCGCGTTGCCAGCAACGACCCCCAAACGCCGACGTTGAAGATTCCCCTGACCGGAAAAGGCGTCGTGATCGGTCGAGCGACAGCGGGGGTGTTATATGGGACATCGGGTCCACCGGCAACAAGTTCGCTGTACACCATCAACACCGCAACGGGCACTGCAACATCCTTGGGCGCAACAGGCTTGGCGGATGTTCATGGGCTGGCGATTCATCCGACCACACGTGAGATCTACGGCGTTGTCACCAGCGGTCTCAACACACAACTGTATCGCATCAGCAGCGCGTTTGGCGACGCTCTCCCGGTGCGAACGCTCCGTTTGGGGAACGCACGTGCCGTTGCCTTCGCCAATGACTCGACGCTCTACATGGGCAACAACACCGGAAAACTGTATCGGGTTAGTGTGCAGACAGGCGACACGGTGTTCGTCGGCGCAGCGAGCGGTATCGTCTATGCCGGTTTCTCCATCAATCCGATGACGGGCGACCTTTGGGCATCGGTGCGCCCTCCCATCGTGAATCGTGATAAGATTTACAAGGTGAACACCTCGACAGGCGCGGTGACGGAAGTGGGAAGCACCGGCGGCGGGAACATCACGCCCGACATCGCCTTCGATGCCCGCGGCAGGCTCTACGGCATCAAAGGCACATCGACGCAGATCGATACACTGATCGTGATCGATACGACCAACGGCTTCGGCACACGGATCGGGTCGATGGGACTTGCCGGCATTCAGTCGCTTGCGATGCGTACCGATTCGGTCGGCTCGCTCGATGTACGGTTGACCGGCTCAGGCATTCCGGAGGTGTATGCCCTCCAACAAAACTATCCCAATCCTTTCAACCCGACAACGACGATCCCATTCAAACTGCCGACGAAGGGAAAGACAACGTTGAAGGTCTTCGATCTTCTCGGCCGAGAAGTCGCAACGTTGGTCGACGGCGCATGGGAAGCGGGGAGTTATGCCGTGACGTTCGATGCCGCACACTTGGCAAGTGGTGTCTATCTGTATCGCCTCGAAAGCGGATCGTTCGTTGCAACGCGGAAGTTGCTCCTTCTCCGCTAACGCTCCTCGGGCCGTACGGCGGGAAGACACTCCAAGAAATGCAAAGGACGGGTACGCGCCCGCCCTTTATGTTTTCGACGATGACGTCTATCGGTCATCGGGTCGTCCATCTCGATCATTATCCTTAAACACACGGCCAAACGACGCTTTGATTGCTGCGTCGATCGCTTGCGTATTGTTGGGGTTGGTGGGATCGAGCGTAACGCCTCCGACCGTAAACCACGATGCGACATCGACCGTCAACGTGACGTTGACTACCTCATCCTGTGCGACGGCGAGAGGGGAAACAAACCGCACTTCCTGTAAAGCTTCCTCGCGAGACTTGTACACGAACGACTGGCCGTTGTAAGAACCGCGAACGATCGTCGAATAGCGAAGCTGTCCGCTTGGACCATCGCGAAACTCAGGATCGGGAATTGGTTCGGTGTCCTCCGGTTTGTGCAGTCGAAACTTGACGCGGTCGTACACGACGGGCGGAACCCGAGCGAGTCCTCCAATGGTGTTGAGTGAGCCGTCGAGCGCAAGCATTACAGCAATGGGACCTACGGAGATGTCTCGCCCATCATTTGAAGGGAATTGATGGAGCTTGATGTTCTTGAGAAGAATTTTTGCCGAGGAGATCTCGAGAGCATTCAGCGATGGGCTGTTCGGAGAAGATGGCGCAGTTGTGATACTGAAGGTAACATTGCGTGCAGTACTTGCGGGCGACGATGTCTGCTCGGTGCGGCAACCCGCCGCGATCAGCGCAAAGAGCGCAACGAACACGATGCGATGTTGTTTCATGGTGTATCCTTCATGATGGTTTGTATGATAAGCTCGTCGGGTCACGTGTGTGCGAGAACTGTGCCGAGTGTCTCTGGCGCAAACAGACGCACCAACGCTACAGGAAACGCCATCATCGTAGGAGCGTTGTGTCCACGATGCTACAATGCGTCACGACAAGAGTGTCGTTGTGTGAGGAGAGCAAGACACAGTCGCGCTGCGGTTTGATTTTCAAGAACAAACAACCTACATTGCTTCGTGTGATGCACGTTGTGTAACGATCACGAAGAGAGGAATCCCCCATGAATCGTCCTGCAACATTGGGCGAATTAAAACGCAGCGGTTACAAAGTCCAATCTGTGAAGGATGAGATGCGCGCCAATCTCATCCGCAAGCTCAAGAACAATGAGCGGCTCTTTCCAGGTATCATAGGCTATGACAAGACCGTCATTCCTGCCCTGATCAACGCACTCCTTGCCAAGCACGACTTGATCCTGCTGGGCTTGCGGGGCCAAGCCAAATCGCGGATCGTTCGATCGCTGCCGAGCCTTTTGGACGAGTACATTCCGATCGTGAAAGGAAGCGAAATCAACGACGATCCGTTTCGTCCCGTTAGCAAATATGCCGTTGATCTTGTCAGCGAAATGGGAGACGAGACGCCGATCGAGTGGCTGCACCGCGATCAGCGATACGGCGAGAAGCTTGCCACGCCCGACGTGACGATTGCCGATCTCATCGGCGACATCGATCCGATCAAGGCGGCGGCAAAACGCCTCCACTACTCACATGAAGGAGCAATCCACTTCGGCATCATCCCGCGGTGTAACCGCGGCATCTTCGCCATCAACGAACTGCCCGATCTCCAACCGCGCATTCAGGTGGGACTGTTCAATATTCTCGAAGAGAAAGATATCCAGATACGCGGCTTCAATGTGCGGATACCGATGGATATCATGTTGGTGTTCACCGCAAATCCGGAGGATTATACCAACCGCGGCAACATCATCACGCCGTTGAAGGATCGCATCGATTCACAAATTCTCACACACTATCCCCGTTCACTCGAAGAGGCCATCAGCATTACTGAGCAGGAGGCGCACATCCGACGAGATGGCAGGGAGGTACGCATTCCCTACTTCTTCAAAGAGATCGTCGAACAGATCGCGTTCGAGGCGCGCAAGAGCGAGTTCGTTGACCAGAAGTCGGGTGTGAGCGCGCGGCTGACCATCGCTGCGATGGAAAACCTCGTCAGCAATGCGGAACGTCGCGCCATCCTCTTGAATGAAGACGTGATTGTACCGCGCATCTGCGATTTGCCACACGTGCTGCCCGGCATGACGGGAAAAATCGAACTGGTGTTCGAAGGAGAGCAGGAAGGCTCGGTAAAAGTGAGCAAAGCCCTCGTCGGCAAAGCGGTACGCGAAATCTTCAAGCGGTACTTCCCCGATCCGCTGCGGCGGAGGCCAGGCAGACCTCAAGCGGGGGAAGGTGCGCGCCACCAAGCCGAGGACAGCGACTATGGCAGAATCACCCAGTGGTTCGAGGCAGGTAACAAGATCGAGATCTCGGACGATATGCCCACGGAAGCGTACTTCCGCGAGTTGGACAAAGTCAAAGGGTTGCGCGAACTGACCAAGAAGCACATGCCCAATCTCGAAGAGCGGTTCGAACTCCCCTCCGTTATGGAGTTTGTGTTGGATGGGCTGCATCAGAATTCGAAGATCGCAAAAGACGAGGTCGATCATCTCACCTCGTACAAAGACTTGGTCGGCAGTATTTTTTCGGGCCCGGGACGTGGATTCGAGGAGGATTGACCGGACGTGCACACTCTTGCTTGAGGCGTGAAGGCGATGCGTTTTCGTTATTCGAAATGGACCCCCCAATCGCAAACCGATGAGCAGCGGTTGCAACAGATGCTCTCGCTCTTCAGCTACCTCGTCGTTCAGACAAGCGGTGATGTGCAGGAAGCGTTGGAGTGGCTGCGGCAACTCGCCGAGGAGTACGGGTTGTTCGACGAGAACATGACGATGGACGATCTCATCCAGAAACTGCGCGAGATGGGTATCATCGAAGAGGTCAACCACGTCCCGACCCTGACAACCAAAGGCATCCAACGTATCCGACAGGATGCCTTGCGCGAGATCTTCACATCGCTGAAGAAAGCGCCCACGGGCGCACACGAAACGCCGTACACCGGCAGTGGTGTGGATCGCCTGAGCGAGACAAGAAAATTTACCTTCGGCGATCAACCTACCAACATCGACTTGACGTCAACGCTCTCGAATGCATTCCGCCGAGACGGTATCGAGGACTTCACCTTGAAGGAGGAAGACCTCGAGGTGTACGAAACCGAGCACCAGACATCGTGCGCTACGGTGCTGATGCTGGACATCAGCCACAGCATGATTTTGTATGGCGAAGACCGTATCACCCCGGCGAAACAAGTTGCGCTTGCTCTCGCTGAACTGATCATGACGCGCTTCCCGAAGGACTACCTTGCCCTCGTGACCTTCGGCGACGATGCCCGACTGGTGAGCATCAACGAGTTACCGTTCCTCAACGTCGGTCCGTACCATACCAATACCCGCGCCGGCTTACAGCTTGCCCGACAGTTGCTGCGCAAGTGCTGCAACGCGAACAAACAAATCTTCATGGTCACCGACGGCAAACCGTCCGCCATCTTCACCGAGAGCGGCAAACTGTACAAGAACTCGTTCGGTCTCGATCCTCGCATCGTGAACAAAACGTTGGACGAAGCTGTCGCCTGCCGCCGTGAGAAGATTCCCATTACCACGTTCATGGTTGCTCGTGATCCGTACCTCATCAACTTTGTCGAAGAACTGACCAAAGCGAACCAAGGCAGAGCGTATTACTCTTCGCTGAACAGATTGGGCGAGTACGTGTTCGTTGACTACATCCGCAATCGAAAAAAGAAGTTCACTTCACGATGACGTAACGCCGAAGGTTGTTGAACCGACAAAGCCGACCCGGTTGCGCCGAGTCGGCTTTCGTGTTTTGCGTGAAGGGCAACGCTCGAGCGTGACGTGGTGGATATGGTAATGCAGACTGCGCTTCGATTGGTCGCGGCTCAACGCGCGCCATGCGTGGGTGTTCGTATCTCGAGGCCGATCAGGTCCGCATAATACGCCAACGCGGCTGCAGCGGCTTGTTTTGGTCCCGACCTTCTGAATGCTTGGCGGTGAATGATTCCTTTGCAGGGTGGAAGAGTCAAGCTCTCGTCGATAACGATATGCGTGGCATCGTTTGCACGCAGAAACGCCCCTTGCATCTCCAATTCATGCAAGCCATCCGCCGACACCACCAGAATGGCGTCCGGTACTTCGATGCCCGTGTACAGCAGAGGCTCTGGCGAGATGACGACTTCCGCAATGGAAAAACCAGAGCCTTGCGTCACCGGGTTGTCATTCTTCTGCGTGCAGTAGAGTCCCTGTGGGATCGCAGCCAGACAAAATTGATACGCGGCCGACTGGACTTTCTGGCCGGCACTTCCCGCTAAAACAATTCCAATCGAATGGTCGAGTGCGTGTGTGTCGGAAACAACCAGAGCGTCGTCGAAGCTGGCTGTCTCCTGAGATGCGCTGCGCGGGAACTTTCGGCGATAGGCTCGATCGAACGGCTCGCGATCGGAGCGCTGCACGATCTCACCAAGCTGCTGGCCGTGCTTGATGACAACCTCCTCCAACTGTTTTCCAGTCAGCGGATTGCGCGTGGTGGCATGTTCGGTGCACAATGCGGCGACCTCGACCAACGAAAAGCCGGGATGGGCGATCGCTTTCGTGAGCGTTTCGGTCAAGGCTTTGTCCGTTGCCGACACGCGTGCGATAAAGCCGGCATGGCTTGCCGCCAACACCTTGCAGATATCCAACCGAGCAACGATGTTGCCGGTAGGAGTGGTGGGCGTGACGACCTCGAGCGGTGAGAAGGCAGAGTTTTGACCTCCCGTCATGCCGAACAAAAAATTGTTGCACAAGATGACGGTGACATTGGCGTTGAGTAACGCGGCGTTAACCAGATGCAGAAGTCCGATCATCGCGCCGCCATCACCGATGAGCACGATCGTTTTGAGTGTGTTGGATGCCAGCACGGCATCGGCGAGCGCAATGCCTGTCGCGCATGCTGTCGAGCGCCCATGCGTGGTGTGGACGGAATGCGGTGCCGCAAAGAGTGCATCCGCCAACCCGATACATCCGATGTCGGTTACAAGACAGACGTCGGTGGGAGGAAGGTGCAAAGCGACGAGCGCTTCGTTCAGCTTGCGCAGCACATGACTGTGTTCACAGCCCCTACAGAACGGCATAATGCACTCGGGCGCAAGATACGTTGTCACCTCAGAGATTGGCATGAAGAATCTCCGTTGGTATAATCATCTTGCCGATGCCGTTGACGCCTACCACCTCGCGATCGTCGAAGAGATGACGGATGAGCATGCGGTACTGCCCCGTGATATTTTCTTCGGCAACGACCACGCGCCGCACGCCGCGTGCAGCACGCACAGCGACACCCATAGCACGTGCAGTGACGCCAAAGCGTATGACCAGCGTCTCTGCATCCGGTTGGATGTCTTCCTGAACCACCACCAACTCACGACGGCGTGAACGTATCTTCTCTTCGAGGTGAAGCAACACCCTGATCGTCTCGATATCGTTCTTCTTCAAATATCCTTCTGTATTGTGTGCCGAACCGGTCGCCATCACCTTGCGTGATCCTCCCACCGGTCAAAAGGGAGGTATATTGGCGAGCGCATGAATGTCGTAGGTCTTCCACGAAGCGCCATTGTGTGCAAACGGACGATCGATCGGCGCAGGTGCGGCGAGGTGTTCGACATCAATCGTTTCGCTCGTCATCGCGACCTCTTTATCGGTCAGCAGCACCACAGGCGAACGCAACCGTTCTGCCCAGTTCATCGCCAGTGCGCTGAGTGTGTAACATTCCGCGGCGGTTGAAGGACAGAGCACCGGAAGAGTATAGCCGCCACTGGTGCAAAACTCGGTCAACAGCACATCGCCCTGCGCTCCTTGTGTTGCACCGCCGGTTGCGGGTCCAAGCCGTTGCACCATCGCAATGACCACAGGCGTTTCGGTCATCAGCGCGTACTGCACCGTCTCGATCATCAATGCCCATCCCAAACCTGAGGTGGCAGTCATCGCCTTCACGCCGCGCATCGAGGCGCCAACGCAATAGGTAAGTGCCGAGATTTCGTCAGGCGCGCTGATGGCAAGATCACCTCGGCTTTGCAGCAACTCGATCATGCGTTTGTAAATACCCGATGCGGGCGTAATGGGGTAACCGGCAAAGAATCGACACCCGGCGTACACAGCGCCTTCGGCAATCATCTGGCTGCCTGTGCGGAAAAGACGACTCGTCATGACGCTCAGCAAAGGTTGAATTGATCTGGACAGCAAGGCGGACCGCACGCATCACCATTGCACAATCTGCATGCCACGCCGTGAACACACTTCTCAGCGAGATTCTCTTGAGTGGCTCATGGGGATTTCTTGAAGATCGGAAATCAAGGTAAGAGAATTCCAACTTTTGGTGAGCGGGATTCTATTAACACAAGGATCGAATTCGGAAGGCCTACCGAACGGGTCGCTGCCTGATGCACACCTCTCTCGATACAATCTCTGCGCTAAGATAGAAAAGAGGGGACATGATTTCTTCATATCCCCTCCGAAAAGAGAACTCCTTCGCATCAAACAGTTCTACCGCTTGCGCTGCGGAACAGTGTGCATACTGCTCAGGTGACAATCATGAAACCTGCTGTATCAACCGCGAGCTGTTCTCACCTACGAGATCGAACGAAAACTTGTTCGTGAACGGAGCACTATGGAACCAGCCGCCGTGCATGTCCATCCCGAACGAAGGAAGCCGGCGCAACACCACTTCCAATCCATCATCCCCGGCGCTTGTCTCACTCGTAACACACGCTACGAGCACAACAGAACTTGCTACTCCACAAGAGATACTCCGGTGCATCAGAGACCTTGCATTGTTGAACATGATTGAAAAAGCGAAAGGGCAACTGAGCAATGGACTGGCTTCTCGTCTTGTACGAGACGACGGGACCTTCTATCATTGCACCTTCGTTCCGCTCCACGTTCCGTTCGGTTGTCCGTTACTGCCGATGGTTTGACCGCTCACGCTGTTGCCGTTGTTGCTGATCGTACCCGTACCAATTACACGATTGTTACGCGCGGGATCGACAATCGTTATGTTCGCACCCTGAACCGTTCCTGCCAGACTGACGCTTGCACTTTGGTTGACGACGTATGCCACACCGGAGAGCGTCGAGCCGCTGATACTGAAATTGAACGGACCGTGGTCGTCACCTGCAACAAACGATCCCGTGTACACACTCACCGGATTGGTTGCCGATGAAGCGGCGAGCGTGAAGATGCCGGCGCCGTTAGGCCCCGTGAACGAACCAGAAATCAGTCCACCGTTGAATCGCCCTGCGAATGTGTAGCCCCCGCCCGAAGCATACATACTGTCGTTGGCGGTGTTGTACGTTCCGCTCAGCGTAACGGTTCCGCCCGATGCAGGCCGATAGACTCCGCTGACGGGAAGGATGTCCACCACTTTCGCGACACCCACGTTGACCGTCAGTGCGCCGCCGCCGCCTGCATCGGCGATCGTCCCGACGTACGTTCCTCGGCGGTCTGGGGTGTTGGTATTGTTTGGCGGATTGATCTCGTCCTTCTTGCACGCTACAAGAGAAAGCCCGAACAGAAGAACAGCGATAAAGCTTTGCATGCGTTTCATGGCACAGCCTCCTATAAGTAAATTGTCGGATTGGTGATGATGGTTGTTGGGAATAAGATACCATCGCACCATTGCCAAGACAATCGCACAAATGTTGGCAAGGAGGCGCAAAGGAGAGAACGGAATGATACGAATGGGGGATGCAGAGGGAGAGTCGAGTTGGAGTTTTGGGGTTGCTGGTTGGGAGTTCAGCTTTCAGGTTGGAGGCTCGTTCGGGGTACAAGACTTGGAGCTTGACAATTGGAACCTCGCCCCAAGCGTTGTAGGTCGGGACGCCCGTCCCGACCCACAAGAGGGTGTAGGACGAGCAGTCTGCTCGTCCTACAGCAGTACTCAGTTTGGAGCTTGAGTATTGGAACTTGCGCCTCCGTGTGCGCGTCACCCTTCGACTCCGCTTCGCTGCGCTCAGGGTGACGAACACCAGCCCTCCTCGTCAGGTTGAGCGGAGTGGAGCGAAGCGGAACGTGCTGCATCGATAAGCTTTGTTCCATACTTGCAAACTGCAAAAGTGTTCAACATTGGATTCGAGATGCGGTTGATTCAACCGACGGCAATGATTACATTGAATCGCCGTTGTGCTCCATTCCCCGCATTGCATGAAAATCCTCATCAACAAAACGACACTGACGCTGGTGCAAGGCGACATTACGCGAGAAGACGTCGATGCCATCGTGAATGCCGCGAACTCGAGTTTGATGGGCGGCGGCGGTGTGGACGGTGCCATTCATCGTGCAGGCGGTCCACAGATTCTCGAAGAGTGTAAGGCGTACGTCGCTCGGCATGGACCACTTCCCACCGGCGAAGCGATGATCACGAGAGGAGGACGATTGAAAGCACGCTACGTGATTCATACCGCCGGACCGGTGTGGCACGGCGGCGATAAGCGCGAGGTTGAACTGCTGGTAAACGCCTACCGCAACTCGTTGAAACTCGCGCGCGCTCACGGCGTACACACCATAGCCTTCCCATCGATCAGCACGGGTGTGTATGGTTTCCCGATCGACCGTGCATCACGGATTGCTTTCAACACTGTGAGAACGTTTGTCGAACACGACACGTCGTTGCACGAGGTTCGGTTCGTGACTTTCAGTACGGCGGACTACGATGTGTACGCAGCAGTGTTCGAGGAATGGGGCAAGGCTTCCTGAAGAGTGTCCATGCAGCATGTCTCTTTCCTATCACATCATTCATCTCTCTCATCACATACAGCGAACAACACTATGAAGGGACTTCTCTCTTGTGTCCTCGGGGTGGTGTTTCTTGCGGTGCGACCGGCAGTAGCGCAAACGACGCCCCCGGAAGGCATCCGCAAGAATACGCCGCGAGTTCATGCGTTCATCAATGCACGCATCGTTCAAGCCCCGGGCCGAGTGATCGAACGCGGCACGATGGTCGTTCGCGACGGTGTCATTGCTGCAATCGGCACTACGCTCAGCGTGCCCCCCGACGCACGCGTCTGGGATATGAACGGACAGTCGATCTATCCCGGCTTCATCGATGCGTGCTCCGATTACGGCGTGCCGAAGCCGCCCCGCCCGCAACCGCAGACCGAAGGCGAGCAACCGCAAAGGCCCCAGCCGGAGGCTGAGCCAGCGCGCGGTGCAGACTACTGGAACCGCATGGTGCAACCACAGAACGACGCAGGCTCGCTGCTCGTGCCCGATTCAAAGACGGCGGAGAAACTTCGCACCCAAGGGTTTACGTCGGCGCTCGTGGTGCCGCAACGTGGCATCATCAAAGGGTTGAGCGCCGTCGTCAATCTGGGTGACGGCAAGACCAACGACGTGCTTGTTCGCCGCGGTGTTGCCCTACACATTCAGCTTGCAAGAGAGATGGGGCGTGGTGAGGGGTATCCCAATTCGCTTATGGGCATCATCGCGCTCATTCGTCAAGCCTTTTACGACGCCGATTGGTATATGAAAGCGCACAGTGCGTACGCGAAGAATCCCGCGCTGCCGCGTCCCGAAGCCAACGAAGCGCTTGCCGCTTTGGGCAGCGTCCTGAAGAACAAAACTCCTGTCGTCATCGAAACGACGAGCGAGTTGGACGCGTTGCGCGCCAACGCCGTAGCCAACGAGTTCGGCTTGAACCTGATTGTGCGCGGCAGCGGCAAAGAGTACCGGCGCCTCGACGCGGTGAAGGCAATGCGACGCAGTATCATCCTTCCCCTACATTTCCCCGAGGTACCGAACGTCTCATCCCCCGAAGAAGCATTACAGTACACGCTGGAAGAATTGCGGCACTGGGATGAAGCGCCCGAGAATCCAAAACGACTTCACGATGCGGGAGTTTCCTTCGCGCTCACCTCAGCCATGCTGAAGGAGACGGGTACATTCCTTGCGGCCGTGCGCACTGCCGTTCAACGAGGGCTATCGCCCGATGCCGCGCTGGCGGGGCTCACCGTTGTCCCTGCAACCTTGTTCGGCATCGAGAAACAACTCGGCACGCTCGATGTCGGTAAGACGGCGAACTTCATCGTTACCAACGGTGATGTGTTTGCCGAGAAGACGATCGTCCGGGAATCCTGGATCGATGGGACGCGCTACGAAATCAAACCGCTGCCGGAGATCGACCCGCGCGGAAAGTGGCTGCTCAGCGTGGTCGGCAGTTCTTCTCCCGATTCTCTCATCCTTACACTCAAAGGCGAGCCGGAGTCGCTCAGCGGAACGATCAAGCAGAAGAAAGAAATAAAGCTCGTAGCAGCATCGCTTTCGCAGTTGCGTGTTTCATTCTCCTTCGTCGGTGACTCGCTCGGTTACAGTGGCGTGGTGCGTATGACTGCCGCGCTGACACAAGCGGGAATGACAGGAACGGGTGAATGGTCGAACGGATCGCTGTTCACGTGGAGCGGCGTGCGTATCGGCCCGTACATCCCCGAACCGGATACCGCAAAGCCGAAAGAGGTGAAGCCTGCGTCGTTTCCTCCCATTTATCCGCTTGGAGAGTTTGGGCGTGCTCGCATCCCCGATCAGCCTGCGGCAGTTCTGGTGAAAGGCGCAACCATCTGGACGTGCGGGCCCGAGGGCAAGAAGGAGAACGCGGACATGCTCGTGCAACAAGGAAAGATCGTTCGGATCGGCTCGCAGCTTTCCGCTCCGGCGGGTGCACTCGTCATCGACGCACGCGGCAAGCATGTGACACCGGGCCTCATCGACGCTCACTCGCACATGGCGGCAACGGGCAGCGTGAACGAATCGGGTCAGGCGGTGTCGGCGGAAGTCCGCATCGGCGATGTGATCGACTGCGATGACATCAATATCTATCGCGCACTTGCCGGGGGTTTGACGGCGGCACACATTCTTCACGGTTCAGCCAACCCGATCGGCGGTCAAGCCCAGATGATCAAACTGCGCTGGGGGAGTTTGCCGGAAGAGATGAAGTTTGAGGGTTGCCCCCCAACGATCAAGTTTGCGCTCGGCGAAAACGTCAAACAATCCAATTGGGGCGATCACTTCACGACTCGTTATCCACAAACGCGCATGGGGGTAGAGCAGATTATCCGCGACGAGTTCAAAGCCGCGCTCGATTATGAAAAGGCATGGCAGCAATGCGAGAAGGACAAGTCCGGCATACCGCCGCGTCGCGACCTCGAGCTGGATGCCATCCTCGAGATTCTCCGCGGCAAGCGCTTCATCCACTGCCACTCGTATGTCCAAAGTGAAATTCTGATGCTGATGCGCGTCGCAGAGGACTTCGGATTTCGTGTACGCGTCTTCCAACATATTCTCGAAGGCTACAAAGTTGCCGACGTCATGGCGAAGCACGGTGCGGGCGGTTCGTCGTTCAGCGATTGGTGGGCATATAAGTTGGAAGTGTACGACGCCATCCCGTACAATGGCGCACTGATGCATGAACAAGGAGTCCTCGTCTCATTCAATTCCGATAGTGACGAGCTGGCGCGCCGTATGAATTGGGAAGCAGCAAAAGCCGTCAAATATGGCGGACTTCCCGAAGAGGAAGCGCTCAAGTTCGTGACGCTCAACCCCGCAAAGCAGCTCATGATCGATCACCGTGTCGGCTCGAGCCGGGAAAGGATGCCGACTTCGTCATCTGGAGCGGCCATCCGTTCTCGACGTACACCCGATGCGAACAAACATGGCTGGACGGGCGAAAGTACTTCGATCTCGACGAGGACAGATCGTTGCATGAAGAAGTGCAGCGCCAGCGCGCGGTCCTCATTCAGAAAGCACTCGCGGCAAAGAAAGGCGCCGGCACCGAACCATCGCCGTGCCAACCCAAACGCGGCGACGAGATCGATCATCCACATTCATCTCCATTCGAGGGAGGACAATGACTATGATCCGGATACTATCACGCACAATGGCTCTCGTGACACTCCTCCTTGGCTTGTGGACGGACGCTCGCAGCTCGAATCAGATTCCTGCCAAACCCCAAGACAAACCGATTGCCATCATCAACGCGGTCATCCACACCGTCAGCGGTCCGGTGATCGCCAAAGGAACGATCGTCTTCGACAAAGGGAAGATTACCGCGATCGGGCAAACCGTCGTCCATCCTCCTCGAGCCGACGTGATCGACGCGGCTGGGCGGCATGTGTATCCGGGATTGATGAGTCCCGATACATATATCGGCTTGATGGAGATCGGCGCCGTGCGAGCGTCGCGTGATTATGCTGAGACGGGGCGCATCAACCCGAACGTCCGCGCCGAGGTTGCCGTCAATCCCGAATCGGAAATCATTCCCGTGACGCGCGCAAACGGCATCACCACATTTGTCACGGCGCCGCAAGGCGGACTCATCTCCGGCTTGTCGGCGGTGATGATGAGCGACGGATGGACGTGGGATGAGATGACGCTGAAAGCACCTGCCGCACTCTGCGTTCAGTGGCCCCCGATGACGATCAGCCGCGGATGGTGGATCACCAAAACCGAGGAAGAGCAGAAAAAGGATCGGGAGAAAGCGTTGAAGGAACTTGCCGAGGCGTTTCGCGAAGCACGCGCCTACATGCAGGCGAAGCGGGCAGAGCAACAGAAGAACGTTCCTTACCACAATGTGGACCTGCGGTGGGAAGCCATGATTCCGGTGCTCGAAGGGAAAGTGCCCGTTGTGGTGACGGCAACGGAAGTTCAACAGATTCAGGCGGCGGTTGCATGGGCGCAACAGGAGAACGTGAAGGTGATCATCAGAGGAGCGCATGATGCATGGCGGGTAACCGACCTTCTCAAGAAGCACAATGTGCCGGTGCTCGCAGGAGCAATGCATCGGCTCCCCATGCGGCGGTTCGAGAAGTACGACGAGCCGTTCACATTGCCGAAGAAGCTCTATGAGGCCGGCATTCCATTCGCCATCATATCGGCAGACGAAGCGCCGCACGAACGAAACTTGCCGTATCAAGCCGCGCAGGCTGCTGCGTACGGCCTGCCGAAGGAAGAGGCGCTCAAAGCCATCACCCTCTATCCGGCGCAAATCTTCGGCGTCGCCGATCGCATCGGTTCTCTCGAAGTAGGGAAGGACGCCACGCTGATCGTTACGACAGGCGATCCTCTGGAAATCGTCACGCAGGTCGAGATGGAATTCATCCAGGGGCGCAAGGTCGATCTGACGAGCAAACACACGATGCTCTACGAGAAGTACAAAGAGAAGTACCGGCGCAAAGCGTCGCGCTAAGGGGATCCTCTCGTTGGAGATCGGTGTCGTGAATGGCTGGATTCGTCGGGGGCTGCACAGCGCGTTGTCGGCTCGTGCGATCGCATCGTTGTGTTGGGTTGCGTCGTTCCTTTGTGCATCGGCTGCGATCGCGTTCGCAACCGTGTGG
>PSMW01000014.1:35731-52655 GCA_040290295.1 Ignavibacteria bacterium
TCGCTCGAGACAATCTCGATCCTGCCGGCGGCGGTCTGATGTCTCTGACGACGATCGTGCTCTTCCCCTACTCCGCAGGAGTGTTTGCGTTGATGGCGGCATGTATCGCCGGAAGGTTCGGCGTGCGTGCGTTTCTCGCGCGCACCTTCGGTGAACACTGGAAGCTCAGCGCGGCACTTGGAGGGTTCGCCCTTCTGCTTTCTGTCCTCTATTTCATTGTCACCTTCGCCGCTTCCCATGTCGAGTTCGTCGGAGTCGTCACCGAGCGGCCCATTTACGTGCGGGCGCGCGTGTTCGGCTTCCCACTCATTCTTCCGCGCATCGATGTTACGCGCGCGGACGGTCTCACAGCGTTCATGCTCATGACAAGCGGTTGCCTTGCGGCGGCGATGTTCGTAGCCTTGTCACTCTCCACACGAGACGGGCGAGCGCTTCCGCGGGAATTGTGGGGCGCGCTCGCTCTGGGCTTTACAGTCTTGGCGATGGACGAGTTGTTCGACGTGCATCGCATCATCGGCGTGAACGCGCCGTTGCTGAAGGAACATGAGCATTCACGACGAGCCGGGCATGTTTGTGCTCGGCGCGTATGCAGCGGCAGGTATCGGCGTGCTCGTCACGTACCTGCGCGAATGGCGCACCAACCGATGCGGCTTCATCGCCCTGCTGAGCGGTTCGTTCTTCCAACTCCTGGCGTTGATCGTGGGTCCGTGGGCGTGGAGAAAAGAAGAAGCGTTCGAGGTCGCTGAAGCCGTCATGCTCTTCATCGGCATCATCTACTTTGCGATGGACGAGATCGAGGCATTCTATCGCGTGTCTCGCGTACGATCGTTACAGGAATGAATCCCAAGAGGGACGGGTTCGCTGGTGGAAAGGCGTGGTGAGCGCGGTTGTAGATTCCTCATTGGTTTTGTACCTTACAAGCAACAACCACAACCGAGTATGTCGTCGCTTCCATCGTTCAGCTTGCATCATATCGTCCTCGAACCCGAGAGACAGACCGAGACGCGTCATCCTACGGTCATTATGCTGCACGGTCTTGGTGCAGACGAGCATGATCTTGCCGGGCTTGCGTCCTCACTCGATCCGCGCATTCTTACCATCAGCGTGCGTGCACCGTTCACGCTCGAGTGGGGTGGCTACACGTGGTATCACTTCGAGCAGTCGGGCAAGCCCGATCCGGTTCGCTTTCCGCAAAGCTACGAACGACTTTCGGCATTCATCGCCGAAGCACTCGCTCACTACCCCATCAATCCACAGCAGCTTTACTTGCTCGGTTTCAGCATGGGAACGGTGATGGCGCTTTCGCTGGCGTTGACACAACCGCACCTGTTCCGCGGCGTCATGGCAAACAGCGGCTATCAACCCGAAGCGACGCATCTCCACTATCGGTGGAATGAGCTGCGTGGCAAGAGGTTCTACGTCGCTCACGGCGTGTACGACCAGATCATTCCCGTGCAGGCAAGCCGCATCCTTCACACCAAACTCGAACAGGCAGGTGCACGCGTGGACTATCACGAATTTCTGATGGCGCACGAGATCAGCGAGGAAAGCTTACGCGCGATGGCGCGGTGGCTCTATGCATGTATTGAAGAAACGAGCGATTGAATCCTATGCCGCAGAACGAGCTTCTTCTCTTTGTTCTCTTCAATGTGTTCATACTGCTCCTGCTCGCCTTGGACTTGGGAGTGTTCCACCGGAAAGACGAGGCGGTGAGTCTCCGCGAGGCGGCGGTGTGGAGCGCCGTGTGGATTCTGCTGTCGTTGGTGTTTAATCTTGGTTTGTATTTTTGGGTGAAGGATCGGACCGGGAGCGCGAGTGAAGCCTTGCGCGTCAGCTTGGAGTTTCTCACCGGCTATCTCATGGAGAAAGCACTCTCGGTGGACAACATCTTCGTCTTCATTCTGATGTTTTCCTACTTCGGTGTGCCGGCGAAGTTTCACCATCGCGTGCTCTTTTTGGGTGTGCTCGGCGCACTCATCATGCGAGCGGTGTTCATCGCTCTCGGTGCCGCACTCATTGCTCGGTTCGACTGGATTCTCATCATCTTCGGCATCATCCTCATCGTTAGCGGATGGAAGATGGCATTCGGCGGCGGCGAGGAGGTTCATCCCGATAAGAATATCGTGATTCGTCTCGCGAAGAAACTCTTTCCTGTCAAAGTCGGCTTCGACTCGCATCGCTTCATCGTCCGCGAACACGGCAAGCGGCACATCACGACGCTGTTTCTGGTCCTTCTCACCGTCGAAACAACCGACGTGATTTTCGCGGTCGATTCGATTCCGGCGGTGTTTGGCGTGACGCGCGATCCGTTCATCGTGTACTCGTCCAATGTTTTCGCGATCCTCGGATTGCGAGCGTTGTATTTTCTCTTGGCAGGCATTATGAATACGTTCTACTATTTGAAGTACGGCCTGTCGCTCATCCTTGTCTTCGTCGGATGCAAGATGTTGGTGGAAGATGTCGTCCATATTCCGATTGGCATTTCCCTCGGCGTCGTGGGGACGGTGCTGACGGTAACGATCGCCATGTCTCTTGTTCGCAACCGGCGGGCTGTCGTGAGGCGCCATCATCCACCATCTTCTCTCCCATCACACAACCCTTCTGGAGACTCATCATGAACCGTTCGGTCGTCCTTCCGATTCTCATCGCTGGCCTTACGTTCACATCGTGTTCGTCCGATCCGAAGCGCGAAGCGGAAGAGTTTCTGCACGCGTACAACGCGCAATACCAACGTCTGTTGTACGATGCCAACAAAGCTCAGTGGCTCGCCAACACCGACATCAGCGATGCGCACGATAGCCTTGCGACGGAAGCAACCAAAGCGTTGGCGCGTTTTCAAGGAAGCGTCGAGGTGATCGCACAAACCAAAAAGCTCCTGGCACAAAAGGACAAGCTCGACCCACTTCAAAGTCGGCAGATCGAAAAGATTCGCCTGGCGGCGGCACACAACCCCGGCACCATTCCTTCGACGGTCGATTCGTTGATCGCCGCGACGACGAGGCAGACGAGCATCTTGTACAGCCACGAATATTGCATGCCGGGGAAACACGGCACAACGACGAAGCTGACGACCAACGATATCGATCGCATCCTGCAAGAATCGAACGATGTGCAGGAGCGACTGCGCGTCTGGGAAACTTCCAAAGGTGTCGGCGTGAAATTGAAAGATGGATTGCTCGAACTGCGCGGGCTGCGCAATCGCGTTGCGCGCGAAACGGGCTATGCATCGTACTTCGCTTTGGAAGTCGCCGAGTACGGCATGACGACCAAGGAGATGATGGATATGATGGAGAAGCTGATCGGCGAGTTACGACCATTATACTCCGAGCTTCACACGTACGCGCGGTACGAATTGGCGAAGCGTTACAAACAACCCGTGCCCGATAAACTGCCGGCGCATTGGTTGCCAAACCGGTGGGGACAAAACTGGCCCGGCATTGTCCGCGCCGTGAACCTTGACGCGCTCTTCAAGGACAAAACGAAAGAGTGGATCGTGCAGCAAGCCGAAACCTTCTACGTGAGCATGGGATACCCGAAACTGAATCGCACGTTCTGGGAGCGTTCGGATCTGTACCCGGTCGAACCCGGCTCCTCGCGGAAGAAAAACAACCATGCTTCAGCGTGGCATCTCGATCTGGCAGACGACTATCGGTCGCTGATGAGCGTGGAGCCGAACGACGATTGGTTTCGCACCACCCATCACGAGTTGGGACACATTTACTACTTCATCGAGTATGCGCGTCCGGACGTGCCGTTGCTGTTACGTGAAGGAGCCAATCGCAGCTTTCACGAGGCGATCGGCGACCTGATGGCGATTGCCGCGATGCAACGTCCGTATCTGGAAGACGTCGGGTTGCTTCCTCGCACCATGACAATCGACCAAACCATTTGGCTCCTGAACGACGCGCTCGCCAGCAGTTCAGTGGTTTTCATACCCTTCGCCGCCGGCACCATGTCGCATTTCGAGCATGATCTCTACGAATTGAACCTTCCGCCGGATCAATTCAACACGCGATGGTGGCAGTATGTGGAGTGGTACCAGGGCATCGTTCCACCGACGCCGCGGGGCGAACAGTACTGCGACGCAGCGACGAAGACGCACATCATCGACGACCCCGCGCAGTACTACGATTACGCTCTCTCCTGCGTGCTGAAGTTTCAACTCCACGACTTCATTGCACGCAACATCCTGAAGCAGGATCCGCGTCGCTGCAACTATTACGGGAACAAGGATGTCGGCACCTTCTTGCGCAGCATCATGCGTCTCGGTGCCACGCGAGATTGGCGGCAGGTCTTGAAAGAAGCCACCGGCGAGGAGTTGAGCGCACGCGCGATGCTTGCGTACTACCAACCACTCACCGACTACCTCAAGAAAATCAACAAGGGGAGAAAGCCCGCGCTGTAGGAAGACAACGCAAACCACGGCTTGGTGCAGCGCTGCAAGCCCGATGCGACGACGCAAGCCATCTTGCCATAACCCACGATGTCCCGATGCTGTCGATCAGGAGATGCAACTCTCGCTCAGCGACCTTGCGTGAGGTTCGAGATAGCTTTGATCGAGTGAACGACAATCCAATGGACTTCTCTGAAATTGGATTAGTACCATCGAACCACCCGCTCAATGGAATAGGTACGGTAACCGAGTTCCTCGTCGGCGACGCCGGCATCGTAATCAATATAACCATAGCGTGGAAAGCCGAAGCGAGCGTCATACTGACCAATAAGCTGTGCAACACTATCAGGATGTACTGATTCGGCAAAAGAAAATAACAGTTCGACGCTCTTGTATCTTCCCGCTTCCGTGATGATGGAAACGCCATCGGATTGCCGTATCACATCGATGACAGTTCCGTTTCTCACGACGACTTTGCACACTCCCCTGTACACGCAGAAGCAGAGCATTTCTTGCTCAATCACATAGTCCTTGAGATTGTATGCAGCCCATCGTGTTGGGATGTCCACAATGTTGCTGAAGTCCTCTGTGATTGGCTTCGTCACAAAAGGAATTCTCGTACCGCTGTCAGTACAACTCCACAATCCAAGTGTAAAAAGGAGGTGTACACAGAGAGATGGAAATGTGGTTTTCATCTGTCAAAGACGGGATGGATGGACATCCTTTTGCTGTCTGCTTTGAGTTGAAATCTCTATCTCGTGCCTGCCGCAATTCACCTTATGACAAAATCTTCTTTGAGCTTGCCCTGTGTTGCTCGCAGCGCGTCGAGCTTCAGGGAAGAAAGGTTTGCACTCGCTGACGAAGGGCAGCGAACCAAGCAGGGAGCTTGTCGTACCATGGTGTCAGAAGAGCGAGCGAGAGCAGGATGTTCTCCCAAAAGAAAATATTGAGAAGGAACAAGCAAAGAATGTGGAAGGGAACCAGTACAGCAAACCAGATGAGTCGAAACCGTGCGCTGACGAGGCACAAGGGAGACAACAACTCACAGCAGGTCGTAACGACAAATCCGGCTTTAGCAATCATCATCAGCCGCGAGCGGCGAATGATCCACTCGCCGAAGTGCCACCCGTCGGGATCCAATCCGGAAAGAGACACGAACCAAAAGCGTAAGCTGTCGTCAAGAAAGATGTCGGGTGCGGAGTGGACGAACCGAAATGCCGCGATGGAAGCATACGGAAGAACGAGAGCGAACGCCATCGTCATCATTGCGGCTGCATACGCCTGCGGCATGCGCGAGTGTGTTGGTTCGGAGAGGGCAAAGCCATCGGCAGCGGGAGCAAAAGCCAATACATACACACAAAAGAGCGCTGCAAGGTCTTGGTGATTCACGAACGTAAAGCTGCGTTCGATTCCTTGATGCAGGGTCAGCAGCACTGCGCTCGCAATCGCTGCAAGGCGATAGGGTCGCAAACCGAGCGCCGCATATACCAAGCAGAGCACCAAAAGCCACTTCATTGTGCTCAACACATCCGCCGTCAGGATCCAATCCCACATCCCGTGGGGCACAAGCCGCAGTATCCCCACGGGCTTGAAGATCGACCGCGGCATCTCTGCCAGAAAAGAAAACGTGTCCGGAACAATCTTCGCCAGCCAAATCGCGAAGACGATCACGCGTACCATACCGAGGGTTTGCGGACGTACGTTGGCGTGAATCATTTCTCCTCCTGCGGGACGATGGCTTCCCAAAGAAATGCGGGTGCACTCGAATACTGTCCTGCTCGAGGGTGAAGATACACGACCACCTTCGATACGATGATGGACCTCGCAGGGTCGTTCGGATGCATCTCGTTGTAGCGCCGACCAAGCGTTGCCAGCGTTTCCTTGTGTTGCATGAGCAGTGCACGCTGCTGAGCGGTATCCGATGCCGCATGAAGGGCAACGATCTGCCGGTACAACTTTGAACTGACACGATCAGCCATCATCGCCGAGAGGAGTCGTGAGGGAACAAGTTCCGTCGATGTCCCACTCCGCAGTAACGCCGTGTAGCGATACAACGCAGGGTCGCCTTTCTCTACCGATCCGTACATCATCCAACCAACGAAAGGGAACGTATTGCGGGCAGCAAGATGCCCGACGACGATCAGCAGCCAAAGAGAGGCGCTGAACCATCGCGTCGATCGCTTCACGCTGGCGAAGGTGCGGCGGAAGCTTCTGTTGAGCAGAACCGGGAGCGCCACCCCAACGATCAGCACTGCTTGGAGGAGTGTGGTCAGCACAGATTGCTAGCGGAGATAGTACTTAAGTGGATTGGGATCGACGCGGCATTCTTCTGCAATGCGGATACGGTCGATCTTTCCTTCGTCGCGCAATTTGTAGAGGCGCGGCACCATCCGATCGCGCAACTCGATGGGTGTCATCGGGTTGATGAAGATGCCGGTTCCACCCTCGAAACCCGCGGGCACCGTTACGCGCCACTTGATCAAGACATGCCAAGGCATTTTGTACACGGCATCAACCGGTGTATAGTACCATTCCTCATTGCACGAAATCTGACTGCCCATTGCTGCATGGATGGCATGAACCAAGTTGCTGATGCCTCGGATTTCCTCGTCCGTGTGTTCGTACGGTCTGCCTGCTTGCGATTTGGAGTAGATCTCGATCGTCGGAAAGCGGTGGCCGATGCCGGCAAAGGCGAGGGCGTAGTCGTTTTCGGCGAAGACGAGATTATGATGGGCGGCGAAGTTTGCGCCGAATTGGTTGTACACGTTCGGGTCGTCGCGAATCATCTTTGTTTGTTGCTCGATGGACGATCCCCATTCGTCGATCGCGACGATCTGTTTGTGGAGATGGTCGAACGATGCGCCCGCGGGTCGTAGCCAATTTTGGAACACGCTGATGTAGCGAACATAGCGATTGGACGCAAACACATCGCGCATGGCATCGATCGTAAAACGGAAATACTGGAAATGTTCCTCGAGCGTCATCTCACCCGATGAGTACAAGTCGGTGTCGAACTCCGCGTTGTCCTTGTAGTGCCGCCGTGCAATGATCATCTCATGACAGCCGCTGAAGAAGGCATCCGCAAGGGCGAATCGCTCCGCCATGGTCAACTTTTCCATCTGCTCTTCGGTCTTGCCTTCGCGTTGCAGTTTGTAGTTGATAATGTCGGTCACGTGTTTCAGCCCTGTGGGATTCGCCAGGTACTCTTCCTTCCAGCGTTGTTGCACGGCGGTCATTTTGTAGGCGTAGTTCTTTCGCCAGTACTCCAACGTGACGATCTCGAAGAGATTGCCGAGGCGCCGGAATTCCGCCGTCGTATCAAAGTACGTATCGGGAGCGAGACGAGTGAGCTGCTCCCATCGTCCGTCGGGATGACGAATGAGGCGAGCTTTTTCCGGAGCGGTTTCGTAGTAGCACGCTTGGCAGAAGCTGCAATAGTCTTCCGGGGTGTGCCGCTCGAGTTTCTGCGGCTCGCGTTGCACATCGTTGAACGTTGGTTTGCTGCGCCTGCCGGCAACAGCCCATACTTCGGTGCCGGTGAACGGATTGACTTGCTTCACCGTTCCGTCCGGCATGATGGTATAGTACATCGTCACGTGCATAGCGTCAGTCGTCGGGGATGTGAACAAAATACGTTGTGCTCATTGCTGCGCGGCAGCGAGGAGGGCGTCCACTTTTTCGATGTTGTCTGCTTCGGCATAGAAGCGAATCAGCGGCTCAGTGCCCGATGCGCGCACGAGCAACCACCCGCCGCCTTCGACGAAGAACTTGAAGCCGTCGGTCTCCTTCCGCTCGATGACCTTATAACCGGCGATATCGTTCACGCGTTTGCTGAAACGCTTCATGATCGCCGACTTCTCCTTTTCGGTCATGTGCTTGTCGATGCGCTTGAATTCGTGCTGACCCAGCTCGTTCATCAGCTCGCGCACCAGTTCGCTCAAACTGCGCTGCCGCACCGCCATCATTTCGCACAGCAACAAACCGAGAAAGATACCGTCGCGCTCCGGCAGGTGTATCTTTGTGCCGAGTCCGCCGCTTTCCTCTCCGCCGATCAACACGTCGCGCTCGGTCATCAAGCGGCATACGTACTTGAAGCCGATAGGCGTTTCGTGCAACTTCAAGCCATACTTCGCACACAGCTTGTCCACCATAGTGGTAACCGAGAACGTTTTCACTACTTCGCCCGACAACCCTTTTTGTTCGACGAGATACTTGAGCAACAATGCAAACACACGCTGCGAGTCAACGAACGTGCCCTGCTCATCCACCGCGCCGATACGGTCTGCATCACCATCGGTGGCCATGCCGATGTGGAAGCCTTCCGTCTTCACGCGATGCATCAACATCTGCAGGTTCTGCGTGATCGGTTCGGGATTCGTTCCGCCGAACGAAGGGTTGTACTCGCTGCGCATCTGGACGAGATTCGGCAAGACGCCGTTCAAGACGCCTTGTCCCGCGCCGTGCATCACATCGTAGAGAATCTTGATGCCGGAGGTTTTGATGCGATCGAAATCCAGCTTTGTCATCAAATCGTCGAGGTATCGGTGCTTCATGCCGACGTGCGTGATCGTTCCTTTCTCCACAAGCTGTGCAAAGGCTTTCTTTTCGGGAGGAAGTTTTTTGAGTTTGAGAATGGCGGCGAGTTGCTTCTCGACCTGAGCGATGGTTTCGGGGAATGCCGGTCCGCCGAATGCTCCCTTGATCTTGAAGCCGTTCCACTTGTACGGGTTATGGCTCGCCGTGATGACAATGCCCGCTGCAGCTTTCTCCTGCTTCGTCATTAACGAAATCGCCGGCGTGGTGGCAATGCTATCGGAGAGTTTGACCTTGATACCTTGATGGGCAACCGTTGTTGCAACGACTTCGGCAAACTCTTTGGACATGAATCGCGCATCATAGCCGATCACAATGCCGTTGCGAATGTTCTTGTGCTTCTTGTAGTGGCGCGCCGTAGCAAGCGCCACTTTCCTGAGATTCTCGAACGTGTAGTCATCGCCGATGACTGCTCGCCAGCCATCCGTACCGAATGTAATGGGTGTGGACATGCGTGTGTGGGTCTCCGATGGTGTTGTGAACTATGTGCTTGTTTGCTGACGGCATCGGAATGCCTTGAGTGTCAGTATCAAAGATACGCTTCTTGCTGGTTTCATGCTTGGGAGTGCCTTGTTATTGCGCGGTGAGCGCACTGCACAGCACATCGTGTGGCTATCTCTTGAACGCCGCCCGCGCGGGGTAGATTGCTTCGTCGCCGAGCTGTTCTTCGATGCGGAGCAGTTGGTTGTACTTCGCGATGCGGTCGGTGCGACTGGCGGAGCCGGTTTTGATTTGTCCCGCGTTCGTGGCAACGGCAATGTCGGCGATGGTGGCATCTTCCGTTTCGCCGCTGCGATGGCTGATCACTGCGGTGTATCCTGCCCGCTTTGCTATCTCGATGCAGTCCAACGTTTCCGTGAGCGTGCCGATTTGGTTCACTTTGATGAGAATCGAATTGGCAACGCCCATGTCGATGCCCTTGCTTAGAAACTCGGTGTTGGTGACGAACAGATCGTCGCCGACGAGTTGGATCTTCTTGCCGAGTGCATCGGTGAGCATCTTCCATCCCTCCCAATCATTCTCCGCCATGCCGTCTTCGATGGAAATGATGGGATATTGACGTACCCAGTTTTCATAGAACGACACCATCGCTTCGCGCGTAATTTTTTCTTTGGTGGATTTGTAGAAGAAGTATTTCCCATCCTCCCACATTTCGCTCGATGCAGGATCGAGCGCAAGGGAGATGTCGTTGTCCGGCGTGTAGCCCGCTTTCGTGATGGCTTCGAGAATCACCTCGATCGCTTCCTCGTTGCTCTTCAGGCTTGGAGCGAAACCTCCTTCATCGCCCACAGCGGTGTTGTAGCCTTTGGCGTGTAGGACGCTCTTGAGCGCATGGAACACTTCAGCACCCATGCGGAGCGCCTCGCTGAAACGTTCAGCTTCCGTCGGCACGATCATGAATTCTTGCAGGTCCACGTTGTTGTCGGCGTGCTTGCCGCCGTTGAGGATGTTCATCATCGGTACGGGCAGGACTTTGGCATTGACGCCGCCGATGTATTTGTACAGCGGAACGCCCAACGCCGTTGCCGCCGCTTTGGCAACGGCAAGCGACACGCCGAGGATCGCGTTCGCTCCGAGCTTCGATTTGTTCTTTGTACCGTCGAGTTTGATCATCAACTCGTCGATACCGACTTGGTCGGTGGCATCCCAACCGGTCAGCTCTTCGGCGAGCGTGCTGTTGACGTGTTCGACGGCATTGAGGACGCCTTTGCCGTTGTAGCGCGTCTTGTCGCCGTCGCGCAGTTCGACTGCTTCGTGTTCGCCGGTTGAGGCGCCGCTCGGCACTGCTGCGCGCCCGATGATGCCGTTTTCCAGTTCAACATCCACTTCGACGGTGGGATTGCCGCGCGAGTCGAGAATTTCACGCGCGCGGATGTCGCTGATGATCGTGTTCATGACTGCTCCTGTTGTGTGCACATGCAATGAGGTGATGATCGTCGGGGAGATTTTTTGTGCGTACCAAGTACGCCAAAAGAGAAAAGAAAATCAATGGACGGCATCGCATGACAACGGACTTGCCCATCCTTTACTGTTACATTTCATGAACGTCTCCGACGCTGAGCGAGTGCGCGCTCGACTGCAGCGAACACGTCATGCACGTGCAGTAGCTTCATGCACGCCATATATTCGTCTCCCTCTCTGTTGCATACATTGAGATGACAGGGATGGCACGGTACGTCGCGTCGCAGCGCTGTGTGTCCTTCTGCCGATGCGTACACAAACCAAATGTTGTCCTCACCGGGCCCGAAGATACCGACAGTCGGCACGCCGACTGCCGCGGCGATGTGCATTGTGCCGTTGTCGTTTGCAACGTACGCCGAGCATTGTGCAATCACTGCGGCAAGTTGGCGCAAGGGGAGATTGCGCACGACTTTTGCGTTCACGAAAGAGTGCTTGAGCATTGCGCTGACGGTTTCATCGTCGTTCGGTCCGGCGGTGATGATGATCTGTGCGTTCAATTTGGCTGCGAGCATGTCCGCGAGCGCGCCGAAGCGTTGGGGCAACCAACGCTTGGCGGGCCACGTCGCTCCGGGATGAATCCCCACGATGGGTCGAGACATGTCGAGCGGAGCGTGTTCGTAGTCCAACCATTGCAAATAGATACGTGCATCGCGCCGTTCTTCCTCCCGCAAGAAAAGTTCCGGCCGCGCGGCCGTCGGCTCGATCCCCACAGCGCGAAGGAATTGGTTGTGAAATGCAATTGCCGTCTTCGGCTTGCCGTCGTCATGCACCTGTACGGTGTACAGCTTTCCTCGTCCTGGACGGGCTATTCCGACACGCACGCTCGCTCCGCTTGCCCACACCAACAATGCGCTGCGGGGGTTATTAAAGAGATCGATCGCCAGATCGAATCGCCGTTGCCGGAGTTGCCATAGCACGCGCGGTTGCTCGAGGAAGGTTGGTCGGGACATGTCGAACGGAATGATCTCATCCAAGCAAGGATGATGTTCGAGAAGCGAGACGGCGTTCTTCTCACCCAAGTACGCAATGTATGCGCTCGGGAATGCGTTGCGAACAGAACGGATGATCGGCGTGGTCAGTACTACATCACCGATGAACTTGAGGCGAGTCAGGAGAATGCGCGAGAAAGGCATAACACTATCAAGGTCCCGAAAACCAGTAGCCCATTTTCTGCCAACAGTAAGCAAAGGAGGGTGAATGCCGTTCTGCTCGTTGTGGGCTAAAACTCTTTGCCATTTCGATGGCGAACGCGATCTTGTTGAACGAACTCATATATTGGCGCCTCCAGATTTGCCCTAACTCGCGCTGTGCGTTGAGCGTGCCGGTATCTTGAGGAGCCTTGTACGCCGCTTTGGGGAGCACACGGTTGATAGCTTGATCATCGGCAAGGAACCACGCCTCGAGTTCCTTGACCGCAACACAGATGAAGACCTCTCGGTCAGGGAGTGGTTTGCGTACTTCGTGAAGGATGCTTGTGTCGAACAAGTGGAACACTTCTGTGACACACACGGGGCTTCGTCGGCATCAACGATGAGGTATGTCGCTGCGTAATGTGCGCCTCGGAAACTTTCGACCAGCAAGGGAGCTTGTCGAATAAGACGCGTCTTGTTTTGCATGTTCCGAATATCGAATCGTACTCGGGGGAAGTATGTTACAAGCACTTTTTGCCAAAACGCTCGATCCGATGGACCTTCGACGCCGACACCAATGGTCATGGGATACCTCCTAATGTTCCTTGTACCTAGATCTCGCCCAGGCGGAAATGCTTGCGAAAAGTTTGCACCTCCTCAATGTCACTGGCACGACGTACCTTTGTGAACCCATCTAGTTTGTCACGAAGATGTACTTCCTCTGGTTGAAGATGGTCCAAGAAGGCAGAATTGTGAGTCGTAGCAAGAATCTGTTTCGTTGCCGAAGCTGTACGGAGAATACTTATGACATGTTCGGCAAGATGCGGATGGAGTCCGTTTTCCGGCTCCTCTACGGCGAGCAGCGCATCTTCGTTCCCTTTGCGCAATGCAAACACCAACAAGGTTAAGAGCCGTATGGTGCCGTCGGAAATGGAATCGGGACCGATAGCACCCTTGATCTTCTCTTCGACAACCTGAAATGTCCTCTTGCCCTCAATCGGCAGCTGGACAGGTTTGATGCCTTTTAACCCCGGCACCGCTCCCATCAATCCTGAAACAAGCGACTCGATCGTTGTTTTACCATTTTCATGTTCGATCTTATGGAGCACCACACCCAAGTTCTCTCCATGACGTCCGATGTCCGCGTCAGGTGTCTCCTTGAACGGGAGGCGCGCCCATTCGGCACTAATGTTGTAGAACCGCCAGTGGAGTATCTGCTCACGCAAAAGAACTGCGGGAAGGCTAAACATTGCAACCCCAAGAACCAGTCGGGTCGCTTCCTGACTCGGGATTTTCAGGGTCTGTTTCTCTGCCTGCCCTGATTGCGACTGATCGGTGAGAACAACCTCGTTCTTCCTTCGTTCGATGCGATATGGGATAAGATTGCCTTTTTGATCTCTGACGTCCGCTTGCAGGATTTCGGAAATTACCTCAGGGACTCCCTTATCGGATCGCATATCGAGTGAAAGCTCGTACGAGTAGCTACCGATCGTGAATCTTCGCCCCTTCCTTCCATGTTGCATTGCCGCGTTCCGAATGCTCATTGTAAAACCAATGCTCATGGGCTTTGGGGATTTGCGCTCTCGAAGGATGCGGTTCCGGACTTCAGTGATGCCGCCAAATTCATTTGTTGCAAACTCGGTGCTCACTCTTACAGCGAGCTGTAAAAATCGCAACGCGCTTATGAGGTTCGATTTGCCGGAGGCATTTGCACCTACAACGAAGTTGAGCGCCCCGAGCTCAATGCGTTGCCCTGGGATGCCGAAACTTTTGAAACCTGCTATGTTCAGTTGCGTGATCATTTTTGCACTCGTACCAATATACTAAGACGCCCACTCTGTTGCACCACTTCTCACAAGCGCGTGCCGCGTTACATCGATCCTTCATTCCCATCCCGTCGTCCTTCCTTTCATCCACTCACAGCGTTCGATCCATTCGTTCACGTCCTGCTGCGCGACCTCGGTGGCGACGGCATTGAGCGAACGCCAAAACGCGATCTGTGCATCAGCAAATCTTCTCGACCGGAAGAGTGCGTGTCCGATTGTCTTCAAACGGAGCGCTTCGAGCACCGGGTGTGTGGTGTGCAACGGTTCAAGAACGGTCAGTGCGTCGCTCCAGCGTTTCTGTCGCGCAAGAACCTTCCCCTTGAGATATGCAGGCAGCCACTGTCTCACGGTATCCATGTCCATTGAATCGAGGAGTGCCACTCGTTCGGAATCCGAAGCCGCCTGTGTGAAGTACCGAAAGAGTGCGTTGCGGTTGGTTGCATCGCGCAGTGCAAGTGCAAGGGAACAGACGATGGCTGTCTCGGTCAGTTGTTCGCTGATGTTAGCACGCGCTACGCGGGAGAACAGTTCCTGTGCCGTAGCAGTATCGCCGTTACCCCATTGTGCCAGACCAACGTGCACCATCAGCGGGAGGTATTGTGCCGGTTGTTGACTGCGTTGCATGAAGGAGTCGAACAGCGCGATCACGCTAGCGTACTCGCCGAGGCGTACCGCGCTCACAACATATCCGCTCAGCGCGTCGTAGCCTCGACCGTCCTCGAACGACTGCTTGTAGAGTGCCGCTGCCGCACGGTAGTCGCGTCGGCCGAAGGCTTTCGCCGCCTCCTTGTTTCGCATCGCAACAACACGAGCACATACTTTCTCGAAGATCGGCGGTCGACGAAACAGAACATCCACCGCGTCTCGATCGTCCCCTCCCACAGGAATCTTGTCGAGAAAGGCATGCCATTCGTCAATCAACGCGTGGAGCGACTTGCCGAACGCTCGTTCGTAATCGTTCGACCGATATACCTGCATCACGGGTCGCATGCCATAGGTGTCCATCAAATACCGGCAAAACGAACCGGCAAGCACATAACTCACGGACGATGCATGGGCGGCAAAGCCGGTGAACGACATAAGAGCGGCAATCTCCGGTGCAACGCCGAACCTTCTCATCGCTGCAGCGTACTGATGCAACGTTCGGTTACCCCAATCCCATTCGATTGCCATCGCCAACCCCTCGACCAAGCCTGTGCTGAGACTCGCCTTGATAATCGGCAGACCGAAGGGCGCTGCGAGGACGTGTACCAGTTCGTGCTTCAACGTTGCGTCGAGGGTCTGCTGTGTGAGGTGAATTTGCCCGCTCCAGGGTTTGGCGATGTTCGTGTTGCCTGCGCCCATCAAACGCTGCTTTACCTCGGCGGAAGGATAGATGTATGATTCGATGGTTCCTCGAAACGGCATGCGTAACGCGTCGGTGATTTGCTTCAACCGAAATTCGTGTTCTGCTGCAACCCAGCGAATCTCATCGTCGCTGTAGGAACTCGCCGCGTAGTAGATACGGAAATGCGGGGTGGTGTAGGCTTTCCCGAGTTGATGTTGGATGAAGCGGCTGCTCGCATCCAACCCCAGCTCTCCTCGAAACCACCACACGACGATGATGAGCGTTGCGATGGCGGTTGTGATGAAGACGCGCCGGCCCTGAAGCATCTCTCCCACGAGCGTCAAGCCTTTCTCCCATGTCGGCACATCGCTGTGCGTAGAGCGCAGCAGAAGCCATGCCATCCACACGAGAGCAGCGGCAAGCATGAGGGTGAACACCCGGAACAGGATCAGCGGCGGCTGTATGCCGAGCGCTTCATCGTACGTCAGACCGGGGAAGTAGCCGTAGAAAAAATTGTAGGAGAAGATCGCGGGCGTAAAGTAACCGATGGTAAGTACTTCTATGAATGTTGCCGCGACGAACAGCGTGAACACCGTTTTCGGCCTCCGATAGTGTGCGGTGCAGAACACGCCGAGAGCCGATGCAAAAAGCGCAGTCACCACCGGTAGCAGCAGGAAGAACCCAACGCCTTCCCCGAGCGAGCAGTTCTTGACGAAGAGCGCGTTCGCGAGCATGACACTGAACGGGATGATCAGGAAGAGAAGATTGAGTTGAACCGCGCGGCGAAAAGCACCGAGCGCTTCGCCGGCGTGGTCTTCTTCAGCACGCTTCTCCCGCAAGAAGCGCCGAACACTGTTGATGGTAGTAAAACCCGCAACAAACGACGTGAGGAGCGCCGTAAGCGCAGAAAATTCGTAGCCCAAGTAATTTGTCAGCGGCAGTTGTGTGCAGAGGAGAGAAAACGACAGATAGAGGAAGGCCGAAACCACAAGCGGCAATCGGAGTTGGTCATGAGCAAGCATCATCGGGCAACTCTTGTGGCATGCTGAAGTTCACGAGGTTCCAACAAAAGTCCGGTGGCCGTGTCAAGCTCAATACTCGTTACCCGCCACACGCTCGATGTCGGCGCCGAGCGCGCGCAGTTTCTTCTCGATGGCTTCATAGCCGCGGTCTAAGTGATACACGCGCAGCACTTCGGTCGTTCCTTCGGCAACGAGTCCGGCAAGAATCAGCGACGCAGAGGCTCGCAAGTCAGTGGACATGACTTTCGCTCCGGTCAGGTGCCGGACGCCGCGCACGATCGCAGCGTTTTCTTTCATCTCGATGTCTGCTCCCAGCCGTTGGAGTTCGGGCACATGCTTGAAGCGGTCGAGATAGATGGTATCAGTAACGATCGATGCCCCATCGGCGATGGTCATGAGTGCGATCCACTGCGCCTGCATGTCGGTGGGAAATCCCGGATAGATCACAGCGGTCGCGTCGACAGGTCGAAGGGTGGAAGGTGCTTCGAGCGCCACGGATGTTGTGCCGACCGTGAGTGTACAGCCGGCGTCTTCCAACTTCGCCAATACGGCGGAGAGGTGTTCGGGGTTCACGCGTTCGATCGTAATGTGCCCGCCGGTGATAGCGCCGGCCATGAGAAACGTTCCTGCCTCGATGCGATCGGGAATGGTCTCGACATCGGCAGGGTGAA
>PSMW01000014.1:52665-86931 GCA_040290295.1 Ignavibacteria bacterium
CAACGCCTTCGATCACCAGCCGGTTCGTCCCGATGCCGTGGATGGACGCTCCCATCTTGACGAGAAACTCCGCCAACGCGGTGATCTCTGGTTCGATGGCGGCGTTGGTGATCACCGTGGTGCCTTTCGCCAGCACAGCCGCCATCATCACGTTGCCCGTTGCGCCGACACTGGAAATATCGAAGTGGATGTGTGTGCCCTTCAATCTCCGTGCACGAGCGACGATGTAGCCGTATTCGATGTGGATATCGGCGCCGAGCTTGCGCATGCCTTCGATGTGAAGATTGACGGGACGCGGTCCCCATGCACAACCGCCGGGAAGCGACACCTTTGCCATTCCGTAACGACCGAGCAGCGGGCCTAAGACATAGATCGACGCGCGCATCTTCTTGACATGCTCGTACGGCGCTTCGTACTTGTTGACGCCGCGCGTGTTCATCGTGAGCACGTGATTGTGGAAGTCGATGGTCACGCCCATCGTTCTCAGAAGACTGGACATTGTTGCCACGTCGCGCAGATCGGGTGTATTGGAGAGCCGAAACGTGCCACTGGCGAGCAGGGCGGCAGGCATCAGTGCAAGCGTCGCGTTCTTTGCACCACTGACAGTGACGCTGCCGCGTAATCGCTTCCCTCCGTGAATGATGAACTTGTCCAACCGTTGAGCCCCTTTGTCCGATGCTTGGGTTCGCCGAATGATAAAGCAATTTCACGAAAAGGTGAGGGAAAATCAATCTCGGTTGGAGGGTCGAGTGTTGCGTTGAGATTTTCATCATCGCGGTCGGTCTTTCCAAGAGTTGACAAATCCGGTCCTCGAAACTTCCTCGGTCGGATCTGGTGCGGTTGGATGTGCCTGGCGCCGTCGTTGACGAATCGTTATTCACGAGTGAAGCAACGCCGGTGGAGAAGGCTGTCGGTGCGCGGGTCGTTGCATCGTCGTTGAACATGAACGGCATCCTTCAGGTAGAAGCAACCCGCATCGTCAAGCAGAATCTCGCATGGGCATTCCTCTACAACAGTATCGGCATCAGACTTGCCGTTGCGGGGATGCTCAATCCATTCATGGCAGCGATCGCCATGCTCGCATCGAGCATCTCCGTCGTGCTCAACTCTATGCGTTTGAGTTATCCCAAAGGCTTGCTGAGGCAACGTGTAGTGGAAATTCTTTCCCCATGGATCGAACGCGAGCCGACCGACACGCTGGAAGTTCCTGCGTCATAGCTGTCGCTTGGTGTTCGACCCTCCAAGCCGCACCCTGCCAAAATATTCTCTCACTCACGCTCTCGTCGTCTGAAGTTGCTTCACGACCGCCCTTCCAAGAAATGGCTTGACATTGCACTCGTGATTGAGTAAGATGCTGCACAGTTCTTTCGATTCTACCATCTCCCACAATCCAGCCGGAGGTTCCTCCTTGGCCGCTCCTGTTCAACCCACCGTCCCGTCGCCGACGCCGGCATGCCGGTTCTCGCAGGAAGTTCGTCTCGCTGTCGTGATGTATGGCGGGGTGTCTTTGGCGATCTACATCAATGGCATTGCGCAGGAGTTGTATCATCTCGTGCGTGCGACCGCGCCCTCCGATCCCGAGAATCCCGACCAGCCTTTTCTCCTCGATGCCGAGTTGAGCGGCACCGAACGCGTGTACCGAATGCTCGGTCGCATGCTCACGGGCCATCAGGCGCCAAAACAAGATGTGCAGCCGAGCGATCCGATTCGGACGCGGTTCGTTATCGATGTGCTTTCGGGAACATCCGCCGGCGGTATCAATGCAATCTTCTTGGCAAAGGCACTCGCCAACTGCCAGCCGATGGACGGGTTGAAACAGTTGTGGGTCGAAGAAGGCGACATCGCTTTGTTGTTGAACGATAAGTACTCTGTGAAGAACGAATCGCTCCTTTCGCTCGAGTCGCCACCCACGTCGTTGCTCAATAGCAAGCGCATGTATCTGAAGCTGCTGAGAGCGTTCGACGCAATGGAAACGGGCGCGCCGCCCACACGCTCGCCGTTCGCTGACGAGTTTGATCTGTTCGTGACGACGACGGATATCGACGGCGTAACAGTGCCGCTCCGCCTTGCCGACGACATCGTGTACGAACGCCGCCATAAGAATGTGTTTCACTTCCGCTACTACGCTACGGAACATGGAGACCCGAGCCGTATTGATTTTGCACTCGCAGCGGGCACGGGAGGCCGTTTCGTGCGAAACGATTTTCTACGTGAGTTCAATCCGTTTCTTGCCTTCGCTGCTCGATGTACCTCTTCCTTCCCGTTCGCGTTCGAGCCGATGCAACTGCGCGATATCGACGAGTTCGTTCGACGCATCCCGCCGTACAACAAGAGCAACCTTTCCTCGCACAGTCCGCTCTGGGAACGCTTCATCGAGTACTATCGCTCGGTGCAAAGCGCAACGAGCATATCCTTCCCGTCGCGCTCGTTCGGTGATGGAGGCTACCTCGACAACAAACCGTTCAGCTACGCGATCGATGCGCTGATGGAACGCCAAGCGAATCTTCCGGTCGATCGCAAGCTGATCTATATCGAACCGGCGCCCCAACATCCGGAAGATTTGCCCGAGCGAGCGCCGCGCCCTGATGCACTCGAGAATATCGGCGCCGCGGTGCTCACGCTTCCTCGGTACGAGACCATCCTCGAAGATCTCCAGCGCGTCTTGCAACGCAACGAATTGGTCGAACGGGTTCTTCGCATCACGCGCGGCATCGAGGATGATGTCAACGCCGTCAAGGGACTTCGGAGCGCGCCGAAGAAGGGCCTCGAGTGGGCGAATCAAGATTTGAAAGAGATGATCCGCCAAAAAGGGATGGGCTATGGCGGCTACCAGCGCTTGAAGGTTGGCGCCGTGACGGACGAGCTTGCTCAATTGATTGCTCGCGCTGCGGGACTCGACGAGAACTCCGATCATCTTCTCGGTATCCGATACCTCGTTCGTGCCTGGCGCAGCAAGAACTATCGCGTGTACTTCGATCCCGCTCGTCCCAAAGCAGAGCAGCTTACCGAAAACCGATTCCTGTTGGATTTCGATTTGGGATACCGTATCCGGCGCGTCACGTTCGTTCAAGGCCGACTGGATGTGCTCTACGGAGGAGGGCCCGCCGCGGAAAGCATCCTTAAGAGTATCGGCGTCGCGTTCGATCTTACGGGGGAGGACGCGGCAGCATTCCGCGAAGAGTTGATCACAGCTCGGCGTGCACTCAACCAAGCGTTTTCTCTCCTCAACGCCGCGCGGCGTGCCTTGTTCGCACGGCTCGACAAGAATCCGTTAGCTCCGTTCGTCGCAGCAATCGGCATTGCTCCCGATGACCTCGAACGCATACTCAGAGTCAGCGAAGGGGAGCGCCTAACACAAGCCCGAGCCTTGATCGCGCGGGGAGAGGTCGAGCAACGGTTGAAAGACCTTGCAGAAGCATTGGCGGCGTACATTCTGCGCGTCACGAGTGAAGCAGGACGCCTGTGCACAGAAGCACTGAAGCCGGCAAAGAATGAAAAGAGCAAAGCGCGGCAAACCGCGCGTGAATGTGTTTGGCATTACTACCATTACTACGACGACTACGATCTGATCACGTTCCCCGCTCTCTACAGCACCGCTGCAGGCGAGTTAGACACCGTCGAAGTTGTTCGCATCAGTCCTGAAGATGCACGCAGCCTGATCGACGAACGCAGCGAACGTCGCAAGCCCAATGGCCGCACGAAACTTGCGGGCACGGCGATGGCAAATTTCGGCGCGTTTCTCGACACACTCTGGCGCAAGAACGACATCCTCTGGGGCCGACTCGACGGCGCCGAACGCATCATCGCAGCGTTGCTGCCCGGCGACGATGTCCGTGACATTCGCTCTCAGCTTATTGCTCAGGCACATACGGCAATCCTCGAAGAGGACTTGCAGGTTCAAGATCGCCTCGAGATTTGCGGCGTGCTCTCGGATATCATCGCACGATCCTCTGCCGGCACGCAGACCGAGGAATCGCTCCGCGCCATCCTCGAGGAAGCGTACGGCGATTCGCTCGACACAAAAATGCAGGCAGTCTTCCGCCTGCTTCTGAGCGAGGAACATCTTTTAGACTACTTCCGTAAGGGGTACAGCGTCAACCGCAAGCCCGATCCCGCTGCCCTGCTGAAGGTTGCTTCACGCGCAACGCGGATCATCGGGTCGATCCTCGAAGGTCTTTCCGAGAAACGCGGCGTGAATACAAGTCCGGCTGCATGGGTCGCTCGCGTGGGTCACGTTCTCTGGAGTTTGGTCATTGTCGCCGTGCCGGGAAGCCTGCTGAACCTGGTGTTTCGTCACTGGCGGAAAGTTCTCTATACCTTCGAGGTGCTGCTGGTCGTCTTCGGCACGGTGCTGACGATCAGTCCCATGCAGCAACTCGGCTTTGCGCTTCTCGGCATCACCGTCGGCGTGCATCTGGCGGTGCAACTCCTCAGCGACTTCATGCGGGGGAAGCATGCGCTCTTACGCGTGTTGTTGGCGACGCTCGCCGGTGTCGTGGTGGTCCTCGCTGCGCTTGGCGTCGATACACTCGTCGGCAACCCCGTGCTGCACAAGCTCCAGAGACTCTCCCGCGACGTGATAAGCTTCTTCGGCATGTGAACGTGGTCAGGGGTGAACGTCATTCACACGCCAGACATGAGGAGGCAAGAAGTGTCTTCACGATGAATCGCTCATCGCACGGCAGAGCCTCACATTGGATGAGTTGTTGGAGGGAGGGTATTTCGACCGTCTCACCGCCTTCCTTCACCATGCAGCGGCGCAACAGTTCATTTCGGAGGAATCGTTAGAGCGTTTGGTAATCGATCGATGAGCGGACGCCTTGCTCGGGGGGGGGCTACGCAAGAGCGGAGGCAGCACGAATGGACAGTCGGCGCATACCGCGTAGCACAGCAGTATCACGTCCTCAAGCGAATCCGGAAGGTTGTACCCGCGCCCAGCGCGCTGTGCTTGACGAACACCTTTCCCCCATGATAGTCTTCGATGATGCGTTTGGAGAGCGAGAGGCCCAAACCCCATCCTCGCTTCTTCGTACTATAGCCGGGCCGGAAGACATCCTTGTGATGTTTCGGATCGATGCCTTTGCCCGTATCGCTGATGTCAATCGAGGTCGATGGACCGCTTTGCTCGATGCGAAAGGAAATGCGTCCGTTCTGATCTTCGATCGCATCGAGAGCGTTCTTTATCACATTCTCCAATACCCACTCGAACAACTCACGATTGATGTGTGCACGAAACTCGCCGGGCGTGACGATGGCAAGCTCGATGTTCTTGCCGGTTTTCGGAAGACGACGAGAGATGTACGCGAGAACACCTTGAATCACTTCCGTGAGGTTCTCCTCCTTCAGTTCGGGTCGCGAGCCGATTTTCGAAAATCGGGCAGCCACCTTATTGAGCCGCTCGACGTCGTTGCTCATCTCCGCGAGCGTTTCTTCCAACAGAGGGTTCATGGCGGCATGTTCGCGCGCTAATTCGAGCCATCCCATCAAGCTCGACAGCGGCGTGCCGAGCTGATGCGCCGTCTCCTTTGCCATTCCCACCCAGATGTTGCTCTGTTCACTTCGCTTGATGTAACTGAAACCGACATAGGCGACAAGAATGAACAAGCCTGCCAACCCGAATTGGATGTAGGGAAACCATCGCAAGCGACGAATCAAATCCGACTCGCCGTAGTGCACAATGCTGAGCACCGTCGTGTCGTTGAGCATTGCGCGGATGGGTATGTTCTGTTCGTCGAGCGTTGCTATGATGTGCTTGAGTTGTTCGACCTGCCGTTCGGGCGAGAGCGTCGTGTCGAGCTGGATGTTGCGAACGCTTGTCCGCAGCGGTTCGATCGGATTGTTGTTCGGATCCGTCAGCACCATTGGGAAGTCGATCGCGCGGATAATTTCGTCGAACACAAAGCTGATATCGCCGCCGGCGGAGTTCTCACTCGCAACGTATTCGATGGAGTTCACATACAGATCGACGATCTCGCGCTCCTTCTTCAGGAGTTGGTCGATCATGTTCTGCGAGTAGAAGAGCATGCCGACGACGATGGCGATCGCGATGATCAGCAGAACGATTTTGAAATTTGCCGCCTTCATATGTTCAGACAACCAACAGCGTTTGATCGCGCCGAGGTCCTACCGAGATCATCCAAAGCTCAGTGCCGGTGAGTTCTCCCAACGCGCGCAGATAGGTCCGTGCCGCTTTGGGCAAGTCTTCCCAATGTCGGGTGGAGGCAAGCGGCGTCTTCCATCCTTCGAAGTCCTCATACACCGGCGTGACGCGCTCGAGCGTCTTCACGTCGGTGGGAAAGGATTTGAGTTGCCGGCCGTTCACTTCATAGCCGACACAGACACGGATGGTCTCCAGCCCATCGAGCACATCGACTTTGGTCACGACAAGTTTGGTGATGCCGTTGATCATTGCGGAATAGCGCGCGGCAACAGCATCGAACCATCCGCAGCGTCGAGGTCTTCCCGTTGTTGCGCCGAACTCATGCCCCAGCGTGCGCAGCGATTCGCCGGTCTCGTCGTGCAGCTCGGTCGGAAACGGTCCGTTTCCCACTCGCGTCGAGTACGCCTTCATGATCCCGATGATCGTCTCCACCGATGTCGGCGGAATACCCAAGCCGGTGCACGCTCCACCCGCGGTGGGATTGGAGGAGGTGACGAACGGGTAGGTACCGTGGTCAACGTCCAAGAGCGCACCTTGTGCGCCTTCGGCGATGATGCGCTTGTTGTTCTTCAAGGCTGTGTTCAAGTACACAGCGGTGTCGGTGATGAACGGGTCGATTTTGATGTCGAATTCCTGATATGCTGCGATCACCTTATCCACATCGATCGCTGTTTCGCCGTACACACGTGCAAGAATTTGGTTCTTCTCTGCAATGTTCGCGGCAAGCTTCTTGGCGAGAATGTCGCGATCGAGCAAATCCACGATACGGATGCCGCACCGCATGAACTTGTCGATATAGGCAGGACCGATGCCGCGACCGGTGGTACCGATCTTATCGGCGGTTTTCTCTCGGATTGTATCGAGCATCTTATGATAGGGCATGATCAGGTGCGCGTTGTGGCTCACGAGTAATCTGCCGTTGATGTCGATGCCCGCCTGTTGAAGTTGATCGATTTCGCTGAGGAGCGCGGCAGGGTCGATCACCGCACCATTCCCGATGACGCACGTGATGTGCGGATGGAATATGCCCGAAGGAATGAGATGCAACACGTAGGTCTTCTCGCCGATGCACACCGTGTGGCCTGCGTTTGCGCCGCCTTGATAGCGTGCGACGATATCGGCGTGCTCGGCAAGCAGATCCACCACTTTGCCTTTGCCTTCGTCACCCCATTGGGCGCCGACGATGATGCGAACCGGCATCGTTGTTCTCGTTCGTTAGACGCGTTGTGCAATGTGTATGAGCGTAGCAGACGGGAAAGGATGGCGGAGCCACAAAAAAATCCGACCTTCTGTAAGAAAGGTCGGACATTCGATGGTGAGATGCAATCACGCTTTGAAGCTCGCGACGGCGTCCGCAACGGTCGGAAAGGTTTGCAGGACCCCGGACAGTTTGGTAATCTTGATCAGCGCGAGGATTTTTTCCGACGCGGCGGCAATCTTCAACGAGCCACCTGCCTCCTTCATGGTCGAAACGCCCTTGATGAGCATCCCCAATCCCGAGCTGTTGATGACGTCCACGCCATGCAAGTCGAGCACCACACGGGTCGTGTTCGCTCCGATCAGGTCGATCAGCTTGTCGTTCAGTGCTGCTGCATCGGGACCGCCCATCAGGTTGCCTTCGATGGCAATCACCGTCACGCCTTCGTATTGCGTCGTCGAAAATTTCATAGCGTGCTCTGGTTGGGAGTTCGTCGAGAGGGTTATTTCGCCGCCTGAAGCTGTGGCTGACGACCGAGCGACCACTCCAACACGACCGCACTGGCAAGATAGATAGAAGAGTACGTTCCCGTAACGATACCGACCGTGAGTGGGAACGCGAAGCCTCGGTTCACCTCTCCACCAAAAACCAACAGCACCATGAGCACCATGAAGATGGTGCCCGAGGTGATGATGGTGCGACTGAGTGTTTCGTTCAGGCTCTTGTTGATCAAATCGTAGGTCTTCATCGACTTGAAGATCTTGCTGTTTTCTCGCATGCGGTCGAAGATCACCACCGTATCGTTGACGGACAGACCAACCAAGGTGAGGAAGGCGGCGATCATATTTTGATCGATTTCGAGATGGAAATTTGGGGTGATGCCGTCGAAGATGGAGACCAAGCCGAGTGTGACCAGCACGTCGTGAAAGAGTGCGACCACCGCACCGACACCGTAGATCCACTTGAAACGGAACGCCACGTACACTAGGATGGCAATCAGCGATGCAATTACCGCGTAGAGTGCATCGCGACGCAACTCGGCGCCGATCTTCGGTCCGATCTTGTCTTCCTTTGTGACGATATGAGGATTGTCCGGAAAGCTTGCCTGTAATCCTGCTCGAATCTTGTCGCCGATGGTCGTTCCGAAACCTTGTTCTGTCGTTCGAATGAGGATGTCCCGATCGCTGCCGAAGGTTTTGATCTCGGCTTTCGTGAGGCCCGCCTTCGTCATCGCATCACGCACGTCGCCGATATCGACCGATCGATCGAACCGCACGATCAACTCTGTGCCGCCGAGGAAGTCGATGCCGTAACCGAGCCCCTTGATCGCGAGCGACACCATGCCGGCAAGGATGACAAGCCCCGATACGAGGTACCACATCCTTCGCTTACCCATGAAATCAATATTCGTCTTGCCAAAAATCCGCATGAACTGGTTCTCCTAAATCTTAGCCAAAGCTGATAGCCGCCGTGGATTTTTCCAAAAGGATATTGAAAATGACGCGTGTGATGAAGATCGAGCTGAACATACTGACAACGATCCCGATCATCAACGTGAGAGCGAATCCTTGCACCGATCCTGTACCGAACTGGTAGAGGATGACGCCAGTGATGAACGTGGTGAGGTTGGAGTCGAAGATCGCCGTGAAGGCTTTCTCGTAGCCGGCGTCGATCGCGGCACGAAGCGTTTTGCCTGCCGCCTGCTCTTCGCGGATGCGCTCATAGATAAGCACGTTCGCATCCACCGCCACCGCGAGTGTGAGAATGATACCCGCAATGCCGGGCAGCGTCAGCGTAGCATGAAATGCTGCCAGCACGCCCAGCAGAAACATTAAGCAGAAAACAACGGCGACATCGGCAACCATGCCGCCTGTTCGATAGTACAGCACCATGAAGATCACCGTTAAGGCGGTTGCCAACAACGACGAGAGCAAGCCGCTGCGGATCGAGTCTTCGCCGAGCGAGGGACCCACCGACCGCTGCTCGACAATCTCGACAGGCGCCGGCAACGCACCGGCTTTCAAGACGATTTCCAACAAGCGCGCTTCGTCGAGATTTTCCATCCCTTCGATCTGCGAGTTGCCACCGACGATTTTATTGCGAACAACAGGGGCGGAGAACACGGCGCTATCGAGGGCAATGGCGATACGCTTGTTGATGTTCGCTCCGGTGATGCGCGCCCAATCCTTTGCCCCCTGACTATTCATCTCCATCGTCACGATCGGAGCGTTCGTATTCGGGTCGAGGGTTGCGCGGGCGTTGGTGATCACTCCGCCGGTCAGCTCAGGCTTCGCATTGACCGCGTAGAGCGTGAAGTACTTCCTCCCCTCACTGGTGAAGCGCGGTTTTGCACTGAACAAGAATTGGACGTCGGCAGGGATGAGTTTCTTGATGTCGTCGCGCTCGAGGATGCGGCGGACTTTTTCTTTATTTTCTTCCTCGACGAACGCCTCATCGGGCGAACGATTGTCCACCAATGCAAGGGCGAACCACGGGTGTTTCCGCTTGAATTCTTCTGGCGTCAGATCGCCTTCCGGCGTCTTGATTCGGCTGGTGTCGGACGGGAGGAGGTTCTGCGTCGTGGTGTCCTGCTTGGCGACTGAGGTGTCTGCAGCGAGAGCCTCGTCGATCGCTTTCATGATAGTGACCACCTGCTCGGGTTCGCGCAAGAGCTTGAACTCCAGCAGTGCCGTGCCTTGCAACAGTTGGCGCACCTCGCTCTCTTTCGTCACGCCCGGCAGTTCCACAATCATGCGTGATGCACCGAGCTTTTGAATCGACGGTTCCGAAACCCCGTACTGATCAACACGATTGCGGACAATTTCCATCGCACGATCGATCGCTTTCTTCGCTTCTTCTTCAAGATATGATGCAATCTCGTCGTTGTTCTCTCGCAGTGTACGGTAATACTTGCTCATCCGTATCTGTCGCTGCTCGAATTGTTTTCGAAAGATCACCACAGGCGATTCATCTGAGCGACTTGCTTCCTCCTGCGTTTCCTTCAGGATTTGCGCGAACACGTCGTCCTTGTTCTTTGCGAGATCTTCGATCAGCTTGAGGACGTTCACCTCCAACACCACACGCATACCGCCTTGCAAATCCAAGCCCAGCTTGATACGCCGCAGGCGGGCGTCTCTGATGTCTGCCTCATGTTCTTCAACAAATGCAAGGCTGTCTGGTCCGCTCAATTGACTGAGTTGTTTGTGCAACCGGTAGTCCTTGTAGGTGGGCCACAAGTAATACACACTGAGCAGCACTGCGAGCACGATAAGAATGATTCGAAACCGATACTTTCGCACTACAAACCTCCGGGATTCAAAGTCGGGAATTGAGTGTGGAAGGCAACACAATGTTGAAAATAAAGCCATCAAATGTAAACCAATCAGCCGAGAAAGTCAAACCACCATCGGGTCGGTCGCTCTACGGCTCGGCTCGGTGTCGTTCTTTCATTCGTGCTGTGTGCGCATGGTTTCTTGACTTCATTTCGCGAAATGGTTTACTTGCCATCAAAGATCGAGGGGTTCCAGACCGATAGCTTGACTACAGGGAGTTGGTTATGAGCATATTGGATTTCACCAATTACGACGACGATGAGCCGTCCGACGAAGAACGTCCGGAAGACGAGCTGCGAAAATTGAAGGATATGTTGAAGGATGGCTCTTCCAAGCTTTCAAACATCGAAGCGCTTGAGGAGATCGTCAACTACTATTGGGAGAACGAGAAGTACGAAGACGCGCTGCACTTCATCGATCAACTTCTCACCTATATCCCCTACAGTGCAGAGATGTGGCAACGCAAGGGGCAGATTCTTGCCAACCTCTACCGGTACGAGGAGGCGATCGAGGCGTACAACAAGGCACTCGCCATTAATCCGGTCGATCCCGAAACGCTCGTCAACAAAGGCATTACGTTGGACGACCTAAGCAAGCCGGAGGAGGCGCTTGCCTGCTTCGAAAAGGCGCTCGAGATCGACCCTTCGAACGAAGATGCGTTGTTCAACAAGGCGATCACGCTCGAAAAAACGGGACGCCATCAAGAGGCGGTGCAAATCCTGAAGTTCATTACGGAAGGGAATCCCGCGCACAAGGATGCCTGGTACGAATTGGGCTTTTGCTACGACTGCCTCGATCAGCCCCATGACTCGCTGCGCGCGTACGACGAGCACCTCAAGCTCGACCCCTACAATTACAACGCGTGGTACAACCGCGGCATCGTTCTCAATCGCATGTACCAGTACCACCGTGCGATCGAGAGCTACGACACGGCTCTTGCCATCCACGAGAACTTCCCGGCTGCGTGGTACAATAAGGGCAATGCCTACGCAAACATGGGGAAGTTGGAGGAGGCAATTCACTGCTATCGCGAGACCCTCAAGTTCGAAGAGAAGGACGTCCCGGCTTGGCACAACCTCGGCAACGCGTACGAGGAGCTGGGGGAGTATGACTTGGCGATCCGTGCATTCACCCAAGCACTCAAGTACGATCCAAAACATTTCGAGTCGTATTTCGGAAGAGGGAGTTGTTATGACTCGCTCGGTCAGTATCGCCGTGCACTTTCCGACTACAACAAGGCGCTCGCTCTGTGCAACGACTACGCCGATATCTGGTACGCGAAGGCCGATCTGCTTTATAACATCGGACGCATCGAAGATTCGGTGCTTGCCTATAAGATGGTCACGAAGCTCGAGCCGATGAACTGCGATGCGTGGCTCGACTACGGCGAGACGTTGCTCGAACTCGGCTACACCAAACAGGCGCTGAAAGCGTTCGAGAGAGCCCACGAAGCTAATCCTGCATCCTCGGAACCGCACTACTACAAAGCGAAGGCCCTCATTTTGTTACGTCGGACGGGTGAGGCAATCGAGTCATTGAAAGAGTGCTTCACATTGAATCCCGAAATGCAGCAGACGTTCGAGGAAGAATTTCCGGACGCGAAAACATTGAAGGCGTTCAAGAAATTGTTGGAGAAATAGGCGCCAGCGGGATCGCTCCGAGTTCGATCCTTCCGATGGAGGGGAAGCGCAGGGTGGAGCATCGACCGCGCCTCAGCAGTCCTGTGTGTCGCCAGCCCTCTCCCCTTACAACAATCTACCCCTGCTCCTCTCCCAAGTGAGTTGCCATTGTGTTGCCAACGTGATGATTGCTTTCATCCCCTGTGAGCTTCAGGAACGGCAGGACGAGCAAACGATTGCGTTGTGGTTTTTCCGCTAACGTAAACTTTGGTTATATTTCTCCATCCCATATCGATCTTGTTCTCGAGGAGTTGACGATGTTGTCGGAACCTGTCCTTCGGAAATACGCTGCGCTGCAGCAGATACTGCGCGAAATGCAAAGCGTCGCGATCGGTTACTCGGGCGGCGTCGATAGCACATTGTTGCTGAGGGTTGCAGTCGATGTGTTGGGCGAGAATGCCGTTGCCATGATTGGTCGCTCGGAAACGTATCCTACGCGCGAATTTGAAGAAGCAGTGAAGCTTGCCGAAAACATCGGCGCACGGTACATTGTCGTCCGTACCGAAGAAACCGACATCATCAAGTTCAGAGAAAATCCGGCGAACCGGTGCTATTTCTGCAAGGCGGAGCTGTTCGAGAAGCTGCAGGAGATTGCCACGCGCGAGGGATTGAGATGGATTGCCGACGGCACCATCACGGACGACATCGGAGATTTCCGTCCCGGTTTGAAGGCGAAGTCGGAAAAGAACGTCCGCTCACCCCTGCTCGAAGCGGAACTAAGCAAAGCTGACGTGCGCGAGATTTCAAGGCACCTCGGGCTTCCAACGTGGGATAAGCCCGCCTTTGCGTGTCTGTCCTCTCGCTTCCCGTACGGCATGAGCATTACCAAAGAGAACCTTGTGCGAGTGGACAGCGCCGAAACGTTCCTGCGCGATGAAGGATTCCGCTTCTTCCGCGTACGCTTTCACGACGAACGGACGGCACGCATCGAAGTAGGGAAGGAAGAAATCCACCGACTGCTCGACGACAGCATGCGTGAGCGCCTCGTTGTTTATCTCAAGCAGCTCGGCTTCACGTACGTGACGCTCGATCTGCAAGGCTACCGCACAGGCTCGATGAACGAAGTGTTGCCGGATGACCTCAAGGTTCAGGTGCTTCTCTCAGCGCAGGCACGTACTCAAGGCTTTGCCAAGACGCTCGAACGATAATGTCTCTTCCGGCACTTCTCGTCCTCGGCACCGGTTTCGGGGCGCTCAATCTCGTCAAGCATCTGGGCGACGACTATGCGATCACCGTCGTAAGTCCGCGCAATCATTTTCTCTTCACGCCGCTTCTGCCGAGTACGACGGTCGGGACCATCGAGTTCCGCAGCATCATCGAACCGATACGCTCTGTGCGTGAAGACCTCCGGTTCTATCAAGCCGAGGCAACGGGCCTCGACCCAACATCGCGCACCGTGCGGTGTGTTGCGACCACCGATCGGCATGTGTTCGATGTTGCGTACGACATCCTCGTCATTGCTGTCGGGGCGGTGAGCAATACGTTCGGTGTGCCCGGCGTTGCCGAGCATGCACTCTTCCTCAAAGAGCTTCATGATGCGCGTGAACTGCGCCGCCGGATCATCCGCAACTTCGAGCAAGCCAATCTTCCGGGTATCACGCCCGAAGAGCGCCGCCGGTTGCTTCAGTTTGTCGTCTGTGGGGGCGGCCCGACGGGCGTCGAGGTCGCGGCAGAACTGCATGACTTCTTGGTGGAGGATTTGAGGAAAGCCTACCCACCCTTGGTTGCCGAAGCGCGCATCACGCTCGTGGAAGCGACAAACGACATTCTCAGCTCGTTCGACGAGAAACTCCGTCGCTATGCCACTGCCGTGTTCGCACGTCAGCGCATCACGGTGTTGACCGAATCTCCCGTCGTGCGCGTCACCGAACGTGCCATCGTGCTCAAAGATGGGTCGATGCTCGAATACGGTTTGCTGTTGTGGAGTACGGGAAACGGACCGACGCCGTTCGTTGCACAGGTGCAGCTTCCCAAGGATGATCGGTCTCGTCTTATTGTTGACCGCTTTTTTCGCGTGAAGGGTTACGAGAACATCTACGCATTGGGAGATTGCTGCATCATCGAAGGCTCGCCGCTGCCTGCCACATCGCAAGTGGCGCAACAACAAGGGAGATACCTCGCTCACGCGCTCACGCGCCGAGCGCGCGGGCGCTCCGTCGAACCGTTTCAGTACAAACATCTCGGCATGCTTGCGTACATTGGTGGGCGGCGCGCCCTTGCCGACTTGGAAAGCGTGAAGGGCCGCGGTTGGGTAACGTGGCTTTTCTGGCGTTCCGCGTATCTCACAAAAATCGTCAGCATCAGAAACAAGCTGTCGATACTTGTCGATTGGTTGAAAGCCTTTGTGTTTGGGCGTGATATCAGTCAGTTCTGATCGAGCAGGATTGACTCTCGCCGTCATTTTTCTAAACTTCAACGCGCGATGTCGAACATGCTTCGACAGCGAACGTCCAACGATGTCTTGACGGCGTTCACGATTCGCCGAACCATCATGTATCATCCACCTGCTTCGTATGCCGTACAAGCGCTTCGAATCGGAACTCATCGTCCGACCCGACGATATCGACATGAACAATCATTTGCACGGAGCGAAGTATCTCGACTACGTGTTGTTTGCCCGTTACGATCAGATGGGACGATGCTACGGCATGCCGATGGAAGAGTTCTTGAAGAACGGCATGAACTGGTATCAGAAAGTTTTCCATATCGAGTTCAAGCGCGAGATCGGTCTTGCCGACCGCGTCATCATCCAAACGTGGCTCGAATCGTTCGAGAAGGCAGACGTGAAAGTCGGTTTCCGGATCTTCAAGAAGGAGCCGCGCAAAGTTGCTGCCGAAGGCTACTTCATCAGCACGATGGTGGATATCAAAACCGGACGGGCAATGCCCATCCCGCAATCCATCATCGATCACTACACGCAGTACACCGAGTGATACGTTCGTGACAGGCGGGGAGTACCTTTCCTGTATGCATACGTTCGGCTTTATCGTCCTGCTTTGTTTGCTCTTCTTCTCCTGCACGGACCGGGGGAAAGAAGAGCAGATCGCGCAACAGAACGCGTTTCTCTCAACGGACGCAGAGTTGTTCCCGTTGGTGACCGCCACCAGTCCGTTGACGACCTACGCACTGTTCCCCCATGCCGATTCGGTCACGAGCGGGGCGCTGAAGGGGTCAACGGCACATCAGCCGCTAGTCCGTGTGCGGATGAATGCCGTGGCGTTGTCTGCCTTGCAGCATGGAAGATTTCCGGCGGGAGGTTCATTCGCCGATGGTTCGATCATCTTCAAGGAGATCATCGTGGGTGGAGCGAGGCACGTGTACGCAGTGATGTACAAAGACGCACACAATCTGCTTGCTGGCAATGGTTGGTTGTGGGCGGAGTACGAGCCCAACGGCAACGTCATGTTCCCGATACGAACACGGGGTGTGAATTGCACAGGATGTCATGCCCGCGAGCAAGGACCGCAGCACGATTTCGTACGCACGTTCGAGAGGCAACGGTAGGTTCTGTTGCTTGTTCCATCGTCAAGAAGTATCTTCTTCCCATCACAACCGATCTCTTCCTTTGCACAGTGGCGGCTCATGGCGTTCACTTCCAAGCTCCGATCCATCCAACAACGGCGCGCAACGCTTCTCTGCATCGGTCTCGATCCGGACCTCTCGAAGATTCCGCCCCATCTTCAGACGCTCCCGCAGCCGATCCTCGAGTTCAACCGACGCATCATCGAAGCAACGCATGATCTCGTCTGCGCGTACAAGCTGAATCTCGCGTTCTACGAAGCACTCGGTGAGGTCGGGTGGCGAACCGTGAAGGAAACGCTCGCTGCGATTCCTTCCGACATCATCACCATCGGCGATGCCAAGCGGGGCGACATCGGTAATACCTCGGTGATGTACGCAAAGAGTTTGTTTGACGACTTCGGATTCGATGCCGTCACCGTGAATCCGTACATGGGATTCGATTCCGTGGAGCCGTTCATCAGGGATGAACGTCGTGGCGCGTTCATTCTGGCACTGACGTCAAACCCCGGCGCGAAGGACTTCGAGTATCTGAACGTGAAGAACAAGCCGTTGTATGAGCACGTGATAGCGAAAACGAAGAGATGGAACGTGAAGGACAACTGCGGACTCGTTGTGGGCGCAACACGAACGACAGCATTGAAGCGTATTCGGTCTCTCGCTCCCGAAATGCCCTTGCTGATTCCGGGCGTCGGTGCACAGGGGGGAGATTTGACAGCAGCCGTACGTTTCGGATGCGACCGTAACGGAGAGCTTGTCCTGATCACGTCCAGCCGCTCTGTGCTGTACGCTTCGCGCGGCACCGACTTTGCCGCGGCTGCACGCGGCGCCGCGCTCGATCTCCGGAACGACATCGCTCGCATCCGCGAGAAGTACTTCTGAAATTCTCGTCGCTGTCGGCACAGCGCGACGTCCTTCTGTTCATGTTGTTTCACCGTGTGAAGCACCCGCTCCGGCTCTTCACACAACCAACAAGCTTCGGTCGGTAGGAGGTCACTGCCATGAGGATCATGCTCACTCTTTTTCTGTTGGTGTTTTCCCTTCACTCCTCTGCGCATTTACAGTCGCCGGAAATCGGGGCGCTCGCTCCAGCGATCGTCGTCAGAGAATGCGTTAGCGGAGAGCTTTCTGGATCTCAACCTTTTCGGGACAAGACGGTCATCCTCGAATTTTGGGCTACGTGGTGTGCACCGTGTATCGGCGCGATCCCGCATCTGAACGACCTCGCAGCACGCTTTGCGCGCAACGACGTGGTCTTCGTTTTTATTACCGCCGAACCACGCAACGTCGTCGAAACCTTCCTGACACGCAAGCCGATCCGAGGAAGCGTAGCGCTGGATGCAACCGATGATGGTGTTGGGAAAACTCACCGGGCCTTCGGTGTCCAAGCGATCCCAGTCACGTTTTTCATCGACAAGCAAGGAAGATTGCGATGGCGGGGCCATCCAACCGACTTGACCGAATCGCTTCTGGAGACATATCTCGCTACGGGAAATGTTCCTCCATCGCGTGTAGGCACGACAGAACCGCGACCGCTTACGAGCATTCCCGAGAACGCATTCATTGTGCTTGTGGTGAATCCTGCGAAGACCATTTCTCCCGACCCGAAAGCGTACGGTCGCGGTATCTTTATGCGACGACGGGTATGGGACACGACCGAGATAGCGTACCGCAGCGGGGGGGGGTAAGCGATCTGATCCGGAAGTTGCTCGGGCTTCCGACTTCTCGGTTGACGATCGAAGGGACGCAGCCGACCGAAATGTTCGACCTCACGCTACGTGCAAGCGTGCCGATGACAGATTCGGTGGTGAGTGCTTGGATTCTTCGAGCGCTCCACGACATCTTCGGCGCGAGACTCCAATACCGTACGGAACAGAAGAAAGGTTGGGCGCTTAGCGTCGTTCATCCCGAGCGGCTCAGAGCTACTGCGGTTGCGAGCGGCTCGTCCGTACAATGGACGGATTCGTCGTGGATCGGTGTCGGTGTAGCGATGCCGGTTTTCGTTCGGGGTCTCGAAGAACACTTCGGTGAGCATTTCTTCGACGACACAGGTGTGGAGGGAACATTCGACTTCGAGGTACCGATGCGAACGTTTGCGAGCATGCGCGCAGCACTCGAACAACAGTACGGCTTGACGTTGCAGGAAACAGATCGTCCGGTTTCGATCGCTCGCCTTTCGTTCCTACGACACATGCGATAGGGCTGCAGCACGCTTCCAAGACGCGAGCACGCCTTGACGATCATTGCACATTACTCGACACGGAGGAAGGAGCGTATGGGCATGGCTCTTCCACTCATTCCTGAAAGTATTCTTCGTCGCATTTGGCAGGAGCAACGCTTCTCGCATGGCCATCTTGCCACAGCGGACGGAAGGGCAGTAACGATCCTCTCGCCCGGCACGCCGAACGACGACGCAGGACCAGATTTTCTGGATGCACGCATTCGTGTGGGCAGCACCACCTATCGCGGCGACGTGGAGTTGCACGTGAGCGCGCAGGAGTGGCTTGCGCACAAGCATGATCGCGATCCCCACTACAATGGCGTCATTCTCCATGTTGTGCTCTCGGCGGAACCGCTCTCGCCGCCTGCACGAACACAGAGCAAACGTATCATTCCGTTGCTGGTACTCCATCCGTTTCTCGATGAGCGAACGCGAGAGGCATGGAGCACGCTGGATAAAGAGCGCGCACAGCGTGGACCCATTCCGTGTCGCGATCTGAACGACGGCGTGTCCGCACGCGTGATTCTTGGTTGGCTCGAAACTTTGGGTTTGGAACGAATCGAATTGAAGTTGCGCCGATACGAAGAGCGCTTGAAGCAGTTGGTGGATCACGCGTGCGGTACGGTGCGCGAGCCGTTTCCACGCTACTACGGCAACCCGGCAGATATCCCGCCACCGCGGAAGGAGTACACGCGAAAGGATTTCTTGAACAAGGAACTGTGGGAACAGCTTCTCTACGAGGGGATAATGGAAGCGCTCGGGTATGCCAAGAACCAGAAGCCGTTCTTGCACTTGGCGCAGTCGATGCCACTGGCGGTGCTGCGCCGCTTTCCGCTGAACGACACCGTGACGATGATGGCATTGCTCTTCGGGGCAGCGTCGCTTCTTCCTGCGGCTTCCGCTGTGCACGAGCCTGAGAGCCGCGTGTACCTCGCAGCACTCAAGCGACGCTGGCGTACCCTACGCCCCGCCGTTGCAGGCAATGTGCTGCACGAAGGCGATTGGCTGTTCTTCCGACTTCGTCCGCAGAACTTTCCGACAGCGCGGCTTGCCGCTTTTTGTTTTCTGCTGCCGCGGTTGTTCGGCAACGATGCGTTTCGATCGTTGATGACTATGATGAAGGACGGCACACTGGGAGCGAAAGAGCGGCGCGCTCGTCTCCATGCACTCTTCAGCTTCACGCCCGATGCGTTTTGGCAAGCGCACTATCACTTCACGTCACGCAAGAAGCCTGACGCGCGCACGGGAAGCTTCGGCATCGCGCTGGGTGCCGATCGCATCAACGACATTCTCATCAACACCATCGTGCCGTTCATGCTTCTCTACGCTCGCCTCTTTCGTGAAGCAGGCTTGACGCGCAACGTGCACAGACTTCTTGTCGCACTTCCACCGTTGCAAGACAATGCCGTCAGCGACATCATCCGCCGTGATCTCCTCAAGCAAAAGGCGGCTTTGCGCCACGCGTTGCATCATCAGGGGGCGATGCAGGTGTACCGTTTTTACTGCACTGCGCTCCGCTGCGCGGATTGCGCCGTGGGTCAACGCACATCGCTCGGCGCTCCTCCTCGAGAGGGAGGGAAAGACTGACTCGCCGCACGCGGCGCGCACGTCTCGAAACACCAGCGGGAAGTTCTGCACCACCGATCTTCCCGCCAGCCATCATGACCATCTGCCGCGTTATTCGTACAGCGTCTCCAATTGTGGCACTACTCTTCCCATCGTCAGGCTGTTTTCGTCGGAGCGTTCTTGGGCATCGCGTACCGCCATCGCCGTGACGTTGACGATGTCGGTCACCTCGTTGCCTGGGATGAGCAGGTACACGGGCTTGCGCATACCGATGAGCATCGGGCCATGCAGTTCAGCGCCGCCGAGTCGTGCGAGTAGTTTGTAGGCGATGTTCGCCGATTCGAGGTTCGGGCACACCAACAAGTTCGCTCCTCCTTTCAGCGTGCTGAAGGGATAGAGTGTTTCGATGATGTAGGGTGAAACGGCGGTATCCGCCATCATCTCACCATCGACCATCAGTTCGGGGGCGCGCTTCCTGACCAACTCCGCGGCTTTTGCCATCTTCTGTGCCGATGGGTGCTGCGTGCTACCGAAATTGCTGAACGACAGCATTGCAATGCGCGGCGTGATGTCGAAACTGCTCACCTTCTCCGCCGCAAGGATGGCGATCTCCGCGAGGTGTTCTGCTGTAGGATCGAAATTGACCGTCGCATCGGTGATGAACTTGACGTCGTTCTTGAACACGAGCATGTACAATCCGGCAATGGTGCTGATGCCCGGCAGCGGTTTGATGATGTGCAGTGCGGGCCTGATTGTGTCGGGATAATGCTGCGTGAGACCTGCAACCAAGCCGTCGGCGTCGCCGCTGTGCACCATCATCATACCGAAGTTGATCGGACGTTGTATGTGGCTGCGCGCGTCTTTCTGTGTCACTCCTTTCCGCTTGCGCATGTCGTAGAACTTGCTGACGTACTCGTCGAACTTCTGTGCATGAACGGGGTCGATGATCTCGACGCCCGTTAAGTCCAGATCGAGCATCGTGATCTTCTCGGTGATGGTCTCGCGGTTGCCGAGGAGAATGGGCTTGGCGATTTCTTCGTCGAGAATGATCTGGCTCGCACGCAGCACTTTCTCTTCTGTGCCTTCGGGGAAGACGATCCGTTTCGGCGCACGCTGCGCCTTGTGGATAACGGTGCGCATGATTTCTTTTCTTCGACCAAAGCGACTCTCGAGCGCGTCGCGATACGCGGAAAGGTTCTCGATCGGTGTGCGTGCGACCCCTGTTTCCATCGCTGCTTTTGCGACCGCAGGCGCTTCCCACAACAGGACGCGCGGATCGAGCGGCTTTGGTATGATATAGTCGCGTCCAAACTTGATCGGCTTGCCGCCGTAGGCTTTGATGACGGAATCGGGAACGTCTCCTTTCGCAAGAGCGGCAAGTGTGCGCGCAGCGGCGAGCTTCATCTCGTCGTTGATCGCTGTCGCCATCACGTCGAGTGCTCCGCGGAAGATGAACGGGAACCCCAAGACGTTGTTGACCTGATTCGGATAGTCCGACCGGCCCGTTGCCATGATGAGATCGTTACGAGCTTCGAACGCCTCCTCAGGTGTGATCTCGGGATCGGGATTTGCCATCGCAAAGATGATCGCATCCTCCGCCATGCTCTTGACCATCTCTTTCGTGACCACGCCTTTTACGGAGACGCCTGCGAACACGTCGGCGCCGCGCATAGCGTCGGCAAGCGTCCGCGCGTCCGTGTCGATGGCAAAGAACTCTTTGTACGGATTCATCCCCTCTTTCCGCCCCTTGTACACCACCCCCTTCGTGTCCACGAGAGTAAGATTCTCTTTCTTCACGCCAAGCAGCAAGTAGAACTTCGCGCAGGCAATGCCTGCGGCGCCGGCACCGCTGAAGACGACCTTCACCTCGTTGATCCTCTTGCCAACCACTGCCAACGCATTGAGCAAGCCTGCACCCGAGATGATGGCAGTGCCGTGTTGGTCGTCGTGAAAGACGGGGATGTGCATCATCTTCTTCAACTGCTCTTCAATGGAAAAACACTCCGGCGCCTTGATGTCTTCCAGATTGATGCCGCCGAAGGTCGGCTCCAACGCTTTGACGATACGAATGATCTCATCCGGGTCTTTCGAATCGATCTCGATGTCGAACACATCGATATCCGCAAAGCGCTTGAACAGGGCGCCCTTGCCTTCCATCACCGGTTTGCCTGCCGCCGGGCCGATGTCGCCCAAACCGAGCACGGCACTTCCGTTGGTAACAACGGCAACGAGATTGCCTTTTGCAGTGTATTTATACACGTCCTCGGCCTGCGCTGCGATCTCGCGACACGGTTCCGTGACCCCGGGCGTGTAGGCGAGTGAGAGATCGCGCTGCGTCGCGCACGGCTTGGTGAGTGCGATCTCGATTTTACCTCGACGCCCTTGGCTATGGTAGTCAAGCGCATCTTGTTTACGAATCATTGCCATGAATCATCCTCCTTTGGGAAAGCCCGTGGTGCCCATAGTATACGATACACCTCTTATGGCTTGGTATGGTGAAAGCTGTGGATCGGCTCTTGATCTGCATTGTGCTGAAACGACACACTCTCGTGTTCCATGTCGTCAAAGCCTGTGCCACCAGGTTGAACATCGTGGTGTGGTCGTTTCAACTTCTTCTGCTTCGGCGTTCTCATTTTTTGAAAACGATCGGCTACATCTTTCTTAAACATACGAAACTCTCGTGTGTCGTTCTTCAGCAGAAAAGCGCCGGGATGTTCGGTCCATTGGTTGTGAACACAAATTGATTTTCCTGCACGTTTTGGTTAAGATAGCACTGCGCATTCGATATGACGAGCATGGAACAGACAATCGCCGCCCCACCTCTCGCCTCCACGTCGCGGACTTCCGAGGCGAAGCAGTACACACGCACGAAGCTGATGCTCGGTGTTGGCTCTTCGCTTCTGTCGTTCGTTGTGGTGCTTGCCATTGTGCTCTCGGGCCTGTCGAAGGAGTTTGCATCTTGGGCACAAGAGTTGGCTGACAATGAGTATGTCAGTGTGTTGTTGTTCCTCCTCGCGGTCGGAGCGACGGAGTCGGTCGCAACACTCCCCTTGAGCTTTTACTCCGGCTACATCATCGAGCATCGCTATGGACTGTCCAACCAAACAGTCGGACGGTGGGTAGGGGAACGAACGAAGGCGCTTCTGGTCGCGGCTCCGCTGATGGCGATCATCTCGGTGGTATTGTATTTTTGTTTGAAGAACTACGGGATGCTGTGGTGGCTGCCTGTTGCTGTGGTTGTAACGCTGGTGTCGGTGGTGCTGGCGCGGATCGTCCCGACGCTGATCATCCCACTGTTCTATCGATTCACGCCCGTCAAAGATGGCTCGTTGAAGGAACGTGTTACAGCGTTGTGTAAAAGCGCGCAGGTGCGCTTCGAGGGCATTTTTTCGTTCGATATGAGCAAGAACACCAAGAAGGCGAACGCCGTGTTCACCGGCATCGGCAAGGCGAAACGGATTATTCTCGGCGATACGCTCTTGCACTCTTTCACCGAAGACGAAATCGTAACGGTCTTCGCCCATGAGTTAGGTCATTACGTGCACAAGCATCTCTTGATCGGCATGGTGGTGGGTGTCGTCTCCACGTTTGCGGGATTGTTCGCCGCAGCGCATGCGTACGCCTTCTCCGTGTCCCTGCTCCACTTCAACGGACTGACGGATATTGCAGCGCTCCCCTTGTTGGGCGTATGGCTGTCGCTGTTCGGCTTGATCTCGTCGCCGTTAGGGAACATGCTCTCGCGTAAGCACGAGCGGGAAGCAGACCGATACGCTGTGCAGACGACCGGCACCAAAGCCGCGTTCATCTCGGCATTGCGAAAGTTGGCGGAGACGAACTTGGCTGATCCCGAACCACACCCCCTGGTGGAATTTTTCTTCTACAGCCATCCTTCCATTGCCCGGCGTGTTGCAATGGTCGATTCGCTGAACGGACGATGAAGCGGCTGATCGGGACGGTACGATTCTTCGGCTTGTTTCTCAGTTCGATGCTGTTTGCAAGCGTCGTCTTGGTGACGTTGCTGTTCACGCGCAGCTCGCGTGTCTTCCATGCTTTGTGCCGGGCGTGGGCGCGCACGGCGCTTGCCCTCTGTGGCATCGCTGTAAGCGTGCGGGGCACTGAGCATCTCGAAGCCGGGCAGCGGTACGTGTACGTCTCCAATCATGCAAGCTTGTTCGACATCCCGGCTGTCATCGCCGGCATCCCCGATGAGATTCGGATTGTGTACAAGAAAGAACTCCATTGGATTCCGCTATTCGGGTGGGGATTGAAACTCGGCAGCTATATCCCGATCGACCGCGGACGGAGCGTGAAAGCACAACGCAGTTTGGAGAAAGCGATCGAAAAAATCCGCAACGGGGAATCGGTGTTGCTTTATGCCGAGGGAACGCGGACGTTGGACGGCCGGTTGCAACCGTTCAAGCGCGGTGCGTTTCACATTGCGGTGCGAGCCGGCGTTCCCGTCGTGCCGCTGACGATCAATGGCAGCTTCAAGATTCTCCCCAAGTATGCGTTTGCGGTCCATTCCGGACATATCGAGTTGATCCTCGATCGTCCGATGCATCTCACAGGATCACAAGGAAAAGAGGCGGAACTCAAACTCATGGAGGAAGTTCATGCGGCAATTGCACGGCACTACATCGACCAGTAACGCATCACACCGGCGTGTGCTGTACGCACTCGCGCTGTTCGTGAGCGCGCTCTCCGGCTGCAAGCAAGACCCGATCGATCCTTCCATCGAGCGGATACGGTTGGGAGAGTTTCGCGTCGGGCTCATCACCAGCTTCACCAACCTGAATGAGATCACGATGAGCGGGCGCATCCGCGCGTACGATACACGGGATTCCCTGTACGAAGCCCCGGGGATCGGATCGTTCAAACATTTTCTCTCGTTCCGCGACACCACCACGAACGATACGCTGCGCCTGTTCTACACGCTTCCCTCCAACGTGAACTTCCGCATCGATTCGACCCAACGGTTCGTGCTCTTCTACCGGAAGGTGGGCGAACGCTTCGCGTTGCTTCTCAAGACCAAAAACGATAGTTTGGTGTGCGCTTTCGGCACACTGCTGGCCGATGAATGGGTCTTCGTGTTCAATCGCAGCGGCAATCAAGGCCTTCGTGTGAGTGCCGGCGACAATGTGTATCTCGCACGCAATACCGTTTGCGGCCGCGAAGGTGACTTCGACATGATTTTCAGCGCGCACAGCGGCGAGGTGCGCGTCGGTCCTGCACGTAGTGCTCTGCTCTTCAGCGGCGACAAGGTGTACGCCGTGTTCAATGTTGTCAACACGAAGCTGATCAAAGATTTGGGCCGCTGCACGGATTTCGTGCCCGAATTCGCGTTCATGATACTTCGACAATAGCGTTGTGCACCAACCTCGAGTCCCTCTCATGGCTGTGACCGTTCAAGACGTCGAACATGTTGCGGCGTTGGCTCGGCTCTCGTTCTCGCAAGAAGAAACTCTCCGCTTGGTACGCGAGTTGAACGACATCTTGCGCTACATGGAACAGTTGAACACGCTCGATATATCGGCTGTAGAACCGCTTGCGCAGGTGGTCGAAGCATCCAATGGCTTTCGCGACGATGTTGTGAAGCCGGGCGTTACGCGCGACGAGGCGTTGTACAACGCACCGGCGAAGACCGATCGCTTCTTTCGCGTGCCGAAAGTCCTTGGCGAACACTCACCGAGCAACACCACCGGCACGCAATGAGTCGCGCTGTCGCGATCATTCCGGCACGCTACGCGTCGCAACGGCTTCCGGCAAAACCTCTTGCGGAGATCGCGGGAAAGCCGATGATCCAACACGTGTACGAACAAGCGGCGCGAGCATCGTTGATCGAACGCGTGCTCGTCGCAACCGACGACGAACGCATCGCCGAAACGGTTCATCGCTTCGGCGGCGTCGCTCTCATGACGCCCTCGTCCTTGCAGAGCGGCACCGATCGCGTTGCATTTGTTGCACAAAGCGCGACGGATGCCGACATCATCGTCAACATGCAAGGCGACGAGCCGCTCATGGCGCCTGCGATGATCGACGAGGGGGTGCGACTGGTTGACGCAGGAACTGCACCTGTGGGTACGCTCGTGCGCCGTATCGATCGTGATGAGGAATTGTTTAATCCGAACGTCGTCAAGGTGGTCCTCGGCAAAGACGGCGCGTGCCTGTATTTTTCTCGCTCGCCCATTCCGTTTGGGCGAGATCTTGCACACAGTGAGTGGTTGCGCCATCATACATACTACAAACACATCGGGCTGTACGTGTTTCGGCGATCGTTTCTCTTGCACTTCCCGACGATGGCGCAAACCCCGTTAGAGCGCGCCGAGAAACTCGAACAGCTTCGTATCTTGGAACACGGCTTCACTATCGCGGCAGCCGTTACTACATACGATTCGATCCCGGTGGATACGCCGGAGGATTTGGAACGAGTCAGAAGGATTCTGGCAAGCCATCATGCCTGACGAACAAAAAGGCTTTTGGGGTGAACTGCGCACGACGTTCCTGCGCGGCGTTGTCGTCATCATCCCTCTCGCGTTGACGTATTGGTTTTTCGTTTCCCTCCTCAACGGCATCGACGGTATCTTGTCGCCGATGTTGGAAGATGCCATCGGGCGGAGAGTGCCCGGTCTCGGCTTCACCGCCATGATGGTGATTATTCTGATCGTCGGATTGCTCTCCCGCAACCTTGTCGGGAAAGTGTTGTTCACGAGTTTCGAGAACTTGCTCCAGCAGATCCCGTTCGTCCGTTCCGTGTACAGTGCCATCAAAGATCTCGTGGGTGCCTTTACGATCGGCGGGAAGGGCAAAACCTTTCGCGAAGTCGTGATGATCGAATACCCGCGTCCCGGTTTGTACACATTGGCATTCGTTACCAACCAGATGAGCTTCAGGGACGTGCATGATCGAACGAAGGAGTTGATCAACGTGTATATTCCGAATCCGCCCAATCCAACGTCCGGCGTGCTCATTCTCGTACCAAAAGAACACGTTGTGCATTTGAACTTGACGATCGAACAGGGACTGAAATTAGTGTTATCGGGTGGTATCGTCACGCCCGAACGATTCGAACAACTTCGTCGCTGAAGTGATCTAGCCCGATAGTGAATCTCATGGTGAAGCGCCGTCAACGCGTCAAATATCTTTTCGTTACGGGAGGCGTGGTCTCCTCTCTCGGCAAAGGTATCGCCTCCGCTTCCATCGGCTTACTCCTGAAGCTGCGAGGTCTGCGCGTCACCATTCAAAAATTCGATCCGTATCTCAACGTCGATCCGGGTACGATGAATCCGTTCCAACACGGCGAGGTGTACGTGACAGACGACGGCGCCGAAACCGATCTCGATCTGGGCCACTACGAACGGTTTCTCGACATCACGACATCACGGAAGAACAACTCGACGACTGGACAGATCTATCATGAAGTGATCACGAAAGAGCGTCGCGGCGATTACCTCGGTGCAACGGTGCAAGTGATCCCCCACATCACCGACGAGATCAAACGTCGCTTCGAGGCGTTGGGACAGACCGGCGAGTACGACGTCGTGATTACCGAAGTGGGAGGAACGGTCGGCGATATCGAGAGTCTTCCGTTTCTCGAAGCCATGCGGCAGTTCATGTTCAAGGTGGGGCGAACGAACGCCATCGCCATCCACGTCACGCTGGTTCCGTATATCAGCTCTGCCGGCGAAACGAAAACAAAACCGACACAACACAGCGTCAAGGCGTTGTTGGAGCTTGGCATCCAACCCGACCTCCTGATCTGTCGCACGGATCAGCCTTTGGCGCAAGACGTCCGTGAGAAAATCGCTCTCTTCACCAACGTGGAACCGGATTCGGTCATCGACGGGAGAGATGTGCCTACGATCTATGAAGTGCCGTTAGTCTATGCAGAGCAGGAGGTAGATGAGATCATTTTGGAGAAGTTGGATTTGACCTGTCCGCGTCCTAACCTGCGAGAGTGGAAGAAGTTCGTCGAGCGCGTGAAGGAACCTGCCGGAAGGGTAACCATCGGCATTTGCGGCAAATACACCGAACATCAAGACGCATACAAGAGCATAGCGGAGTCGTTCGTCCATGCCGGTGCGGCGAACAACGTCGGTGTGGACCTCCGATGGATTCGCGCGGAGGACGTCGAGCGTGACGGTGCGGAAAAGCATTTAATCAATATCGCTGGCTTGCTCGTTGCTCCCGGGTTCGGCGAGCGGGGGATCGAAGGGAAGATCAGCGCCATCGAGTACGTGCGCACGCACAAGATTCCCTTCTTCGGGATCTGTCTCGGCTTGCAATGCGCCGTCATCGAATTTGCGCGACACGTGTGCGGGATGGAGCGCGCCAACAGCACCGAGTTCAAACCGACCGATCAGAATGTGATCGACTTGATGTTGGAACAGAAGAACGTGAAGAAGTACGGGGGGACAATGCGCTTGGGCGCCTACCCCTGCAAGCTTACCAAAGGCACGAAAGCATACCAAGCATATCGACAAGAGTTGATCTCCGAACGCCACCGTCACCGCTTTGAAGTGAACGACGAATTCAAGCACAAGTTAGCGGCGAAAGGCATGATCTTCGGCGGCATCTGTCCCGATAACGGACTGACGGAAATCATCGAACTGCCCGATCATCCTTGGTTCGTCGGCGTGCAGTTTCATCCCGAATTGAAATCCCGCGCGACGAATCCTCACCCTCTGTTTCGAGAGTTTGTCAAGGCAGCACTCGAGTATCAAGAAGAGCACTTAGGGAGCGACTGACGCCGGGTTTGTTCCGTCGTTGAACCGTCCCGTTGGGGCTCTCGAATCTCGTTGTTCGTCCTCACCCAACTCATCCTCCATTGTATGGCGCGGTGAGTTCTTCAGATCATCAGCAACGAAAACTCTCTCTCGGGTGTCAAAGCGCAGCAGAAATCTCTCCAGCCCCCACGGACACCACCGATGTCGTTGCAGTAATCAGGGGGCGTGATCGAGGCGGAGGATGCTGCCATCGAGCACTACAACAAGTTCATCGAGTTGTGCAACGACGCGCACGGCTATGTAACTCAGGACCTGTGTCTCACCGTCCTTACCGACGAGGTTTGTCCCGCTGTGCCATTGTACGAACGAGTGTTTACAACCCCTTGCTCCAGTCAAGGGATTTCATGTGTCAACCCGCCTTTCATTTTGCACGATCATTGAGATCACTGTGAGCGGGGATTACACAATACCGTGAGGCAAACCGCCGTGGTGAGTCCCTCATCTGGATGACTCACTGATGCTGAACGAGCAATGGAGCAAGCACGTTACGTTTAGCCAACTTGAGTTTTGACATCTCTTATCCAGCGTGCGAGCGCCGGTTCACCGTTGGTAAGACGCTGCGTCGCCCTTGCTTTTTTAGCATCGTCCGAGCGGTTCGGTGGCACTCGCCCATCATGTATCGAATTGAGCAAGAAACTCTGTTGGATTGTCCTTGGTGGGCCACAACGGTTCCTGTTTGTAGCCTAGCTCTTGCAGAAACGCGAGGCAAGACGATCGCAATTCATCAGAATGGGTTGACAAGAGAATTTTTGGTCGTGACTTGCGAAGTGTTTCCTTGGCTCCCTTCAGAACTGAGAGTTCTGCGCCTTCTACATCTATTTTTATCACATGCGGAAGCATGCTCAATTGCCGTGAAACATCATCAATCGTAACCGTTGGAACCAAAGACACTTTTTCACAGCTTGCCGCATCGGCAAAATTTCCGGTTCTTATGTGTCCCTCAGCGTAGTTCTTGCCAGCCGAGAAAATCGCAAGAGATAATGTGTCAGAACATGCTGCCGAGATAATTATGACATTCTCTGCTTTGTTCAATTGAACATGTCGATAGAGATATGCCAAATTCCTGACCGCAGGCTCAAACGCTATCACCATGCCAGAAGATCCTACACATCTCGATCCGAGAATCGTGTAGTAGCCGACGTTTGCGCCAACATCAAAACATACCTGGCCCTTCTTCAAGAGATCGACGAAAACTTTAGTCTGTTGAGGTTCGACCAGATTGAGATATACTGTGCTCCCCCCGCCCTCCCCAGATAACGATCCGAGTATGAACCGGGCGCCCTTCAAAGGTCCTCGCACGACGGGATATGCCAATCGAGGCATAAACTGTCCAATAAGTGAACCAGCAATAGGTCTGAATGTGTTTCGCATGTTACTTTGCCTCCAGAGATGGTAGCATTCTTCGTTGGCTATTTCCGGGCGGCGCTACTCTGAGCGTTTCAGCAGCTATGCAAGCTAAGATTGTTGCTTCGGTCCGGGCTGATGGAGTGCCTCGAGAACGGCAATCACTACCATACCTCAGATCAGTGGTGGTGTAATCCTTTACGCTGAAAAGAACCACAACTCACGTTCCGGCGCGGAGAGAACAACTTTGGCGTTTGCTGCATCTCCCACGTCGTGCACGGTGGTGTCGTCGCTAAGGAAGCGCTTGATCCCCTGACGAATCAATTCGTGATCATCGCGGACGAGCATCTTCGCGTTCCGTCGTCTTGGTGGATGGTACTCCTACAACAGACCCGCCTGACGATACCAGCGGTAGGCTCTGGTAATCGTTTCGTCGAATGGGGTGATGGTATAGCCCAACTCGCGCTCTGCCTTCGCGGAAGAATACCAGTTGAACTTTCCTGCCCCGGCAATCAAGTCCGGCGTGATGATCGGCTCGATGCCTAAAGCGGAGGACACGCGTTCGACGAGCACAGCGGCAACGCGCACGAACGGGAGCGGAAGCTTTGCGATGGGGGGCAATCCGCCGATGATCCGAGCGGTGCGGCGGAAAATCTCTTTATGAGTAAGATTCTCACCGCCGAGGATGTATCGTTCGCCACACCGCCCGCGCAGCGCTGCGGCAATCATCCCGTTCACCACGTCACCAACATACACAACATTCATCCCGCCATCAAGGGAGAACGGTACTTGCCATCGTTTGACGCGACGAAGGATATCGCCGCCGTGGAAGTGAATGTCGCGCTCGCCCACGACAACTGCAGGATTCACAATAACGGCAAAGAGTCCCTGCGCCACACCTCGCCGCACCTCCTCTTCCGCCTTGAATTTAGAGAACTTGTATCCGCTCGTACGGTGCCAATTGAACGGAGTCTCTTCAGTGGCAAGTTCTCCTTCAGGCGGGTATCCGATCGCGGCAACGGAGCTTGTGTGGACAAGCTTCTGCACGCCGCACGCGAGGCAGGCTCCGACAACGTTGCGTGTGCCTTGAACGTTGACAATGAGTTGCTCCTCGGCTTTGCTTCGCTCGAACGTTACCATCGCAGCACAATGGAACACCGTGTCGCATCCCATCATCGCTTCGCGTAGCGAGGCGGGATCGCGCACATCGCCCAGACAATGTTCCACATCCACACCGGCGATGGCGCGCAGGTCGGAGGTCGGCCGACGGAGGATGCGCACGCGCACGCCTTCGCTCGTCAGACGAGCGGCAAGGTTCGAACCGATACATCCCGTACCCCCGGTGACCAGAACGTGTTTCATGACGACGCGACGCGATCAAGAAACGCGAGCAGGCGGCGGTTGAATTCTTGTGGATTTTCCATATTGCTCATGTGCGCGGCGGCGGGGATGAGATGCATTTCCGATCCGGGGATCTTTTCGTGCATTGCTTGCGACGAAGAGGGAGGCGTCGTCACGTCCTTCTCGCCGACGAGAATCAGTGCCGGAATGGTGATCTGCGAGAGCGATGCGGTCGTATCGGTGCGGGAGGCGAGCGCCAACAGCGTCCCAACGATGCTCAACGGCGGCGTTGCTGCGATGATTTTCTTGATGCGACTGATCGCTTCGGGTCGCGTGGTGAACGTTTCGGGAGCGAAGACATTCTTGACAAAGGCTTCCGCAAAGACCTCCGATCCATGAGCACGGACAGCCTTGATGGTATCGAACCGTTTGAATTTGGCTTCGTTGCTGTCCGCTTCGCTGCGTGTATCGCACAGGACTGCGGCTCGGAAACGCTGAGGTTCCCGTTCGAGCGCACGCAGGGCAATGTATCCGCCCATGGAAAGCCCGACGATGACCGCCGTGTCGATCTTCCATACATCCATCAATCCAAAGAGATCATCCACATGATGTTCGATCGTAAATTGTCCCTCGCCGACATAGCTTTTGCCGTGCCCGCGGATGTCGTAGGCAAGAGCACGGTAGCGGCGGGCAACCTCCGCAATCTGGTCGCTCCACATTTCATGACTGAACGGAAAACCGTGGAGGAAGATGACGGGCATAGCATCGGGCTTGCCTTCATCGACGTACCAAAACGGAATATCGTTGCAATAGATGTACATACGTTCCTGATCCTCGTGAGATAAGAGCGCACGTACAGTATCCATTTCGATCAACTTTGTCAAGTACTGTGTAGAGCGTTGAACGTTGGACAATGTTTTGGTATATTCATCTGTACCATTCGCTCCCATCACTCATTCGGAGACTCACCATGGAGAACGTTCTCGCATATCTTGAACAGCATAAAGACCGCTTCCTCGCTGAACTCAAAGAGTTGCTCGCCATTCCGAGCGTGAGCACGAATCCCGAACAGAAGGCGGAGGTCGAGCGCTGCGCGCATTGGGTTGCCGACCACATGCGAAATATTGGTCTCGAGCACGTGCAGGTGATACCGACAGGAGGGCATCCCATTGTGTACGGCGATTGGCTGAACGCACCCGGCAAGCCGACCGTGCTGCTCTACGGTCACTACGATGTGCAGCCACCCGAACCCTTGGAGTTGTGGACGTCGCCGCCGTTCGAAGCCACCATCCGTGGCCACAACCTCTACGCACGCGGCTCGGCCGACGACAAAGGGCAGGTGTTCATCCATTTGAAGAGCATCGAAGCGTATTTAAAGAATACGAATACGGGCGCGTTGCCTGTCAACATCAAGCTCTTGATTGAGGGCGAGGAAGAAATCGGCAGTGAGCATCTCGTTCCCTTCGTAAAGGAACACAAAGACCTGCTCGACGCCGATCTCGTCTTGATTTCCGATTCGGCGATGTTTGCCAAAGGCATCCCATCGATCTGTTACGGCTTGCGCGGACTTGCATACATGCAGGTTGATTTGGTTGGTCCGAACAAAGATTTGCACTCAGGCTCCTTCGGCGGAACCGTGCACAATCCGATCCAAGCGCTTGCCGAGATCATCGCACAACTCCATGACAAAAACGGACGCGTGAACATTCCGGGCTTCTACAAGGATGTTCGCCCGCTCACGAAAAAAGAGCGCGACGCGTTCCGTAAGCTGCCGTGGAACGACAAGAAGTACGCGCAAGAGTTGGGGGTGAAGCAGCTTTATGGAGAGAAGGGATTCAGCACGCTCGAACGAGTGTGGGCGCGCCCCACCTTAGAGTGTAACGGGATTTGGGGAGGGTTCACGGGAGAAGGAGCAAAAACAGTCTTGCCCTCCAAAGCTTCAGCAAAAATTTCGATGCGTTTGGTCCCCGATCAAAAGGCGGACAAGATTGCGAAATTGTTCGAACGCCACATCAAGAAGGTTACCCCAAAAACCGTTAGCGTCACGGTTCGTTACCTGCACGGCGGTGAACCTGCGATCACGCCGATCGATTCACCAGGTGTTCGAGCTGCAGTGGCTGCGCTCGAGAAAGGGTTCGGCAAGAAGCCGCTGTATCAGCGAGAAGGCGGATCGATTCCGATCGTTGTGCAGTTCAAGGAAGAGTTAGGTCTCGATACCGTCCTGCTCGGCTTCGGCTTACCCGATGAGAATGCGCACGCGCCCGACGAGTTCATCAATCTCGATAACTTCTTCAACGGCATGAAGACGAGCGCTCATTTCTTCGCCGAATTGCCGAACACCATGGAGACGACGACGGCGAGACCGAAGCGAGCGCAGCGCAATGCTTCGCGTTGATTCTTCTTGGCGCTTTCAGTATCTTTTCATCGCAAGGATGTCCCTGTTGCCGACGTAGCTCAGTTGGTTAGAGCATCAGATTGTGGATCTGAGGGTCGTAGGTTCGAGTCCTACCGTCGGTACCATGCTCGACCGATTGTGTGAGTCACTCCACCAGAACGGATTCAGAGGAGTGCATGTTGTTCGCCTGCGTGGTGCGCATCCACGCGGGCGATTGCATTTTCTACGCGATGCATTCGAGCTGCCCCCCGTTCCTCGGTCCGTTCTTGCGCTTTGTTTACATCCAGCGTATATTTTGCGTGCCTTTTGGAGGAATGCTCCGCAGGTATTGGCGGGATAGCTCAGCTGGTTAGAGCGTCGGAATCATAATCCGTAGGTCGGGGGTTCGAATCCCTCTCCCGCCACGCCAATCGATGCCGTTGGTTCCGAGAGTCGAGACGGCTGCCCGAACCCTCACCACAATCTTCTCGGCCAGTTGGTCAGAACAATAGTCGCCGGCGCGCAACCGCCCGGCACATACGATGTGCAGTGGGATGGAAAAACGATCGCGGCACAACCATGGGCAGCGGTATGTACGTGTACCGGCTCCAAGCGGGGAGCTTCGTTCAGCACCACAAGATGATGTTGTTGAGATGATGGGTTCGGCACACGTGGAGGTTGCAGTTCGAAGACCCGGCTGTCACAATCGATCACGTCGATTCACGTTTCGACTATCGATGTGTGATGAT
>PSMW01000015.1:0-68039 GCA_040290295.1 Ignavibacteria bacterium
GTCTGCTCGCCGGTTACTGGATGATTCTGATGCTCGTGCCTGTGCCCGGCTACGGCGCAGGAGTGTTGGAACCGATGGGCAATATTTGTTGGTATGTGGATGCGCATCTGCTGGCAGGGCATACATGGAGTGGCGCACCGGCGCCGGGTTTCGATCCTGAGGGCATTGTGAGCACACTGGGTGCACTTGCGACAACACTCAGCGGCGCACTCGCCGGTCTGTGGCTGCGCTCGAACCACTCGAAAGAAGAACGAACATCATGGATGTTTGTTATCGGGAATGCGTGCCTCCTCTTCGGCACCATACTCGATTTGTGGATGCCAATCAATAAGAACTTGTGGACGCCCACCTACGTCGTGTTCATGAACGGCTGGGCGTTGGTCTGCCTGGCAACATTCTATTGGCTGATCGATGTACAGCAGTATCGTTCGTGGGCGCATCCGTTCGTGGTGTACGGCATGAATGCGATTGCAGTGTTCATGCTCTCCGGCATCGTCGGCAGACTCTTGGTGTTGGTGAAAGTCACCTCACCAGTGGGGACAGCCATCCCGTTGAAGGCGTACCTCTACGAAGAAGTGTATCGAACGATTGCATCGCCGCTCAATGCCTCGCTGCTCTTTGCCATCACCTTCATCATCGTCATGTACGCCTTCGTGTGGGGCATGTGGAAGAAACAATGGTTTTGGAAAGTGTAATGAAGCGATGCACCTCTATGGTTTCTACGAAGGACCTTCTGACCGTAGCTTGCTTTTGGCTTTCCCTTCTTGGTACGTCGTTCGGCGGACAAGCGGGGCAAGCGGATTCAGCATTGAGGGCAACACTCGCACGGTTAGAACAACACTTCGGCGGACATCTCGGTGTTGCTGCCAAGAATCTACGGACGGGAGAGTGGGTTTCCTTCCGTGGGGGCGAACGCTTTCCGACAGCCAGCGTCATCAAGCTTCCCATTATGGCGGCATGTTTCAATTTGGTGGATCGGGGAGCGATCGCGCCTTCCATGCGTCTTGTGGTGCGTGCGGAGGACAAGAAGCCCGGGTTGCTGCAACTGCTCGACGATAGTCTTTCGCTCACGCTCCTCGATGCCGTCGCCTTGATGATCGTGCTGAGCGAGAATACCGCAACGAATCTCGTTCTCGATCTGCTGGCGCCAACACACGCCGGGGCACTCGAGGTGGTTAATACCTTTCTCGCTCGGAAAGGCTTGACGCAAACGCGACTGCTCAATCGTCTGTATTCTCCTTCCACCAAACAACAAACGCCCGAAGCGTTGCGCTACGGCATTGGCGTGACGACTCCGGAAGAGATGGTGCTGTTGCTCGCGCAATTGTACGACGGCACACTTGCATCTCCGTCGTCGTGCCGGAAGATGATGGCGCTGTTGCAGCAACAAGAATACAACGAAATGCTTCCGCGGTTGCTTCCCCGTGCGAGCTGCAAAGAGTTCGCCGTCGCTCATAAGACGGGCTGGATCAACGAAACGAAAGCGGACGTAGGCTTGGTGCTGACCGACCGCGCGACCTACGCGATCGCGATCGTTGTCGATAAACATCCCGATCACCGAGACGGTCTGGAGAACAACGCCGTGAGGTTGGCGGCGTGTGCTTCGCGAGCAGTGTGGAACTTCTTCACCGGCGATAGCGGATTCGACGCCGGCTCAGCGGTAACGTCCCAGGTCGATTGGAATTGGTTCCCCGGCGGGAAGTGGGGAATCTTTCGCTCGCCGTTTGCGCCTTTCCCCTCGAAAGAGCGGGTGAACGGCATGCGTCATGCGGATAGCACAGCTTATCCTTTTCATCCTCACTACGATGATAGCAGCATCGTCGTCGTCGTTCCTTCGGTCTTGACACAAGGCGATGCAGGCACGAACGTGATCGTGCACTTTCATGGCCACATGAACGACAATCTCACCACTCTCGAGCGGTATTGCATGCCGCAGGCGCTCATCGCACAAAACATTAACGCAGTGCTTGTATTGCCGCAGGGACCCTACCGTGCGCGTGATTCCTTCGCCGGCAAATTAGAGGAGCCGGGCGGCTTTCGGCGGATGATCGAGGACGTGATGGCAACGTTGCAACGCGAAGGCGTCGTTGCCGATACGAGAGTGAACAAGGTGATTCTCAGCGCACACGGCGGCGGATACCGTGCAGCAGCTTATGTGTTGGATCGGGGTGGTATGCGTGAAAACGTGTCGCATGTGTTCTTGTTCGATGCGTTCTACGGCAACCATGACTTCTTTGCCGAAGCGCTGCGGGCGACGAACATCAGTCTCTTTGCTGCGTACACGCCACATCTCGCCTCGCAGCACGAAGAATTTCTCCGTGCATTGCCGAAGGCGGTGCGGACGCGAGTGTCCTTTACGCCCACGTCTGTCGATCACGAAGACGTCGTGCAAACGTTCTTCACGCCATGGTTGGCGCGTCTGGGCGATGTATGGCAACGACAATGAACCGAATGAAGGTCTTGGAGCAGCACGTGAACATGACGAACACACGAGTATATGACGCCACCTCTACCGTAGAGGAACGAGAGGTACAGGCAAGCGGTCGGCACTTCATCTACCCGCCCACCGAAAAGATCAAAGTGGTCGAGGTATCCAATTTCCCGACATTGGGGAAGTTGACGGCGCTCCGCTTTATCGAGTGGGTGTTGAAGAATCCCGGCGGTGTGATCTCTCTGCCCACCGGCAAGACGCCCGAGCATTTTATCAAATGGGTGAATCGCATTCTCGAACGATGGGAGACAAGAGAGATCAAGCAGCTTTTGGAGGAGTACGGCATAGCGACGTCGCAACGACCGGACATGCGCAGCCTGCGCTTTGTCCAGATCGACGAGTTTTATCCGATGGACGCGCGGCAGCATAACAGCTTTCACTACTACGTGACAGAGTTTTATGTGAAAGGGTTCGGACTGGATCCCGCCAAGGCACTGCTGATCGACGCGACAGCATTGGGTCTTCCGCCCGGCAAAACCATGCTGGAAGTCTTTCCGAACAACATCGTTGATCTCACGTTACGGGTTCGTCAGACGCGTAGCGATCTCGAACGCTTACAGAAGGAGGTCATCAATCGTGTCGATCTCTTCTGCATGGAGTACGAGTCGCGCATTCGCGAGATGGGCGGCATCGGGTTCCTTCTGGGCGGCATTGGTCCTGATGGGCACATCGCCTTCAACGTGCGTGGGTCGAGTGTCTATTCGGTGACGCGCTTGACGGGCACCAATTACGAAACGCAGGCGGCGGCGGCGACCGACTTGGGTGGCATCGAGGTATCGCGCAATCGCTTGGTGATAACGATCGGTCTCGCGACCATCACCTACAATCCGACGGCTACGGCAATCATTATCGCTGCTGGAGATGCGAAGGCAAAGATCGTAGCGCAAGCCATTCAGGAGAAGAAGAATCCGCAATATCCCGCGTCGGTGTTGCAGGATTTACCAAACGCGCGCTTCTACATAACGCGCGGCGCCGCCAGCCAATTGGTCGAACGAAGGTTCGAAGATTTTGTGAAGTCGGAACAGGTGAGCGACGAGCAGGTCGAGGAGACGCTCATCTCGCTCGCCCTTGCGTTGCACAAGCCGCTGGCGGATTTGCAGGAGAGTGATTTTGCGGCCGATCGTTTTGCGTCCGAGCTTCTCAAGAAGACCGCCGCTCAACCTTCCGTGCTTGCAGCAAAGGTGCGAACGTCGATCGTGCAGAAAATTCAGGCGGGTTTGAAGCACGTCTCGCAGACGACGTTTCTTCACACCGAACCGCATCACGACGATATCATGCTCGGGTATCTTGCTCATATCTACCATCTTGTTCGTGACCCGACCAATCAACACTTCTTCGCGAATCTCACCTCCGGATTCACCGCCGTGTCGAACGGGTTCGCCCTCTCCGTCGTGCAGAAGTTGGAGCGCCATATCGAAACCCCGGCGTTTGTCGGGATGCTTCAAGCAGGATACTTCGATCCGAAGGATACGCGCAAGCGCATGGAAGATGTGTATCTCTATCTTGACGGCGCCGCAGAAAACAATCCCGACCAGAAGGACGAAGCCGAAGCACGTCGCCTCCTGAGGAACCTTGTCGAAGTGTATCGCACGACCGACATGACGGCGCTAAAGCTGCGCCTGAAGGAATTGCACGAGTACTTCGTGCGGCAGTATCCGGGCGCAAAGGACCCCCCGGATGTTCAACTGTTGAAAGGAACGATGAGGGAGTGGGAGGTGGAATTGCTCTGGGCATATTTCGGCATCGAGGCATCGTCGGTGTTCCCGTTGCGCCTCGGCTTTTATACGGGTGATATTTTTACGGAAGAGCCGGAGGTTGATCGGGACGCACGACCGATCTTCGAACTGATGAAGCGGGTCAAGCCCAACGTCGTATCTGTGGCGTTCGATCCGGAAGGCAGCGGTCCCGACACGCATTACAAAGCCCTGCAAGCAGTTGCCGCTGCATTGAAGCTGTACGAGAAGGAGAGCGGCGATACGAGCGTACGCGTGTGGGGCTATCGCAACATCTGGTATCGGTTCAAACCGTCGGAAGCGAATCTTCTGGTACCCGTCTCGTTGAATTCGCTTTCCATGTTGCATACGGCGTTCATGAATTGTTTCCGTTCCCAAAGCTCGGCTTCCTTCCCAAGTTACGATCACGACGGTCCCTTCTCCGAGCTTGCGCAGAAAATTCAGGTCGAGCAATATAACATGATCAAGACCTGCTTGGGAAACGACTACTTTTGCCGTAGCGATCACCCTCGACTTCGCGCTGCACGCGGGATGATTTATCTGAAGGAGATGGCACTACCCGAGTTTTATGCACGTGTGCGCGCACTGAAGAAGATGACGGAAAATATCGAGTAAGGGAAAGGGTCTGGCTTTTGCCGTATCACTTCTGTACTTTGCAGTAGGAAGTCCGCAATATATTTGTCGAGGTATCGAATATGAAAACTCGCAGCGTCTTCATCCTTTTGGTTCTGTTCTGCAGCTCAGCCGCGGCACAGTTGAAAATCGTCATTGTCGAACGGCTGCTGAAAGCGCCTGCACGTTCCTGGAGTTCACCGCGCTTTTCGCCGGACGGCAAACGCGTGTACTTCACCACGCAGGGCTTCAACGGCATCTGGGAGTACACACCGGCGGAGAAATCGCTCCGCCGCATAACAGACGATCCACGCTCCGGGTACGGGTTTGCCATCTCGCCCGACGGCAAGACGATCGCGTATCGTCGCACACGCCAACAGCCTCACTCGCTGGCGCGCTTGCAGGAACTGGTGGTGATGGACATGACAAGCAAGTCTACACAAGTGCTTGCGCAGGGTGAGAACGTTTCCATTCCCGCGTTCGCCGGCAGCGCAGTGGTATATTCGGTTGAGAACGCTACGAACAATGTGGCTGCGACGCGAGCGCTCTCGTCTCCAGTCCTGCTGGGTATCGAAGACACGAAGATCGTGGTGATCGAACGGGGCAGGAAACGTTTGCTCGATCCTTTGGGACGCGGGAGTTACATTTGGCCCATGCTCTCACCCGATGGGAAACGTATCGTCGCAACGGAGATGGCGCGAGGAGCGTTCATTTGCGACCTGCGCGGCCGTGTGGTTGCACGGCTCGGTGCCCGCAACGCGGCAGTGTGGACGCGCGACAGTCGTTGGTTGGTGTATATGGAGGATGAGGATGACGGACACAATGTGCTTTCGTCCGATCTCTACGCTGTAGGTTCCGACGGCAAGAGGGCAGCGCGCCTGACCTTCACGTCCGATGTACGGGAGATGAACCCCCACTGTTCTCCGACGGAAAACAAGATTGTGTGCGATACGCTCGAAGGAGACATCCTGTTGATGACGTACGAGGAGGTATCCCGATGAGAACAATGCTGTTTTTCGTTGTCAGCGTGTTTATGTCGCTTGCCGCCTTGGCGCAACCGGGACTAACGGGCAAGCGTATCTGCATCGATCCCGGACATGGCGGCCACAATTCGAACGATCGGCACGTGGTTCCCGATCCCGGGATCGACTTCTGGGAGTCCGAGAGTAATTTTCGGAAGGCGTTGTTGCTGAAACCGCTTCTGGAGGAAAAAGGAGCGTGGGTGATTCTCACTCGTACCTCGAACGATACCGTAGGCTATCCGAACCCGAGCGATCCGGACGAGCCAAGCTTGAGTGCACGATGGCAACTCGCCAACGCGAACAACGTGCATTGGTTTCATTCCATCCATAGCAACGCATTCAATCAAGCGACCAATTACACGTTGGTGTTGTTGAAGGAAGATATCCCCACGCGCCAGCCTGCATTCCCGGAAGCCCTGGTCATGTCCAACATCATCTCCCCAAAAATTCAAGCGATGCTCCGCACGACCCCTCCCGCGCGCGTAGCGTTGGACTACACGTTCTACGGTGGACCGAACGGCGGATTCAACTTGGGTGTGCTGCTAGGCTTGGTTATGCCGGGACAACTTTCGGAAGGTTCCTTTCACGATGTTCCTCCAGAAACGCGTCGCTTGATGAACGACGATTACAGGAAGATGGAAGCGTATGCACTGCGCAATGCCTTCATGGAATACTACAACGCTCCGGCCGATACCCTTGGCATCGTCGCAGGCTTGCAGACGGAAGTGGGCACCGGCCGCCCTATCAACGGAACGCGTGTGCGCCTCCTTCCGGAAAATCGTGTGTATAACGGCGATCAGTACAACAACGGCTTCTCTATGTTCGACCGTGTCGCTCCGGGACCGCACACGGTGCGTTTCGAAACGCCAAACTATCGCCCCGATTCCGCTTCGTTCGTCCTGACCGCCGGGGGAACGGTCTTCGTGGATCGTCAACTCGAATCGCTTGCACCTCCATCGGTCATATCGACCATCCCTGCGGAAGGAGACACGCTCTTCTCGGCAAATCGATCGCTCGTCTTTCAGTTTTCGAAAGTGATGGACACGGCATCGGTGCGCCGGGCGTTTTCGATCACGCCTCCCGCGTTGGGCAGAATGCTCTGGTCCAACGTCAACACGCAACTCACGTACGATCCCGATTCGCTTCTGAACTTCTTCGTTCATTACACTGTGGTCATCGATACGCAAGCACGCTCGGCGGGCGGTCAGCGGATGGAAGGGCCGTTCGCTCTTCATTTTCGGACGCGCGATGTGGACATCTGGGCACCCCAAGTTGTGGCTGCCTATCCCGACGACGGCGCTGTGGTGCATTCCCCCTCGACGGTCTTGAATGTATCGTTCGACGAACTGCTCAATCCCAACACCGTCACGCTCACCAACGTGGCTGTCCAGCGCATCGGCGGCTCATTGCTCTCACGAACGCTCGAGTACTTCGCATGGGGCAGCAAGAGCGGCATCAATGTGTACATGGCGAGTCCGCTCGAAGCGAATGCGTCGTATCGTGCACGTGTCAGTGGCATTACCGATGTGGCGGGTAACGCGATCCCGAACACCAATCCCGTGATTTGGCAGTTCAGCATTGCACCGGGTCTGGTTTTCACAACCACACTCGACGCACTCGACACGACATTGGCTGGATGGTTACAGCCGCTGAGCAATTCCAGCACGGTGGGTGTGGATAGCGCGAGCTTCGTGCTTGCATCGCGTTTCGTGCCGACAGTTCCTGAAAATTACGGATCGGGATTGCTGCGGTACGTGTGGAGGACGAACGCAACGGAGTGGCTCTTGCGCGAGCAAGCTGTCAGCGGGCAAGCTCGCAACGTATCCTTCCGAAAAGAGGGAACGCTCCTGCAGGCATACATTTTCGGCGACGGAAGTCGCAATCGCATCCGCTTTGCCCTCGAGGACAGTCTTGGGTACGAAGTGAGCCGCTGGTACACACTCGATTGGGTCGGCTGGCGATTCGTGCAATGGGACTTGGAACACGATTCGCTCGGGGTGTGGAACGGCAACGGACAACTGGATGGCACCTTGCGGTTCGATAGTTTTCAGATGCAATACGTTCCTTCGTTCGGTGCGCGATCGGGTCAGGTCTATATCGATCAACTGCACCTTGCACAGCGAGGAACGACTGGCGTGAGCGAGGAGGGTTCTCAACCCAAAGAGTTTGCGCTCCATCAGAATTATCCCAATCCCTTCAATCCGACGACAAGTATTCGGTTTGCTCTGCCGGGCACCGCACACACAACGTTGAAAGTATTCAACCTGATCGGACAACAGGTTGCAGAGTTAGTCAATACACAGTTGGCGGCGGGTGAGTACCGCGTCGAATTCGATGGCCGATTGCTGCCGAGTGGTGTGTACATCTATCGTCTGGAGTCCGGCGGACAGCGGTCGATCAAAAAGATGGTGCTCATCCGATAGTGCCATGTGCCCGCATTGAAACACGTGATGCGAAGATGATACCGTTGCGTGATACGATTCCGAGTCGTACCGTTCCTCTCGTTACGTGGTCGCTCATCGCAGTCAATGCTCTCATCTTTCTGTATGAGGTATCGCTGCCGCCCGAAGAGTTGGAACGGCTTATTCAACTATTCGGCATGGTGCCGGCGCGTTACTCACACCCCGAGTGGGCATTACCCCTCGGGTTTCCGATCGAGTCGTACTTGCCCTTTCTCACCAGCATGTTTCTCCACGGTGGATGGAGCCACGTGATCGGTAATATGTGGACGCTCTGGATTTTTGGCGACAACGTCGAGGATCGTATCGGGCGCTGGAGGTTTCTTCTCTTTTACATATTGACGGGACTTGCAGCTGGCGTGACGCATTGGTTCATGGATCCCGATTCGACCGTTCCTGTTGTTGGTGCTTCTGGAGCGATTGCCGGAGTGTTAGGAGCGTATTTTGTTCTTTTTCCGCGCTCGCAGATCATCGCGGTCTTTCCTATCTTCTTCTATCCTTTTTTCTTCGAGTTACCCGCAGTGACGTATCTCTTCTTTTGGTTCTTGAGTCAGGTGGTGAGCGGAACGCTTGCAGGACTTGGACCAGAGAACGTCGGTGGTGTTGCGTGGTGGGCACATGTGGGAGGTTTCATTGCAGGCATTGTGCTGCTGCCCGTCTTTCTTGCAGGGACACGCAAACGACGTCGCTGGGTGCGCGATGAGTATGGCCTCGAAGGAGCTTGGGTTCGATGGCATTGATTCGTTGTGTATCATCTCTCATGGTGAAAGCAGGAGGTTGTCTTCCATGGATATTGGTCAACTGGTATGGTTCTTCTTTATGATCAGCGCATTGCAGCCGGTAATTCGCCAGCGGCTGTTGGAAAGTTCGCGCTTACGTTTGATTGGGCAGCTCGAACAGAAGCGTAAATCGCGCGTCATCCTGCTGGTACATCGTCAGGAAACGATGAGCCTGCTTGGCTTTCCCGTGATGCGCTATATCGATGTGAACGATGCTGAAGCAGTGATGCGCGGCTGTGAAATGACCGATCCTGATGTGCCTCTCGATATCGTGTTGCACACACCGGGTGGATTGGTGCTGGCGTCGCTGCAGATTGCACGCGCAGTCCGCAATCACAAAGGGAAAGTGACGGTCTTCGTGCCGCACTATGCGATGTCCGGAGGCACACTCATCGCTCTTGCTGCAGATGAAATTGTTATGTCGCCCCATGCCGTGCTGGGACCCGTCGATCCGCAACTGGGTCAATATCCTGCTGCGTCAGTGTTGAAAGTGGTCGCGAGGAAGCCGATCAACGAGATCGATGATCAGACGTTGATCCTTGCCGACGTGGCGGAGAAGGCAGTTCGCCAATTACGCGAGAGCGTAAAGGAATTGCTCACACGTACTCAAACGCCGGAGGCAGCCGAGAAGCTTGCCGACCTCCTCGCCACCGGCACGTGGACACATGACTACCCTATCACATTCGATCAAGCCAAGGCGTTGGGGCTCAACGTTCGCTCGGATATGGACCCGGACATTCTGCAATTGATGAGCTTATACCCACAGCCCGTTCGGAAGCAAGCATCCGTGGAGTTCTTGCCGATACCGCGTCGTTTGGAGCGCAGCGATCAACGAGGAGAACGGGGTTAAAAAAACGATTGCAGAGGAAGCGTCTTTTTGCTATATTTGTCAAGCAAAATTTCGGAAGTAAAAGGTAGAATGATGGCACGAACGTGTGAAATCTGCGGCAAAAAACCTGTTAGTGGCAATAACATCAGCCACGCGCACAACCTAACACGCCGGCGCTGGTTGCCCAATCTTCAGCCTGTGCGGGCACGCATCAACGGCCGGACGGTACGGATGAAAGTGTGCACACAATGCTTGAAGAGTAATAAGGTCGTAAAGGCGGTGTAAAGCCCGCCTCGTTGTGCCGTTGCAGAGTTGAGAAGCCATCACATTGCGTTGATGGCTTTTTTCTTCTTCCATCGAGCAGCGCTCATCATGCAGAAAGTGGCAATAGAACTGAATCTTCCCAACCAACTCACGCTGCTGCGCGTCGCGTTGGCGCCGGTGTTCGTTCTGCTCATTCTTTCGGAATCGACGCTCGCCAAACAACTGTCGCTCATCGTCTTTATCATCGCAGCACTCACCGATTGGTACGACGGATGGGCAGCGCGAAAGTTCGGACACATCTCACGCTGGGGGAAATTTCTCGATCCACTCGCGGATAAAATTCTGACGTCGGTTGCCTTTCTCGTGTACACTTCGCTCGGGCTGATCGCCGCGTGGATGGCGTGGGTGGTGATCGTGAGAGATTTTCTCATCACGGCGTTGCGCAGTTATGCAGAATACAAGGACCAGCCGATCGTGACCTCTAAGGGAGCGCAGGCGAAGACGTTCGGCCAATTTGTGGTCATTTATTACGTTCTCATCCTTTATGTAACACGTCACGTTCCCGCCATCGAACGGGAATTTGGGGAACAGCTCGATGCATTGATGCACCCGCAAGTTCTCTTCGGTATGATGCTGTTGGTGACACTCTCGACGGTGGGCACGGGCATCGCGTATCTTTACGACAATCGCAAGTTCATCAAACAGCTTTGCGTCGATGTCCGAAACCGACCAGCCTAAGTCCACGGCACACAGCGCGGACCAGCCCGTCGCGCCCTCCATTCTTACGCGATGCATCGCTACAGGTTTCTTTTCGGGATACATTCCGTGGGCATCGGGATTGTTCGGGACGCTGGTCGGCGCGCTGTTTTTTCTCATCCCTCACTTCTCCCATCCGCTGATTCTCGGCCCTGCCATTGTGCTTGCGTGTGCAGTGGGCGTCGTCACCGCCGGAAAGATTGCAGAAGTGGAAGGCCATAGGCTCACCGCCTCAGCACGTCGCGCAAAGGATCTGTTTCAGTCCGGTACACATTCCTCACCCGATCCTTCGATTGTCGTGATCGATGAGATTGTCGGAATGTGGATCGCCATGTTTACACTCTATCCGTCGTTCGCTCATCCTCCGATCGTGGCTGTTCTCGCGGCGTTCGCTGCCTTCCGTGTCTTCGACATCATCAAGCCGTATCCTGCGCGACAGCTCGAACGGGTCGGCGGCGGTTGGGGGATCATGTTGGACGATGTGGTGGCAGGCATCTATGCCAACATCGCGTCACGCCTGCTCGTTGCCGTGTTGTTCCATTTCTTTCCTTCACTCTTCTGACCTATGACTGCGGAGATCATTACCATCGGCGATGAGTTGCTCATCGGCCAGATCATCAACACCAATCAAGCGTTTATTGCCGAGCAGTTGGAGAGCATCGGCATCGTCGTCGAGCGTATGACAACCGTCGGCGACGATCGTCGAGCGATCCTCGATGCGTTCGACGCGGCGTGGAAGCGTTGTGCGGTGGTAATCGTAACAGGCGGGCTTGGTCCCACTCACGATGACGTCACCAAAAAAGCAGTGTGCGAGTTCTTCGACAGCGATCTTGTCCCCAACGATGAGATTCGGTCGCACATCGAGCAGTTAGTGAAGAAATGGAATCGCCGATGGTCGCCGTCGTACGAGGAACAGGTATGGTTTCCTCGTAATGCGACGCTCGTACCGAATCCGATCGGGACGGCAGGAGGAATGTTGTTCGGCGAGGGTGAGAAGTATTTGTTTGTTCTGCCGGGTGTTCCGTACGAGATGGAGGCGATGATGGTAGAGACGGTTGTGCCTTTTCTTGCACAGAAAGTAACGAAGGTGATCCGTCATCTTACGTTGCGCACGACCGGCATCACCGAAAGCATGTTGGCGGCGCAACTCGGCAACATCGAGGAGATACTTCAAGGTGCGAAACTTGCCTTCTTGCCGTCTCCAATAGGAGTACGGATGCGCATCACGGTGTACGGCGAGAATGCAATGTCGGCAGATGCCCTTGTGCGTGCCGTTGAAGCACGCATACGCGAGAAGGTTCACAGATACATCTACGGAACGAACGACGAGGAATTGGAAGAAGTCGTCGGGCGATTGCTTGCCTCACGCGGCTTAACGATCGCCGTCGCAGAATCCTGTACGGGTGGATTGCTCGCCGACAAGATCACGAACGTAAGCGGCAGCTCGGCGTACTTCGAGCGCGGAGTGGTTGCGTATAGCAACGCTTCGAAGACGGAACTGCTCGGCGTGCCGGAGTCACTCATCCGCAAGCACGGGGCAGTGAGCAGGGAAGTTGCCGAGGCGATGGCGCTCGGTATGCGTCGCGCTGCGCGCACGTCGATCGGCGTTTCAACAACGGGCATTGCGGGACCGACGGGAGGGACGACGGAGAAACCTGTCGGTACTGTGTGGGTGGGCTATTCGGATGACGAGGTGACGTTTGCGCAACGGTTTCATTTGGGTGATATTCGAAGACACGTGAAGGAGCGTGCGGCACAAGCCGCATTGGAAATCGTCCGCCGACGATTGCTGCATATCGAATAGCCACGGAGCGGTTGTGCGGCTCTTCATCGCCATCGAGATACCGCAAGAGATTCGAGAAGAGATTGCTTGGGTCATTGCGCAGCTTCGTCGAACAGGCGCGGATGTTCGTTGGGAGGAAACGTCGAAGCTGCACATCACGTTGAAGTTTTTGGGGAATGTGGAAGAGCAGCGTCTCGCCCGCATCGCGGGTGCGCTCGAAGAGATCGCGCGCAGCAGAGTGCCGTTCGATGTACAGTACGCGGGCATCGGCAGGTTTCCGCCGAAAGGAGACCCACGCGTGGTGTGGATCGGAGTGCGGGACAGCGCATCGGCACTGCAGCTGCTCGCTCGCGCTACCGAGGAGTCGATGGTGGCGCTTGGCTTCGAACATGAAGACCGGCCGTTCCATCCGCACGTCACGATCGGCCGCGTCAAAGGACCGTCGCAGATGCGCAGCTTGCTTCGAACGATGGAATCGCTTACCTTTGAAAGCCAACCAACACGCGTTACGCACATTGCCCTCGTCAAAAGCGAGTTGAAGCCGAGCGGGTCGGTGTACACCGTACTGCAAGCATTCGAGTTCACAGTCCCACACACAAAATAAGTCACCGCGTGGCCGGTGCCGAACGCGGCGGACATGGAAGCTAAGGTTTGTTCACACATCCCCAGGAGGAAAGTATGGCAGAAGACAAGGAAGCGAAAGCGCAGGCGCTGAAAATCGCCATCGATCAAATCGAGAAACAGCACGGCAAAGGTTCCGTCATGCGTCTGGGCGAAGGTCCGATTCAACAGGTTGACGTCATCTCGACCGGCTCGATCTCGCTGGATGCCGCCTTAGGGATCGGAGGCGTGCCGCGTGGTCGCGTCATCGAGATTTTCGGACCGGAATCGTCCGGCAAAACCACGCTCTGCCTTCACATCGTTGCCGAAGCACAGAAGAACGGCGGCATCTGTGCATTCATCGACGCGGAACATGCGTTGGACCTGAACTACGCGAAAAAGTTGGGCGTCGATGTGAACAATCTGCTCTTGTCCCAACCGGAATACGGCGAGCAGGCATTGGAAATTACCGAAACCCTCGTGCGCAGCGGTGCGTTGGATGTCATCATCATCGATTCCGTTGCAGCGCTGACGCCGCGAGCCGAAATCGAAGGGGAGATGGGCGACCCCAGTATGGGCGTGCAAGCGCGTTTGATGTCGCAGGCACTCCGCAAGCTCACCTCCGCCATCAGCAAATCGAAAACATGCGTGATCTTCACGAACCAGCTTCGCATGAAGATTGGGGTGATGTTCGGCAATCCCGAAACAACCACAGGCGGCAACGCGCTGAAGTTTTACGCGTCGGTTCGCCTCGATGTTCGTCGCATCGAAGCGATCAAGGACGGGACGAACGTCGTCGGCAACAGAACACGGGTGAAGGTGGTCAAGAACAAAGTCGCACCACCCTTCCGCGAAGCAACGTTCGATATTCTCTACAATGAAGGCATCTCCAAGCTCGGCGATCTCATCGATACCGCCGTCGAGCACAATGTCATCGCGAAGTCAGGCTCCTGGTTCTCGTACAAGGACGAACGGATTGGACAAGGGCGCGATGCCGTGAAGAAGTTCTTGCATGATAATCCCACGATTGCACGCGACATCGAAATCGAGATGCGCAAGAAATTGGGTTTGGCTTCCACCAACGGGAAGCAAAACGACACTGCGACGACCGCAGGCGCGGCGAAGGGAGCATCGCCCGCCAAAGCTACGGCGACGCCCGCGGCGGTGAAGAAGCTCTAAGGCATGCGCCTCACCAAAATCGAGCGTCAGAAGAACAATCCTTCACGAAAGAATCTCTACCTAAACGGGGCATTCGCGCTGGGCGTCAGTACCGATACGCTCATCGCGTTCGGCTTACGTACAGGCGACGAGATCGACGAGCAACAACTGAAGGCATTGCAGGCGGCAGAGAATCTGCGCACCGCCAAACACACTGCGCTTCGTTTCCTTGCTCGCAGACCGCGAACAGAAAAGGAAATTCGCGACAAGCTGCGCGAACAAGAATTCAGCGACGCTGAGATTGTTGCAACCCTCCAAGCCTTGCGCGATGCGCGCTTGGTGGACGACGAGGCATTTGCTCGCGCCTTTATTCAGAATCACCTGCGCCTTCACGGGAAAGGTCCTCTGGCTCTCAAACAACAACTCCTCCTCCTCGGCGTCCGTAAGGAAACGGTCGAGGCCGCACTGAAAGAGGGGTTCGACGAACAGACGCAGCAGGCCGTTGCGCTCGAAGCCGCCCGAAAGTACATGCGACGGTCTGCTCGGTTGCGCGGCGACCCTCGTGGCTTGCGGCATAAGCTTGCAGCGTTTCTCACACGCAGAGGTTTTTCCTGGGACGTCGTGTTCCACGTCCTCACCACAGCCTTAGGTACCACCGACGACGGAGACGCAGTATGAACAGAGTGGTCTTCGACATCGAAACGCTCGGCTTTCCCATCGAGAGCTTCGACGAACAGCAACAAGAGTACTTGCTGAAGTTCGCGACGAACGATGAAGAACGTCTCGAAGCAATCCAACGCCTTGCCCTCACGCCGCTTACCGCACGTATCATCGCTATCGGGATGCTTAACCCTGATTCACAGCACGGGAAGGTGTGGTTCATCGCGAATGAACCGGATGCCTTCACATCCGACCATGGGACGATCGAGTTTCGCTCGGCGAGCGAGCCGGAAATGCTACAGGAGTTCTGGAACGCGATCAAACCGTTTCAGCAATTCATCACCTTCAACGGACGAGCGTTCGATTGCCCCTTCCTCATGCTTCGCTCCGCTTTGCTCGGCATCCGCCCAACACGAAACCTGCTGCCGTATCGGTATAGCTTCACCGAACATTGCGATCTGCTCGAACAACTCACCTTCTACGGCGCGATGAGGAAATTCAATCTCGATTTCTATTGCAAAAGTTTTGGCATCAAGAGTCCGAAAAGCGAGGGTGTCACGGGACTAGAGTTGCAACCGTTGTTCGAGGCGGGACGCTTTCGCGACATCGCGCTCTATTGCTACGGCGATGTGATGGCAACGGCGGAGCTGTACTTCCGTTGGCAAGAGTACCTCGCGTTCGAGAAATGATCCACACCGCAAAGTGCATCCTCAGGTGATCGTGTGCGTGCACGCAACGCGGTCCGGTAAAGGAGCCTGGCGGCCTGTGTTTGCCCGTACGTGGTCACCTCTCTGTCGTGCATAGGGGGGAGAAAAAATGTTCGATGAGATCGCTTCACCTCTTGTGTCGAGCAAGCACGCGTTGTATATTGGACTCAGCAACTACCCGCCCCTTCAGGTTTCCAAACAACATTCACTCATACGTTTTTTCAGGAGAGACGATGAGACTCCTCCGCGTCGAGTTCTCGCGTCACCGCACGATCATCTATCATCCTTCGATCGAGGATATGGTGAAGCGGCTGCGCTGCAAAGTCGGTCTGCACGAATACGAGACGGTTCTGGAATATCCGAGTGTGGTAGCAAAAGAGGAGATGTGCCTGCACTGTTTGAAGGCTCGCTACACGCTTGCCGCGCGTCGTGTCGTGGCTGTCGATGCATCCCGCACGGCGGAGTAACCTGTTCGGCGAGCGCCGAGTGTTCGCCTCAAGCGTTTCGCAGATACTCGATAAGTTCCGATGATGCAATTCTTCCTGCCAGCACCACGCTATCTGCGCCGGCGTACGGGAAGTACAGATTGCCACGGTAGAAATATGCCCCGCAGATGAACACCACGTTGTTCACCCCCAGTTCTGCCTCTCCCATCGTTTCGAACATCATCTCAGGACGTAGCAGCGGTTCGTCGCGCCGCACGATGATACGCGGTGAGGTGAAATCGGCGACAGCGATGCCGAGATCGTACTCACGAGTGCCGTCGGCTTTTCGGTTGCCGATGTGGTACAAGATCAGGTAGCGTCCATCCGGCAAGCGGAGTGGAGGAGCACCGCCGCCAATCCACGTGTCCACGAACGCGGGGTTCATGTGCGCCTTCATCAATACCCCGCGTGTATGCCACTCGCCGAACACATCGTCGGCCTCGGCCCAGTGCATTGCCATCGCATCGTTCCCCTCCATCGGGCGATGAAGCATAAGATATTTCCCATCAATCGTTCCCTCGAACAGCATTGCATTCTTGTTGTCGATCGTGTTGAAGCTTGCCTTCAACAGTCCGTGCTTCTCCCAGTGCACGAAATCCTGTGTAGAAGCAAGTGCAATGCGTATGGCATTGTGCGGTGAGCCGGGGCCGTATGCCGTGTAGAACAACACGTAACGATCCCCCACTTTCGACAACCGTCCGTCTTCTACTCCCAGGCTCTCGTAGTCGTATTCGGGTTCGAAGACGGGGGCGGTGTGTCGCACCAAGAGATCCAACTCGGGTGTGAGCACCGCGAGGCCCATCGAGGAGCGCCTGTAATCCCGCTCGCGCGTGTACGCACCTTGTGCGCGGTAGAGGAGAAAGCACAACGCGGATTCCTGCTCTAAGCGTACCTTGACGCCGGGCGAGAACGGAAGCGCCGCAATAATAGGGGCGAGCGCGTCGTGCCCTTCGACGAGCATACAGGCCGGGTTGAACGTGACTTTATTTTCCCAGGGATGCGCGACTGCTCGCGCAATCAGGGGCATGCCGTTGTGGAGCCTTTCAACGCGGGGGATCATGATGCAATGCTCGGATCGTACAGCGAATGAAGGGAAAGCCGCTTGCTGAGTTCAGCGACTGGTTCTTGAGATGGAAACCGGACGCGTGCGGTCGTCCCGGGGTCCATATCGAAGAAGTTATCCTCGAACACGATGTCTGCTCCTGTGATTTCGATTCTGAGATTCTTCACAAACGTGCGTGCCTGAAGCCTCAGCTCACATCTGTCGTTGTCCACGCGCCGCAGGATTGTTTTCACGTTAGGCTTCGGCAGCAACAAGTGTTTCGGTTCGCGCCAGAAAAAGCGTTGCACCGACACGTGGCGATCGGCTGTCTGGATTCTGCCTACAACATAATACTGTCTCGCATCGTACGATGCAAATCGATCGAGATCGAGTGTCAGCAGGCGTGAGGAAGCATTCGAGCCGAGTCTGACAGGCAGCCTTCTCGTCCAAACGCTTTGTCCTGTAACGGAAGTGAATGAAAGCTCGAGTGTGCCCTTCACAACTTGCAACAGGTCGTTCGACGCCCATACCTCGAGATGGTTGTCGTGACGCTTGAAGCTCAGCAACACAGGCGCGAAAAATCGTTTCGCAAAGTAGTATGCCGCTTTCGGGCGCAACGCGCTGTCGATGACCGACCAACTGCTCACGGGCCAGCAATCGTTCAGTTGCCAGAAGAGAGCGCCAGCGGTAGCGAATTTCCGGCGCCGCCAATGTTCAACGGCGCACTTCAGTGCCTCGGCTTGGACAAGCTGCGTTTTGTAGATGAATTCCTCGAAGTCCGGCGGAACGATATGGTGTGCGGCGAGAAAGCGAAACAGCCTCTCGGTTCCTTCGATTTGTTTGTTGTGGTGCTGAACCGTGATGCTCTGCGGATGACGTTCCGTCGGGAGCGTCACCTTCTCGAACGTCCGAAGGTGTGCAGGTGCCTGGAAGCCGAACTCGGTCACGAAGCGGGCATGGTTTTTTTCGTACTCGGGGAAATCCCTCCAGAAACTCCATATCGTCCATTGATGGTGATTGCCGTTGGACTCAGCGTTGGGGAAACCTTCACCAAAAGGAGAACTGCGCCAATACGGTCGAGTCCCGTCCAGCCGGCCGCACACAGCCGGGAGGAGTTCGCGGAAGATGATTGCTCCGTTCATCTCCTCCGGAGACTTGTCGGGATTTTCGGTGCAGAAGAGCCACTCACATTCGTTGTTGCCGCACCAGAGAACGATGCTCGGATGGTTGCGGAGACGCCGAACGACCTCCTCCGCCTCGGCTTCGACGTTACGGAGGAACCAAGGGGCGTGCGGATACTCTCCGCAGGCGAACATGAAGTCCTGCCACACCATCAGTCCTAATTCATCGCACAGGTGATAGAATGTATCGCGTTCGTACACACCGCCGCCCCACACGCGCAGCATATTGAAATGAGCATCTTTTGCGAGATGGAGCAGCCGTTCGTATGTGCCATCCTCGACGCGCGGAAGGAAGCTGTCGCACGGAATCCAGTCGGCTCCCTTGCAAAAGATTTTCTCCCCATTGATTTCAATAATGAAGGACCGTCCCTTCCGATCAGGCTCTTGCAGCAAGCGCACCGTACGCAATGCGAACGGTACTTCGATCGTGTTGAGTTCCTCGTCGTTTCGCATCAACGAAAGCACCGCGGTGTACAGCGGCTGATCACCGCTCCCGTTGGGCCACCAGAGCTGAGGGTTGCGGAGCCGGATCGGGAGGATCACCTTGTTTCCTCGGACGGGGACCTCGCATTCCTGCGCTGTGTCAGGCCCGCCGATGCATGCCCGCACGTACAGGTTGTCATGCGTCGTGCGCTCGATCTCGACCGCGATCTCGATGGATGCTCGTGCTCGATCGAGCGAGATGACGCGCACGAACGGATTCTTCAATTTGCCGTGCGAAAATGCCTCCAGCCAGATGCTTCGCCAAATGCCGCAGGTGGGGAGCGTCGGTCCCCAATCCCAGCCGAACGAGTACTGCGCTTTGCGAACATAGACCCGATGTGGTTGGAGAGCGACGCGCAGTCTTCCGTGTTTGGCTTCGAGCGCTCGCGATTGCGCGATCGGCGAGTCGAACTCAATCTCGATGCTGTTCTTCCCCGCACGAAGAAACCGCTTCACGTCGAACCGATGCTCGATGAACATGTTCGCTGTTGTCGCAACGTGTTTGCCGTTAATGCGAATTGCGGCGTATGTGTCAAGCCCCTCGGCGACGAGATGCACCACGTCTTCCGCGAGCAATTGTGGAGGAACGTTGAATGTTCGGCGGTAGAGCCACTGCTGGTCGGCAACCCACTGAACGTCGTTTTCATTCGTGCGATAGAAAGGATCGGGAATCACGCGCTGACGCATCAGATCCGTGTGGACGGTACCGGGCACCCTAGCCGCCATCCAGCGGCGTACACGTCGATGACGAGGGGGAAGCGATGCGGTGGTATGGAGTGCTCTGAATTGCCATGGCCCATTCAAGTCGAGATGCTTCATGCAGTGCCACAAAAAGTTGAACACGATATGGTCTCAAGAACATGTCGTTCATCCTCGTCCTCGCCCTCCGAAGGATTCCATCTCCGGTTACTCATCCCATGGCGGCGCTCACTTGAGGACGAGCATCTTCCTTATCGACGAACCATGCGATGTTGTCAGCCGGTAGAAGTACACGCCGCTCGGAATGCTGCTGACGTCCCACGTAAGCGAATACGTGCCGGGCTGAAAAGGTTCATCGACGAGCGTTGCAAGTTCTCTTCCGAGGACATCGAACACTTTCAGCATCACGACACCGGAACGATACGCCGCATCGGGGATCGCGAACGTGATGCGCGTGCTCGCGGCGCCGCTCGTAGCCGAAACGGGATTCGGCGCATTCTGTTCGAGCACGATGCGCTCGGGCAGTGGACGCCGCCGATCATCGCGCACGCCGCTCGTTCCGCCGGCGAGGGTGCGAATCGAATCGTAGGCAAGCGCATAATTGTAAAGACGAATGTCGTCCAGAATACCATTGAAGTTATAGGACGAGTTGTTCGGCAGCACCTTGCCGATGGTCAGTGCGATCGTTGCCGGCAGGATCGTTCCAGACCACGACCCGAAGGCGTCAAGCTCGCCGTCGAGATACAATTCGATATCGGAGCCGTCGTACCATGCGGTAACGTTGTACCAACGGCCCGCGAGGATTTCTGTTTCCGAGTCGAGGTCCTTTATACCGGCGGTGGTCTTGATTGTCCACCGGACGCGTTGATTGGAGATCGAGATCTTCCAGCGGTTCTCCCAATTACCGTGTGAGAGCGGATACTGTTCACGATCATAAAAGCGTCCGACGTTCATCCAACAGTTGATCGAAGCGGCTTGCTGGAAATTCAAACTCGAGCTGTTCGGGACCTCGATGGATGAAGTCAGCCGTCGAAACTGTATGCGCTGTTGGGTATGCCGTTTCGATCGGACGTGAGTTGTGCGCCGTACACGGTGCCGTGGTTACCGTTTCCGCTCGCATCCTGTGCATTACCGTTGAAAGGATAAAATGCCACGAGTTGTCCCGTTTGCGTACGTGACAGGTTCCGGACACGTACCCGGAGACTATCACGTGCGACGCCGCCTCTACCATCCGTCACCGTACAGATGAGAGATATATCCATCGACGTTGATGGAGCAGTCCACGACACACGCGCGCCGCTGCCGCTGAACGTTCCTGCCGGTGCACTCCACCTGTACGTGAGTGTGTCGCCGTCCGGGTCGGCTGCCGCACAGAGAATCTCGCTCGTGGTGTTGATGTGTATCTTTCGCGGGTGGGCGCGAAGAGCGGTGATGGACGGAGGATGGTTGATCGCCGTGACCACTTCGACCGCAGACGCGGCGCTATCGCGACCACCTCTCCCATCCTCGATGATGCACGAAACCATGCACGTGCCGATACTGTCGGGCGCAACCCACACCACATGCGAACCGCTTCCGAAGATGCTGCCGTTGCTTGCGCGCCAATGATAAACGAGCGTGTCGCCGTCGCGGTCAACAGCAGTGCAGAACAATTGCATCGTGCCGCCGCGGACGACGACGGTTGTTTCAGGCGCTAGTGCCTTGATACGCGGAGGGTAGTTGGCGACTGCAACGCCCGAACGGTAATCCACCACCACACGGTTCACAAGCATCTGGTCGAGACGATAGGTGATCGTCCCTCCGGCAGGCACGACGACGATGAGCGCGGCAGCGTTGGCGGCAAGAGGAAACCTGACGCGCCCGCTCACGCCTGTGCGCACAAACGTGTTTGCCGCTGCGTCGTACAGGTCATGCAAGCCGTTACCGATATCGATCGCCACTTGGTACGTTTGAGGGTGGGGATTGAAGAACAGCAACGTGGGATATGCCGGCGCGTGTTGGTAATCGGTCTTCAACACATCCAACCGAAGAATCATCGGCACGTTCGTCGTGTCGATGATGCCGCCGAAGATGCCGACGTGCGATGAGCCGTACACGCCCAGATTGGTTTGCGCCCATCCGGCGGCGATCGCATCGCCGGTGTCATAGGGACTTCTGCCACTGCGAAATTGTCGGAGACCTTCGTATGCAATGACTGCTCGAGGATCGTACTGCCGCGCCCAGGCGGCATTGTCTTGGAGCGAATCGGGAAGATACGCCCAATAGAAAAGTCGAGCAGCGTTCGCGGCATTGAGCATCCACTTGCCGATGGCGCGTGCAAAGCGGTCGGCATAACGGACCAGCGGTACCAACGCTCCAGCGTGCTCGAATGTGTTCATCGCAAACGCATAATCGTTCAGGCCGTTCACCTCGCCGATCAACCCGCTGACGTCGTATCCACCCCATGCGCCGAGGATCGCTCCCCACGAACGGAGCGGTCCGACATCGAAACACCAGTTAACCATCCGCTCAATGTTATATGTTGTTCCGATTTCCGCGTTCATGCGTGCTGCAGTATATGTGCCGTACGGGAGTTGAAGCTCATAGGATGGATTCGAACCGTAGGAGTCGAGAAACTCCAGCGTCCACTCGGCGGCGATGCGATACTGCGCCTCTCCCGTGCTCACGTATGCGTGGTAGAAGAGCCAAGCGAGAGCGCCCGCAGCTTCCGGTTGCCGCACACCCTGATCGTATGGCGTCATCGTTTGCAAAAACCAGCCGCGGTGATTCACATTCGGCATACGCCAAGGCGTCGCGCTACCGCCCATCGCGCGCACAGCTTGCAACCATCGATTCGCTACCATCGTGAATTGGTAATCGAAGTCGCCCGTATGAGGGTAGAGAAAGTTGAGTTGATAGAAAAGCACGTTCGGCATCGTCAGGTACCAGAAGTCCTCGCCGGAATCGTCCACCCACCCATTCTTGTACACGTTCTGGGTCGGTCGTCTGTTGAACCACTCTTCCGCCATCAGCGCCCAATTGCGCCCCTGCTGATTGCTCTTGTCGATGCCGGCAAGCGTTGCTCCGATAACTGCGGGCAAACAGTTGATGGCTTCGCGCGTGTTGGGAGAGTTCGTGCCGACGTAAGAATGCAGCCCGAAGCTGGGATGCTGCGGATAGTTGATGGTAGTGGTGATCACGCCGCCGAGCGGTAGATACGTCCCGCTGCGTGAGAAATCGAACACCAGGGAGTCGTATTGACGCGCAACGCTACGCCAATCGCGCATGACGTAGGGCGACGGCGTTTGCGGCATCTGCTCTATGCGTGGGATGGTGATTTGTTGGGAGAAGAGCGGCGCGACGAGTGCCGCCGTCTTTGCCAACACACACAGCAAGTGGCGTTGGAGTTTGAAAACGCGACAGAAAACCATTCCCTCACCTCACCGATCGTCTTGGGAACGATAGCGTTGCCTGAATGCTCTACTGTGCCTTCCCTCGAGCACCGTCACGTTCGAGCGTTGCACGTCCAGCACGAGTGTCAATTCGTGTTTCGTCGGATCCTCGAACACGCCGTAGATGAACCGTGAGGTTCTCCCCTGGTGCACGTTCTTGAAGGAGAGATAGCGTCTCGTCTCGGGAAAGCGTTCCAACTCGACGAGCGTCAGGAGTGCTTCGATGGTCGATTCGGCGCCGGAGTTCTTGTTGACGGTCGCCGAATCGGTCAGGCCATCGAAGCATCGCCCTGTGTGAGGATCGTACATCTGCCGGCGCAACACGTTGTTGCCGAACAACCAGGAAGCGGCAAGCGCTGCCATGACGCGATACTCGCGCTTGTGCGTTGCTTCGTAGAGACGAAGCAATCCCACCGTCATGGGGCGGATGCCGTAGGCAATTTGTTCGAACCGTGTTGTGGAGGCAGGATTGCTCACATCCACTTCCTTGAGCATTCCGTCGATCAAGACTCGGCTGTACCATCCGATGGCTTCACGTTCAGCAGAAGCGATCATGGCGTTGTCGCCGAGCAATCGTCCTGCATGAGCAAGTGCTTGTGTCTGGCAGTTGCCCCACGCATGCCAAACGGTTTGCCACGAACGGTGCAAGCCGAACGGATAGGCCGAAGCAGTACCATCCTGCATGATCATCAATCCTTCCGCGAGCAACTCGATGTATCGACGCACACGCTGATCACGCGTTGCCGCATAGTATTCGTTCAAGCCTAACAACAATTCAGAGGTTGCATCGGCAGCGGACTCATACAGCAACCATTGCGGTACACGAAAGCCTCCCACGATCCGGACGGAGTCGTAGCGAGCGAGGAGGTGTTCGATGTGAGGGAATGTACGCTCCACGCGTCGAGCCAGTTCGGCGGCAAATGCCGAATCTACCGGCCGGAGAACGCGAGCACCCAGTGCCATACACCAAACGCCTCGTGCCGCCCACCAACCAAACGATTTGTAACTTGTTTGTCCCATTGTGTTAATGGTGCGGTCGGCGAAGATGAAGTTGTAGAATTGTCCGTCGTCCGCCTGCATGTGCATGACGAACTTCAGCAGGAGTCGGGCGCGCGTAATGCTCTCGGGAGACCGCGTCGATTCGTAGTGGCAGAGATACAACACCGCAGCACGTGCGGCATCGTCAACACATGCAATGCCCTCCGGTCCCGATTCCTTTGCGTCCACCCACTCATAGGTCGGATAGTTGGCGTACACATGGACGATCTCTACGGAATCTCCGGCATAGGCGATGCGTTCGGTCAGATGATGCAGATGAGAAACATTCACGAGCGACGATTGCCCGAGGAGATTGGCTTGGAGTGCGACGATGCTGAGGAGCAGCAACGATGGGCGCTGTACATCAAAACATCGGATGCAAAGCATGCTTGCGCTCATGATTGAGGATGAATGATGCTCTTGATCGCTCTCCCTTCCTTGAACGCACGGATGGCGAGGTAAACGCTCTCCAACGGAAAAGCGTCTGCCATGAGCGCTTCGACGTTCACTCGCCCCGAGGAGAGTAGTGCGATCGCGCGATTGAAGGTGTGAGGATTAATGTACGAACCGACAATCGTGAGTTCATTGAAATACACAGCGTTCGGCTCGAGTGCAATGCGTTCACCTATCGGGCACACGCCGAAGAACTCCACGGTTCCTCCTCGCCGCGCAAGCTGCACGGCGAGCTGCGCGGTCTCGGTTCTTCCTGCGCATTCGATCACCACGTCGGCTCCGATGCCGGTCAGATCGAACACGGCGGAGCGCACGTTGGTGTGCAACGGATCGATGACCGGATCTGCGCCGAGCGAGCGGGCGAGCGCACGCTTGCGCTCCAACGGCTCGACGACGAGAACACGAGCGGCACCCGCGCTGCGTGCAAGTTGGAGCATCAGTAAGCCGATCGTTCCTCCGCCCAAGAGCACGACGGTATCGCCCAGCGCAATGCGTGCCTGATCAATGCCGTGAATGGCGCACGAAATCGGTTCGATGAATGCAGCGGCATCGAACGAAAGTTGATCGGGGATCGTATACAGTTGTTGAACGGGCACGATGCAACGTTCAGCCATGCCGCCGTCACGGTCGACGCCGAGCGCGCACAGATCGCTGCACAGATGCACGTGTCCTCGCCGACACCACGGACACTCACCGCAGTGGATATTGGGATCGATCGCGACGCGGCTCCCCACGGCGATCGGCAACGTGTCGGCAGAAACGTCGAGCACCACGCCGGCATATTCGTGCCCTAACACGACCGGCGGCGATGAGCGAGCGATTCCTTCGACGATGTGAATGTCCGTCCCGCAGATACCGCAGGCGTGCACTTGAACGAGCGCTTCCCCTCTGCGCAGCGGGCGCACGTCCAGGCGCTTCACCGTCAACCGATGTCCGTCGAACAACGCGGCGTTCATTGCAACGATATCGAGCTGTTACAAGACGAAGCGACCGGCTGGAGCAACTCGAGAGGAATTTCCATAAGCTGTGCGTCGCCGGCGCAAAGACGTGCCTCGCGAATCACATTCTGTCCGTCCACCTGCGCAGTCACAATACCGCTGACATCTTGGTCCGCCGCCATGAACACCCGTAACGCTTGGTCATCGACCATCGCAAGAGCAAAGAGGTGATCGCTCGACGTTTTGCATGAGGCGGGCTTGCCGACGACCACGTTGAACGTACTGCGCACTTCTTTGGTGCAGTAGAGTGTACCGGCATAGAGGAACGCAGAGATCATCTCGCCTCGGTAGGGGACATCCTTCACCGCCACCCATTTCCACGTTGCAGGGAGGGATGGAGAAATCTCCAAATGAGACAGCGAAGGTTGAACACCGAGCAAGCCTTCCGCCACCAACCAAACGTACGTTGGCGGCATCCATGGACTCATCGTCATGCCACGGCTGATGAACGATGCGCCGTGAAGGCGTTCGGGAAACTGACCCGGAACGACATTGCCGAAATCTTTCGGTCTGGTGCATTCGCTGAGGCGGTACGTGTTGAGCAACGCTTCGACAAGTTTCTCGGGCATCTGCTTGCGCACCGCGTACGCAATCCAAGCCGTGAGGTTGTGCCACACCCCGCCGACGAGTTGGTACCCGAAGTCGGGATCGTAGTTGGCTTCTCGCGGACTCACGGTTCGTGTGCCGTAGGGCGTCCAGAACTCCTCGCTCAGGAGCCGCTTCAGGATGTGTGTGCGCGTCTGATCTTCGGCAATGTCGAACATAACCGGAAAGATCAGATCCCCTGTCACATCGTGGTGGCAAACACCTCGCGTGTCGATATTGAGGAGGTACATGCCCGTCCGCTCCGAACGAAGCTGTGTGTTAATGGCGTTTCTCAACGCCTCTGCCGCTTGAGCGTAACGCATTACCTCCTCATCGAAGCCCAGGTGCTCAGCCGCGTCGGCGAGCACGCGAAGAGCAAAGGCGCACTCTGCGTTCACCTCCGTGACTGCGCCGTTCAGCGTGTAGCCGTCGATAATGTTTCTCCAACCGCAGATACCCCAAACGCCTGTCCCCTCTGCCGTGCAGCGAACAAGACCATCATGGATTTGCGTGAGGATGTACTCGCCTGCACGCTTCATGACAGGGTAGAGGCGACGCAAGGGGTGGTCGCTGTGATCCGTTCCTTCACAACATGTAAGCGCATGATGAAACGCGGCCCAGATGAACAAGGGGGTATCGTCGTTGATATTGAGGCGATAGTCATGCAACGCCGGCGGCATTTCGTCGGCATGGAGGTATTCGGTACATTTCCCATCGGGATGCAACGCCCATTGCTCTGCAAGACGCAAGAGGGCATGCGAGAATGCAGGCGTAACGTAGTCGGATCCCAAAACATACCACGCCAGGTCGCGTATCACCACAATATCTTGCGGCGGATCATTGGTGAATCCCTCTCCCAAGCGGTAGCGATGCTGTGCCCTGACCATATTCACCTTCGCCCATTGGAGGCCGCGGTTAATACTCGCATGCGGTGAAAAGAGCCACGTGCGTGAGAGCAGACGGTCGTATTCATCCATGCTGCGCTGCAACAGTGCACGTGCATCAGAGACCTCGCGGAGCGTTTCGTACGCCGCTGAACTACCTTCGGATGAGAAGGCAAAAGCAAACGGTACCTGCAACGTTTCTCCCAGGCTCAATGCAAAGCTGTACTCGACGATCAGCGAACGCTGATCAGACTTCATCTGACTCGGTTCAATCGTTGCGGAGAACACACGCACCTCCTCCGGTCGATCGAGCGTCGTTATCTCCACATCGACCGTGCGCTGGACGCATCGTGCGCGCTTCGCGCATTGTTCGACCGGCGGCTGCTTTGTGAACTTCGGACAAGGAACGGCGGGGACAACAAGTGTGTGCCGAACGAGGAACGTTGTACGATGCTCTGATGTGTTCGTCAGGCGGATAAGGTAGAACGCGACGGAAAGTTTTCGCTTCTCCTTCGGTCGAGGTTCGAGGATGAAGGGAAGGAAAAAAAGGCGCTCCGCTTCTGCGGCGTGATGCTGAAGGCGTGTCGCTTGCGACTCCGGCCTGAACACCGTTTCGACGGGTCCCAACGGCGTACCATCCACAAACAGCTCTACGTCCCATGACCCGAGCATGAACTGATTGCTTTCTGCTGACCATAAGCCCCGCAGGTGTGTAGCTTCATCGAGTCGAGCAAAGGCATAGCAGTTGCCGAGACTCGATCCAGTGGACAGGGATGCAAGAGGATAGCGATATTCGAGCTTCATAATTATCGAGTAAAGGATTGCCATCGTTCATCGATCGTGGGGAAAGCCACCCGCGGGAACGTTCCGCCGGGCTTGTACACTTTCAGTTCGATTGCGTGAGGGTCGCGCTGCATGCGCGCTGTCAGTGCACGCAACAACGGTTCGTTGATGACCACGCTATGTTCCCGACGCAGCGTTTGGAGCGTGCGAAAGAGAAGTTCGCGCTCGCGCTCAGCAAAGCTCTCCGCCCAGAGCGCGTCTCGGACTTCTTCGAATGAGAGGGGCTTGCCGTTCTGGCCGAGAGAGCGTTTTCGGATCCGTTCATATGCCGCGCGCAACGTGGAATCGGGCACGACGATCGACTGCTGCAATCGACGACGCGCAGCCAAATACAGGAGTTTCGCCTCCCACGTATGTGTTTCGCGCCGAACGTTGGTTCGGGTGTGCAGTCCGCGGCGGTATGCCTCTTCGCTCAGCAGACGGTCTTGTACCATTTTCCAGATAGCTTGCTTTACGCTCGCATTGAAGGCAGCAAGCGATGTGCGCTTCAACTGGAACTGGCGAATGTCGAACCAACGGAGATAATCGCGGACCAGCAACGTCCGCGCGCCGTACGTGACCAAAGGCCGTGATAAGAATGCTTCCGATGCGCTCAACGGCATGGGGCCTGCCTCGGTCATGAATGTCGAGGGAATGTTCCACTTCACGCGAGTGTCGCGAGAGAGCCCCTTGTCGGCAAGATAGGCTCGAACGATGTTGTATCCCTCCGCCTTGATAACGGGGTTGACGCCCCGCATCTTGCCTTTGACGTATTCCCCCGCAAGCCTTGATGCCTTTGCTGCACGGAGTGCCGAGGCGGCGTCGGCTCTCAACTTTTCATATTCCGTTTCGGTCAGCACAGGATGTTGCCAAATCTGATCGACGCGAACGATGTAGTAGCCGTCAGGACCCGCGAGGGGAGCCGATGTCTCCTGAACACGGAGCTGCCGGACCGCAGAGGCGAACTCGGGATTGTTCACCTCCAGTGAAAGCACGGTGGTCTCCAACGACCGGTCGGAGGGCGAATCCTTCATCGCGACAAACAGCGAGTCGAACGTTGCCCCTGCCGCCAAACGCGCTCGAAGTCGCTCGGCGTTCCGCTTATCGGGCGCGTAGAGCCAACGCAAGCGAACATGCATCCGAGCTTTCTGGAGAGCCGTGTCCAACTCTGCATCGCTCAGGTGTACTCTCGAAAGAATCTCTTCCCGATACAGTTCATCGACTGCAAGATCCTCTTCGAGGGCGGCGACACGTTCCCGCACGAATGCTGTCGTATCCAGCCGCAGGCGCTCGGCATCAAGCGCGAGCAATCGTTCATCGATCATGTAGTCCAGATGCCGCCGAAGAGGATCGGGAAGACGCTTTACGAATGCAGGCCCGAACTCGTAGCTGTCCAACAAGTCCCGCTGCGCGATGGTGAAGCGTCCCACCGTAGCAACGACGGATGTGTCCTCGAGCGGCGTGTCGCTCACCGTGTGCGGCGACGACGTAAAGAGAAACATCCAGAGAATGCCGACCATCGAGCCTTCGCCCATCATCCCTTCAACCCCGAAGTTGCCATGCTCTCGATGAAATACCGTTGGAAGAACGCATAGGCGATGATCACCGGTAGGGAAAGCAACGTTGCTGCAGCAAGCAATGCACCAAGCTGTGATTCTGCCTCTCCGCCGATCGTGAACAAGGTAACGAGTTGCGGCATCGTCATCAGCGATCGCTCCCGCACCACCATCAGGGGCCAGAGCACTTCGTTCCAACTTGTCATGAATGTCAGGATCGCTACCGTCACGATGACTGGGCGAGAAAGGGGCCACACTAGGTGAAAGAGTATGCGCAATTCCGAACAACCGTCGATGCGGGCGGCGTCGATCAGCGCGGTCGGCACACTCTGGAAAAATTGTCGGAAGAGCATAATGCTGAAGGCACTCATCATCGTCGGTGCAATCAAGCCGAGGTACGAATCCGTCCATCCCAGCTTGACCATGAGGATATATTGGGGGATAATGACGATGTGGAACGGTATCATCATCGTAAAGAGAATCACCACGAACAACACCTTGCTCCCCACGAAGCGCAATTTCGCCAGCGCATAACCGACGAGCGAGCCGAAGAGCACGACCGATGTCGTGACGGTTGCCGATACCAGAATACTGTTGAAGAACGCGCGGCCGAGGGGTATCTTGGTGAGTACCGCTTTGTAGCTCTCGATCGTCATGCGTGAAGAAACGAGGCTGAGCGTGCTCACCTCCAATTCGGGCTTGAACGATCCGGCGATCATCCACAAAAACGGATAGGTGAACAACACGGCGCCGAGCACGAGCATAAGATAGGTGAGCGTTCGCTGCAGGAACGTTCCGGCTGAGCTTCTCATGTGACAGGCTCCGATTCGACAACGCGGCGTTGCAGCAGCACAACGAGGAGAATGAGCAGTGCGAAGACGAATCCCAACGTCGCAGCGTAGCCCATGTGTCCGAAAGTGAATGCTTGATGGTAAATGTACAAGACCGCCGAAAGCGTGCTCTGCATCGGTCCGCCTCCAGTGAGAACGTATGGTTCGATGAACATCGAAAAGCCTCCGATGGTCGAAAGGACGACGATGACGGTGATCGTTGGATTCAACAGCGGCAGCGTGATGTGCCAGAACTGCGCTGAGCGTGTCGCACCGTCGAGACTTGCCGCTTCGTACAACTCACTCGGGATGCTCTGCAAGCCGACGAGGAACAGGACGATATACAACCCGACGTTCTTCCACGTTGCCATGAAGGCAATGGAGGGCATTGCCCACGCGGAATCGATCAGCCAGGGAACAGACGGCAACCCGACCGCCGCGAGCAGGCTGTTCAGGACGCCGTAATCGTACGCATACAACTGCTGCCATAGGATCGTGATCGCAACTCCGGACACCACGACTGGGAAGAAGTACAATGCCCGAAACAGTCCGCGCAGCCGAACGTTCGTGTTCAGCAGCAGCGCGAACACTAACGCAGCGACAATTTGGAGCGGGATGTGAATGAGCAAGAACGTCAGCGTGTTGCGTAAGGACGTGACGAAGAGAGGATCGTTCAGCAGCCGCCAAAAGTTCTTCAAGCCGATCCACTCCATGGGCGTGACGATATTCCAGCGATGAAACATCAAGATGAACGAGAACACAAGGGGGTAGGCAACGACCGCACAAAAGTACACCACATACGGCAGCGCGAACCAATAGCCCGCGCGATCGGTGTGTTTGAAGGCATGCACAAGCGTTGAAGGAAAAAAGCGCATGGCGTTCTACCTATTCCATTCGAGAACGACGTGCGCTCGCCGCACGGCGTCGCGTACGGCCTCTGCGGGAGGCTTCTTTGCATAGACTGCACATAGCTCGTATTCCTGGGAGATGCCGTCGAAGATTTCTTTCAGATCGGGAACGGCGTCCACGCCGCGCGTGCGGACAGCTTGCTCGGCAAAGTGCCGCATGATCGGATGCTCGCGAAAATAGCCGGCGAAAAGAGGATTGCTCAGCAAATCGCCACGCACCGGCATTTGATGGCACAGCGACAACAGGAGCTTGTCGTGCTCGGCAGTGACGAGAAATTTCACAAACGCCCAGGCTTCTTCTGGATACCGCGTTGTCCCGAAGATGGCGATGTTCTTGTAGTCGCCGTACGAATACACCTCGCCGCGATAATCGTCCGGAACGGGAAGCGGTGCAACGCCGTAGTCAATATGGGGCGCGAACTTTTGAATCGCCGCTACTTGCCAAGGCCCGCTGAAGTGTGTCGCCTTCTTTTCCAGAAAGAACGGATCGCCGCCTTGGAAGAACGTCCGCGGGAAGAGTCGGCGAGCGTAGCATTCTTGGAAGAACGCCAAAACCTGTTCCGCCGCTCTGGTGCCGAATGCGATGCTGCCGTGCTCGAAGAGCGTCCTTCCACCCGAGGCAGCGATGTAGAACGGATAGAAGTCGAATAGTCGCTGCCACCAAATGGGCCTGATATCGCGCTCCCCCATCCACACATCGATCCTACCATCACCGTCCACGTCGCGTGTGACACGCTCGCCCGCTGCAAGATACTCGCCGTACGTTCGAGGTATCTGCGTTACGCCCGCCTCTTGCAGAAGGCGTTTGTTGTAGAACATCATCACCGGATTCGTCTTCCATGGCAGTTGATAGTATCGGCCGTCGTCGCTACGAAAGGTGGCCAGCAGATCTGCAGGGATGCGCGAGGAAACCACCGAATCGAAATCGGGGAAACGATCAAGAGGGATGAGACCTCCGGCTTGCGTGTAATCGTGGAGGGCGCCGGGCCAGATGTTCGAACACACGTCGGGGGTGGTTTTGCCGGCGATCGCAGCGAGCAGCACTTCTTCGGTCGATTGGCTGACGGGAATCGGTTGCATGCGGACACGCACCGTGGAGTGCAAACGATTCCACATCTTTACCAAACTATCGGCAAGCTGCACTTCTTGCTGATTCGGTGCGGGCCAATAGGTCAGCTCGATGGCGTCGTGTGTCGATGGAGAAGACGCATCCTTTTCCGAACAACCGGCAAGCAGCACAAGCACGAGACATGAAACGAATCCCCTGTTCATTGCATCCGCGTCAGAAGAGGACGGAAACAGCAAGCACATGCACGGACTTCAATCTGCCGAAGTCTTGAAATGCATAATCGAACCGACCCTCGATGTGGTTGCCGAAGAGCGAAGCGAGCACCCCCGCGCCGAGCGACAATCCTCCTTCACGATCCTGCAAGAAGAGCGAGCGATAGCCACCGCGAACGTAGAACGTTCTCTTGAACCCATACTCGATACCAACGTTGAGACTCTCGTAATTGTCGGACGGATGAAGTGCATCGACGCCGACGGTGAGGAGGTGCTCGTCGGTCTTCAGGGGGTCGAGGGCGATACCGAACTGAAAATGCAGCGGAAGATGCCAGCTATCCATTTCGATAGTTTGCGGAATGCGATCGTTGCTGCCGAGTTTGTTCGGGTCGATGGGGTGGAAGGTGCGCGTGTCTCGCCCTTCCAGTTTCATATCTGTGCCGAAGTTCGAAATCTGTGCGCCGATGCGCATGCCGTTCAGGAAGTTGGTGACGAAGAGTGTCCCGACATCGAGGGCGAACGCTTGTGCTTGCATGTTCCAGATGCGTTCCGAAATGTATTTCGCAGTGAAGCCGATCGAAAATGTTTCCGAAAGATAGCGTGCGTAGTGAACGCCGACGGCGAAGCTGCCGGCGCTGAACAACTCGCCCGTTCCTTCAGGGCGCTCGACCGTGTGGACGAGCATGTCGTCCATCGAGAGAGAGGTGAAGCTCAGCCCAAGCGTGCCGAGAGGTTCGATCGGTACGGCGAGTGCTGCGTAGTCGAACCGCGTGTCGGCAAGCCACTCGTTGTGAGTGAACAGAGCTTCATTGCGCGGCAGCGTCGCAAGCCCGGCAACATTCCAGTACAGGCTCGACACATCGTTCGCGGTACCGACGAATGCGCCCCCCATCCCGATGGCTCGTGCACCGACGGGAATTTCCAAAAACACTGCAGAGGTTGTTCCCGCTTTCGAGACATTCGTGCCGCTTGCTTGAGCGTGCGCCACCTCATCAGTCGCCCAAGCCAGCAACGCCACACAAAGAAAAGCGCGCATCGCCCGTAGCAGAGACTTCGACGTAACATTCGGTGCCATACGCATACTCATTTGATGATAGCAAACTTGTCGATCTTTTCCCCGATTCCCGGTGCTTCAACATGATAGATGTAAATGCCGTACGCGAGATCCATGCCGTCGCGTGTGACAAGATTCCACGGTTCCTGTCCGTTATCGACGCTCGAGTCATGATGGAGCGTTTGTACAAGAGCGCCGCTCATCGTGTAGATGCGTATCGTGCACTTCGCTGGGAGATTCACGAAGTAGATGCGGCGTTCGCCGCGTCCGGCTCGGAACAAATTCGGCGGCTCCCACGATGCCGCGCCGACGTAAGGATTGGGGACGACGGCGATGCGGTCGAGATCGGACTTGGCTTTGTGAAGGTCCGACCTCGCCGCGCGAATCTTGAACTGAAACGCCTCGCCAGTGCGGAACGGCTTCGACGTGGCGATGGTGAGCACGTCGCCGGCACGCGGCAACCGCAACTGGGGTTGCGCGGTATCGGCAAACACTTGCACGCTCCACGTCGGCCGATAGTTGCCCGGTGCAGCAGGCTTGCCAAGACTGTCGCCGTACACGATAATGACACGATCGCCCGGCGTGAACGTTCCGCTATTGTCGGGATCGTAGAAGAGGAACTGTGCTTTCTTCTGCTCCGTTGTGTTGATGATCGTAAAGTTGACGGGCTTGGCGGGCGGCGCCCCGAAGAACAATCCCGTTGTTGAAGTATCCACAATGCCGTCCGAGAAGCGTAGCTGGAAATCGGCGGGGTAGCGTATGTTGAGCGTGGTGAATGCTCCGGTCTGATCCAGACGCACGCGCGTGGTCATGATGTCGTTCGCATTCCATTTGGTTTCGTTTTCATTGATCGCCACGACAGTATCATTGTACACGTATCCGATGATGCCATCGACAATAGGCGTTTCTTCACCTACGGCGACCACAGGCTTGTCGGCGATGAGGATGCGGTTGTCGGTGACGTCCTTCATGGTGAAAGTGGGAATGGGATTGTTTTGGAACGGCGCGTCGTTCGCGAAGACCATGGAATAGACGTGTCCGTCTTTGAGATACCGCGGATCGAGCACCGCAACCTCCAGTCGCCCCGTTCCGGGTCCCGCATGCATGATGGAACCGTCAACCCCTGGAGCAACGTAGCCTGCTGCCGGGGCGCGAGGAATCACCACTGCGGTATTGATGTCGGTCTTCGCGTTATTGTTGATGTCCACGTTGATGGTGCTCGTGCACTCCGACGGCGGAATGCCATCCTGCTGTCCTGTTGCTGTGGTCGTGACAAACCCATAATCGTAGGAGACGACCGCGTAGTAATACGTCTGTCCGTTCTGCACGTCGGTATCGACGTAGGTGTGGCGCAAGCCTGAGTCGGTACCGAGATTGAATTTCACGCCGTTAACGTCGATGGGATGCAGTCCCTTCTTTCCGTTCTTCAGATCGAATTGGGCAATGGGCTTGCGGAAGGTTTTCTTGCCGAACGCGTCCGTAATAAGCATGCTCTCGAGGAAGCTCGGATCGGTGCTGCGATAGATGCGATAGCCCTCGAAGTCGTGCTCGCGCAAGAACGGGTCGTACGAACGTTCGGCGGCATCGTCCCAGTACAATGTCACTTTGCGATCGCCGGGGACGGCGGTCAAGCGTGGGCGATCCGGTGGTTTTGCGAATCGATAGTTGGCGTTGTAAATTTGTTGGATCGTTTTCTTTCGTCTCACCAAATCATCTCTATCGTTGCCGAACAGCAGTGCCATCGAGAACCGTTCGGTTGCACGTCGCCGCATCGGAAAGAGATTGCCTGGGAAACCTCCTTGGGGTCGGGCACCCGCCGAAAAGTACATGCCGAGATTGACGTCGTTCAACTGTTGAACGCCTGTCGTGTCGATCAACGTGGTCAACACTTCCCAGTTCTGCTCGTCGTTGTGCAGTTCGTAAAAGTGAACGGGGAAGATACTGAAGCCGGTCAAGCCAATCTGATCCGATTCATCTTTATCGAGAATGCCGAAGTTCGGCTCGCCTTGTTCCGGGCGTCCGTTGCCTTGCGACCCATCGGAATCGGGACCGGGATAAGCCGCGTCGAATGGTCCGAGTCCATCACTCCCGACATCGTCGTTGAGCGGCTCGCCGTTATCCCACACGCCGTTGCCGTTGAGATCGGTATAGCCGCGCCAGTTGAGATTTTCATCGCCCGTCCAAGCATACCCTTGCTGCACGGCAGGCACATCACCCAAACTATCGTAGTTGAAGAACGTCAAGAACTTCCGTACGTCGTAATGCGATTGTATGTATGAGATGACGTTGTCTCTGTCGGCGATTCTCGTTCCTGCATCGTTGTCGCGGAGTTCATCGACGAAGCCATCATCGTCGTCATCGATGGAGTTGACAGCGATGCCGGGGCTTTCGAGAAACGCGTAGCCCGCGTAGCCGGTCGGTCCCCAATTGCCCGGTTGTCCGATGCCGTCGCCGTCGAACGCGTAGGCAATGTCCAACTCTTTGTCGAAGAGTCCGCGGTCATCACTCGAATCTTGATTGCCTCCGATACCCCAATCGACGTACTGCGCAAAGACGGTTTTGGTATAATCTTGCTGTGCCATGTTGGTGATTTCGTAGTACCAGAAAATCACGTCGGCAGCGAGCACCTGCGACCATTGGAAGCCGCGCACAGCTACTTGCAAACCCAATCCGCCGCGCGTGCTGTCGTTTGGGTCGGGCCAGTAAGCGTATTGCTTGTCGGGTGCGTCGTCCATGCGGAAGTAGGTCTCGACGTCGGCGTTCAGAATGCCTCGACCGAAGAAACCGTTCCAGAGCCCGTTCCATTCAGGTGAGCGGTCGGGCCACGTACGGGGCCATGTCTCCGGCTTGTCGCTGCGTGCAGGTTCGTTTTGGGTTGGATTGGCGTACCCGGGCAGTGGCGCCCATCCCCACGGAATGCCCGTGATAGGATCCTTGCGGATGAACTCGCGATAGTTCGTCTCCAATGGATGGATAATGCGTCCCGAGGAATCGCGTGTTTCCGCTTGCACGATCACTGCAATGCCGTCAACGTACGTATGGCCCGTGCCTTTCGGCCACTCTCCGGAAGGCTGATCGGGCCAGTGGGCGATCTCTCCATGATTGAAGTAGATCGTACGTACGTTGTTGCCATCCATGATCCCCCGCTTCGTGTAGATGATGTTCCCCTTGTTCGGATCGATGAACCGCTGCGCGAACGCGGGGGAGTGGCTCCACGCCACGAGGATGATGCAAGCGAAAAGAAATCGACGATCAACGATGCTCATACCACACTCAGAGAGCAATGCCGATACCGAGAATCACTTGGCGCGGAGCGGAGTAGAAGTCGGGCCTCGTGTAGTACTCTTGCACGGTGTTGATGCCGCGCGGTGCGCCTTCGTAATTTGCTTGCGCGCTGTAGCTTGCACGACCAGTGTCGCTGAAGACGTCTAACTCGTTTTTCGTATCGAACAGGTTGTACACCTTCACGAAAACGTTCAGCACCGTACCGAACACATCAAGGTACTTCGACGCGTACATGTCCACCGTAATCGTGGTTGGCCGCGTCTCGCTGTTCAACAATCCTGTGCGCTGATTGAAGAGCGCCGGCGTGTAAGGCAGACCCGAACCGAGCTTTCCGATGAACGTCAGCGTGCAGTCGCCGAGTGTATCAATCGTTACCGTTAGATTGAGCGAATGCCGACGGTCCCAATCCAACGGTGCGAGCTGCTTTTGACTTTCTCGTGGAGGATCGGTTTGGTTGTCGAGAAACACCGCATTCGGATCGGACGCGTTGCCGCGAGCAACCTGGAATGTGTAATCGAGCGTTGCAGAAAACCCGTGCGAGTGCCGCTTCTCGATGGAAACGATGATCCCCTTCGCGTTGCCGTAATCGCGGTTGACGTATTGCGAGTACTTATTCCCGTTGCCAATGTCGAAGATCTCTGTCCCGACCAAATTGCGGAAGTCCTTGTAGTAGCCAGTGACGTCCAATGTGATGTCCGAGCTGAGCTGTTGCTGCAAGCCCAACTCGTACGCAACAGTCCGCTGCGATCTGAGTCCGGGGTTGCCGACTTGAAAGGCGTCCGTTGCGTTGATGTTATAGGCGGGATTCAAATACATCAAGTCGAATTGCGGTATCTGGAAAAAATGACCGTACGAGAGATGAAGGACGCCACGGTCGGTGATAGGATACGAAATTCCGATACGGGGACTGACCTGGCTTTCCGTTGGCGCATCACGCAGAACAGGAGTCTTGCCGAGCCGAAGTTGTTCGAGAAGGATCTTTGCTTTCGGATCGAAATAATCGAAGCGGACGCCAAGGTTCACGATGAAATCCTGAAACTCCATCTTGTCCTGTATGTACGCCGCAACCTGCAACGGACGTATGATCTGATGAGCAAACTGCGACCGGCCGAACTCGACAATCTGCGGCTTGAACCGCGTGCTCTGATCATTTCTGATGCCGAAGTTGTGTATCCACAGCCTGTGTGCTTTCAGTTCCGCTCCCGTTTTGATTTGATGTTCGGACGTGATCTGGCTGACGAAGTCGAGCTTTGCACCGAGGTAACGCGATTCGCGATGCAGATGCAAATCTTCAGCGCCGCCTGTAAGGAAAGCCGATCCGCCGGTCGCGAGCTTTCGAGTGTACGGTGGAAAGCGAGGATCAAGCGGGTCTTCGTACACGTACGAATCCTCACGATTGCTGAACCAAGCTCCACTCGCTTCGATGTACGATGCCGCGCTCAGCACCTTCGTGTAGGTAATGCCGGCAAGCGAACCCTTCCCGAAGTGGTGGTAGATGCCGTCGGGGTTGTATTTGTAGCGATGATCGTATCGACGAAATTCGTTTTGTTGATGGAGAAGATTAAGCCGCAGCTTGTCGTTGCCGAAAAGCGTGAACGCAAGTTTTGCTTGCGTCGTCCATCGTCGGTCGGGATTCATCGGAATGAAACGGCCGTCGCCCGATCGCTCAATGTACCACTGCGATGGATCGTTGGAACTGAAGTTCGACGAGTCGGTGGGCACGAAGATGCGCTTGCCGTACAACCATCCATCGTTGTAGTACAATCTGCCCGATAGGAAAAATGTTGCGCCGGGGAAAAGCGGTCCGCTGATGTTTCCCTCGATGTTGTAAATATCCTGCGGCCGAATGCGGTCGATGTTCTGAAACAACCCTTTGTTCCTGCTCAGATAATCTCCTGTGTACACCGAGAGGTCGGCGAGGAGACGGTCAGTTCCATCTTTGGTAATCTGATTCACGACGCCCGAAAGTGCTTGTCCGTACTCGGCGTTGAACGTTCCGCTGATCACTTCCAACTCGTGAATTGCGTTTGTTTCCACGGTGACGCCCGATGCGCCCGAGTATGCATCGGTGACCGGAATCCCATCGATCATATACAACACCTCTCCGCTGCGCCCGCCACGAAAATGTCCTTCGACCACTCCTGCTTGGAGATTAATCAGCGCCGAGACGTTTTCCACCGGATAGGCTTTGATTTGCTCGGCAGTGACTTTAGCGGATGTCGAGGTCAGGTCCTTCTGTACCATCGGTCGCTCCGCCACGACTGTGATCTCTTCACCGATAGCGACAGACGACTCTTTCAATTCGAAGTTTATGGTCGTGGTCAGATCGACCGAAACCTTCACCATCGTTGTGCGTGCCGGATGATAGCCGATGAGCGAGAGAGCAAGTGTGTACGTGCCAGGAGGAACGTTGATGATTGCATACGTGCCGTCGATATCCGTCGAGGCGCCGAGCTTCGTTCCTTCTACCATAACGGTTACGCCTACAAGAGGCTCTCGTGATGTCGCATCGACGACTCTCCCTGCAATCTTGCCGGTGGTGCCTGCCAACGCACTGTGCACAGCGACAAGAAGGAGCAAGAGCGAGAAGACAACATGCAAACGGTTCATAGCGCACCAAGGAGATTGAAGACACGACACGGGGCGCGACTTGCCTGCCGCGCCCCGTGGAGAACAAAGGTCCTTATTTCAACAAAAGCATCTTGCGTGTGAGTGCCACGCCGGATCTTTCCAACCGGTAGAAGTACACGCCGCTGGTCACGGCTCTCCCGTTCTCATCCTTCCCATCCCACACCACCGACCATCGTCCCGCAGGCTGCACGTCATTGACGAGCGTGCGTACGTTCTGTCCAATGATGTTATAGATGTTCAGTCGCACGGCGCCCATTGACTTGAGGTCGTACCTGATGGTGGTAGATGGATTGAAGGGATTGGGATAGTTCTGCTCGAGAGCATATTCGCTCGGGATGGTTGATCCGATTGGCGTCGGTTCCGGATCCTGGACGGAGGTAACGACATCGATGGCGTTCAGTGCGAAGTCGTCGTAGTAGGCGATGCCCGTCCAGAGAGGGAATGCACGCGGGCGAACGGAGACAGCTCGCACAGCATTGTCGGGGACGGTGATGATGACTTGATACTGCGTCCAGTTGGAGGATGTGTCTTTGAGAACGAAGCGATATTCACCCGAGCTGTGTTCGTTCCAGCCACCGGCATCTTGGAACATGCGAGTGTGCCACGTCCAGGTGAAGCCGAGGGCATACGAGGCATTGAAGACCGAGTCCCTCTTGATGCCACTGGTTCTCACCCAAGCGCTGAGCACGTATTTCTTGCCTGCACTGTTGGCGGGAATCGGTACGGTTTCGGTGAACCACACCAACTCACCCGACGGTCGCCCGACCGGTGCAGTAATCTTCAGCGAGTAGTTCCCCGTGCGTGCTTGTTCGGTGGTGACGCCGGAGCCGGGGAAAAGTGTCTGTCCGTCGTTGCCGCCGACGGGAGCGATCCAGTACTGCCAGCCGCTATCGGCATCAACGAAGCCGTTCCAGTTCTGTCCCGCCCATGCATTGGCGCGCCCGACATGAATGAAGTTGTCGAACCAGACAGTGCCGGTTGCGTTGGGTCCTGCTTCGGCTGAGATGATCATGCGGTAGGCATCGACGGGTAAGATGAGCGTGCCGACCCCGTTGGTATCGGCGTGCCAATCGCGGGTAGCCACGGTTTGATCGACGTTGAGGATGAAGGGCTGTCCGCCGATCAATCCGCCAAGCGTGTCGTAGAACCAGAACTTCAGTTGCCAGCGCGCTTGATCGTTGGCAGGATTGATATTGACGCCGCTGGTCTTGACGTACGCACCGACTTTGATGTCCACATTGCGCGGGATCTTATTGACCCAGTAGCGGACTTGGTTGCCGGAGATCCAGCGAGAGATGGATCCGGTGGTGGTCTTGACGATCTTCAACGAACGCGGACTTCCGCCGTAGGTCTGATCGGTTGCCCAGGTGAGCGTTGCCCCACCCGGCTCCGGAAACCACAGCGAGGGCTTCTCACTCTCAAACCCACCGTTCGGAAGCAGGTTCGTGTTCTACGCCCAAGCATGGGATGCAAAGGCAAGCAGAACGAGCGGCATAAGAAAGCGTATGCCGTGTTTCATCGTGCACCTCCTCAGTTGTTGTTATTGGTTGATGTTGTTTATGAATTCTGCCGTGAACACCTCGTGGGAGTGGACCACGAGGTGTTCGGAAGAACTCACACTCGATGAACTATCCGACCGATGCTCTCGTTGTCGCCGCGGCATTGCCCGAGTAGCGCGTGGTGGATTTGCGAACAACCAGTTCGACGGGCATGTGCACGGTCATGACCGAGCGAGTTTCTGCTTTGACAGCTTGGACGAGCGTTCGCACTGCTGCTGCGCCCATTTCTTCCTTGAACACCTTGATGGTGGTCAGCGGTGGCTCGATGTGTGCGCTCGTATCGATGTCGTCGAAGCCCACAACGGAGATGTCGTCAGGAATTTTCCAGCCGTGCACTTTCGCTTCTTGAATACAACCGATCGCCATCGCATCGTTCGCAGCGAAGACCGCCGAGGGTCGAACACCGCGGTTGAGTATGGTTCGAAGCGCGTTGCTGCCGTTCTCGACAGCAGTGCCCGATTCCTCCGTCACGATAAGTCGAGAATCCAACGTCAGGTTGTGATCGGTCATGCACTCCTTATACGCTTGGTAGCGTTCGGCAATGCTCGGGTGCGAGATGTCTCCACCTAAAAAACCAATCTCACGGTGGCCCAGACTAATGAGGTGCTCGACTGCAAGATGGGCGCCTTTCCGATTGTCCATTTGAATCGAAGAATAATGCTTCTTCGGGACTGCGTAGTCGACCAAGAGGATGGGCAAGCCGAGACGATCAATGTAGGCGATCAGCTTTTCGTTTACCCTTCCTGCAATGATCACCCCGTCCACGTTCCGCTCGAGAAGAAATCGCGGAACATTATCCGGTTCACGAAATCGCGAGCCTACCGTCGTTAGCAAGATGTAGTAGTTATGGTTACGCGCCTCGAACTCGGTTCCAAGAAAGATCTTCGTGTAGAATGGTTCGGCGAGTGAGAAGTGATCTTCGGACAGGATGAACCCGATGTTGCCGCTGGTCTTCGATGCCAGCCCTCGTGCTGCTCTGCTAGGATGGTATCCCAATTCGTCTATCGCTTGCAGAACTTTCTCACGCGTCTCCGGACTGACGTATCCGCTGTCGTTGATAACCAGAGAGACTGTCGAGAGTGAAAGCCCTGCCTTTTGCGCGACATCCCTTATTGTTGGCCGCTTGCCCATGCTTCTTGTAGGATTTTTGTCAAACCGCTTCTTTGATAATGTGGCGATTTCGTTATGTTTCGGCAAGACTGATCGAAAAGAAGCTAAATGGATGTCGAAACGTTTCGATAATAATAAATAAAATCACGTTTGTCAAGTCCCCCAAAAAAGCCGGTGCACTTGCCAGAGCCTGTGTAAGCTTCGCAGATGTTGTCCCGCTTCGAGCCGTTAAAGTGGCACAAGAGACGTTCGGATGCTCATGAACGAGCTAACGATCCACTGTCGATGCGTGTCTGTCAACCCGTTTGAACGTAACAAGGTAATGCGGATGCACAAGCGTGCGAACGCAGAACTATGCAAGCGGAATCAACTTGCTTTCAGGTTTGGATTCTTCTGTCGTTCAATATCATCACGACCTCATCTCCCATATGGCGATGAACATTGATTGGCGATCTTCATGTTTTCGGACTGTTTACGATACGCACACTTAAGCACAATGAAATACAACTCCGGTAACGTTTGCTTTGCGGAATGCAGCCTTTCTCAGACACATTATCCTTCGGTGACACGCCAACCTAATGCGACAGCAAGCCGTCCTGCCAAACAGAAAGGGTGTGCGAGTTAAAACATGTGACATATTGAAATCCTCGGAAATTGTGACTACTATTGTTCTCAGCCAGAAGTCCGCACTCTTCATTAACATTGACGAGGTTCTTGATGCCACGCATTGTCACTTGCGGTCTCATTCAATGTTCCATTGCCACCACCAACGATCAACCGTTAGATGTTATCAAGAAAGCGATGATCGACAAACATATTCCGTTCATCGAAGAAGCAGGAAAAAAAGGTGTGCAGATCCTCTGCTTGCAGGAGATTTTCTACGGTCCGTACTTCTGTGCAGAGCAGAAAACGAAGTGGTATAACATGACGGAGAGAATCCCGGACGGTCCGACCGTACGGTTGATGCAGGAGTTTGCCAAGAAATTTCACATGGCGATGATTGTGCCCATTTATGAACAGGAAATGACGGGCGTGTACTACAATGCCGCCGCAGTGATCGATGCAGACGGGACGTATCTCGGCAAGTACCGTAAGACCCACATTCCGCAAGTCGATCCGGGATTTTGGGAAAAGTTTTATTTCCGTCCGGGTAATCTCGGGTATCCGGTCTTCAACACGCGGTACGCGAAGGTTGGTGTGTATATCTGTTACGATCGCCATTTCCCGGAAGGGGCACGTTGTCTTGGATTGAACGGAGCGGAGATTGTCTTCAACCCTTCGGCAACGGTCGCGGGATTGTCGGAATATCTTTGGGAATTGGAACAGCCGGCGCACGCCGTTGCGAATGGCTACTTCGTCGGTGCGATCAATCGTGTGGGCATCGAAGCGCCATGGAACATCGGCGAGTTTTACGGCAAGAGTTATTTCTGCAATCCTCGAGGCAAAATCATTGCACAAGCCAGTCGCGACAAAGACGAGCTTGTCGTTGCCGATCTCGATCTTGACATGATCAAAGAAGTGCGGGAGGTCTGGCAGTTCTTCCGTGATCGCAGGCCGGACATGTACAAGCAGCTCGTCGAAGAATAACAGGGTCTCCACGCATCATCGCGATCGTCCCGAAACGATTTTTTTCATTCCTGCACAGCATCTCTATGCACCGTACGTTTTCTTCTGAAGAAATCACTGAGCTCACCGCGCGCTACACTTACGGCACGTGGCGCTTCCAAAAAGGCTGGAACCCTCTGCACATCGTCGATGCTGAAGGTTGCTATTTTGTCGATGGCAAGGGCAAGCGCTATCTCGATTTTTCCTCTCAGCTCATGTGTGTCCATTTAGGACACAAGAACGCGGCGGTTATCGGCGCCATCGAGCAGCAAGCGCGTAAACTTCCCTATATTGGCCCCGGCTACGCAACGGATGTGCGCGCCGAATTGAGTACAGAATTGCTGGATGTGCTGCCGCGTGGATTGGAGAAATTTTTCTTTACGACATCCGGAACAGAAGCAAACGAGGCGGCATTCAAGATTGCGCGCATGTACACGGGGAAGACGAAGATCATCGCGCGCTATCGCAGCTATCACGGCTCGACCATGGGTTCGATTGCCGCCACAGGCGATCCGCGGCGTTGGGCAATGGAGCCGGCGGGCAAAATCCCCGGCGTGATCTTCGCCCCTGAAGTGAATTGCTACAAGTGTCCGCTGATGCACCATTATCCCGAATGTGGTGTCGCGTGCGTGGAGTATATCGAACACATGATCGAAAATGAAGGGGATGTTGCTGCTGTATTGGTTGAGCCGGTTGTCGGAACGAATGGAGTGCTCGTCCCGCCCAAGGAATACCTGCCGCGCTTGCGTGAGATTTGCGATAAGCACAACGCGCTGCTGATTGCCGATGAGGTGATGAGCGGGTGGAGCCGCACCGGCGCGTGGTTTGCCGTTGATCATTGGGGCGTGAAGCCCGACATCCTGACAACGGCAAAAGGCATTACCACCGCGTATGTACCTCTCGGCTTGTGTGCCACAACCAAAACCATTGCCGCCTATTTTGACGATCACTACTTCTCACATGGCCATACGTACGAAGCACATCCGTTGACGCTGGCACCCGCCATTGCAGCGATTCGGGAAATGAAAAGGCTTGATACGAACAGGCGAGCCACAGAACTCGGTGCGTACCTCGGCGAGAAATTACAAGCACTCAAAGCTCGTCACCCTTCGGTCGGCGATGTTCGTGGACTGGGTTTGTTTTGGGCGGTCGAGTTGGTCAAGAATCGAGACTCAAAGGAGCCTTTCAATACCAAAACAGATAAGGTAAACGGTAAACCCTTGGTGGTCGATAAAGTCGCTGCCGAGATGATGAAGAACGGGGTCTTTGTGCAAGCATGGATCAGCCACTTCGTGATCGCGCCCCCCTTGATCATCTCACGAGCGGAGATCGATCTCGGCGTGCAGGCTCTGGATGATGCTCTCAGGATTGCGGATGAAAACGTGGGTTAAAGGTTGGGGGGGGGTGGGTTCAGGGTTCATGTTCAAGTTACTGTACTGAGGATTCGGATGGACGGCGGCTACCGGAAACTGGAAGTTTACAATTTGGCGCATGCCTTAGCGGTGAGAGTGCATACCATGACGATGCGATTACCGGAATTTGAGATGTATGAAGAGGGCGGACAAATCCGTCGCTCCTCAAAATCTGTGTCAGCGCAAATCGTCGGAGGCTACGCGCTGAGAAAGTACAAGATTGAATTCCTCCACTATTTGTGGCGTGCTCACGGTTCAAGCGAAGAAACGTCGGAACATTTGTTGTATTTGTTCGAGACGGAATCGTTACAGGATGAAAAACTCTATCGCGAGTTGGCGGAGGAATTCAAGCGGCTAAACAAAATGCTCTTTAACGACATTCAATCAGTCGAACGAACGTTTGAAACGCCAGCATTTCTGAAAGAGTCATCCGCCGAGTATCATCTGGGTTCGATGTTCAACGACGAATTAAGCTCCGTACGTCAACCTCCTCATCTCAAACCTCAACCTCCGAACGACGAAACCCTGAGCCCAGAACCTTGAACCCAGAACCTTGAACCCGAAACTCAAACCATGAAAAACCTCGCACCCAAACTTTCGCAGCAACAATATGAAAAGAATTTTGCCGAACTCCACCCTCCCTTCACTCCCAACTCGGCAACCGCGGAAGCAAACCGATGCTTGTATTGCTACGACTCGCCGTGCACGAAGGCATGCCCGACGCACATTGACATTCCTACATTCATCAAGAAGATCGCAACGGGCAACGTGAAAGGCTCTGCCAAGACCATTCTCAAGTCTAATTGGGTTGCGCTGACGTGTGCCAAGGCATGTCCCGTCGATGTGTTGTGCGAAGGCGCCTGCGTGTACAATGACCGTGGAGAGCAGCCGATTCAGATCGGTCGGTTGCAACGCTTTGCGATGGATTGGTACTTCGACAAGGGGATGCCTGCGTTATTTACCCCGAAACCGAAGAACGGCAAGAACATCGGCGTCATTGGTGCCGGCGCTGCAGGACTTGCCTGCGCAGCCGAGGCAGCTCTTCTCGGATTCGATGTCACCATATACGATGCAAAGCCCAGACCCGGCGGCCTCAATACGTGGGGCATCGCTCCCTACAAGATGTCGCAACAGGATGCTCTCAAGGAAGTACAACTCGTCGAATCATTCGGTGTTACGATCCTGTCAGGCGTGAACGTCGGGAAAGATGTTGCGCTCGAGGAACTGGAACGACGGCACGATGCCATTTTTCTCGGCGTGGGATTGGGGACGTCAACCCGTCTGAACATTCCGGGCGAAGACTTACCCGGCGTGGTTGAAGCTTTGGAGTTCATCGAACGGGTAACGACACGCGATTGGATGTCGGTTGATGTTGGTCGGCGCGTAGCCGTTATCGGTGCAGGCAACACAGCGATCGACGCAGCGACGGAAGCACGGCGCCTCGGCGCCGAGCATGTCATGATCATTTATCGCAGAAGTCGTGGGGAGATGCCGGCGTACGACTTCGAATACGAGCTGGCGAAAAGCGACGGTGTGCAGTTTCAATTTCTCACTGCGCCGGTACGTATCGTCGGCAACGACCATGTGGAAGCCATCGAATGTGTACAAATGCAACTCGGCGAACCGGACGAAGAGGGACGACGCAAACCATTTCCCGTTCCCGGCTCAGAGTTCCGCATTCCGGTTGATATGGTGATCAAATCCGTCGGACAGAGGATCGAAGAAACGTTTCTCGGAACCATTCCGGGGCTACGCATCGAACGTGGCAGGGTGTGGGTGAATCCGGAAACGATGCAAACAAGCAATCCTAAATACTTTGCTGGTGGCGATTGCATCAACGGCGGCAAAGAAGTCGTGAACGCCGCGGCGGATGGCAAGAAGGCGGCGCACGGAATTGAGGCGTGGCTTGTGAATCGGTAGGTTGAATTTGAGATTAGCGGCTTTGAGGTGTGAGGTTGGAGACCCGAGTGTTCATCTCGATCTGCAACCCTTAAGCTCTTACCCCTGAACCTTGAACACAAAAGCAACACGAGGCACAACATGGTTGACCTAAGCATCAACTGCGGCGGCATCATATCCCCCAGCCCCTTTTGGCTCGCGTCAGCGCCGCCGACAAACAGCGCGTATCAAGTCTGCAAAGCGTTTGAAGCGGGCTGGGGTGGAGCGGTCTGGAAAACCATCGGCGAGCCGGTGATGAATGTGTGCAACCGGTACGGCGCTGTGGATTACAACGGACAAAAAATCCTCGGCCTCAACAACATCGAACTGATCAGCGACCGACCGATCGAGGTCAACTTGCGCGAGATTGCTGAAACGAAAAAGCTTTGGCCCGACCGCGCGGTCGTCGTTTCGTTGATGGTGGAATCGAAACGCGAAGTGTGGCACGACATCGTGAAGCGCACGATTGATACGGGCGCCGACGGCATCGAACTCAACTATGGCTGTCCGCACGGCATGAGTGAGCGCGGCATGGGTTCCGCGGTCGGACAAGTGCCGGAGTATTGCCAGATGATTACCGAATGGGTGATGGAGGCTTCGACGATTCCCGTGCTCGTGAAACTGACGCCGAATGTTGCGGACGTTCGTTTCCCCGGTCGGGCTGCGAAGCGAGCCGGGGCAAACGGGATCTCCCTCATCAACACTATCAACTCGATGATGGGTGTCGATCTCGATACATTCGAGTTGAAACCTGCTGTCGATGGCAAGGGGGGACACGGTGGATATGCTGGTCCTGCAGTAAAGCCGATTGCGCTCAATATGGTCTCGCAAATTGCTCTCGATCCTGAAATCCGTCTCCCGATTTCGGGCATCGGCGGCATCTCGACGTGGCGCGATGCGTTGGAGTTTATTCTGCTCGGCGCCTCGAGCGTGCAAGTCTGCACCGCCGTCATGCACTACGGTTTCCGTATCATCGAGGATATGCTGGAGGGATTGACGAACTGGATGGAAGCGAAAGGATACACTTCGCTCGATCAAATCCGCGGCAAAGCCTTGCGGGGTATTGATGACTTCGGCAATCTGAACCTCCTGTTCAAGTCCGTCGCGCGCATCGACGAGTCGAAGTGCATTCAGTGCAATCTGTGCTACATTGCCTGTGAAGATTCTGCTCATCAATGTATCGATCTGGTCGAACAAACCATGCCTCGAAACAATGGCTCGGAGATTTCCTTGCAGCCTCGGGTTCGCGAAAACGACTGCGTCGGGTGTAGGCTCTGCTACATTGTGTGCCCCGTCGAAGGCTGTATCTCGATGGTACGGCTGGACGACGGCCTACAATCGAAAACGTGGAATGAGCTGGTCAAGGAACTTCCGCAGCCCCTCACCTGGGATGCTCTACGAGCCTTTCAGAGGCAACATGGGATTGAAATCCACTGACGCCGCTCTCGAACAACGTGGTGCAGATCGAACACGAACAGTCACGGTTCGGCTGACATTGTCCCCTCGTGCCAACCGAATCATCACCCAAACAACCAACAACTAACAATAGGAGGCACTATGAAAAGCGGTAAGTTTTGGCTCGCAGTGCTGGTGGGTGGTGTGGTCGCCAACATCATCGACGGGTTGGTGTGGGACGGGTTGGTGTGGAATCTTTGGCTGGGTCCTTCGTACGTCATGCAGAATACGACACTCTTTCGTCAGGATACCGCCGTTGCGTGGTACATTATCGGCGACTTTGTTGCTACGTTCGTTTTTGTGTGGGTGTACGATAAGGTTGCCGGTGCGTTCGGCACAACAGTTCAAGATGGTGCAAAGGCGGGATTGTATCTCGGAATCCTCATGAGCTTCCCGACGTTCATCTTCATGAGTCTGATGTTCAACGGATTCTCGTATGGTCTTTCGTGGATCATGACGATCTACAGCATCATTTGGTACGTGATTCTCGGCACGGTCGTTGCGGCTGTCATGAAGAAGGGTGCTGCCACAGCCGCAGCATAACACCAACGTCATCGATCGGATGCCGGGCAATGCACTACCGGATTGTCCGGCATCTGTTGCTCAAAGGTCATCAAAGGAGAAAGGGTTTTTCCATGGCAAGCGATAAAGAGATGTTCATCCTCGCGGGTAGAAAACTGCCGTCCATCTACTGACCTACAGCAGATGAGCCGTGGATGTAGTTTGGCAAATTCCAAACTGCAGGCTCCAAGTTTCAAGCTCCAATATTCAAGGCCCTAGCTCCAAAGAAGCTCCAAGAACCAAATCTCAAATGGATGTACATTGCTGCGCGAGTATTAAAATTTGATGATTGGATTTTCTTTGGAACTTGGAGCTTGAGAATTGGAGCTTGAGAATTGGAACTTCATAACGAGAATCTCCAAGGAGACAGCCATGTCCATACTGATCAAGAACGGTCGCATCATCACTGCCGATCAAGACTACACGGCAGACATTTATTGTGAAGGCGAGCAGATCACGCGCATCGGCAAACACCTGGACGCGCCGCCGAATGCCACAGTGATCGATGCATCGGGAAAGTATGTGTTTCCGGGCTTCATTGATCCACACGTGCACATCTATTTGCCGTTCATGGGAACCTTCGCCAAGGACACACATGAAACGGCGAGCAAAGCGGCGCTCGTCGGCGGTACGACGACGTTCATCGAAATGATTTGCCAATCAAAGGCAGAGGAACCGCTCCGCGACGGCTTCGAGTTGTGGCGAGGGAAAGCCGAGGGCAAGAGTGCATGCGACTTCACGTTTCATCAAGCCGTGACTCGGTTCGACAAGAAAACGGAAGGGCAGTTGACGGAAATCGTCCGCAGCGGGATAACGAGTTTCAAAGTGTTCCTGGCGTATAAAGGCGCGTTCGGTATTTCGGACGAGGAGTTATACCACACGATGCGGCTCGCGAAAGAACTGGGCGTCGTTGTGACGGCGCATTGTGAGAATGCCGATGCCGTGTTCGAGCTTCAGCAGAAATTGCTCGGCGAAGGGAAGACGGGTCCGGAATGGCACTACTGGAGTCGTCCGCCTCGCGTTGAAGCGGAAGGCGTGCATCATCTGCTGACGTTTGCAGAGTTGCACGGCACACAGTGTTACATTGTCCACACAAGCTGTGAAGAGGCGTTACAGGAGGCGTTGCTCGCGAAGCAGCGCGGCGTTCCTGTGGAGGTCGAGACGTTGATTCAGTATTTGTTGTTGGACAAGAGCTACGCCGAGTTGCCGGACTTCGAAGGGGCAAAGTACGTGATGTCGCCGCCGTTGCGCGACAAGCGGAATCAGGACATCTTCTGGAACGCGTTGCGTCAGCGATTCGTCTCGACGGTCGCCACCGACCACGCGCCGTTCGATTTTGTGGGACAAAAAGAAATGGGGCGCAATGATTTCACCAAAATACCGAACGGCATTCCGTCGCTGGAAGATCGCGTCAATTTGTTGTACACGTACGGTGTTTGTGAGCGTCGGCTTGATCTGAACACGTTCGTTGATTGCGCCAGCACGCAAGCGGCGCGACTGTTTGGGTTGTACCCGCGCAAAGGAACGATCGTCGTCGGCGCCGACGCTGATGTGGTGGTCTATGATCCGCAGTATCGAGGAACGATCTCGGCACGAACTCATCTTCTCAATGTTGACTACAATGCGTTCGAAGGCTGGCAGGTGAAGGGAAGGCCGCACGTCGTGACGGTGCGAGGCGAGATTGCAGTGCGCGACGGGAAGTTTGTCGGGACAGTTGGGCGCGGCAAACTTCTGAAACGAGACGCGCATGCCCGCGCGTGAGAATGGTGCGACGCGGCGACTGGTGAAATAGACGCAATCGTATGGGCGGTTGCAGTGGGTCTGCGCAAGCAAAATATCCAGTGAGCGGTTTTATATCGTTTTTACATGAACATGAAAGAACTCGATGACATCACAGGCGCTATCGTTGACGCAGCGATGAAACTTCACATGGAACTTGGACCTGGGCTGTTGGAGTCGGTTTACGAATCCGTGTTGGCGCGGGCGCTGGAGCGGCGGGGATTCCACGTGGAGCGTCAGAAGGTCATCCGGTTTGAATATGATGGGATGGTCTTTGATGAGGGTTTTCGCACTGACCTGCTTGTGGAAGGCCGCGTGGTCGTGGAACTCAAGTCCGTGGAGAAGTTAGCATCCGTCCACAGCAAGCAACTGCTCACTTACTTGCGCCTGATGAACCTGCCCGTCGGATTGCTTATCAACTTTGGTGCTGCTACCCTCAAAGAAGGTCTTCACCGGGTCGTCAATAACCTTGAACCCTCCGCTTCTCCGCGGCTCCGCGTGAACCGATGAGCCTGAGATGAAAGAAAAATTACACGCGGAGAACGCGGAGGTGCGGAGAACACGGAGGCTGCGAAGAGGAACTGATGCCTACGAGGTTTTCCTCCTCCGCGCCCTCCGCGGCTCCGCGTGAAAGAAAGAGTACACGCGGAGGCGCGGAGAACACGGAGGCTGCGAAGAGGAACTGATGCCTACGAGGTTTTCCTCCTCCGCGCCCTCCGCGGCTCCGCGTGAAAGAAAGAGTACACGCGGAGGCGCGGAGAACACGGAGGCTGCGAAGAGGAACTGATGCCTACGAGGTTTTCCTCCTCCGCGCCCTCCGCGGCTCCGCGTGAACCAATAAGCCTGAAATCAAAGCATAACTTCTCACAACCATCGTTCTCTCTATGCAATCATTCTTCAACTCCGAACTGGTCGAAGTTGACTCTGCCGCGGTCAAACACTCCCCTCTCATCAACGACGACATCGCACCGACAACAATCTCGCAACGCAGCTGGGGTACGTACCACATTGCCGCGCTCTGGATCGGCATGAGCGTCTGCATCCCGACCTACATGCTCGCCAGCGGACTGATTGCGGGCGGTATGAATTGGTGGCAAGCGCTGCTCACGATAACGCTCGGCAACCTCATCGTGCTGATTCCGATGGTGTTGAACGCGCATGCGGGAACGAAGTACGGCATTCCCTTTCCGGTGCTTGCCCGCGCGTCGTTCGGTACGCTCGGTTCGAATGTGCCCGCGCTCTTGCGCGCCGTGGTTGCCTGCGGTTGGTTCGGCATTCAAACGTGGATCGGCGGTCAAGCATTCAATTCGTTGATCGTGCTGCTCCTGCCGCAGTGGGCGATCTTCGAATGGGGTCCCGCGATTGGCTTTTTGATTTTCTGGGCGATGAATGTGTATTTCATCGTCAAGGGAACGGAATCCATTAAGTGGTTAGAAGCGCTTGCGGCGCCCTTCCTGCTTGGCGTCGGCATTGCACTCTTGGTATGGGCGTACCTACGCATCGGGAGTTTTGGCCCCATGTTCCAACAGCCGAGCAAGTTCCAAACGGCTGGCGAATTTTGGCGCTTCTTCATCCCATCGCTGACGGGCATGGTCGGCTTTTGGGCGACGTTGTCGCTCAACATTCCCGACTTTACGCGCTATGCAAAGAGCCAACGAGCGCAGATCATCGGCCAAGCGATCGGGTTGCCGCCCACGATGGCGTTGTTCTCGTTCATCGGTGTTGCGGTCACTTCCGCGACGATCGTGATTTTCGGAGAGGCGATTTGGGACCCTGTGACACTTCTCTCGCGCTTCGAAAGTCCCGTGGTCATACTGCTGTCTCTCATCGCACTCGTCGTGGCAACATTGACAACGAACATTGCAGCAAACGTCGTCTCGCCAGCCAATGATTTTGCAAATCTTCTTCCGAAAAAGATCAGCTTCAAAACCGGCGGTCTCATCACGGCCGTGCTTGGCATCGTGATGATGCCGTGGAAGCTGCTGGCAGATTACGGAACATATATCTTCGGGTGGCTCGTCGGTTACTCGAGTTTTCTCGGTCCGATCGCCGGTGTCTTGATCGCCGATTATTTTGTCGTACGGGAAAAGAATTTGAACGTACGCGACTTGTACGTACGCGGAGGTGAGTATGAATTTTCGAGCGGGTTTAATCCGAAAGCATTGGCTGCGCTTTCTGCTGGCGTTGCTGTTGCCCTCGTCGGGCTATGGATAGAACCACTGCGGTTTCTGTATGACTATGCGTGGTTTGTAGGTTTTGCGGTCGCGTTCGGTGTGTATGTCATGGCGATGAAGCGCGGGAGGGGATGACGCCGCACAGAGCGAGACGGATGGAGCGGCATCATTAATTGGGGAGCGCAGCATGAGATTCGCCTGGATTGCGCACAATGGAGCTCAACCGTGTGTCGGTGTCGCGAACAGTTTCCTCCTCCCTTCCGATCGCACTAACTCATCCAATTCACCTTCGATTCCGGATTCCACTTGATGGTCGTCTTCTTCGGTTTGGTGAAGAACTCGATCGAGCTTTTGCCGGTGATGTCGCACGCACCGAACTTCGACTCGTTCCACCCGCCGAAGGAGAATGGTTCGCGAGGGACGGGGACGCCGATGTTCACGCCGATCATTCCTGCACTGGCGCGCTCGATGACGTAGCGTGCTGCACCACCGCTCTGTGTGAACACGCTCGCGGCGTTGCCATAGGGATTGCTGTTTTCGATCTTCAAGGCTTCATCCACAGTGTTGACTCTCATAATGGCGAGGACAGGCCCGAAGACTTCCTCTTGTGCGATACGCATATCGGGGCGGACGCCATCGATCAGCGTCGGACCGACGTAGAAGCCCCCCTCCTTTCCTTCCACAATCCAATTCCGACCGTCAACGAGCACTCGTGCACCTTGTTGCTCCGCCTCGGTAATATACCGCTCGATGCGCTCTTTGGCTTTCTTCGAGATGACGGCACCGAGGTTCTTGCCCGGAACGATCTTCTTCGCTTCTTCGCACAGGCGTCGGATGATATGATCCACGTTGCCCACGGCGACCATGGCTGAAGCTGCCATGCAACGTTGACCTGCGCAGCCGCTCATCGAGGCGGCGATGTTGGATGCCGCCATCTCTTCATGCGCGTCGGGCAAGACGATGAGATGATTCTTTGCTCCACCCAAGCACAATGCTCGCTTGAAGTGCGACGTCGCCCGCGCATAGACAAGTTTTGCGACTCGCGTTGAGCCGACGAACGTGAGCGCATCGATGCCCGGATGATCGCAGAGTGCTTCGACCGCTTCTTGGCTTCCGTGCACGATATTGAAAACCCCGTCGGGCAGTCCTGCTTCTTTCAAAAGCTCCGCAATACGTATCGAGCTGAGCGGTACAAGCTCAGAGGGTTTGAGGATCATCGTGTTGCCGAGCACGAGTGCGTTCGGAATCGTCCAGTTCGGCACCATGTTCGGAAAGTTGAACGGCGTTATGGATGCAACAACTCCGACAGGATAGCGATCGATCCGGCATTCCACGCCTTTGCTGACTTCGAGGATTTCGCCCGTCGTCAGTTGCGGCATCGAGCAGGCGAACTCCGTCACCTCGATCGCCTTCTCCACCTCTGCGAATGCTTCGCTCATCGTTTTCCCGTTCTCTTCTCGGACGAGCGCAGCAAGCTCCTGCAGGTGTTCTTCCATCAAGCGCTTGTAGCGGAAGAAGATTTGCACACGTTCCTTGATCGGTGTGGACGACCACGCGGGGAATGCTGCCCGCGCAGCACGCACTGCAGCATCCACATCGCTGCGAACGGAGAGGGGAACGTTGGCAATGTGCTGCCCGATGGAGGGATTCATGACGGGCGCATACTCGCTCGTTGCCGAATCGACCCAAGAGCCGTTGATGTAGTTCATCAGAACTCTGACGTCGTTGGATCGTTTTGTGGCGACGGCGATGGGTTGTGCATCGATGATCGTTGACATGGGGTACTCCTCCTCCAAGGACAAATGAATGTGCATGCAAGGTAGCCAACCGTGTCCTCAAACTCAAGTGGCTATGGGTGCTTGATTAAACAGTCATTGTGCCGTATGTTCTATCTGAACTTCAGGAATCTGATGCCGCCTCCGTTGATCATATCGGTGGGAGAAGCGCTCGTTGATTTTGTTTCGATCACGCCCGGCTTGCTGAGCACGTCGCCCGGATTCTTCAAACGGCTCGGTGGCGAAGGAGCGAATGTCGCATCGGGACTGGCGAAGTTCGGTGCGCGTGTGATCTTTTTGGGTAGAATCGCGAACGATCCGTTCGGTCGATTTTTGCTGCGGGACATGAAACAGCGCGGTGTCGATGTTCGCTACGTCGTGCGCGACCACCGGTTTCGGACACGGCTCGCCTTCGTTTCGAGAAAACCATCGGGAGAGAGGGATTTCGATTTCTGGGAGGATGTGCCAGCAGCTTCGCGCCTGGTGTGGACGGACATTCCGACAACGCTCTTGCGTCGTGCTCGTCTGATCACGATAGCCCCGTTGTTGTTAGTTGCGGAACCTGCTCGTACAACGGCACTGCGATTGGCGGCGCTGGCACAGAAGCGTGGCGTGGCCGTGGCGTTCGATACGAACGTACGACTCTCATTGTGGCGCTCACACGATGAGGCGAGGCAAACCACGTTAGCGATGATACGCTTGAGTACGATCCTGCGAATGAACGATGAAGAAGCGCATTTCCTGACGGGACGGAAGAATGCCCTTCAGGCTGCGCGCAGCTTACAGGCGCTCGGGCCGAGGGTTGTCGCCATCACCCACGGTCCTGACGGGTGCACGCTTCACTCGCGTACAGCAACCGTTGTCTCTCCAGGGTATCGAGTGTCGGCGGTCGATACAACCGGTTGCGGTGATGCATTCTTTGCCGCACTGCTCTATGGCATTGCCACTGCGGGTGTGGAGTTGGGGAGGATCAAGCCGCAAACGTGGAGGGCAATTTGCCACGTTGCGAATGCGGCAGGCGCACTCACTGCCGTGAAACCCGGCGGAGCAGATGCTCTTCCATCGCTCGATGAGATTGAACACTTTCTCGGTAGTCAGCAGGAACAACCAAACTGAACCACACACACGTGCACGTTCGCTCAACTCGTATCCCCGCCGACCTTCCTCGACTGACAGCGCCGAGCTTCTGTGATCGGCCGCTTGCGATCGTGGACATCGAAACGACAGGCGGCAACGCGCTCTACGGCCGCATCATCGAGATCGCAGTGCTGCGCGTCGAGCAGGGGAGGGTCGTACGTGTTTTTCACTCACTCATAAATCCCGATAGATTCATCCCGCACGAGATCGAACAGCTCACAGGCATCACGAATGAGGATGTGGCGCACGCTCCCATGTTCCACTCCGTTGCGCGTGAGCTGTACAAGCTGTTGGATGGGGCGGTGTTCGTGGCGCACAACGCGCGGTTCGACTATGGCTTCATCAAGAACGAGTTTCGCCGCTTGGGAAAAGAATTCAGCGCGCGGTGCCTCTGCACCGTCAAGCTCTCACGCGCCGTGTTTTCTCATCATCGCCATCACGATCTGGACAGCATCATGACGCGGCACGGTATCACGTGTGCACGCCGCCATCGGGCGTGGGGAGACGCGGAAGTGGTGCTGCAATTCCTCCGTGTGGTGGAAACCGAAACCACGCGCGAACTGCTTTCCTCTGTGGTACACAAAATCCTCAAGACCAGCAGTCTGCCTGTCCATCTCGATCGTGAAGCGATCGATGGATTGCCCGAATCGCCGGGCGTGTATCTGTTTTACGGGAAGGCGGGAGAAGTGCTCTACGTCGGCAAGAGTGTGTGCATTCGCAATCGGGTGATGTCGCATTTTTCGGGCGACCATCGTTCGTCGCGCGAACTGGAAATTGCCCAGCAAGTGGTGCGCATCGAGGCACGAAAAACGAGCGGCGAGTTAGGAGCGTTACTGTTGGAGTCGCAATTGATCAAGGAACTGCGCCCCGTGTACAATATCGCCTCACGCAGTCATCGTGATATTGTGCTTGCTCGCCGCGTTGTTACTCCCGACGGCTATGCCGGCATCGAGTTGGAAAAGGTGCACGATATCGAAATCGATCTCGACGCACCGATCATGGGCATGTTCAAAAACATCAAACAGGCGAAAGCCTATCTTGCAGAGGCAGCGAAAGCCTATCGCTTGTGCCACAAGCTGTTGGGGTTGGAACGGACCGCATCGTACTGCTTTGCGTATCATCTCCATCAATGCGGCGGTGCCTGCGTCGGCGAAGAAAGTCCCGACGAGTACAACGCGCGTGTGGACGAAGCCTTTGCCACGCGTCGTATCAAAGCCTGGCCCTTCAAGGGCGGTATCGTGATCGAAGAGCGCAATCCGCTGACGAACGAAGGGCAAGCTTTCGTGATCGACAATTGGTGCCTGCTCTCAAGCTTCACGTTCGACGAATCTGGCCAGACCGAATTGTTCAAAGGACTACGCCGCTTCGACTACGACAGCTACAAGATCATCTTGCGCTACATTTCCGATCCCCACAACAGAAAACACATCAAAGAGCTGCCGCTCAATCACTTGTACGGGGCAGCCGATAATTATGAGAGGATGGACTGATGAGAGATTCCGGCATGCAACCACGATTGAAGCTTACGTACCCGTGTGAATGGCCCTATGTCATCATTGGACGAAGTGAAGATGAACTCCGCGCCGCTGTGCACGAGATCGTGCAAAACCGAAGTCACACCGTGAACCTCTCGCACATGAGCGCACAGGGGCGTTACATCTCCCTCAAGGTTCTCGTGGTGGTTCACAGCGACGATGATCGCATCGGGATCTATCGGGCACTCAACGACCATCCCGCGACAAAAGTCGTCATCTGATAACCTTAGGTACGTGTCCATGCGAAACTCTACACGCTTGCTGTCTCGGCAATCCTTGCCATAGCATGCTGCGCCTGCACGCGTTCGTCCACAGAGATGAAGATCGAAGGGGACAAGACTTCGGTCGCCGCGTTTATCGACTACTTCCCTGAGGGTCCGGTTGACGAACCAACGTTGGTTCGCAGCGCGGAAGAGTTCGAATCGCTCTTCGGAAAAGCGGACCTGAGCAACGAACCGGGTTGCAACGTTCGGCAGTTCTTCGTGAATGGAGGAGCAGAGCCATGGATTGTGCGCCTTGGAGGCCCACGCTCGGCAGGCGCATCACTTGGCGATTCTGTTCGCCGCACAGGAATGTACGCGCTCGATCGCATTGCACAGGTCAACTTGCTTTGCTTGCCGCAGCCGGTAGATACTCTTGAAGCCGATGCGTTCCTGGTCGAGGCAGGCAGGTATTGCGCTCGACGACGCGCTGTGTATCTGGCTGAAGTGCCTCGGCAAACGCTCGCGCTCTCGGAAATCACGCGCTGGATCTCCCAATACGGCGCCTGGCGATCGCCCGCCGGCCATGAGGCGTTGCTGCACAACGTGACCGGCTTTACTCACGACCTCACACCGATAGAGATCGAACAGCTCCTCGACTCCGGTAGCAAACCTCTGCGTGAGACTTCAGCAGGGCGGCGAGTGATATGGGGCGTGCACACGCTGAGTCCCGAACCGGAGTGGCAGTATCTGCACGTACGACGCCTCGCGTTATACATCGAAGAAAGCATCGTGCGCGGAACGCAGTGGGCAACATTCGAACCGAACAACGAAGCCTTGTGGGCGCGTGTACGCACACGCGTGCACGAGTTCCTCTTCGATGTGTTCAAATGTGGTGCATTAGTGGGAAGCAAACCATCCGAAGCGTTGTTCGTTACCTGCGATCGCTCGACGACGACGCAGGAAGATATCGACAACAACCGCTGCACCATCGTCGTTGGATTCGCTGTCGTGAAGACAGCAGAGTTCATCGTTCTGCGCATCCATCAAGGTGCGGGGCGCACACCGTAGAGTTGCTTCGCACGTGTACTCTCCGTAAGTTTGCTCTACCAAGCCGACCGATGAATGCCGCTCAATCGTGAAAGGACGTTCCGATGATCTTTCCACTGGGAGATGACAACACCGACCGGGCGACGACGCCGCTGGTCAACTATGCTCTCATTGCTGTGAATGTGCTGGTCTTTGTCTTTCTGCAAGGTCTTGGCAGCAACGAGCGCTTCACCATGGCGTTCTCGACCGTACCGGCGGAAATTCTTACGGGGAGAGATATCATCACGGAAGATCGCATTGCGCAGGACCCCGCCACGGGTCGGATCGTCGATATTCCGGGTTTGCAGCCGACGCCGTTCTCGGTTTACCTCACGCTCTTGACGTCGATGTTCATGCACGGAGGCTTGGCGCACCTCGGCGGCAACATGCTTTACCTTTGGATCTTCGGCGACAACATCGAAGATCGCCTCGGGCATCTGCGCTACGTGGTGTTCTACCTCGTCACGGGAATCATCGCATCGCTGGCGCATGTCTTCTCGACGGTGACCTTCGGCGGCGATGCCTTCATTCCGAGTCTCGGCGCCTCGGGTGCCATCTCGGGCGTCCTCGGCGGCTATCTTGTGTTGTTCCCCGGTCGGCAAGTGCGCGTGATTATGCTGAACATGTTGACGGAAGTTCCCTCCCTGCTTGCCATCGGTTTGTGGTTTGTTTTTCAACTGATGAGCGGTGTCGGTTCGCTCGGCGCGCAAGGGGGAGGGGTCGCGTACGCAGCACACATCGGCGGATTTATTGCAGGATTGGTCTTGATCAAGCTCTTCGCTGCAGGGCGAAGCATTTCGGGCATCTCGTATGGCGGTCGATTCCGCTCATTCCGTTGAGCGGATTGCGAGAGGCGCTCGTGATGCAATTCTGACGCTGAAGCGGTATCTTGGAGAGGAAGGAGAAATTGTATGCACATACTTATCATCATGATGATGCTCGCTTTCGGCGCGCAGCAGAAAGGAAAAGAAATGCAACACGTGGAGAAAGCAACCTTCGGTGCCGGCTGCTTCTGGTGCGTCGAAGCGGTCTTTCAACGCATCGACGGCGTTGTCTCGGTCGTTCCCGGCTATGCCGGCGGCACGACCGTGCATCCGACCTACGAGCAAGTGTGCTCGGGCAAGACGGGTCACGCTGAGGTAGCGCAGATCACGTTCGATCCGAAGAAGGTGAGCTATCGGCGATTGCTGGAAATCTTCTGGCAGGCGCACGACCCGACCACTCTGAATCGGCAGGGAAACGATGTGGGAACGCAATACCGTTCGATTATCCTCTATCATAACGAACAGCAGAAACGAACTGCTGAATCGTCCCTGAAGGAGGCGCAGCAGTATTTCGACAAACCGATCGTCACGGAGATCAAACCGCTGACCGTCTTCTATCCGGCAGAGGACTATCACCACAATTACTACAATAACAACACGTTCCAACCATATTGCCAGTTCGTCATCAAACCGAAGCTAAAGAAGCTGAAGTTGGAGTAGAACCGGTCGTCTTCCCGCGGTTCCCAATCGCATTTCGGACACGCAATGCGCATGAGTTGTTTCCTCCTCGCTACATCATGAAAAGAACAGCATCCGAACTTGTAGCCGTCGCCTGTCGATGTGTAGGAAGATTTTTTCCCAAGTGCAAGCCGCTTCCCCATTGTTGCCGGCAGCGCCACTCTTAATTTGCGTTATGCCGCGGCCATTGTCCTGCACGCGCAGTTCCACCCATCCATTCGAAAGCGCAAGCTCGGCGCTGACACGCGTTGCAGCAGCATGGCGTGACACGTTCGTCAATGCCTCTTGAAAGATGCGAAAGAGCGCCGTTGCCACATCGTCGGGGAATTCCCACTGGTCGAATCGAGAAGTGAACGTGCACGGCACACCTGTGCGCTTCTCGAACTCCTGCGCTTGCCATTTCAACGCGTCGATCAACCCCATCTTGTCCAATACATCGGGGCGTAGTTCCGTGGCGATGCGCCGAACGGTCTTGATGGCGGAATCACTCATGGCGGTGAGCGAGTTGGTCAGCTCCAGCAAATCACTTTTGGGAGCGGTTGCATCGAGACGCGCGATCGCCTTTTGCAGAAACGCGGCTTGCATTTTCAGCGCGGTCAGTTCTTGTCCCAACTCGTCGTGAATCTCTCGTGCAATGTGTTTGCGTTCTTCCTCACGTATGGACTGCAGGTACGCCGAAAGGTGTCGTAGCTTGATGTTCGAGTTTTTCAACTCCTCTTCCGCTTGCCGGCGGTCGGTTATATCCTGCACCATCGCCATGATACCCGTGAGGGTACCGTCTTCTTCACGCATCGGGGTAGTGAACCATTCACAGAGAATCGTCCGCCCTTCCTTCGTGATGTTCTGATGCGTGGCTGTGAGCGTCTGCGTTCCTGCTTTGATTTCTTGCAGGAAGCGAACGTGCGCATCGCGCGCTCTCGGAGAAACGATCAGTTCGTAGATCGACCGTCCGATCACCTCGGCGCGCGAGTATCCGAACATCCTCTCACAGGCAGGATTCCATTCGGTGATTTGAGCATGCGGATCGAGAAGAAGGTACCCGATCGGCATGCGCTCGAATTGGAAACGAAGTTGCTGAATCAGCTTCTGCCGCTCTTCGGCGAGATAGCGTTGATCGAGTTCCGCGAGCTTCTGCGAACTCACATTGACCATCGAGCCGAGCATCCGTACGGGGGTTCCAGTGTCGTCGTACAGGACAAATCCGCGATCGCCCACGTAGCTGATGGAACCGTCGGCGTGTTGGAACCGATATTCATCGGACCACGCAGGCGCCTTGTGTGCGATCGCCGCTTCCAATCCGCGCACGACGCGTTCGCGGTCTTCGGGATGGATATGCATCTCCCATGCACCAAGCGTTTCCTCGGTCTGCTGAGGATAGCCGTATATGCGATAGTACGTTTCGCTCCACCAGAGCTTGTTGGTCGTCAGGTCCCAATCCCATACAGCATCGTTGGAAGCTTTTGCGATGAGTGCGAAGCGCTGATTCCACTTCTTTAATTCTTCTTCTGCGGTCTTCTGTGCCGTCAGGTCGAACGAAACGCTGATGATGCCGCTGACCGCTTCACCTTTTTCGCGGATCGGCGAAAGGCTGACGAGGGCGGGAAGAGTCTTGCCGTCCTTCGTCTGGACGCGAAACTCACGCGAACACGTTCCGCCCTCCCGCACACAAGCCATGATGCCCTGCGCCTCTTCTCGCGCTGATTCGTCGAGGACGATCGACAAGACGTTCTTGCCGATGACTTCTTCGCTGCTCCATCCGTACATGCGTGCGGCGGCACGATTCCAGTAGATGATGGCTCCTTCGATGTCTGTAGCGATAACGGCTTGCTCGACGGCATCGAGCAAGCGACTTTGGAACTGGGCGGTTGATTCGGCTTTTCGGAGAGTGGTGATTTCCATCGCGGTGACGAGGAGATGCTCCTGTGTCGTTCTTGCAGCGAGGGGAGAAATTGTCAGTGAAAAGATTTTCGTGTCTCCGCTTGCTGCCGTGATCGGGCATTCCAGTGAGACAGGCGATGAAGTGCGTCGCGCTTCGGCGATTGCTGCGTGCAACCGTTCTTTACTGCCTTCGGGAAGGAACGAAGCGATGTTCATTCCAACCGGTGAGGCAGTCGCGCTTCCCGGAAGGGCCCTCGGGGCGAAAAGGATGGTCCCGCTCACATCGATTTCGAAATGATAAGCCGGACTTGAGGATGTTATGAGTTCAAGTTGTTCGCTGTTACGGCGTAGGGTCTCCCGCGCAGCTTCTTGTATCAACGCATGCCGGCGAACCATCGCATACAGCAACAATCCGGTGACAAGGACGAATCCCCAACCTTTGAGCTGCGAGATCATCGTGAGTGCTTCGCGCGACGGAGCGAGAGCGTCGGCAAGACGATCGGAGACGGCGATGTACGTTGTCGCCACTATGATGTAGATGAGAGCGATGGAACGTGGGGCTTTGCTTTTGACCGATGCCATAGAGTTTCCGAATGTCTGATCGCTCATCGCCGGGGAGTTGGGGAGGGGACTCCTTTGGAAGTTGATGTGCACTGTTCCTCCCTCCTGAGAGGCATGCCCATCGCAAGTCGATTGAATGTAGAAAAATCACCTTTCGGTTTCAACACCGCCGTCGATGACGGTACGGTGGCGCCTTCTTACTCACCGGGCAGGTCAGTCGGTGGGTGCAGCTTAGAGGGTTGTCCCCAGCGAGAACATCCACACACGATTCCAGAGCTTTGCGTTCGGGTGATCGTAAAAGGAACGGAAATCACCCGCGTAGCGGATTTCTCCGAAGAGGCTTGAGTTGAGCAGTCGAGTAAGATCTGCTCCGATGCCGAGTACGTATCCGAGCTGTGCCCTACTTAAACCAATTGGTACAAGCCTTGATGCGCTGAGAAAAAGATTGGCTGTCGGTCCCATCTGTGCGAACACAACCAAATCCCCTAATGCATATTTGGGTTGAACAAGGAAGCGCACATCCAGATATAGTGAAGTGCGATCTCGTGCGTGATGCTTGTCTTTGTTCCAGAAGCGCTGGGGTCTTCTTCCTGCAAAATGATTATCTCAAATGTTTCGCTTGCCCCTTTGCGTAAGTAGGAAGCCTCGCAGTGAAAATTCAGATGCTCCGTGTTCACAACGTTTGCAAAAACGGAGACGTACGGATTCGTCACATTACCTTTAAGGAAATCGAGGTATCTCACTTGACCTCCAACGCTTCGTGGGGGTCACGTCGGTGAGACGAAAATTGCTGATCGTTGCTCCGATCTTGAATCCGACGTCGTGAAAAACCTGCGCTTGTGTCACCCCCATTCCAACAAGTGTGAAGAAAAAAGCGACGACAGAAAAGGCGACTATTCTTCGGATTGGCATAGCCAACCTCATCGGTTTGTGGGGTCGAACAGGAGATAGAGAGGAGGATGGTCACCTCTTGTCTTGGTCTCAGTGCCCGAAGGGGGACTTGAACCCCCACGGCCTTGCGGCCACTAGACCCTGAATCTAGCGCGTCTGCCAATTTCGCCATCCGGGCATGTGTTACGTTCCGTCACAATGATACGAAAACTGATGTTCAGCTACAAGACGAAGTGCTTGATTGGAGTGAGCAACTGGAGTATATTCACACACAACCCTCTGTGTGATGAGATGAACGGCATCGATGAACTGCCTTGAGCAGGCGGAGATCCATGTTGAACGAACAATCACGGACTCGCATTACCCTCGGTACCCTTGCTCTCGTTGTTCGTGTAAGTCAAGGAACTGATCGAGATGCTCACGTGCGATCTACCGATCGCCCAAGCGGTGCATTACCGTTTCCACAAAACACGGTGTATCCATTCGGCATCATGCCGAGCAATCGCAATCACCTCGACGCGTTGGCTTCCTATCTCGTCTGGAAGAATACCTACGTTACGTCGGACGGTGCGTGTGGGTATCGGCGCGTGCTGTTCAACGACAGGAGTACGACGTACTCTGAAGGGATTGGCTACGGCATGCTCCTCGCGGTATGTTTCGATGACCAACCGTTGTTCGATGATCTGTGGCGCTACTACCAAGCTCATGTGGATACGAACGGATTGATGCATTGGTGGATCGGCAGTTCATGCGGGCAGATTATCGAAACCACTGCCGCAACGGATGCCGATCAGGATGCGGCGTTTGCGCTTCTACTTGCAAACCGTCAGTGGGGGAGTGCAGGCCCCATCAATTACTACGATGACGCACTCACGTTGATCAATGCGATCATGAATTGTGAGGTTGAACCGGGAACGTTTGTGCTGAAGCCGGGAGATTTCTGGGGAGGATCGCACATCACCAATCCATCGTACTTTTCCCCGGGATACTACAGGGCATTCGCTGAAGCGACAGGAAATGCCGATTGGTACTCGGTGCTCGACAGATGCTACGAGATTCTGAGTGCCGCTGCGCATCCCGTGACGGGTCTCGTGCCCGACTGGTGCAGCGCTGCTGGCTTGCCGGTACCGGGGTTCGGTTATTACTACTATTACGATGCGACGCGAACCCCGTGGCGCATTGCGCTCGACTACATGTGGTATGGTGAAGCACGTGCTCGAGCTTTCTGTGCGAAGATCAGTTCGTTCGCTCGCACGATCGGCTCGGTCAACATCAGAGAAGGATATCAGCTCGATGGTTCGCCGATCGGCTGGCAGCATCTCAATGTGTTTGTCGGTCCTTTCGGCGTTGGAGGTATGGCGACCCACTGTTCATTTCAAGCTTTTGCGGACTCTGCGTACGATGACAATGTCACCACGGTACTGCCCGCCGGGTACGGCCAGTACTACAATGGGAGTCTGAAAACACTTACGCTGCTTGTGCAAACAGGCAATTTTCTTTCACCGAACCTCGTTCCCGTGCCGATTCAACTGTCGTACGTTCGTGGCTCTTTCGATCGTGCCCAACGCGCCGTGGTTTTGGAATGGGGAACGGTATCGGAAGTGAACAACTCTGGCTTCGAGGTCCAACGCAAGGCGGTGTCGGGAGGAGAGTTCGTTCTCGTGCCGAACAGTTTCGTCCCGGGACATGGAACGACCACCATTCCACAACACTACACCTTTACAGACAGTACCGTCTCGGGCAGCGCACATCTGTATCGGCTCAAACAAATCGACCTCGATGGACGGTACACTATGCCGATGCAGTGCGCGTCGATCCTCTGACATCGTCTCGCAACGCGCAACACCCCGAAGAGTTCGCCCTCTATCAAAATTATCCGAACCCGATCGATACACGACATTTTGGAGCGTCGGGAGCGAACGTCGTTACTCGCATCAGGTTCGGCGTTCCCGCCACCAGAGCGCACAAGGTGTCGCTTCGCTTGTACGATGTTCTTGGTCGTGAGATCGCAACGTTGATCGACGAACCGTTGTCTGCCGGAGAATACACGATCACGTTCAACGTAGGCGAGCTTCCCAGCGGTGTGTACTACTATCGGCTGGCAGCGGGTGGGCTGTCGCAAACGAAGAGGATGATCGTGACGAGATGACTGTATCGGCAATGCGCACGCTCGGACACACTCTTCTCGTGGGAGCCATTGGATTGCTTCTCCTGGATTCGCTTGCCGGTGCACAGCATAGGTACGCGTCGGTTTCGATCGCCGAACCAGATACGGGCAGCCGCTTTCCCTTTCCGCACAACATTACCTACCTGTACGGCATCATGCCCAGCGGGAGAAATCATCTGCATGCGCAAGAGTCCTACCTCGCGTGGAAGAACAACTACGTTACCACGTCCGGTGCGTGTGGTTATCGGAGGGTGTTGTTCAACGACATGAGTTCGATCTACTCCGGGGGAATCGGTTACGGGATGTTGTTGGCGGTGAACTTCGATGATCGTGAACTCTTCGACGACCTCTGGCAATATTACACCGCTCATGTCGATAGTCGAGGACTCATGCATTGGTGGATCGGAAGTACTTGTGGTCAGATCCTCGGCGTCAGTGCGGCAACCGATGCCGACGAAGACGCCGCGTTTGCGTTGCTTCTCGCCGATAAGCAGTGAGGGAGCAGCGGATCGATCAACTACCTCCAGCAAGCGATTACCCAAATCAATCGCGTCTATCAGCATGAGGTGGAGCGCAACACGTATGTATTGAAACCCGGCGATACGTGGGGCGGATCGAGCGTCACGAACCCGTCCTATTTTGCACCGGCATACTAGGGGGCGTTCCGGGCGGTCACAGGCAACGCCGGATGGGATAGCGTTATCACACGCTGCTACGACATTCTCAGTCGCTGTGCAAATGTGAATACCGGCTTGGTACCGGATTGGTGTCAAGCGAACGGACAGCCGGCATCGGGTTTTCAGTATTACTACTACTACGATGCCACCAGAACACCGTGGCGCATTGCGCTCGACTACATCTGGTTCGGCGAGTTGCGCGCACGGGCATTTTGCGAAAAGATCACCACGTTCGCGCGTAGTGTCGGCGCCGCCAACATTCATGAGGGCTACTACCTCGATGGCTCGCCGATCGGTTGGGCACACATCAATGTTTTTATTGGGCCGTTCGCTGCGGGATCGATGGGAACGAGTTCTGCAGTTCAAGCCTTCTGCGACTCAGCGTACAACGAGAACGTTTTGACCGTCCCGTCCTCGGTGAACGGCAACTACTCCAACTGGAGTCTTCGCACGCTGACGTTGTTCGTACAGACAGGCAACTTCCTCAACCCGTTAGACAGCACCGTGCATACGCCGCCGTCACCGCCTGTGTTACTTTCGCCGGCGCATGCTTCTACGGGGATCGGTCCCACCATCACATTGCGGTGGCATTCATCGGCGACCGCTGCGAGGTACGGGCTGCAGGTAGCGCTCGACAGCTCGTTTACTGCGCTTGTCGTGAACGATACGCTCGTTGCCGACACATTACGCCGTGTGGAAAATCTGTCACCGTTGACATCGTACTTCTGGCGCGTCAACGCGAAGAACGCTGTAGGATCAAGTGCATACTCTCCGCCGTGGCGTTTTACGACCTTCGGTGTGCCGACTCAGTCGGTGTTGCTCAGCCAGCCGAATAACGCTCTTGGTCTTCCGACAATGGTTGCGTGTGTTTGGCGCAGAGCGACCGACCGCCACACCCTCTTCGAACTCGGAGACGGCAAGCGTTATGAAGCTGGGCTTGCGAGTGTGGATCGTTACTGGTTCGAATTGACAACCGACAGTAACGCAACGCCTCTCGTTGTTGATTCGACATTGATCGACACGACGCGATCCGTCGGTGCGCTCGACAATGCGATGCGATACTTTTGGCGCGTGTGTGCAAGAAACGAATTCGGGTGGGGCGCGGTCAGTCCCTGGTGGCAATTTCGCACCGCTGTCGCCCAGCCGCAGGCACCTCTCCTTGTAGCACCCGTGAACGGCTCGAGAGGCAACCCGACGGAGATACCGATGCGGTGGCACCTTCTTGCCGGTGCTGCGCGCTATTAGCTGCAGATCGCTATCGATTCACTCTTGACCACGCTAGTGCTCGACGACAGTTCGATCACGGATACCGTGCGTACAGTTGCAAACGTTCAAATCGGGATGTGGTACTTCTGGCGCGTGCGCGGGGCGAATGATGGTGGCATCGGCGGATGGTCGGACGTTTGGCGTTGCCGACCGATTCTCGCGCGTCCCGACTCCGTTCGGCTTGTGGCTCCCGCGCCCAACGCGATTGTTCCGGGCGACAGCGTTCGATGCGTGTGGCGGCGTTCGGGACCGGAAGTCGCTCGCTACCG
>PSMW01000015.1:68049-84944 GCA_040290295.1 Ignavibacteria bacterium
TGAGCTTTCGAACGATTCTCTCTTTTCTCATCACTATGTGGATTCCACTCTGATCGATACTGCCGCCACAGTGTGGCAGCTCTCTAACCTTATATCGTATTGGTGGAGGGTGAGTGTGCAGAACGAGGCGGGGTGGGGACCGTCGAGTATCCCGCGTTCGTTCCGTGTCGTGATCACTGGATTGCCGAGCCAGGCATTACCCCCGCGGTCCTTCAGTCTCGAACAAAATTACCCCAATCCTTTCAACCCAACAACAAGCATTCGGTTCTCCCTGCCGTACACCACACACGTAACGCTGCGGGTCGTCGATGTGCTCGGCAAAGAAGTAGCCCGATTGGTGGACGAACGTCGCGACGCCGGCACCTACGCTATCGTATGGAACCCTACCCACCTCTCCAGCGGAGTGTACCTCTATCAACTCCGCGCAGGACCGTTTGTTCGAACGCGAAAGCTGATCTTCTTGCAGTAAAAGCGGGTGGCGGTCTGGCGACAACTTCAGAGATGTGAACGCTAGATGCACTGCTGGACTTTGTCCCGCTGGTTTGCTTTCTTAATGTGATTGGAAAATGGAATGCCCTCGGCACGCGTGAACGTGTCGATTTTTCTGCGGGTGCAAATCCCGAAAACCACACAACAATCAATGTCCATGCTGAGGTTATACCCTGCGCTCTGTGATACCGGGCATGAGCAGAGCGATATGCATTGGTCATCTTGCACGGCGTCGGAAGAATTCAGGACTACCCATCGAAGATGACGATTTCCACTCTGCCGCTCGTTTCCGTTATCATCCCAGCCTACAACGCAGAGCGATTCGTCGAACGCACGCTGCGCTCGGTGATTGGGCAGACGTATCCCAACATGGAAATCCTTGTTGTGGATGACGGCTCGACCGATGACACTTCGCAGATCGTTCAATCGTTCTGCCGGCAGGATTCCCGCGTCGTGTTGCTGCGCAAAGAGAACGGGGGTGTTGCTACCGCCCGCAACCTCGGCTTTCAGAAATCGAACGGAGAACTCATAACCCCACTCGAGTCGGACGATGTGTGGTATCCTGAAAAGCTGACCGAGCAAGTGAAGCTGATGCAAAACTTCGAAGCATCGGTGGGGATGGTGTACTGTTGGTCCAGAATTATCGACGAGGACGATCGTCCAATCGTAGATATCACCCACCGCTACGAGGGCAATGTGGCGGCTGAGCTGATGCTTTCCAACTTTCTCGGCAAGGGAAGCTGTGCCCTGATCCGGCGCGAGTGCTTCGATGTCGCCGGTTTGTACAACGGGGATACCACGCCCTGCGAGGAGTGGGACATGTATCTCCGCGTGGCAGAGCGGTACAATGTTCATCTCGTCCCGAAGATCCTCGTCGGCTATCGCGAAGTGCTGACGAGTCTCTCGGCAGACGTTCGACGTATGGAACGCGCCTTCGCTGCATTCACGCGCGAAGAGCAACGGCGCCATCCCTACTTGCCTGCATCGTTGAGTCGTTCTGCTCGTAGCGCCTTCTACAATACGGACTGACGTTGCAGTATTTGTGGAAGAGTCTCATTGCCGATCCGTTGCGATTGGTCTCTTCCGAATTTCACCTAACCTTCGTGAAAGCATGCATCCGCTTGCTGACGGCTCCGCTTACATCGAAGCTGTGGAGTGACGATCGCGGATGGCGTAGCATCCGTCGAACGCTGCACCGGTGGCTTGGACGTAGCAAGGCTGAGCCAAGTGCTGCGACGATGCCGGAGACTGCTTCGCCCGCGCATGGAACACCGCGGAGATTGTACGACAAGATTCAGATGTATCGCTTGATACGGTTGAAGCAATTCGTGTGAAGGCAAGCGGTACTCTTCCGAACAATTCTTACGTTGGATCGCACCGGGATTCGCTAATGGGGAGTGTGGAGACACAAGAGATTGTGATCGAAGCGGGCCGCACGAAGAGCCAGTATTGGAAAGACCTCTGGCGGTTTCGCGAATTGTTTTTTTTCCTGACGTGGCGTGACCTTCTCGTTCGCTACAAACAAACCCTCATCTCTCGTTAAGGGAGGCGATGGCGCACGGTGTGCCGGTGATCGCCTCGAACACCAGCGGCATTCCCGAAATTATCCAACACGACGTACACGGCATCGTCTTTCCCGTCGGCGACAGCCAAGCGCTGAAAGCCGCGCTCCTCGATGCCTTGCGCAATCCGACAAAGATGCGGCAACTGGCAGCGGCGGCTGCGGTGTGCGTCAAAGATTTTTCTGAAGAAAAGATGATCAGCCGGACGATGAGTGTGCTCCGTTCGCTCGCAGAACGCTCATCACGCACAAGAAGATGAAACGCGTTCTGCTCATATCGCCCATTCCTACACACCCTCAAATCGCGGGTAACCGCACACGCATTCAGCGATTGCTGCTGAGTCTGCGCGCAATGGGACATGAAGTACACTTTCTGTGCGTGAACACCGAGCCGTGGAAAGCGGACGAGGATGCGATGGCACGATGGTGGGCGAGCATTTCTATCGTGCCTCCTACCGTCATACTCCGCGTAGTCTTCGGCGCTACATCTCGCGGCTGCGCTATCTCTTCGAGCCGGGATTTTGGGAAATCCTGCCGGTGGATTATCGGTACGACGATGCGCTCGATCGCGTTCTGCGCGAGTTGGTGCAGTTCACACGCTTCGATGTCGTGATCGTCGAATACATTTTCTGGTCGAAGGCGTTGAAATGTTTCGACGCGAGCGTTCTGAAAATCATCGACACGCACGACATGTTTACGCGGCGACACATGTTGTATCGTATGGCGGGACAAGCGTACGGATGGTACTGCACCACCGCAAAGGAAGAAGCAAAGGGTTTGAATTGGGCGGACATCGTCATCGCCATCCAACATTGGGAAAAGGAATACTTTGCACGACTGACATCGAAGCGAGTGATCACCGTCCGACACATTGCACCGGTCGTGCACCTGTCGCCGGACAAACACTCCACTCCGACCCTGTTATTCGTTGGCTCGGATGCGGGAACGAACATCCACGGCATTCGCCCGTTCATCAAGGAAATCTTCCCGCTTGTCAAGGAGAGCGCTCCCGATGCAACCCTTCTCATCGCCGGTCAAGTTTGTAACGCAATCGACAACCACGATCACTGCGTCAAGCTCGGTGTGGTGGACGATCTCGCCTCGCTTTACGCAAAGGCAGACGTTGTGGTGAACCCGATCCGGTTCAGCACCGGGTTGTGTATCAAAACGATCGAAGCGCTCGGATATGGGAAACCTGTGGTAACCACGCCCGCGGGGTCGCGAGGATTGGAAGAAGGCGCCGACACCGCCTTTCTTGTTGCTGACGAACCAGAAGCGTTCGCTCGGCGCGTCGTCGAGGTCTTGCAAGATAGCGCGAAGACGCAAACACTTGTCCAATCAGCATACCGATTTGTCGAAGCATGGAATGCACAAAGCGTACATGAACTTGCCGCCGCGATCGAACCGACGCGGGCCGGTGCGTGATCGAGCACCTCTGTTCACGAACGAAGGGGCGGCGGTGATGATGAAGAAGTTCGTCGGTGCAACGAGTGTCGCCGCTCTCGCTCTTGTTCTGGCAATACGGCAGGGAGAGGGAGGAGTATGCACTCGTTGAGCTGTTCCAGTCTGCGTACTTTCGGTTCTTCGAGGGATCGGCAGCGTCATTGTCCTCCACAATCTGGAACAAGCCTCACGCGTTTGAGCAGTCCAAGCAGTTTCGGCCATCTTCCATGACGATCCGCAATGGAAGGAACTCAGACGTCCGTTTGGAAGAGAAGCGCTGGCAGATTACCCCATCGCGCAACGACTTCTCCTGTGAGCGGTTGGCACGTCAGCATGCGAGGCATCGATCCTTTCAACTCTGCAGTGCTGCAGGGAGCGAAACATCCCTTCAGACCTCTCCAATACCGTGAGAGTATCCCTTCACCAAACTCTGCGGAGAAGTGTTCGTGCGGTGTTCGTATCGTTGGCGCTTTGCCACGTGCTTTACGCGCAGTGGACCATTCAATCGAGCGGTACAACACGTTCGCTCTCTTCTGTCGTGTGTGTGGGTGCAGACTCACAATACGTTGTCGGTGTGGCCCCCTCTACAAAGCGGTACGACCAACTGGCTTAGCGACATTGCCTTCGCCGATCGCTCCACAGGGGTTCTCGTTGGATGGAATGGCACGATGCGCCGGACGACAGATGGTGGAATCTCATGGCAACCAATCGAGACTGTCGCCGGCAAGTCGTTGTATGCTATTTCCTTTTGTGACGCACTCCACGGTGTTGCCGTCGGCTACGCCGGCACAGCCCTGCGCACCACAGACGGCGGCACCAGTTGGGCGCAACTCGCTATCGGTACCGATGACGATGTGCGCGGTGTGCAATGCCTCGACCCACGAAGCTTCATTGCTTTCGGCTCGCGCGGCACCATCATCCGCACCACCGACGGCGGCGCATCATGGGTTCTGACCCCATCTGGCACGACCTCAACGCTCTTTCGTATCCGCTTCGCCGATGATCGCGTTGGTATCGTCGTTGGCGAACAAGGCACAATCGTGCATACGACCGATCGCGGCGAACACTGGACGACCGTGACATCAGGCTCCTCGAACGATGTGTGGGATGTCGCGTTCTCTTCTCCTGCACAGTGCACCATCGTGGGATCGCGTGGAACAGTCCTCCGCTCCAGCGATGGGGGCTTGACGTGGAGACAGCAAAAACTTTCCATCAAGCATGATCTTCGTTCCGTTTGCTTCGCCGACTCTGCCTTCGGCGCGATCGTTGGGACTGCAGGAACGATGCTGCTGACGACGAATGCAGGAGGTTGTCTTCCGATGCCCTTTCCCGCAAATGCCGCGTATCGGTTCGGCATCATGAGCAAGCACCGCAACCACCTCGACGCCGAACGATCGTACACAACGTGGAAGGAAGCGTTCGTAACGGCTGATAGCGCTTGTGGTTTTCGGCGTGTTCTGTTCGATGATATGCGTACCACCACCTCCGAAGGAATCGGCTACGGGATGTTGCTCGCCGTGAACTCGATGACCAACCGTTGTTCGATGATCTGTATCGGTACTACAAGACGTTTATGAACAAAAACGGCTTGATGGAGTGGCACATCAACAGCATGTGCGAAGTCGAAGAGTGGGGCGCCGCCACCGACGCAGATGAAGATGTCGCGTTCTCGTTGCTTGTTGCAGACAAGCAGTGGTGCAGCAATGGCGCGATCAACTATCGCCGCGAAGCCGTCACGCTCATCAATCGCATCTGGGAACATGAAGTTGAGAAGGGGACATACGTCCTAAAGCCCGGCGACGGTGACTGGGGTGGCTCGCACCTCCTGAACCCATCGTACGTCGCGCCTGCCTATTATCGCGCCTTCGAAGCTGCAACAGGAAATGCCGGCTGGCGAAAAGTGATCGAGCGATGCTATGACGTTCTTCGCAAAGCGGCGCATCCCTCGACGGGTCTGGTGCCCGACTGGTGTCGTGTAGACGGTCTGCCGGCGCAAGGGAGGGAGGATAAGTACTATTTCTACTGGGATGCCGCGCGAACACAATGGCGCATCGCCTTGGATTATCTGTGGTACGGAACGGAAGAGGCGCGAGCGTTCTGTGAGAAGATCGTTCGCTTTGCTCTGTCCATCGGTCCGGCCAATCTCGCCAACGGCTACTATCTCGACGGCAAGCCCATCCGTCATGAAGCGACAAGCGTGTTCATCGGCCCGTTCGGCGCAGCGGCGATGGCGGCCGGCTCGACATTCCAAGCCTTCTGCGATGCAGCCTATCGCTTGAACGCCGCCTACACACCGCCGACCCAAAACCATTACTACGATTGGAGCATTCGCACCCTCACGCTCTTCCTTCAAACCGGAAACTTCTACGGACCGCTCGACCTGTGCTCGCCGTGAGGACGGCAGAATGTTATTTGACCAGCAGAAGTTTCTTGGCGGCAACGAACTTGTCGGCAAGAAGCCTGTACACGTACACACCTGCTGCAAGCGTCGATCCATCCACTTCAGCGGTATGATACCCGGCTTGCTTCACGCCTTCATCCACGACTCGTATCCGCTGGCCCAACGCGTTGTACAACTCCAACCTTACGTGCGCTTCCTGAGGCAGGGCATAGCGGATCATCGTCGTAGGATTGAATGGATTGGGATAGTTATGCAACAGAGCAAATTGCTGCGGCGTGCCTTCCTCCAAGACGACCGAAGTAACTCCGACATAGATTGGATCGAAATGCGTTGACGTTCCTTCGAGGTCGATCTGTTTGAGGCGATAGTAACGCTCGTTCGGCGTCGCGTTCGTGTCGCGGTAGCTGTAGAATTGCGGCACGAGTGTCGTACCGTGGCCGGGTACGAAACTGCCGGCAATCGTCGCGAACGGTCCGCTCATCGTTGCCGCTTTCTCGATTTCGAATCCGTAATTGTTGATCTCGCTTACCGTCATCCATTCTAACAGCACCGTTTGATCGGGCAATGCTCTGCCGGCAAAACTGGCGAGCTGAATGGGAACGGGTGCCGCAATGGTGAAATTGGTGTTAGAGATATCGAAGAAGATGTTTCCGATCGCTTCCACTTTGATGCGTGCAGTGGTGGTTTGATTGTCGGGGATCGTCACGATCTCGGAACCATCGTTCGGTGTGCTGGCGAGCAGCGTGACGGCAAATGTATTGCCGCCATCGGTGGAAAGCGTGATCTTCACGTTCAGACAGTTCAGCGGTGCAACGTTCGTGTTGGCGACATTCCACGTGATGGTCTGCTGACTGAGTGCGGGCCACGTAACCGACGTGTTGGGAGACGTGACGGTAAACGGACCTGCTGAGCCGGTGACGCTGAACTGAATCTGACTGTAATCAACTCCTGCACCGCCATTGCGATTGTCTCGGGCTGTCAAGCGAAATGTCAACGTTCGAGTGTACGTCGGAAGCAATTCGCCGATCGTTTGTGTGTTGTTCAGCAGATCTGATAGTTTCGGAAACGTACGCGTGGGCGTGGCAACCGGAGTGAAGCTTCGAGAGATCGGCGCGTTGCCTGAAGGGTTATTGGGACTGCCGGCGGGTCCGAGGTCGAACTCTTCCCAACAATACGTCAGCGGATCGTTGTCGGGGTCGGTTGCCGAACCCGTCAGCGCAAACGGTGTCGAGATTGGGATGGTGAAACCTCCCGTGCCGGCATTGACACTCGGCGCGTTATTGCCGGTATTGGTGATGGTAGGACAATTGTTCCCGCTACCGACAGTTGTGTAAGCGACGATCTCATCGAAGTTGATGGTATGGAAATATGCATCGCTGTTGCTCTGCAAATTATCTGCACCGCAAATGCCGGCGTACGCCATGATTGTCGAGCCGCTGCCTGGCTCATACGCCGTCGCTGCATTGCGATTGCCCCCACCGCAGCTTCCGGTCGTACTGTTGAACGAATGGTTGCCTCCAAATTGATGACCCATTTCGTGGGCAACATAATCTATGTAAAACGGATCACCGACCGGTGTGGGAAGTCCGGTAACGCCGCGGGCTTTCGAGCCGTTTACGCATACAACCCCCAAGTATGCCACCCCACCTCCGCCCGTGCTGAAGACGTGACCGATATCGTAATTCGCACTCCCGATCACTGCATCGAGGTTAGATTGGTTCTGCCCAAGCATTAAGGAGCCGTTGTTGTTGGAGTAGGGATCGGTCGAGGGGTTTGTGTACACAATCGAGGAATTGTTGGCGACGAGCGTGAGACGCACAGCCACTTCCTTTTCGTACACTCCTGTCACACGATTGATCGCCGTGACGATCGCCGCTTGTCCGAGTGCCACTGTGCCGCCGTGGTAGGTAGTGTATTCACCTGTTGCCGCGCAGGCAAGCCGGTACGTGCGCAACTGTGGTCCTACCGCGGTGGTAATGCGTGTACGTGCAAGTTGACGTAAGTGTTCAGCGTAAGCGGGATCTGGCCCGACGAGACACTGTCCGTTGGGAAAATTTTCTGGGCGAGGTGTTGCCCCGCGCTTTCCGTACACCACGTAATGCCTTACATCGAAGCGGTTATGTGGATCAATGAAGTAGTCGCCGTTGGGCGAAAGCACCATCGCATGAAAACCCGCTGGCCCGACATCCAAGCGCACGGTTGCTGTCGGATCATCGATCCCTTGACCAGAAAATGTACGAATGTCGGGGAACTGCGCAGCCAGCCCCTCCTCCATGATCGGTGACTCGACCACGGCAAAAGGTGCGAGCGTGCCGTCGGGTGTCGGTAAGATGATGATTGCGGGAGCGATGCGAGCTTGCTGCGTTCGCTCCATCGGCGCAGCGAACAGTGCGATACGCATCGCATCGTAATCGAGGAAGTAGGTGTGGTGCGCTTCGGGGAACTGAAATGGTTCGCCAATTCTCTGAATCGTATGTTCGGCCACGGGTTGCCACAACGTTACAGGCTGCGCGTAACCTGTGCTGACGGCCGAAAAGAGAAAGAGCGCTACTGCGTGCAGAGCTAAATGGTAACGGTGGCACATCGAAGAACCTTGGAGATGTTTGATGAGGGGGTAGTCTGTACTCCCGGTAAGTTATGGTGATGATCTTAGACATTCAAGAGGGAGGAGCATCCAGTCCTTTTTGCAATGCAGCGATGGTGAGCCGGTGGAGAGCAAGCTTATCACAAAAAGCAACGGCATCATCATAACGATGATGCCGTCAACTGTCGGAGCGGCGGGATTTGAACCCACGACCCCTTGCACCCCAAGCAAGTGCGCTACCGGGCTGCGCCACGCTCCGATGGGCTTATGACCCAACTCAAGATACAAAACAGTCCTTAGCGACGCAAGACGTCACCCCTTTCCCACACTTCTTCATGTAGTTTTCACCAGGGAAAGGAAAAGCTGACTACAGGAAAAGATGCCGCAACACGACAAGTCAGCACGTTATCGCTCCTCGATCTTCTGGCGTACAAATTGGAGCGATGACGAGCAAACAGATCATGGACAATCGAGGGAAGAGTGATACAATGAAGAACGTTTTCGCCGCATGCTTGCTGCTGATCGGAATGCTGGGTTGTGGATTAGGGAACAATGATGGTGCACAAGTCGCAATGAAAATGGTACAGGAATACAAGCCGAATGCGCGCGGAACGACAATTGCGGACATGGTCGCAGCGGCGTTTCCGAGTGGGGAGTGGGTTGTGACCAAGACCTCCGAGAGTTTGTACCGTGTGCTGTACCGAACCACATCATCCAGCGAGCAGAAAGAGCTTCTCTTCGGTGTTGCCATCAACAAGCATCACGTCATGGCGTTGAACCGTGAGGCGCTAGCCTTTACTAATCCGCGCTGAAGCACCTCCATTCGACGAGCACGAAATGAAAAAGCCCGACCGGTTGTCGGGCTTTTCGGCACATCCACGTCCGTCAGTTCAACTTTTGGAGAAGTTCTTGGAGAAACTTCTTCACCTCCAGCACATCGTTGCGTAACTGTTCGTCTTTGATCTTCATTTTCGGTTTGGGCGTGTCGATCAATTCGAGTTGTTCCCCGGCATCCGACTCCGGTGCGTAGGACTTGAGCATCTTTTTCGCACCCTCGATCGTGTAGCGTTCTTCGCGCAAGAGCTTTTTGATATAGAGAATAAGTTTGATGTCGCGATTGGTGTAGATCCTGTTGCCGGCGCGATTCTTTTGTGGCTTCAGCTCGTCGAACTCCGATTCCCAATAGCGCAGCACATACTGTTCAAGATCCGTGATCTTGCTGACCTCGCTGATCGAGTAGTAGAGTTTCTTTATGCCTGTTGCCTTCATGTCGTTCCGTCCTGATGTGCCGATACACGCTGACAGAAGCTACGGAAATGACGAACGATTTGCAACGCGTTCACTTCCCCCCTTTTCGGCGGTTGATACGGGCGTCCACGTCGCGCAGCCGTTTGAGTTCCGAAAGAGTCTTCTTCAATTCGGATTCCACCTCTTGCACCCGCCGCGTACGTGCGGCGAGGTCGGCGGATTGCTTACGGGCGACCACCTGGAGGCTGTCGATGAGCACTGCGCGGCGATTCAGTTCCCGCCTGAGCGTGGTGATGCGCTTCAACATCGTCACGTAGATCTCCGCTTTGACGCGTTCGTCGCGCGAGATCGGGAGGGTCAAGTACGTCTGAAACCATTGCAGCGAAAGGCTGTCATCCGCGGCGGGATTTGCCGGGTTGCTGTACAGCAGTGCGGTATTGCGTACGGCATTTGGAAAGTGACTGGTGTTTGGATACAATTCCGCAACCAGCTTGTATTCTAACGCCGCGCCCCTCAACATTTGAAGCGATTCAAGGCTATCGGCAATTTGCATGTGGTATTCGGCTCGCGCCTCGGCGTTGTCTTCGATCGTTGCCCCGGGCTTGCATGACGCGAAGGCAAGCAGAAGGATGATGAAAAAGCTATACCCCCCACGCATTATCGTGTTCCTTCTGTGACGACGTCTCGGTTGTCTGGTACTGTTCGTTCTTCGGGTGAGGCGGCGGGCAACTCAACGGTGAAGGTTGTTCCCTTGCCCAAGACACTGTCGACACTCACCCTGCCTTGATGTGATTCGACCAAATGCTTCACGAGCGCCAGTCCGATGCCTGTCCCTTTCTTGGCGTTCTTCGCTTGGAAGAATTTGGTGAAGATTCTCGGCAGGTCTTCTTTGGGAATGCCCGCGCCGGTGTCGGTGACCTTCACGACGATGCCTTTCTTCGATGGTTTTGCCTCGACGGTAATAGAGCCCTGCGCCTCGGTGTACTTGATAGCGTTGCTGAGGAGGTTACTGAAGACTTGCGAGATGCGCTCGGCATCTGCCATGATTTCGGGAAGCCCCTCTTCGATCGTACAATGGAGCGTGATGTCTTTCTGCGCTGCGATGATCTGCGCGTCTTCGACGACGGGGAGGAGAATTTCCGGCAGCTTCGCTCGCCGGAAGTTGTATTCCATCGAGCCGTGCTCGATCTTTTGGATATCGAGGAATTGATTGCTGAAGATCGTCAGCTTCTTGATCCCTTCTTTCATGCTGTTGAGCAGACGCAATTGCTCGGCATTGAGCGGACCGCGTTTCTGTTCGGCGAGCAGGTATTGCGCAGAGAGCATCGTTTGCAGCGGCGTGCGCAACTCGTGCGAAATGTGGTGCAGCATTTCTGTTTTCAGGTCGTTGATCTGCTTGAGCTTTTGGCTCATGTCATTTACGGCGACGGCAAGCCACCTCATCTCATCGTTCGACTTCACGGTGATAGGATCGAACACACCGCGCGCGATGTCTTCCATGCCCTTGACCAACGTTCGCATCGGCGAGACGATCGTGCGCGTCATGAACAGAGCGATCGTCAGCGCTACCAAGAACGTTCCGCCCGTGATGAGCCATGCAACATTCGAGGATCGCACCATCGCATCGCTGATGGCGGCGATAGAATTGCTCACATCGAGTTCGTTCGAGCGGATGATGCTCTCCAACGTTGCGTGCAGGACCTCCACCGTATCCTGTCGAGCGGCGGAGAGCTTGGGAGCGGACTCGCCGCCGGGACGCAGACGCGCCTCGCTCTGCATCTTCGTTCTCAACCAACGATGAGCGCTGCGCAAGCGGTAGATCATGCCAACTTCGTGAGGGTTGGGCGATGTGCTGTAGAGCGAGTCGGTGTAAAGGTCGAAGATGTCTGCTTGATCTTTGTAGATGGTGTAGTAGAGCGTGTCGCGAGCGATGAGAAATTTTTCCGCCGCGCGCTCCTCATCGAAGAGGATCGCTTGGAGTTGCTTTGCAAGATTGATGGAGCGAACATCGGAGCGAAATGTCACGCTCGTCGTTTGCGTAACGGCGTTCAACTGCATCAGCACGTACGCATTCGCCAGAATCATCAAGACGATGATGCTTGCAAAGCTGATGAGCAGTTTTCGATAGATAGGAAACCTCACGTTACAGTATCCTCGATAACAACGACCGCGACCACATGCGAATCGGAATGAGAGAGCGAGACCAGAACCGACTGCCGTGCGAGCTTTTCGCGGAGCGATCCATGCAGTTCGATGCATGGCGCACCCCACGGAGCGTTCGAGATCTCGACGTCCTTCCAGCGAAACTCGCCCGCCCAGCCCGTGGCGAGCGCCTTACTCAATGCCTCCTTCGCAGCAAACCGTGCGGCAAAATGTTGGGCAGCTGTCGGCTTGGAAGTGCAATACGCAATTTCGCCCGGCGTGAAGATCTTCTGGAGGAAGTGCTCCCCTAACGATTCGATGCTCTTCTGAATACGTTCGATCTCGATGATATCGACACCGATGCCTCTCACCATCGTCTATCTCTTGGCTCAGCCATTTGCATTTTCTTGGTCGATGATATGCAACAGTTCGGAGACATCGTTGATATCGTACTTCGCATTACTCTCTACCGTGCCGAACGTATCGCCATAGCGTGCAAACACCGTGATCATCCCCACCTGCGCTGCCCCGACCATATCACGTTCCGCCCAATCACCAACCATAATCGCCTCGCGGGGTTGAACGCCCAGCAATTGCAGCGCCTTCAGAAACGGCACGGGGCTCGGCTTGCGCTCCCCCGTGTCGTCGAACGTGATGACATGGTCGAACAAGTGATGAAAGTTCAGATAGCATAAGCGCAACCATGCCTCGCGTCCGGGCGCGTCGGAGACGACGGCGAGTTTGAGGCCCCGTTTAAGCAACGACACCAGCGTCACGTTCACGTGCGGGTAGGGCACCAACGCTGCCTCGCGTGCCCGCCGATAGGCGATGATGCCCGCCGAGAGTATCTTGTAATCGACTTTCTGAAACACATCGTACAGGAGTTGATCGAAGACGTTTTGAAACTCGATGCCGCGCTCCTTGTAGATCGCATCGATGCGTGCCTGCACATCCTCACGCGTCAATCGCAACCCGGCGTCGATCATCGAATCGATCGCGGCCGTTATTGCCTGCCGCTTCATTGCCATGAAGTCCACCAGCGTATTGTCGAGATCGAAGATGACGGCTTTGATCATGGCGTCGGTCCGACTTGTGCCGCGCGAAGCGCCTTGGCAACTTCATCCTCGATGAACTCGCGTATGACGGGCTTGATGAACACCGCATCCAAGCCAAGTTCATGCAGCGCGACGGCGAGCACCGTTGCCTTCCTCTGCGGTGCGAGCTTCTTATTCACCAAAATGATCTTTTGTGCTTTCAGGATGCAGCATCCTCCTTCGAAGTCTCCCTTCTCGTAGCGTAGCGTGGCGCCGAGCTGGCGTGCAAGCTGTTCGAGTTCTGCTAGGCGTTCCTCTGGCTTCATGCCGGTCGTCGTTTTCTGAATGGTTGGAAGACTGCCAAACCGATGATCGTGAAGTAACACAAGGCTGCAACCGTCGGTGCACCCGCGAGGGCACCGACGCGTGCAAGGAACAATTCATGGAACTGCTCCAAGCCTTCCGTCGTAAAAAACTCCAAGGAGATCATCTTTCCGTCAAGGTACAGAGTGAAAACCTCGACGGGAACGAATACGTAGAACAGGATCGCGCTCATCAGGAGCCAGCCGTGTTCCTTCATGCGGAAAGGGGAAGTGAAGAGAAACACCACGCTTGCCGCCAATGCCACGGCGTAACTCGCCAAAACAACGACCGACGTCATGCTCAACAGGCGATAGGCTTCGCGCTGTGCCTCGGGAGCCAGTTCGTCGTTGATGCCGATGCTCAAAGTTTCGGTGTCTGTTCGGAGAAGTTCGTTGGCGATCAGCGCCCGTGTTGTCGATGCCCCGAGCCACACGTTGGCGGCGACGAGAAAGATGAACAACGCTACACGCCACGCGTTCGATGGGGTCTGCTGATCGAGGGGAGATTGCCTCGCACTCATGGCAAAATGTACAACATTTCCCAGCGGTTTTCAACCACTGCTCGCGTCGTGCTCGCCGGCCGATGAACGTCCGCGTTCCTCATCGAGGCGATAGTTCTTGTACTGTGTGAGATCGGCAAACAGCTCGAGCAGATTGCCGAACGAGGTAGGCGTCAACGTCAAAAACCGAGCGGTGAACATCTGGCGAACATCCTCCGACGCGTGCTCGAGCAACTGCCTCATCACTTCCTTGCATTGCTCGACGCGCACATGGAACTCGTGTGCGAGCTTCTCAAAGCCCTCGGCACGCGGACCGATGCGTTGCATCACGCCGTAGGTTTTGTGGCAAAACTTCGCGTAAAAGCTCAGCTCATCGAGCGTGCGCTCCATCTTTTGCTGCACGGAAAGCTCGATGAGTATTCCCACTTCGGTGCGTCGTACCAACGGCGTATGGCTCAGGTGCTCGATTGCCGCCAACAATGCCGTTGTTGCGGGACTGATCGTCAGCATACCTGCCTCGTGTTCTCGTGTGCACCAATATATCCCACCGATGGCGAGGAAACAAACCGATGCAACTTTTTCCCATCGTTTCGCCTTTACGCTCATGAAGGGTGAGGATTTGATTCTCGAGGAGTGAATGGGTAAGTTTTTGTTGTGGACATTCCAACGTGCAGCAATGTTTCCATTTCGTGCCTGGTCCATCTCTCGAAAGATTTTGCTCGGCATCGTGCCGCTGTTTCTGCTCTTCATCGCGCTCAGCGTCGCGCTCAACAATCATTTCCAAGAGCAGGAGATGATGGAACAAGCGCAGATTGCGGCACACACGTACGCCGATATCATCAAGGAAGCTCTCGTCAGCATGATGGTGAACAACCTCGAAGTCGATGAGAGCTTTCTCGATCGGACGAGCATGTTGCAGCCGTTCGATTCGCTGCACATTGTGGTAAACGATCTGAAGCTACGGCAAGAAGTGCTGGCACAGCGCAACGTGAAACGGAGTGCGTCGAAGCATAAGATGCTGGCGCCGCATGATGACATCGAGCGTGCTGTTCTTCGGACTGGTCAGCCTCACTTTCTTCGCGAAGGCGATAGCTTTCGCGGGGTCATTCCGTTCAACGCAACGGAGGTGTGTCAGAAGTGTCATGCCGTGCCGGTGGGGTACACGCTCGGCGCAACGGATTTGCATATCTCCTTTTCGCAAATCTCCAAAGCGGCGGAGGGAAATTGGAAACGTTCGTTCATTCTCTTCGTCGGCTTGTCGATGGTTGCCGTTGCGGTGGCGAGTATGATATTCAACCGCTTCGTCTCGCGCCCGGTGGACACATTAGTGAAAGCAACTGCCGAAATCAGCAGCGGCAATCTGGATTATGCCGTCCTGCAATCCGAACACCGCCCGGGAGAGCGTTCGGACGATGAGTTGGCATATCTCTCGATGAAATTCGATGTCATGCGTCGTTCGTTGAAGGAGAAGATCAAGCAATTAGACGAGGCGAATCGCAGTCTCGCCGAGCGCAACGCAGAGGTCGAGCAAGCGCTTGCACGCTTGAAACAGGCGCAAGAGGAGTTGGTCAAGAGTGAGCGGCTTGCAACAACGGGAAGGATGACCGCGCAGCTTTCCCACGAGATCAACAATCCCATCCATAACATTCAAAGCTTGCTGGAGTCGTCGCTGCGGAAGGTGGATGGCACCCTGCGGGAGCTGATCGCTCTTGCGTTGGAAGAGGTGACACGCATGGCGAAGTTGACGCGGCAGATGCTCGAGTTCTATCGTGGCTCTGTTGTGGACTTCGAGCGCGAGCCGGTCGAGATGACGGAGGTGTTGCGGAGTGTGCTGAAAGAAAACGAGAAGGCGCTCACCGAGCGAGGGATCGCTGCTTCGCTGGAAACGCCGGATGGTCGCGTGTGCGTGCTCGGCTCGCGCGATAAGCTCAAGCAAGTGTTTCTCAATCTCATCCTCAATGCGCGCGATGCAATGCCGAACGGCGGCGCGCTGACCCTGCGTGTTCAACGGCGCAACGGTGAGGTGCTGATCGGCGTGACGGATACCGGCATCGGCATTCCTCCCGAACATCTCGACAGAATCTTCGACGCATTCTTCACCACCAAAAAAGAAGTGAGCGGCGTTGGACTTGGCTTGTCGGTCACCTACGGGATCGTACAACAACACAACGGATCGATTGCCGTTGCGAGCACGCTGGGGAAAGGAACAACATTCACCATCACATTGCCTTCGGTTCAGGAAAGGTATGGCTAAAGAGATGTCCTCGTTTCGCGAACACATCCTTGTTGTCGATGACGACAAAGCATTCCGCATTGCAACGCAAACGGTGTTGGAAGATGAAGGCTATTGCGTCACGCTCGCCGCTTCACCCGAGGAAGCGCTCGTCGCGTTGGATGCCGCGAACGTGGACTTGCTGCTGTCGGATTTGGTCATGGAAAAGATGTCCGGGATCGAGTTGTTGAAAACTGTGCGCTCGCAATATCCCGATCTGACAGTCGTCATGGTCACGGGCTTTGCATCGATTGCCACGGCGGTCGAAGCCATGCGTCTTGGCGCGGCAGATTATCTCACCAAGCCGTGCAACAATACGGAGCTGCTGCTGAAAATTCGCCGCGCGCTGGACGTGCGACGCAAGGACCGTGAGTTACAGCAGCTTCGCGAGGAACTCCACGGCACCTACAGTTTCGGCAACATGCTTACGCGCAGCGACAAGATGAAACAGGTCATCCAGTCCATCCGACAAGTGGCGGATACCGACGTGACGGTGTTGATCCAAGGCGAAAGCGGAACCGGAAAGGAGCTTGTTGCGCGAGCATTGCATTACAACAGCAATCGCAAGGCGAAGCCTTTCATTGCCGTCAACTGTTCGGCAATTCCCGAAAACCTCTTGGAGAGTGAATTGTTCGGACACGAGCGCGGTGCCTTCACGGGTGCGCTCAAGCAGAAGATCGGGAAGTTCGAAGAAGCCAACGGCGGTACACTCTTTCTCGACGAGGTGGGCGACCTCGTCCCATCCATTCAAACAAAACTCCTGCGTGTCCTCCAAGAGAAAACGTTCGAGCGTGTCGGCGGCAATACGCCCATCACGGTAGATACGCGAATCATCGCGGCGACCAATCGCGACCTCGAA
>PSMW01000016.1:0-57899 GCA_040290295.1 Ignavibacteria bacterium
TCTACAAACCATCCATGCTCATCCATAACGACAGAGACTCGCGATTGGGGTTCACGCGATTGGAACTTGGAGCTTGAGTATTGGAACTTACTCAACGAAGTATGCGGGGGCAGCATGATAGGCTAAGCCTGGTTCTGCGACACCCCCGTGGGAATGTTACAGACTCCACGAGTTGAACGAGTCGGCTCTCCGTCCGCTGCTCGTTGAAGGTTCGTGTACGAGCCTAGACGTGCCCTCGTTCGGCAAGACTGGTAAAGCGATCGCCTGCAATAATGAGGTGATCGTGAAGAGGAATCCCAACAACTTTTCCCGCTTCGACAAGCTGCCGTGTAATAGCGATATCCTCTGCACTGGGTTCGGGATTGCCGCTGGGATGATTATGCGCAACGATCACGGATGCAGCACGGTGATCGATAGCGAGTTTGAACACTTCGCGAGGATGCACGAGACTTGCATTGAGTGTTCCGACGGTCAGTTCCTGCTCGTGCTTCATGCCGTTCTTCGCATCGAGCAGCAGGACGAGAAATGCTTCGTGAGGCTTGTCGCGCAACTTCGCCAGAACGATTCGTGCAGCATCTTCCGGCGAGCGAATGATCGGGGTTGCATCGGGCACCGCGCCCTGTACCCGCCGCCCGAGCTCGAACGCGGCGAGCAACTCGACTGCTTTCGCCACTCCGATACCTTTCAGACGCATCAGTTCTTGGGCGCTCTTCTTTGCTATGCCGAGGAGATTCTTCTCCTTGGTAATAATCGAGCGAGCAAGATCGAGCGCCGTCATGCGCCCCGTCCCAGTGCGGATGAGAATCGCCAACAGCTCTGCATCACTCAGTGCATCGGCGCCGCGTTTGAGGAGCTTTTCGCGGGGACGCTCGTCACGAGGCCAATCCTTGATCTTGGCATGCGAGCCGGCAGATTCGTGTAGTTGTTCTGGATCGTTGCTCATGGTGCTTCTGCCTTCACTTCATCGACGCGCCGAATGGTACTTCCGGTGTATTCAAGGATGTGGAGCCACGGATTGACGCGTCGCGATCCGAACGAAAGTTTCGCATGGATGGTTTGCCGCGTCGGAAGACTCGCCAACGCATCGCGCAACTGCGCACGGCTGAGTGCCCCTTCCTCGATCAACGCGAACACCACCGACGCCACGTCGTAACCGAACACAGCGTTGCGACTTGGTCTCTTGCCGAAGCGCTCGCTGTACCGGCGAACGAATGCTGCGTAAGCTGGATCGGCCGGATCGAGATAGGTATCCGATTCGAATACGATGCCGGTACAATACCGGCGATGAGCAGCTACTTCGCGCTCATTATTCCATTCGCCCGAACCTAAGAGCCGTGTCTGAACATTGAAGTAGGCGACCTGCGACGAGACGATCCCGATCTCTTCAGCAGAAGCAATGGGACAATACAATCCTTGAAATGCCGTCACGGGGCGATCGAGGCTATCGACGCGAGGATCGCCTGAGCGATAAGGAATGGCTTCCGCGTCGAGCACGGCACGAGCATTCTCACCGAGCAGGCGCGTGGCATTCACTAGCGCCTTGGTGGCAATCAGCGAGTCGAGAAGTTTTACAGGAACGCCAAGCTGCGCCAGTCGCGTAGCTTCTCGTTTCAGAATCGAAGTGCCGAACGCAAGGAAAGGCTCTCCGACCGCTGCATTGCCTTTCCTACGCAATGCAAGCAGTTGATTCATCAGGTTGGTTGCCCCCCGCTCGTACCATTCCACAGCCAGCACGGCAGCACCCAAGCGTTCCGCCTCCATCTTGAATGCATCTGCCATGAGTTTGCTGTTCAGATCGTTCGGCGCGAGGATGCCGAGTCGCTTCAATCCCAGTTTCTCGACCGCATAGCGCGCAACGGCCCGCGCCCGCGCTTCGAAATCCGGGTTTGCTTGAAACACAAACGGACCGGTGGCGGCGATGCCGTTTGCGTTCGCCGTGGGCGTGACCAGCGGTACCCCGTTCGTGTTGACGTGATAAGCAACAGCAAACGCAGCCTGTGAAAACGGCGGACCGATGATAGCGATGACGCCGGGGTCAGCGCACAATTCTTTCACTGCCGCAGCGGCAACCGATGCCTCACGCTCGATGTCTCTCATCTCCAGGTGAACACGACGCGCGGTTCTGCCGCGCGCGAGCAGTTCTTCGTACGCAAGCTGGATGCCCTCCTGCAACGCAACACCGACCTCACGCTCCTTTGTCACTTGGTCTGCATGTTTCATCAGCGGCAAGAGCAGGCCGATCTTCAGTTCCCGCGGCTCCAACAGGCGCCGTTGCAACTGTGCTTGACGATCCGCAAATGCGGGAGCGGAATATTTTCTTCGAAGCGAATCGATCGCTGCGCTCGCGCCCGCAACATCACCTCTTGCGATGTGCTTCTCTCCAATCGTGATGAACAAGTACTCCTTGCCCTCACCTTCCGGCTCGTCGGCGAGCAAACGGTACAACGGCGGAAGCGTCATTCCCACATCGACGGTGGAGTCCAACGCAGCGAGGACGCGACGGCGCAGTGCCGCATTCTCGTTTGGTGTCGAGCGAAGGGCACTTAAGAAATGCTCTGCCGCGCGTTCGGGAAGATGCTGTGCAAGCGCTATCAAACCCAGTGAGTATTCCGCGTCGGGGCGATAGCTGCTCGAAGGACATTGTTGGATGAATTGGATGAGGGTGCGCTGTGCTTCGTCGTACTCCTTCGCATAGAGCAGCGCTTTTCCTTTCATCACGCGCGCCGCCGTCTCCCGGTGGCTATGCGGAAACATCAGCAGCACGTCGCCGAACACGCGCGCTGCTTCCTTGTACGCGCCTTTGTCGAACAATGAAAGGCCGTCTGCAAACATCCGTTCGGCTTCGGGCGTTTGCGTGAGAAGTCCCTGCGCGCGCATCGTCAGGGAGAGTGAAGCCAGAAGCACACACAGAACCGTGCATCGGATTCTGTTCGAAGCCAGAACGTAGGGCATAGCGATGATGAGATTACACGTCGAGATGGATCAGTTCCTGTCGTGGCGAGCCATCGGCTGCGGAGGTTGCGGTCCTTCCGTGGTGTCGAGAATGGCACTCACCGACCTATACACCGAGGCTGCCGTCGAGTCGTTCGGTTTTAAGTGGAGATAGCGTTCAAGATAGCGTTTTGCCTCATCGAGCCGATCCAAGTGAATCAAGGCGTTGGCGATGTTGAACCACGCCTCTTCGTCGTCCGGATTCATGTCAACGGCAAGGAGATACTCTTCGTATGCTGATTGCCACTGTCCCTCGGCAGCGAGCGCGTCCGCCAAGAGATGATGCGCTGATCCGCTATATTGATCCAGGCGGGCAGCACGCCGAAGAACATTGAGCGCGTCTTTCGTCCGCCCAAGTTCCAGCAGCACCTCGCCCCATACTTCGAAGACCTTGGGAAGCTTCGGATCGGCTTGCGCCGCCAACTTCAACTCGCGCTCAGCCTGCAGGAGCTTTCCGATGCCCCTATACGCCACACCGAGACTCATGTGGACATACGGCATGTGCCGGTGTCGTATCTTGAGAAAATAGTCCAGTGCACGAGCAAACTCGAGCCGCGCAAGATGGAAGCTGCCCAGCACGACGTAAAACGTTTCGCTCTTTGGATTGTGTCGAAGTCCTTGCAACAGCACTGCTTCGGCAGCCTTGTATTGGCGCGCCTCTTCGTATATTTGCGCAAGCAACACGTAGGCGTGTTCACACGCAGGCTGCCAAGCGATCACGCGACGAAGTAGCTGCATCGCATGGAGCGGCTTGTCGTCGTCCCGATACTTCGTTGCTTGCTCGATGAGAGTATGGACATGGAGTTCGTTCACGAACGAAAGAAACAGAAAAAACTTTTCTGTTTCAATCACGTGTGTGCTACGAGGCGTGGTCGCAGCGCATGGCTGCCAAGCCGATGCGTGTGGAAAGGAAGATGAACAAACTGGAGATGACGGCGATTGCCATGAGCGCGACCATCATCCACTGGAACGAAACGCCGCGATCCCCTACCACATTGTCGAAGTACTTGTACAGGGGACCGACGAGGATCGCAGTTACCGCGGTGAGATAGAGCATGCCTGCGAGAAAAGTGAGGGACGCGCCTTGCGATGAGGCGACGCGTATCGGATTCTTCTCCTTGTACACGGCAAAGTATCCGCCGGCACCGAGGTTCAGGCTCGTCAACGTCGCGACAACGAAAATGGTCACACTACAGGCGAGCAGCACAAGATTCCAATCCCGAGAGAGCAGATACACCGAGCTCACTGCGAGCGCTTCGGCAAGCAGTGCCACGGCGACCAACGAAACGACTGCTTTGTACCAATACAATCGCTCGAGACTCAGAGGCGACACACGCACGCTCCAAAACGCTTCGCCTTCGAGGCTCACGAGGGGGAACACAAAGCGTAGCGCAATGGAAGCGATCAGAAAGCCGTTGAAGAGAAACACCACGAGGAACGCATTCGTTTGCATCACCGGATGTTCGAACCGAAGGTTCATCGTTCCGACCGACACCAGAAACACCACCAACAAGAGAATCATCAACAACAAATGAAGCCATTGGCTCGGCTCGCGTAGAAAGAGCGAAAGATCGCGCCGGAGCACAACCCCCAGAGGCGAAGACCATCGCTCGTCGCTTCCGAGATGCAGAACACCTCCACCCTCTTGCTCGTGCTTCTTGCCTGCTTGGAGATCGACGACGGCAAGCCAACTCTGATAGTAATACTTGCGCGCAATCAATCCCGCGAGGGCAATCAGTCCAAGCATCGTCAGCACGAGGAGAGAAAGGTACGGCAATGCTCGACTGTATTCGCCCTGGATCGCCCAGTAGAGGAAGTTTGCAACCCAGTGGTTCGGCAATACCGTCACCATCGGCGGGTCGAGATAGCCGAGGTACTCGTTCACATGGGGCCAAAGCTTCGTCACCTCTTCCACCAGCATCATCGGATTCGTGATGCGGAAATAGCCATACACCAAGGCGCCGTACAATCCCAACAACATCACCAATAACCACGTGAAGCCGATTTTCGAGCCGACTTGAATCAGCATCATGAGGATGGTCGTGGCGAGAACGCCCGCAATCAGCATGAACGGCAGCATGACGAAGAACATCACCACAAAATAAAAATACCATGGGAGTTGGAAGGACGATCCATACCCCAAGAGCAGTGCGAGACCCAACAGTGTGAGCGTACTGGAGCTGTAGAAGAAGTTGTCGACAAACTTGATGAGAAAAATTTTCGCATGCGAAATCGGCAGCGTCATCAAGAAATGCACTTCTTGCGAGCGATAGAGCGTTCCGAAGGAAACGATCATGTTCCCGATATGCACAGTCACAAAGAACACATAGAGCAGCATCGAGAGCATGCGATGAAAAAGGAACAGTCCGATGTGTGCCTGATTCAACAGATAGTCGGTCGCAAAGCGCGCGAGAAAGAACACCGCAACCATGAAGCTGCCGAAGATGAGAAACGAGGCGACGTTTTGTATCAGCGTTTGCCATCGGAGCTCGAAGGCACGCTTGAGAAAGCTCTGCGCTCGTGTATTCAGCACAATCAGCAACTCGCGCATGGCTACTTCGTCAATTCGAGGAACATCTCTTCCAGTTGGCCATTGTGCCCCGAAGCCGGGCTATCGTAGATGATTTTTCCTGCCTTGATGATCGCAATCCGATCACACAGCTCCTCGACGATCTCTAACAGATGCGTGGACATGAAGACGGTCAGCCCCTCCTGCGTTTTCCTTTTCAACGTATCCTTCACCAATCGCGCGCTGCGCGGGTCAAGCCCGACAATCGGCTCATCGATGATGAGCACTTTCGGATCGTGAAGCAGCGCAGCGGTGAGCACAATCCGTTGTCGCATCCCTTGCGAGTACTCCTCTGCGCGTTTGTCCATGAACGATGCAATCTCGAACAGATCCTGAATCTCCTGGATCTTCCGCTTCACGTCGCGCGCGCTCATGCCGAAGAGTCCGCCTACGAAATGCAAGAACTCACGTCCGGTGAGCTTATCGTAGAGGAACGGCTGATCGGGTACATACCCGAAACTCCGTTTCGCTTCCAACGGAGTCCAATGGACATCGTACCCGTTGATGATACAGTGGCCCGATGTCGGTTCGTACAGTCCGGTAAGCGTTTTGATCGTGGTCGTCTTGCCGGCACCATTCGGACCGAGGAAACCGAAAAATGTTCCTGCTTCGATCGTCAGGCTGATGTCGTCAACCGCTGTGAATGTGCCGAAGCGTTTTGTGAGATGTCGGATTTCGATCATGGCAGCAGGCGTACCGGCAAATCCTTGAGTACCTTTCGTTGCGCGCGCAGCAATCTTCGCAGAACCCCCACAGCATACGGATTGTACTTGACCATATCGTGAAAGAGTTCTCTGGTATCGTTATCGGCAGTTTGGGCAAGATTCATCAGGCGTTCATACGATGCGGTGCCATAGGGGTGATGCCGTACATCGGTTTGTGCAACCACGCGTCCAACGCATTGTGCCAGCAGCAGTGTCTCCGCCATAAAGCGATCGTGTGCTTCAGGTGTCATCGTTGTGCACACGACGCCGACCGCGCCGAGATGCTGACGCACTGTGCTCAGCACGCCGCGCGCTATGCGCACAGGGCAGACCACGACACGATGACTTCGCAACGATGCCGTCGCACTGTCGGGTCCGAAGAGCGGATGCGTTCCAAGAATGAACACGGTGGGTGGCAGCAACGCTTTCATCCAACGAACGGGATGCATCTTCACCGAACACACGTCGATGATCAATGAGCCGGGCATGACCAACGGAGCGATTGCGCGGAGAGTCGCTTGCAGCGCGGAAATCGGCACAGCCAGCACAACCACACGTTGAGCCGCTACGTGCTGCAAGTCTGCTGCGCGGATTCTTCGCGAGGGAAACTTCCCCCTGTTTCTTTTCACATCGAACACAAGCACGTGCGCGCGTTTGGCGAGATGTTCGGCAGCAAACTTCCCGAATCGTCCGTATCCGATCAGACCGATGGTCACGCCAACGCTCCTTTGCTCAGTTTGCGTTGCGTGGTGCGCGCCAGATCGAAAATGGCGCGGCAGATAGTTCTGATGAACTGCGGATCGATCCCAAACGCACGAGCAGTGGCAAGCTGACGGGCAAGAATATCTTTTTCCCGTTGAGGATCGTAAATCTTCTCGCCACGCTTCTTCTTCAACAATCCTACTTGTTCCACAAGACTCTGACGCTCGGCAACGAGCAAGAGAATGTTCGTATCGATCAGATCGATGTCGTGTCGAAGGGCTTGAAGTTTTGTCTTCCTTTTTAAGAGTTGTTGCCGTGTGAGATGATCGAGCAACGTCAGCGCAACCATTGCCTCAGCAACCGGCACCACGCGCGGGCAGATGCACGGATCGTGACGACCCTCCACCGCAATGGTCGCCGGCTTCCCATCGACGGTCACGGTCTCCTGTGGCTTCGCAATAGACGAAGCAGGCTTGACCGCGATACGCAACACAATGTCTTCGCCGTTCGAAATACCGCCGGCGATACCGCCTGCGTTGTTGGTGCGCGTCCGAACGCGTTTCAGCTTTGTATCGAAGTACATCGGATCGTTGTTTTCGCTCCCCTTCATACGCGCGGCAGCAAAGCCCCTGCCCACCTCGAACCCCTTGATGGCACCGATGGACATCAGCGCCTTGGCAAGATCAGCTTCGAGCTTATCGAAGACCGGTTCGCCCAACCCGACAGGCGGATTTTTGATGACGACCTCGACGATGCCGCCGACAGAGTCGCCTTCTTTTTTCACGCGCAAGATTTTTCGCTCCATCTTCTTGGCAGCTTCAGGATCGGGGCACCGGAGAGGGTTCTTTTCGATCTGCGTCAGATCGATGCGCTGGGCGCGAATGCCGCCGGCTTCGAGTGTGTACGCGTAGATGTGCACGCCGCGTTGTGCAAGAAACGACTTCGCTACAGCTCCGGCAGCAACCCGCGCCGCCGTTTCTCGCCCCGAGGATCGGCCGCCGCCGCGATAGTCGCTCACACCGTACTTTGCCAGGTAGGTATAGCCTGCATGCCCCGGACGAAACATGTCCTTGATCCTCTCATACGCTTGCGGTTGCTGATCTCGATTCCAGATCACCATGCAGATCGGCGTGCCGGTGGTTGTTCCTTCGAACACACCGCTGAGAATCTCGACCGTATCCGTTTCTTTCCGCGAAGTCGTGACGCTGCTTTGTCCGGGCCGGCGGCGGTCGAGTTCCTGCTGAATGAATGCTGTATCGATCGGCAGACCGGGCTTGACGCCATCGATGACGACGCCGATGGCGCGGCCATGACTTTCGCCGAACGTTGTAATACGAACGGTGCTACCAAAGGTGTTTCCTGCCATACGATTCTCTTTCGTTGCTTGTCAGGTCTTCAACTGCGCGCTGGATCGAAGATACAGTGCCGTAAGTTGATCCCAAAATGTGGGAAACGATTTGCTCACACACGATGGGTTCACGATTTCGATTCCCGGAATTTTCAAACCGATCACGGCAAAGCTCATCGCAAGCCGATGGTCGTTGTATGTTTCGAGAACGCCGCCATGCAACGGCGTGGGATGAATGATCAATGCATCATCGGTGGCGCGAACGTCGGCGCCGAGTTTGCGCAATTCACGTTCGAGAGCGGCCAACCGATCGGATTCTTTGTAACGAAGATGAGCAACACCGGCGATGCGCGTTGGTGTGGATGCGAACAGAGCAACAGCGGCGATCGTGGGGACAGCGTCGGGCGTTGCATTCATGTCCGCCTCGATGCCGTTAAGAACTCCGGTGCCGGTCAGACGAACCCCACCGGCCTCCTCCCGCACCACGCAGCCCATGCGTTGGAAGAGCGCAAGCATCTGCACGTCCGGCTGCTGCGAATGAAGCGAGAGGTCACGCACAAGGATATCGCCCCCACACACTGCTGCTGCGGCGAAGAAATACCCTGCACTCGAAGCATCCGATTCGATCGTCAGATCGGCAGCGCGATAGCATTGGCCCTTCCGCACCTTCAACGCACTGTTCATCGTTTGTTCGACACCAACGCCGAAGTGCATCATCACCCGTTTGGTCATCTCGACGTACGGTGCAGAGGGCAGCGGACCATCCAGAACAATGGTGACGTCGCTCGCAGCATACGGTGACGCCATCAACAACGAGGAAAGGAACTGCGAGCTTTTGGCTGCGCGCAGCGTGACGCTCCCACCCGCCAACGTGCCGCCATACACAGTGCACCGCCCCCATCCCTCTCGACTCGCCCGAACACCGAGCGCCGCGAGCGCCTCCAACAATTCCTCCAACGGACGCTCTGCCATTCGCTCGTCGCCTTCGAGAACGGTTTTGCCCGGCGCCAACGCCGCAAGGGAAATCAGAAAACGCATCGTGGTGCCGGCGTTGCCGACCGGGATAGGAAATTTCGGTGCGTACACCTTCCCTCCACCACCGCTAACGATCAGCGCATCTTCCTTCCGCCGCACAAGGATGCCGAGTTGGTTCAGGCCGTTGATCATCAACGCTGTATCGGTACTGGGCGACGCACGGCGCAAGATCGCTTCTCCCCGAGCGAGTGCAGCACACATGAGTGCGCGATTGGTCAGGCTTTTCGAGCCGGGGACGCTCACCACCGCGTTCACGGGATGGGGACACGGTTGTACCGAACGCTTCATCTCTCGTAATCTACAACGGTTTTCATTTCGTGTACGCTTCGGAGAAACTCGACCACCTTCACGTGCTCAGGATGCTGTTGGTAGGCAAGCAGTCCTTCCTGATCAGCAAACGTCGCGACCAGCACCAGATCGAACGACGCTGACGTGTACCCACAGTCGATGCCGACTTCCCAATCGCGAATCTCGCCGATTCGCTTTGGCAAGGCGTCGAGAAGCGCCTTCGCTTTTCGAAGATTCGTTGCGCGATCAGCACCTTCTGCTTCCTCCTTAAACTTGCACATCACGATGTGTCGGATCATGCCCATGCCCCATGGTGAGCTTCGTGTCGCCTACAACGAAAAGAGAACCTTGCGCAGCACTGCCCGCGCCGGTCGAATGCCTGTGTACAAGCCAAACTGCATGGCAGCCTGGTTGATGTACATCTCGGTGCCGGGAACGATCACCGCGCCGACACGGCGAGCTTCACGCAACAGCTTCGTGATCGGAGGATTGTACACCACATCGAAGACCACTTTGTTTCTCAAGATTGCCTTCGGCACGGGAGAAGAATCCACGTGCGGGACCATGCCGACAGACGTCGCGTTGGCAAAAATGTCGAAGTCGGTCGCCGCAAGATCGGACATTGGAACGAACGTACAGCCGAACTCGTCGGCAACGCGCCGCGCTCTTTCCTCCGTGCGATTGGCGACGAACACCACCGCGCCGCGTCGGCGCGCCTCGAACACGATAGCACGAGCGGCACCGCCTGCACCGAGGACCAGCACATGTTTCCCCTTCACGCGCACTTTCGTCTCCATGGCATCCAACGCACCGGCTGCATCTGTGTTGGTGCCGAACCACTTCCCGCGTTTGCGCAGAACGGTGTTCACCGCGCCGATCGCCGCCGCAGGTTCATCAACTTCGTCCACCATCGGCAGGAGCGTTTGTTTGTGTGGGATGGTAACGCTGAAGCCGTGGAGGAGCGGTGCGCATTCCTGCATGAACGACCCCACGTCGATCACGGGAAAACGACAGTACACGGCGTTTACCCCATACTTTTTGAACAAAGGATTGTGCAGCAGGACGCCCTTGCTCTGCACCAACGGATTTCCGATCACGCCGTACACTTTTGTCGCGGCATCGATCCGACGCACGCGATACACTGTTGTCACGACCGATGCTGATATCTGGCCTGGTGCTGCTACTGCGCCGCGGTCCGGCGCAGCGTACGTCGCCCAACCGCCGAACTTCGTGAAAAGCACTCGTGTCGCTTCTCCGAACTCGCCCATCGCCACCGCAACGGCGCGGCGGCGATGGCGACGGGCAAAAGTCAAGAAGGTTCGTGCTCTCGTGATGTCGCCTGCGTCATGCGCAGTGTAGGCGAGCTTCATGACGTACGGATCGAACTGCTTCATTCGCTCAAAGAGCGCAGAGGCATCACGCAACACGCCGCCAACATCATGATGAGAGAGAATAATACGCGTCTTCGGATGCTCGGCACGAAATGCTGCCATCCTTTCCGCCACATCCAGTTCCACATCGACATACGCCGCCCCCACGTGCGCTGCTGCACGCAACAGCGCCCACCGCTCGTTCTCCGTTCCTCGGAATGCACCCCCTTCCTTTTCGGAGCGGCAGGTGGCAATCACCGGCTTGTTCGCGACTCGCAACAGATCGAGCGCCTTCTCCCCACCGAGAAGGTCGAGGCGGAACTCGATGAGATCGGCGTACCGCTCAGACGCACGCACCTGTTGCCGGGCGAGCGTTGCTGTAGGTCCGGTAATCGAGACGATGATCATGTCGCAAAGAGTATCAACCTCACAGAACAAACCGATGTCAACGGTGAAGGGGCAGGAGGCATTGCATGCAGCAACAGAACACCCTCATGTTCGTCACGTCATCTGAGAGGTACACCATCGGCAAGCAGTTGTTGTATGAACACGCTCGGCACTTTGGCGCCGATCATCACCTTGCCGATGTCCTCCAACAACACAAACGTCGGCGTTCCGCCCTCCGCTTTCTTGTCGGCGGCAAGAGCGGACAAGAAACGAGCGCGTTGCTTGATAACCGGAAAACGCACAGGTAGTCCGAACGCACGCAGCAACCGTACGATGCGCGCACGCACCGCCGGGACCAACACACCCATCGCAACAGCGAGATGCGTTTCGGCAGCGAGACCCATTGCCAACGCTTCACCATGCCGGATCGTGTACCCTGACGCCGCCTCGATGGCATGGCCGATCGTGTGACCGACATTGAGCGTTTTGCGCAGGTGCGCCTCCCGTTCATCGCGCTCGACGATGGACGCCTTCAACGCTATTGCACGTGCGATGACATCCACCAACACGCTGAGCTTCGCTTGTGCGATCGCCGTTGGGTGGCGTTCGAGATGGGCAAACAACGTCGCATCTCTCGTCGCCGCAATTTTGACGATCTCCGCAAGGCCGTTGCGGTATTCGGCGCGCGGTAAGGTTTCCAACGTGTTCGGATCGACAAAAACGGCAACCGGCTGGTGGAACGCGCCGATCAAGTTCTTGCCCAACCGATGGTTGATGCCAACTTTCCCACCGACGCTGCTATCGACTTGAGCGAGCAATGTTGTAGGAATGTGAACATACGGGACGCCGCGCAGAATCGTTGCGGCGACAAATCCCGCAACATCTCCCACCACACCGCCGCCGAGCGCGACAATCAAGCTCCTGCGATCGATGCCGTGTCGCAGCAAGAAGGAAAAAAGCCGCTGGACGGTTGCCGCTGTCTTCGATTGTTCTCCTGCCGCGAAGGAAGTCATCTTTGCTTCGACCCCTTCATGCACGAACGTACCGAGCACGTGCCGGCCGAACAGTCGCTCCACATGTGTATCGGTTATGATGAAGACACGCCGCCCGTGCCATGTTGCGCGCACCCTTTCTGCCACCCGATCCAGCATTCCCGCTTCGATGAACACGTTGTACGTCCGCTGAGGCGCGCGTTCGAGCGACACTGTAACACACTGTGTTGTTCGCATCATGCTGCAATATATCCAACGGCGAGAAAAATACAAACAGCGTCGCGTTTGAAGACACGTCGAAGTTCCGTATCTTTTCTCCGATCCATCAACGTCAGGATGTCGTGAACAAACAGTACGTTCGTTCCCTCTTCAATGCCATTGCATACCGCTACGATCTGCTCAATCATCTCCTGAGCGGTGGTGTGGATTTCTCTTGGCGACGCCGAGCGATCAAGCATCTCCGGCACATGCAACCGAGAGCGATCCTCGATGTGGCAACAGGCACTGCCGATTTTGCGTTGGCGGCGCGGCGACTTCATCCCGACGAGATCGTCGGCGTGGACATCGCTGAAGAGATGCTGCAGCGAGGAAAAGAGAAAATCGAGCGGCGCGGTCTCACGCATCTCATCACGCTTTGCCTTGCCGAAGCTGAACAGCTTCCATTCGACAACGAGCGCTTCGATGCCGCCATCGTCGCTTTCGGCGCACGTAACTTCGAGGACCTCCATCGAGGCTTGAGCGAAATGCACCGCGTGCTACGACGTGGAGGAATGATCGTGGTGCTGGAATTTTCGCGCCCGCGAGTTTTTCCCTTCAAACAAATATACTTCTTGTACTTCCGCTTCGTGCTTCCGTACCTCGGCAGGATGATCTCGAAGCATCGCGAAGCCTACACCTATTTGCCGGATACCGTGTTGACGTTTCCTGAAGGGCGAGAGTTTCTCGACATCCTCGACCGCATCGGCTTCCGTGACCTTCACGAGGAACGCCTTACGCTCGGCATTGCAACAATCTATACCGGAGTCAAATCGTGATCGCATCCTTTTCATGGACATTGCGGATATCATCATGACAGAACGAACCATTACTGTGGGACACAGTCCCGACCCTGACGATGCCTTCATGTTCTACGGCCTTGCCAGCGGCAAAGTGAAACTCGACGGCATCCGCATTCATCATTTGTTGGAAGATATTCAGTCGCTGAATGAACGAGCACGGCGCGCTGAATTGGAAGTCACCGCAATTTCTGCTCATGCCTTCCCCTACGTCGCCGAACACTACTGGATTATGAAAACGGGAGCGAGTATGGGAGAAGGGTACGGGCCCGTCGTCATTGCGCGCAAGTACACGACGCTGACGCAACTGAAGGGAAAGACTGTTGCTACTCCCGGTCCGCTCACGACCGCGACACTGCTCTTCAACATTTTTACCGAGGGCATCCACACCATCGACATGCCGTTCGATCGCATCATGCACGCTATCGATGGAGGGACGGTCGATGCAGGCGTGATCATTCATGAAGGGCAGATCACCTATCGGTCTCTCGGGTACAACAAGATACTCGACTTCGGCGAGGTGTGGCAGAGCGAAACGCACGGCTTGCCGCTGCCGTTGGGATTAGATGTGGTGAGAAAGGATCTGGGAGAAGACTTGGCGCATCGCCTTTCGCAGGGACTGAAGCAGAGCATCGCCTATGGCTACGCCCATCCTGCTGAGGCAATCCCGTACGCGATGCAATGGGGGCGCGGCATCGACGAGAAGCTCGGCGAGAAGTTCGTCAAGATGTACGTGAGCGAACTGACCATCGATATGGGAGAACAAGGAAAAGCAGCCCTCGAGTTGCTGTTCGAGAAAGGATATGAAAAGGGATTGCTCCCCGCTGTACCAAAAGTCCAACTCTACTGAGCGTTGAGCGCGATACTGACGGGAGACACTAAGCCGCGACAGTTTCGACGCGCTTGACGTGCGGTACGGCCTTCATCACGGCACGCTCGATACCGGCGCGCAGCGTGAGGACAGAGATCGGACAGATGCGGCAGGTGCCTTCCCACTTCAACTCGGCAACTCCCGTCTCCGGCTTGAAGCGCACCAACTTGACGTCACCGCCATCCGCCCGCAGATACGGACGGCATATCTCCAGCGCTTGTTCGATATCTTGCTCAATCGCCACGGGAGGCTCTCGCTCGACTTCACCTACATGAGTTGGATCTCCACCGCCGGAGCGGCGGGCTGCTGTGCATTGCGGATGCTGATCTGCGCCGCAAGATTGCGAGCAATCTGTTGGATGATTTCAGCTTGCGCGCGTTGTTGCTCGTCGATCACCACGGGCACACCCGTATCGCCAGAAACGCGAATCGACGTGTTGATGGGAATCTCGCCGAGGAACGGAACGTCGAGTTCTTCCGCTGCGCGGCGCCCCCCGCCCGTGTCGAAAATATTTTCGCGATGCCCACAGTGCGAACAGACGTAGTAACTCATATTTTCGATGATGCCGAAGATGGGCACGTTCACTTTCTGAAACATGACGAAGCCTTTCTTCGCGTCGGCAAGAGAGATGTCTTGCGGCGTGGTCACGATGACGGCCCCGGTCAACGGAATCGTTTGCACGAGCGTGAGCTGAATGTCGCCCGTGCCGGGGGGCAGATCGAACACCAAATAATCCAACTCTCCCCAATCCACATCCGACAGAAATTGTTTCACCGCACCGCTTGCCATCGGTCCGCGCCAAATGACTGCTTGCATCGGGTCGATCAGGAATCCGATGGACATTACTTTCACGCCGTATCTCTCCATCGGCTGTAAACGCTGACCGCGCACTTGCGGCCTGCCTTTCAGTCCCATCATCAGCGGAATGCTGGGCCCATACACATCGGCGTCCACCAAGCCGACACGAGCGCCGTCCTTTGCCAACGCGACGGCAAGATTTACCGCAACGGTGGATTTGCCGACGCCTCCCTTCCCCGACGCAACCGCGATCGTGTTGCGTACGCCGGGCAGGATAGCTTCCTTTTGTTTATTCTCGTGCCGCATGACGTTGGACGTCATCTCGATGTTGATTGCGCCGACATCTTCGATGCTGCTGCGGATGGTGCGTTCTGCTTGCGCTTTCAGGTCGTCCCGCACGGGGCACGCCGGTGTGGTCAACTCGATCTTGAATGAAACATCTTTCCCGTTGATCGTGAGGTCTTTGATGAAATTGAGTGACACAACATCGCGGTGCAAATCGGGATCTTTGACTTGGCGCAGCGCGTCCAGAACGTTGGCTTCAGTGAGTTGTTTCATCGGGATAACTCCTTCTCGCATGAAAGGTGGATAAAGACGTTCGTTGCAGCATCGATGATCGAGAGGCGTGGTTGTGTTCGCGTTCTCATCACATCACCTTCATCTTCTTACCGACGCGCTCGAAGGCATCGAGTGCGCGATCGAGATCCTTCTTGCTCAGCGCTGCAGAAATCTGTGCACGCAAGCGCGCCTCGCCCCGCGGCACCACGGGGAACCACAAGCCCTTGATGTACACGCCTGCTTTCAGCAGTTCCTTGCTCATATCCTGCGCAACAGAAGCCTCACCCAACATGATGGGAACGATGGGGTGATCGCCTTCCAAAATCTTGTAGCCGAGTTTGACAATTTCCGACCGGAAGTATGCGGTGTTCTGGTGGAGTTTCTTCACGAGCGAACGATTGTTCATCAACATATCGAACGCTGCGCTTGCTCCGTACACGATCGGCGCAGGCAGTGAATTGGAGAAGGTGTACGGTCGCGCTTTTTGTCTCAAGTACGTGATGAGCGCTTTCCTGCCGCTAATGTAGCCGCCGGCCGCGCCGCCGATGGCTTTGCCCAACGTCCCGCTCAGGACATCCACCTGACCGTGCACGCCCTTTGCTTCGGGTGTTCCCCTTCCCGACTTACCGATCACACCCACGGCGTGCGAGTCATCTACGAAGAGGATCGCGTTATACTGCCGGGCGATCTCGACCAAGCGATCGAGATGCGCTAAATCGCCCTCCATGCTGAACACACCGTCGGTGGCGATAATGCGAAAGCGATAATCGGTGTTCTTGTCTTCTTCCAACTGTCGGACGAGATCGTCCATGTCGTTATGGTTGTAGATTTTGCGGACGGTCGTTTCCGCCCTGCACAGGCGTTGTCCATCGATGATGCTAGCGTGGTTGAGACGGTCGGAGTAGATCACGTCCCTGTACGTCTCGAAGCCCAACTTCTCGTTCGTAAGGGAGGCGAAGAATGCTTCGTTGGCAGCCCAACAGGAAGAGAAGAGGATGGTGTCTTCCGTTCCGAGAAATTCTGAAATCTTTTTTTCGAGAGCGAAGTGAATATCCTGCGTCCCGCAGATGAAACGCACCGAGGCAACACCGTAGCCGTACTTTTTGATCCCCCTGATGGCAGCGTTGCGTATCGTGGGATGATTGGACAGACCGAGGTAGTTGTTCGATGCAAGCATGATCACCTTCTTGCCGTTGACGCGCACGACACCGTCTTGCGGTCCCTGCAGCGGCACTTCGTACGTGAAGGTCTTCGATGCTTCGAGGTTCTTCAATTCTTGAGACACGAGCTCCAGATAGTCAGCCATGATGGTTTCCCGTAAGATGTGAGGGTAAGTGCGTCATGCCTCTTTCACCAGCCGAGCCGCGAACGACCCGTCCATGCCATGCTTGTGCGGAAAGGTTTCGACGAATCCTTCCCGGGAGACGAGATCCTTGCACACAAACGACGCGGCATGATCGAGGCGAAATTCGGGATGGGCAGCGAGGAAGCTGCGCACGATCTCGTGATTCTCTTCCGGCTCGATGGTGCAGGTGCTGTACACGAGCACACCGCCGGGCTTGAGGAGTGTTGCCGCGTGTTCGATCAGCTCACGTTGCAACTTCGCCAGTTTGATGATGTCGGAAACGTCGCGCTTCCATTTCAGATCCGGCTTCTTCGCCAGTACGCCCAATCCTGAACATGGCGCATCCAACAACACTTTGTCCATTGGATCATGAGTATAGGTCGTGGCATCCCCGACGACGACCTTCACGTTCGCCAATCCGAGACGATCGCACGCCGCTTTGATGAAACTCAACTTGATTTCGTACTTATCAATGGCAATCACTTCCCCTTCGTTCTTCATCAGTTCTGCGATGTGCGTGGTCTTCCCGCCGGGTGCTGCGCACAGGTCGAGCACGCGCTCGCCGGGTTTCGGCGCCAGCAGCAAGCACGGCAATGCGGCACTCTCATCTTGAATGGTAAAGAGACCACTGCGGAAGAGTTCATTCTGGCCGATACGAGGAAAGCACTTGACGGAGACAAAGTAATCGAGATACTTCGAGCCTTTATACGGAATCTGGAGATCGTCAAGCTGGCGCAAAAAGACCGCCGGCTCCACCTTGAGCTTGTTCATGCGTAACGTCAGTGGCGGACGCTCGTTGTTGACGATGAGCAGCTTCTCCGTTTCGTCAGGCCCGTAGCGTGCGACCCATCGTTTGACCATCCAATGGGGATGCGAGAAGACAACAGAGAGATGTTGGACGCGATCGCTCGCGGGGTCGGGGTACCGAATCCCGTCGATATTGCGGACAATATTCCGCAACACGGCGTTGACCAAGCCGGCAGGTTTTTCTCCGCGGATGCGTTTGATGAACTCCACGGATTCGTTCACTGCCGCGGCGTGCGGGATACGTTCGAGAAACAGAATCTGGTACAAGCCGACACGCAACGCATTCTTGACGTTGATTTCCGACTTGGCAAAATTGCCGTGCGAAAAACCGTTGAGCACCCAATCCAGCGTGTTCTGCCACCGCAGCACGCCGTGCACCAGTTCGGTAAGCAGCCCTTTGTCGACGTCGGGGATATCACCGGAGCGAAGTTCAGCGTCGAGAAGTTTATCGAGATACGCGTCCGTGCGTTCGACACGATTAAGGATTTTCACTGCCGTGCCGCGGACGCCTTCGTAGAGAGCTCGCTTGCGAGGTTCGAAAATGTCGGTGTCCTGCTCTGCCATGATCGCTCACCTCCTGCTGGTCGTCGAACGAACGTGCAGATCCGATGATGTGGAGAAAAGAGGAGGAAGTGTGTGTGCGAGAATCAGGTGCATGCTGCGCGCTCGTGACGTGATTGCCTGAGACAACAGTGGCGCCGACCGAGGCGCCACCAAAGCCAACGCGATACGACGTGCGTCTGCCTACGCCCCGGCAGCGGCCGCGGGCGTTGCTTTCTTTGCGTACTTCTTGTTGTACTTCTCCACCCGTCCGGCGGAGTCAACCAATTTCTGCCGCCCGGTGAAGAAGGGGTGGCAGTTGGAACAAATTTCGAGTCGGAGATCGCCGACCGTCGAGCGTGTCTCGAACGTATTGCCACACACGCAGGTGACGATGGTTTTCTTGTATTCGGGATGGATGCCGGGTTTCATGTTGGGATTGTCCTTTGCTCAACGTTCTTGATTCAACCGCAAAAAAAATACGCAAATGGGTGTCGAGATGCAACCAGCGCGCGGCGGTTGCTATTCCCCTTGAGAATTGATAGATTCAACCACCGATGTTCCACTGTGAAAGAGGGTACACGATGAAGTCCACCGCGCTTTCCATTCAGCTCGCCATGTCTGCCTTGCTCACGACTGCAACACAGGCGGGAAGCAACTCGACGTACGATTTTCTCCGCTCGGACATGAGCGCTCGCGCGGGCGCACTGGCGGGAAGCTACGTCTCCATCATGAACGACCCCACCACGATCTTCTACAATCCCGCCGCGTTGGGAACGATCCAACAGCCGATCGGCTCGCTCGGTTTCTTCAAGCATCTGCTCGACATCAACGCTGGGTATGTCGCATACGCGCAACCGTATGAGGACATCGGCTTTTTCGGTGTCGGCGTGATGTACGTGAACTACGGTTCGTTCAACCGCACCGACGACGTGGGCAATGCGCTCGGCACGTTCAGCGCGAACGAACTCGCCCTCATGCTCGGTTATGCCGGCACGTGGGAGGAGAATCTGACCTACGGTGTCAACGCCAAGTTCATTTACTCCGGCATCGCGGAGTATTCATCCACCGGCATCGCAGCCGACGTGGGCATTCTCTACAACATTCCCGACAGCCGCGTTGCCATCGGAGCAAGTATCAGGAATCTCGGGACGCAACTTTCCTCTTATGCCTCGACTCGCGAAAAACTCCCGCTCGACCTCATCGTCGGTATGTCCGTCACGCCCAAGGGCATTCCCCTTCTCCTCAACATCAACTTCCATAAGTTGAACGAGGACGTTGCCAAGTTCGGCGATCGATTCCGAGCGTTCTCCATCGGCGGGGAGTTCACGCTGAGCAAAGTTTTTCAGGCACGCGTCGGGTACAGCAACGAACAGCGACAAGAACTGAAGACGGGTACTTCCTCCGGTTTGGCGGGGTTCTCCGGTGGAATCGGCATATCGATCAAGGACTACACAGTCGATTACGCGCTGTCATCGCTCGGCTCGATCGGCAGTCTGCATCGCATCAGTATCAGCAGCACGTTTTAATATCACGCGCGATCGTCATTCCATCGAAGCCGCTGCAGTGTGCAGCGGCTTTGTTGTTCAGTGGGCAAACGGCAGCAACGCGACTTTGCCGAGATAGAACAGCGCGATGCCGCCGAAAACCAACACTGGAATGATGCGGTTCTTCGAGTGGTTGATTTCGGGAATCAAATCGCTGGCGCCAACGTACGTTGCCAGCCCTGCGGAAAACGCGAACGCGATGCCCACAACTTCCTTGTCGATCTCCGCCAACGCGAAGACGCTGACCACCCCCATCATCGTCGCTACGCCGATGGCGAGCGACGCAAGCAACGCAGTCCGCCTCCGATGTTCCGCCGCCAACATCACCGACGCGATCGTGAGTCCTTCGGGAATCTTGTGCAATAGTACAGCGATGAAGATGAGCAAGCCGAGGTAGAAGTCGAATTGCATTCCTGCAGAGATGGCGAAGCCGTCGAAGAAGGCGTGAATGAACAATCCGCTAAAGGTGGAGATGCTCGCCGCTTTCGAGACCATAACGTCCGCATGGACCTCTTCGCCGAAGTGCAGATGCCCCACGACCGTGTGTTCGAAGAAATGCAACACACTATAGCCGATGAGCATGAACAACGGTGCTTGCCCACCGACGGCATCGAGGCTTTCCGGAACCAATTCGATGAACACCAGTGCGAGCAAGAACCCCGCGCTCAACGCGAGCAAATACTCCTGCACACGTTTGGGCCATTGCTTGCGCAACACAACGAGCGAACCGCCGATGATTTCGGCAACGGCTGCAACCAACCCGTACAGGATGATGGTGAGATGCATCGCCTTATTGGGAGAAGGGAGCTTTCATGAATTGTTCTGCCAGCGTGTGCGAGTCTTTGTACTCTTTCATCTTCAGCACCTTGCGGTACTGAACGAGTGCAAGGTCACGCTTAGCAAGTGCATCGTAGAGGTTGCCCATTTTGAGATTGGCGAGAACCATGAAGCCGGAGGGGCCGTCGGTATCCAACTGCCTGCTCAGTTCGTCGCACCGCAGGAAATGTTTCAACGCCGACTCGTGTGCGCCTTTGTTCATATCGTACACGCCGAGGTAGTATGCCGCTTCTCGTTCGACGAGCGCGCCGTAGCCGCGTTGGTTGCGCTTGCACCGCGCCGCGATTTCGTCGAACACTTCCTTTGCTTTGTCCCAATTGCCCAGCACAACGTAGCACCTGCCCAGATATTTATGAAAGAGCATATTGTTGGGAAAACGCGCGTGTAACCGTTCGGCAAGCTCCAATGCCTTTGGATAGTCTTTCTCATACATGTAGTAAATCTGCATGAGGAAGTAGGTGGATTCGATGTTTGCGTACTTTCCCTTTTCTGACGCGAGCTTGATTTGTTCGATACCTTTTGCTTTGTCGCCGGGAGGAACGAACAGGAGCAGCGGCTTGACGAACGGATATTCGTTGGGAATCACTTCAGCGTAATAGTTGTAAATGCCTGTGCCGAGCTGGATATCGTAATTATTGGGATCGAGTGCAGCAGCCTCGCGTACAATCGGGAGCGCTTTCCGTCCTGCATTCGCGGCATCGAACCACGAACTCCGATGCGCTTTCAATCTGCCCTTGAATCCTATCGAGCCGCCTTTGAAGAAGAGTGCCGTCACGTCGTTCTCGTTCTTCTCCAACAACTCGTCGCACAACTCGATGACGTGATCGAGCGAATCGTAGAACTGCTCGTCGTACTGTTCGTTGTCGAGATCGATCAGGATGCGCCACCACGTGACCATCGCCAGAAAGAAATGCCCCGCCGGATGCTTCGGTTGCGCTTTGATGCGTTCGCGAAACACCTCCTCGGCTTTCTCGAATTCCAAATTGTACACATACTCGATGCCCTTGCGTGTCTTCTCATCGAACTCACTGCTCGGCAGCGTTTGCCCGAACGTGCCTGCGGAAACCGACACGAACAGGAGGACAACCATCATCCGACGCATCATGTTCACCTCTCCGCCATCTGCCAACGAATGGTTTCTGTTTCGCGTTCCAACGTCATCGCGCCCGGATGAGGACGAAGAGATCCGGACGCGTACACATACCACCCGCACACGAGAATGGTCACTGTGGCGAGAGCACCACCTTCGGGCCCGTACGCTCCGCCCGTCGTCCACTCGGGTCCGAATTGTGTCAGTCGTGTCAGTTCGTACTCCATGAAGTGTACGCCGCTGGTCGGATAGCCGTAGAGGGTGGTTTGAGAAAAATTCCACGCAAAGTGAATTCCGAAGGGCAGCCACAAGCTTCGCGTCCGCCAATACGCGAGACTGAATAGGAGCGCAACAAGGAAGGTGTTCACGAAGCCGAACACACTCGCGTTCGGATTCATGAGATGCGCCGCTGCGAACAACACACCCATCACTACCGCCGACGGAATGAATCCTATCCCTCGTACGAGCGTTTGGAACGGATACCCACGGAACAAGACTTCTTCCGACATAGCGGCAACGGCGAAGAATAGTGCTGCTCCTACAAAGGCTTGCACACCATCGACGAGTGAAATATCGGGAGCGGTTACCATCACATGATCGGAAACGTACTGGAAGCCGAAGATCACCGTCATCATCAGCCACCCCAAGAGGCAACCGATGCCGAGTTGCTTCATCGTGTGTGCGTTCACCGAAAGGCCGACAGCAACAAACGGTTTCCTGTTCACCCACCGTGTCACCATCCATGTTGCCACCAACGCGGCAACAAGAAGGCCGGTACTCAACGCAACCTGATTCCGCACGTTGAAGACGGCAACCAGCGGGGCAATGAACAGCAGACTCGTCGTCGCCAAAATGAGAATGAACACGCCGATCTGCCAACCGGCGCGGAGTTCGTTCGCATCATTTTTGAAGATGATCATCCACTTCATGCACAATTCCTTCCGTCAAGGAAAAGGGTGGGCGCACCGCCCACCCGTAGATTACTGTTCGACGCGTTCGGCATCCCACCGTTCATTCGCACGCTCGTCATGAACGTGTTCGCATTCCACCGAAGCGGCCAAACCTTTCGCATCCCATACACATGTCCTACTCTTGGGATCGCGGCTGCGGCTGTGGTTGCGGCTTCGCGTAGATGACGCCGGAAACAATTTGATAGGAAACACGGATGCGCAAGTATCGGTTCGGCTGAGTGCCGAAGAGCAGCGAACCGGGTTCGGATGGCGACGACGAATTCTTTTCCAACAAGAGCCGCGCATAATTGCCGTCGTGTGTGACAGCGTAATACACGCGCCCATTCGTGATGATTTCGGGACCGATAAAGATCGAGTCGCGAACATACGTCGAAGGATCGGGAGGAGCCGGGCGCCCATAATTGAAGTTGCTGGCAAGCGTGTCGAATGTCGAGAAGCGCGTGCGGCGTACGCCTCCTCCGAACCGATTGAGATGCGCACTCTTCATAATGACGATGCCCGACGCCGTCGAGTCGAGGACCACGTCCAGCACGGATTGGTACGCCGGCGTTCGCGCCGAGAACACATGAGGACCGATACCATCGAAGAGTTGCAAGCCGTTCGAGTCGGGCGCAGCACCCTCGTACACCTTCACGGCTTCATCGCGGTTCAGCCTGCGAGCCGGCGCCCAACTGATTTTGACCGGATCGCTGTCCGTGTAGTTGGCGGAGTTGGGAGAAGCGACACACACGACCTCGAAGGTGTACACCGTGCCCTCGTTCAGGAAGTCCATAAGGACGACGGTTTCGTTCGTCGTGCGCGGCACCGTCGTGCTCGACCATTCCGTATTGCCGATCTTGGCGATGACGCGGATGGTCGTCAACTGGCTGTTGCTCGTATCGGGTGAAGCGGACCAGAGAAGACCCACCGAGTTGGCACCGGCCGAAAACGCGCGCAGATTGCTCACCCCTTTCAATTTCGTTTTCGAATAGACGAGTGTATTCTCTTCTTTACTGCAACCTGAGAACGTCATCGCGGCAACAAGCACTGCCGTCAGACTTGCAACGAGAGACTTCGCCACTATGCAGAACCTCCAAAGTATCCGTGGATAGTGAACGTGAGAATTACTTTCCCCTGACGGAGAACCGCACGGCATGTGTGCGGGGAAAATCTAGCGAAAAATCCGTGTGCAAACAAAAACCGTTTTCCTCACGACCGAATGCGCTCGAGCAGATAGGCGAGCACTGCGTCCAGCGCAATGCGCTCCTGCTTCATCGTGTCGCGATCCCGTACGGTCACCGTCTGATCGCTCAGCGTCTGAGAATCGACCGTGATGCAGAACGGCGTCCCTGCTTCATCTTGTCGTCGGTAGCGTCTGCCAACCGCGCCGCTGTCGTCGTAGAAGACATGGAGGTGGCGCCTCAGATCGGTCTCCAACCGTCTCGCGATTTCGGGCATGCCATCCCGATTGACCAGCGGAAACACCGCGGCTTTGATCGGCGCAAGACGCGTATGAAATTTCAACACAGTCCGCATTTCCGTCTTGCCGTCGGCGGTCGGCGCTTCCTCTTCGGCATACGCGTCGATCAGGAACGCCATGAACGACCGACTCGCGCCCGCCGAGGTTTCGATGATGTAGGGCGTGTACTTTTCCTTCGTGACATCATCGAAGTATTGCATGGACTTGCCGGAAAACTTTTCGTGTTGGGTGAGGTCGAAATCCGAACGATTGTGAATTCCTTCGATCTCTCCCCAACCAAACGGGAACTCGTACTCGATGTCGTACGCATCCTTCGCATAGTGCGCAAGCTTGTCGGGCGGGTGGCGGTGCCAGCGGAGTTTCTCTTTGGTCATGCCCAAGTCGAGAAACCATTGCATGCGCTCCGCACGCCACCGCTCGAACCACTCCACGTCCGTTCCCGGCTTCACGAAGAACTGCATTTCCATCTGCTCGAATTCTCGTGTGCGGAACAAGAAGTTTTTTGTATTGATTTCGTTGCGGAACGCCTTGCCGATTTGTGCAATGCCGAACGGCAGCTTCTGCCGCGATGCCGAGGCGACGTTCAGAAAGTTTACGAAGATTCCCTGCGCTGTCTCCGGACGCAGATAGACGACCGCGCTCGAATCCTCCACAGGACCGATGAATGTCTTGAACATCAGATTGAACTGGCGAGCTTCGGTGAACGTTTGCTTGGCGCCGCAGGCAGGGCACGCAATGCTTTGGCGTAACGCCCGATTCAACACCTCGGCGTCGGCAAGCCGTGTCTCGAACGCCTGCACAATCTTCTCATCCGCTTGCTGCCCCTCGAACTCCGTGGGAAACAGATCGCGCAAGACCTCCTTTTTCTTTTTCACCGAAAGCTCCTCGAACAACACGTCCACGCGGTACCGTGCTTTGCATTGCTTGCAATCCACCATAGGGTCGGTGAAGTTGGCAACGTGCCCCGACGCTTTCCACACGCGAGGGTGCATCAGGATAGCCGCATCGATCCCTTCGATGTCTTCCCGATAGGTCATGGCTTGCCACCACGCGTCCTTGATGTTGCGGAGCAGCTCGACACCCAACGGCCCGTAATCCCAGCAACCATTCAGCCCCCCGTAGATTTCGCTCGATTGAAACACGAAGCCGCGACGTTTGGAGAGCGAAACGATCTTGTCCATAACTGCCGCCGCTTGTTGTGGTGATGTTTGGTTCTTGCTGATGGCCATACTCCCTGTCGATGAATGATGGTCACGGTGTCGGGACGAACGCCAGGCTTTCGATGATCATCCCGTCCTTCTTGATGTGCATTGCTACACTTTTGTCGATCGATCGTTCCGTCGCTATAACCGACGCACCAAGAGGCTCGAGCGCCGAGCTCAGATCGTGCTGAAGGGCAAGCGGGTTGAACGACGTCGAGACCGCAACGCGCCGTTCGACGCGCACCATCCCTTGGTTGCCGACCGTTACGCGTCGCGTCTTCACCGCTCGCGGTTCGATACGGTGCGCACGGAGAGCACGATCCACAACAGCTTCAATGGTATCTGAAGGCGTGGAAAGCGTGTCGGGTGCGAGGTTCTTCAACCGTGGACCAAACACGATCAACAGAGGGATCGCCACGACGATCCACAGCGAGAAAATCACGATGCGCTTGTTGGATAATTTTGGGGCGGCACTCATCGGCTTTTGAAGACCGGTTTTCGTTTTTCGAGAAACGCTTTCGTCCCTTCTTTGAAATCTTCCGTTCCACAACACACGCCGAAGAGCGATGCTTCGAGACGTTGTCCGTCGCTGAGGGTCGTCTCGAGCGTCATGTTCACGGCCTTGAGCGCCATGCGGATCGCAATCTGTCCCTTGGCGGCGATGCGCAGGGCGAGAGCGTGTGCCTCCTTCATCAAGTCGGCGTGCGGCACAACTTTGTTCACCAAGCCGATGCGTAATGCTTCGTGCGCGTCGATCGGATCGCCGGTGAGGATCATCTCCATCGCACGGCCGATACCGATCAGTCGGGCAAGCCGCTGCGTGCCGCCGTAGCCGGGAATGATGCCGAGATTCGCTTCGGGATGACCGAACGTTGCGGTTTCTGCGGCGATGCGGATATGGCAGGCAAGCGCAAGTTCGCATCCTCCGCCGAGTGCGTAGCCGTTCACCGCGGCGATGACCGGCTTGCCCAGGTGTTGGATGAGATCGAATACCTCTTGTCCCTTGGCGGCAAAATCTTTTCCGCTTTGTGCATCCAAAGCCGTCAGCTCACCGATATCGGTGCCCGCAACAAACGCCTTCTCGCCGGCACCGGTGATGATCACCACGTCCACCTGCGTTTCGGATTTCAAGGAGGTAAAAAGATCGTGCACTTCGGCTTTTGCATGCGCGTTGAGCGCGTTCAGTTTGTCGGGACGATTGATCGTCACCGTGGCGATGCGCTCGCCGATTTCATACAGCAGTGTTTGGTAGTTCATGCGTCATCATGAGAGAAATCAGAACCGCAGAGACTCCGCCACGGGGCATGCTCGCGATGGATGTACTTCGCTACATTCGAGCAACACTGTTGCTCAGGCACAAACGTCACGCTACTTCTACTCTACTTTGGTCACCGATCATGAAGCGATGCACGCGCGGTTTGCCGTTTGCTTCCACGATTTCCACGTCGTTGCCGAGGATGCTCCCCTCGATTCGAATCCCGACACTGAGAATCTTGCAATCGCGCAGCACGATGCTGTACTCCACTTCGCTATTGCGTACGATCGTCCGGTCGCCGATCGACGTAAACGGTCCGATGTAGCTGTTTTCGATGATACACTCCTTGCCGATGATCGCCGGTCCACGCACCTTGCTGTTGATGATTTTCGCTGCGGGTTCGATCACCACCTTTCCGGCAACATCCGACTGCTGATCGACGTCGCCTTCGATCTTCGGCTCGATAGCATCGAGGATCAAGCGGTTCGCTTCGAGAAGGTCGGTGGGCTTGCCGGTATCTTTCCACCAGCCGGTGATCTCGGTGTAGCCCACGTTGTAGCCCTTGTCGATGAGGTACTGATGAGCGTCGGAGATTTCCCATTCGCCACGTGCGCTCGGTTTGAGCGCTTTGACTGCTTCGAAGATATGATGGTCGTAGAGATAAATGCCTGCGACGGCGTAACGGCTTTTCGGATTCTTGGGTTTCTCTTCCACACCAACAATCTTCCCATCGCGAATCTCGGGGACTCCGAAACGCTCGGGGTCCTTCACTTTAGCAAGCGTCAGAAAACAATTACAGCCGCTGCGTTCGAATTCGTCGATGAAGCGCTTGACGCCTCCAACCACCATATTGTCGCCGAGATAAAAAATGAACTTGTCCTTCCCAATGAACGGCTCTGCGAGCATCACCACTTGCGCCAAGCCGCCGGGAGATTCTTGCGGTATGTAAGTGATGCGAACCCCCCATCGCGACCCATCGCCGACGTAGTTGGGCACTTCCGCACTATCGGCATTGTGCACGATCCCGATTTCACGGATGCCCGCCTCGACCGCAGCCTCGATAGCATAGTAGAGGATCGGTTTGTTGGCGATCGGGATGAGATGTTTGTTTTGCGTGTGGGTGATCGGACGAAGTCGTGTACCGCGTCCACCACTGGCAATCAGAGCTTTCACAACTGTTCCTCGTTTCTCATGGTGTAGGTGACTGGGCAGCGATCAGAGCGTACAGAGCACCGGCTTTCTTTTCCGCGAGCCGCGTCGTCTCCGCCGTCAGTGCGCTGAAGTAGGGCAACACCTCGGGCAGCGCCGAGCGAAGAGCGTCGAAATGTTGTGCGACGGTTTCGACGCCGCCCCGCGCAACCGGTCCGCTGAGTGCTTCCGCCGGCGAGGTGCGTGCCACATTCCGCAGCGTTGCCATAATGATCGGTTCGAACACTGGAGAGAACCGACGTTCACTGGTATGCAATGCTTCGAACATTCTTTCTAACACCCACAACAGCGTGGTGAGGTGGTTCGACGCCACAACGCACGCCGCATGATACAAGGCACGCATTTCAGGTGGTATCACGATCGTCTTGCTGTTCAGTCGCCGCGCAAGCTGTTGCGCTTTCGCGAGGGCACGCGGGCTGCCATCGACCCCAAAAAAAATTCGGCGCGCCGTCGGGAGGATTTCCTTTGGCGACAAATCACGCGGAAATGTCTGCAACGGATGAAACGAGAACACAGTTGCGCCCCGCTCCGCTAACGGCGAAAGTGCCTGCGCCGTAAGCATGCCTGAGGTATGACACGCTGCGAGCTTTGCAAAGCTAAGGTGCTCGAGCGTTGCAAGCCGGCGTGCGACTTCTTCCACTGCGCTATGCGGCGTGGCGATCAGGAGAAGCGTTGTGTCGTGCGGAATCGCCTCGAGCGAGGTTGCAACATTTTTGCAATGCACGAACGCACCCGCGGCACGGGCAGCAGGCAACGAGCGGGACACCACCGCGGTGATCCGCTCGCCGTTTTCCGTCAAGATTCTTCCCAGCACCGAGCCGACTTTGCCGGCGCCGATAATGGCAATGTTCACGCGTGGGTTCCTTTCATGAGGTTGGCACTACGCGTAGGCAACAGCAGAGAGATAGCCAACGACACTGCTGTAGTCGCCGGTCATATCGCCGGACGTGCTGCGGTGCGTCACCTTCATCTTCTGAATGCCCAGTTCGTGCAGCGCGATCATCACTGCCACGGTGGGTCCTCCGCCGCACGCTTCGGTCCGACGCGTTTCCAGATCGATCATCAACTGCTCGAAATCGAATGCCGCGACATCGTGTATCATCACGGCATCCAAGCGATCGGCAACCGACGCGGGATAATAGTGCGAGAGATCGGTGCTGGCAACCAGCAGCGCGTTCCGATCTTGCAGCGCGCCCGCAAGCGCATTGCCGAGCGCAAAGCAGATGTCGCGCTTCTGATCCCCCACCACTAACGGCAACACACGAAATGAACCGGCCGGAAGCGTCTCCTGCAAGAAGGGAAGTTGCACTTCCAGCGCATGCTCTGCGCGATGGCCGACCTCCGCAACGAGCACACTCTCACTTGCCGTGCTCAAGGCATCACGCAATTCGGTATCGACGGGGATTTTGCCCAACGGCGTTTCGTACGCGTCGCCGGGATAAACCGACACACCGCGAAAATATTCCCAATGGCTCGGCGAGACAACAACGACGGTCTCATAGCGCTCACCTCGGAGCAACTTGTAAGCATGCGCGGCAGTAAGTCCCGAATACATGTACCCCGCATGCGGTGCGATAATGCCGCGGATGCGTCCCGGAACGACAACAGGCTCGGCTTCCGCCAAGAGCGTCGCAATCATTTGTTGCAACTGCTGCGGGTGTGCGGGATAGAATTTTCCCGCCACCGCAGGCGGACGAACAACCAGCGTTGCGGGCATGATGATCACCTCCTACTGCAGAACGTCTGCTTCGCTCACCACTTCAGCTTCGAAGACGTAGAGCTCGAGGTCGGGCGCATGGCGGAACGATGCAGGAAGTCCGGCTTTGTGCAACGCAGCCGTCAGAAATGCTTCGCGGTCGAGATGATGCTCGACGGCGACCTGCGGCAAGAGCAAACCGCGCCGCGCACCAAGGACCACCACGATGCCATGCACGCCGACTTCGATTTCGTCGATCGAGTGAATGCACCGCAACGGTGTCAGCACCGACACCTCGATGCTCACACGCTCGAACTCCTCGCGTCGTAGCGGTGGAAACCGCGGATCGTCGAAGGCCGCCTTCACCGCCACTTCAGCCACAACCTGAATGAGCGGCTTCTCGGATTCGATGTAGCCGATACAGCCCCGCAATTCGTGATCGTGGCGAAGCGTCACGAACGCACCTGCAGGCCGAGCAAGCGCCTCCGTGTTGGGTGGGGGCGGCGTGAACGGCTCAGCGCGCAACGCGCTGGCGATCGCCTCGCGCACAACTGACAACAACATCTGCCGTTCATTCGATGAGAGCATTGCCGTGAAATGAACGCTCGATGAAAATACTGACCCGAACCGACTCATCGCTGCTTCGCCTACACCTCGACTCTCGCCTCAGAAGAAACGTAACGAAAAACGACAGCACATTCAATCCCAATCCTGCCGTTAACGGCTTGCTTGTCGCCGCGCCGTTGTCTAAATTGCTCTGTCACTACAAGTAAAGAACGAGTGTTCGCTCCATGTCCTTGATGATTTCCATCTCCGGCATTCGCGGGGTTGTCGGAGAAAGTTTGACGCCCGATGTGGTCGTCCGCTACGCGGCAGCGTTCGGTGAGTATTGTAAGCACCACAATCCCGACCCTACACGTACTCCCGAAATTGTGCTCGGCAGAGATGGGAGGATCACCGGCAAAATCATCGCCAATCTTGTGTCATCCACACTCCTCGCAACGGGTGTGAACGTGCGCGCTCTCGGGGTTTGTCCCACACCCACAATTGCGCTGGCGGTGGAAAGGCTCGGCGCAGCAGGAGGCATCAGCATTACCGCAAGCCACAATCCTATGCCGTGGAACGGACTGAAATTTTTTGCTCCAACAGGCTTGTTTCTCGATGCTGAGGAGAACAAGGATGTATGGCGGATCGCCGACAGTCATGATGTTGGCTTTGCACGATGGGAGCGAATCGGTACGCATACGGCGGATGATTCGTGGATTCAGAAGCACATCGCTGCTGTGTTATCTCTCCCCTATCTCAACAAAGCAATCATTCGCCGACGTCGGTTGAAGGTTGTACTCGATGCCGTCAATGCCGCCGGAGGCATCAGCGTCCCGCTGCTTCTTCGAGAGCTTGGTTGCGATGTGATTGAGATGCACTGCGACGTCAGCGGAGTGTTCGCGCACACGCCCGAGCCGTTGCCCGAAAACCTCACAGCCCTGTGCGAGCGCGTGAAAGCCGAGCGCGCCGATATCGGCATCGCCGTTGACCCCGACGTTGACCGCCTGGTGTTCATCACCGAACAGGGAACTCCCTTCGGCGAGGAGTACACGATCGCTTCAGTAGTGAAGTTCGTTTTGGAGCGAGAACGACAGTTGGGCAACACGGCTCCGCAGTCGGTCGTCATCAATCTTTCCACGACGCGCGCGGTCGAAGATATTGCCGCGGAGTACGGTGCGAAAGTCTATCGTACCCCTGTCGGTGAAATCAACGTCGCCAAGCGCATGCGCGCCTGCGGCGCGGTTGTCGGTGGAGAGGGCAGCGGCGGCGTGATTTTGCCCGCGGTACACACAGGACGTGATGCTCTCGTCGGGGTTGCCCTGATTCTGCAGTTGGTTGTCGAATTCGATGGACCTGTTTCGGCGTTGAAGGCAAGTCTACCGACCTATGAAATTGCCAAGGGCAAGATCGAGCTTGGCACCACATCGCCCGATGAAGCGCTGCAGCGTATTGTACGCACCGCCGGCAACCAAAATGTCAATACCGACGATGGCGTGCGTATCGATTTTGGAAACTCGTGGGTCCATTTGCGCAAGTCCAACACCGAGCCGCTTGTACGCGTCATCGCAGAAGCTCGCACGATGGGAGAGGCATTGGCAATCGTGGAGCGATTTGCACACGCGCTGCGTTCGTGACAACACCCATCGAGTGTTGTCGTCGAACGCCGGACTTTTTTCCACTTTCCAAATACACTATCTTTTTTTGTAGATCATTCCTATCGATCGAAGAGGTTGTATGATACTCTCCAAAGTCACCGGCACGATTGTCGCGACGCAGAAGAATGTGCACCTTAAGGATAAACGCATGCTCATCTGTCAACCGATCACCTTGGACGGCAAGCCCGCCGGCAGAGATATGCTGGCGCTCGACACGGTGGATGCCGGCATCGGCGATACTGTGCTGGTCGTCCAAGAAGGGCAGGCAGCCGCACAATTGTTAAAGAGCAAAGAGGTGCCTGTTCACAGCGTGGTGGTTGCTGTTGTTGATGGATGGGATGTTGTGGAGTGAGGGTCGATGCGCATCGATGTTCGCGACGTGCTTACCCTTTCGGCGATCCCCGGCATCGGTGCCACGCGGATGATCAAGCTTGTCGCGCATTTCAAGGATACACGCTTGATCGCCGAAGCCTCAGCGAAGGAGCTTGTCCGGGTCGAAGGCATCGAGAAAAAAACAGCGCTCACGATCGTCAACTTCTTTCGTGACTCAGGTCTCGAGCATACAAAGCGATTCGTGGACGATCAGTTGAAGCGCGCCAACAAGGCAGACGCACGGATCGTCACGTTTTGGGACAAAGAGTATCCGTCCAACCTGCGCAACACATACGATCCGCCGGCCTTCTTGTTCGTGCGCGGCGCCCTGCAGGACACCGACCGTTATGCCGTTGCCATTGTCGGGACACGCAACGCTTCGCCGTACGGTGCGCAGATGGCAGAACGATTCGCTCAAGGGTTTGCGGCGTTGGGCATTACTGTGGTGAGCGGCCTTGCACGTGGCATCGACACCGTTGCGCATTCGGCGACGCTGCGCGGTCATGGACGAACGATCGCCGTTGTTGGTTCCGGCGTCGATGTCGTCTATCCGTCGGAGAATCACTCATTGGCGCAGCGCATCGTGGAGGATGGCGCCATTGTATCGGAGTTCCCGATGGGGGCAAAACCGGATGCACCGAATTTTCCGCGTCGGAACCGCATCATCAGCGGCATGTCGCTCGGCACGCTCATCATCGAGACGGGCATCGAAGGCGGAGCCATGATCACGGCATCACTTGCGTTCGATCAGAACAGAGAAGTCTTCGCCGTCCCCAGTCCCGCAAACGAAAAACGGCAGAGCGGAACGAATCTCCTCATCAAGCAAGGAAAGGCATCGTTAGTGGAACGTGTCGATGACGTCGTCGCGATCCTCGCTCCGCAACTCAAGAACATTGTCAAGCCTGCCGAGCCGAGCACACGACCGACCATTCAACTTTCAATGTTCGAACAAGCGCTCGTCGATGCGCTCGGAGACGAGGCGATGCACATCGATGTACTTGCCGAGCGTGCCCGCATGTCCACAGCCGACGCGCTCGTTCACTTGCTGTCGCTCGAGTTCAAAGGGCTTGTCCGCCAGCATCCGGGCAAGATGTTTGTGAAAACAAGCTAAGCCGAATCACGTACTGACACAGCGCACACAAGCGAGAACGATATGGACGAGTTGCTTTTCTCTAAGTTCCGCTTTCAGTATCTTATCTATGGTTATCGAGACGGCAGGGGGTATGTATGTTCGTCATAGGCGAAGCCGTCGTGGATAACGCCGTCGCTCATGCGTCGTTCTGTTGCGACCTCGAGCGATGCAAAGGCGCCTGTTGCACACTCGAAGGCGGTCGAGGGGCCCCACTGGAAGACGACGAGCTTCTGGAAATCGAAAAAGCCTACCCCATCGTCAAGCGGTACCTCGACGACACACACATACAGACGATCGAGAGCAAGGGATTCTACGAAGGCAGCCCCGGCGATTACACGACGATGTGCGTCGAACACGGAGCATGCGTGTTCGTCTTTCGGGAGAACGGCATCGCCCACTGCAGTTTCGAGAAGGCGTACCTCAACGGGGAAACAGAGTGGCGTAAGCCGATCTCGTGTCATCTCTTTCCGTTGAGAGTGCGACGTCGCGGGAGAGATTTTCTGCGGTATGACGTGATCGACGAATGCGCCGCAGGGCGCCAGCGTGGAGAGCAAGAACAGATTGCGCTGTCTGTGTTTCTCCGCGAAGCGCTCACACGCAAGTATGGCCGCGCATGGTATGAACAATTCAAACGGATGTGCGAGAGAGTACGTACCGGCGTGACATCGGCCGGAGGATGATTGTTCACGAACAAATCCTATGCTGAACCTTTCTCTTCAACATAAGATGATGATGAAGCTGTCGCCTCAACAGGTGCAATACCTGAAGATGCTGCAGCTTCCGACGTTGGCACTCGAGCAAAAAATCAAAGCCGAGCTTGAGATGAACCCGTTGCTCGAAGAAGGCGTCGAGGACGAAGTCGAGGTCAGCGAAGACCCTCTCGAGCCTGAGCTAGAGGCTCCCACGGAAGAACAAGCCGCCGACGGCGCCGAGGAGAAAAAAGAAAAGGAACAGAAAGCCGACGAGCGCGACGAATACACCATCGACGACTTCATCAAGGAGGAATACACCGGTTACAAGGCTGCCGAGCCGTTCGACCCGGAAGAGAAGGACGAGATGCCGCTACCCGATGCCGTTCCTCTCTATCATCGCCTGTTGGAACAATTCAACCTCCTCGACTTAGACGACGAGGAAATTTTGATCGGTCCCGAAATCATCGGCAATCTCGACGAGGACGGCTACTTGCGACGCGACCTCGCATCGATTGTGCAGGACTTGAACCTCTCGCACGGTACCACGATCACCTTGGAAAAAGCCGAAAGTGTTCTGAAGAAAATCCAACGGCTCGATCCACCGGGCATCGGCAGTAGAAACCTGCAAGAGTGCCTGATTGTCCAGATGGAAATGAAGGAGATGGACAATCACTATCTCAAGCAGCTGACACTCAAAGTCTTGAAGGAGCACTTCGAAGACTTCACCATGCGTCACTTCGAGGAGCTTGCCAAGAAACTGAACATTACGTTGGACGAGTTGAAAGACGTCATTGACGTCATCCAGCATCTCAATCCGAAACCGGGCGAGGGGGAGTTCACACCGCACGAGAATTACGTGATCCCGGATTTCATCGTCACACAATCAGAGAACGATTTCATCATCACGCTGAACGACAAGAACATCCCACCCTTGCGCATCAACAAGCAGTACAAGGAGTTGATGTCGAAGCGAAAAAAAGACGGCGTGCCGCCCGAGGCAAAGGATTTCATTCGTCAGCGCTTCGAAGCGGCGAAGTGGTTCATCAGCTCCATCTATCAACGCCGCGAGACGATGCTGAAAGTCATGCGCACCATCGTGGACAAGCAGCGGGAATGGTTCGAAAAGGGTGAGGGGTTGAAGCCGATGATCTACAAGGACATCGCCGAGGTGATCGGCATGGACATTTCGACCATCAGTCGCGTGGTGAACAGCAAGTATGTGCAAACCGATTACGGCGTGTACCCGCTCCGTTACTTCTTCAGCGATTCGATCAGTACGACCGACGGCGAGGAGGTATCGAACAAAGAGGTGAAGAAAAAGTTGAAGGAGTTGATCGAAAAGGAAGATCCCCTTAAGCCGTTGAGCGACGATAAGCTCGCCAAGCTGCTGAACGAACAAGGCTTGAACATCGCGCGTCGTACTGTTGCAAAGTATCGCGAAGCGATGCACATACCGGTGGCACGATTACGGCGCCGCCTCACATAACTCTGGACCCACGCATCGAGCACTCCATTCATGGCTGAACGCATTCGGGCAACGACTGTCATCGGTCTTACGTTCAAGGGTAAAACCGTTCTCGGGGCAGATGGCCAAGTAACGGTCGGGACAACTATTATGAAGCAAAGCGCCCGCAAAGTCCGCAAGTTGTACAATAACTCTGTGCTTGCCGGATTCGCGGGTGCTGCCGCAGATGCATTCACACTCTTCACAAAATTTGAAGACTACCTCGAACATTATCGCGGCAATCTCGAACGTGCAGCAGTCGAGCTGGCGAAGGAATGGCGCACGGACAAGTACCTCCGGCACCTCGAAGCCTTGCTGGCAGTTCTCGACAACGAGCGCGCGCTGATCATTTCGGGCACCGGCGAACTGATCGAGCCGGACGATGGCATCATTGCCATCGGCTCGGGCGGAAGCTACGCCCTCGCCGCCGCGCGCATGTTAGTAAAGCATTCTTCGCTTTCAGCACGAGAGATCGTGGAAGAATCGCTGCGTGCCGCGGGCGACATCTGCATCTACACCAACACCACCTTGACCATCGAAGAATTGTGACTGTATGAAGAACCATCCCCCGAAGACATCCCCCACCAACCGCGCACGGACACTCACCCCGCACGAGATTGTCCGTGAGTTGGACAAGTATATCATCGGTCAACACAACGCAAAGAAAGCGGTAGCGATTGCGTTGCGCAACCGTTGGCGACGTTTACAAGTCACGCCGTCGCTGCGCGAAGAAATCATGCCGAACAATATCATCATGATCGGACCGACCGGAGTGGGCAAGACGGAAATCGCGCGTCGCCTCGCAAAACTTGCCGACGCTCCGTTCATCAAGGTGGAAGCGTCGAAATTCACCGAGGTCGGGTACGTTGGGCGTGATGTGGAATCGATCATCCGCGATCTGACCGAGTACGCCGTCAACATGGTGAAAGAAGAAAAACGGGCGGAAGTGTACGACAAGGCTCAAGAGTTGTGCGAGGAACGTCTGCTCGACATTCTCCTACCGCCTTCCCGCAAGCGCAGCGCGCACGAGGGCAACGAATCGCACACCATTGAGGAGCAAGAAGATACGCGCGCCACGCGCGAAAAAATCCGTCAACGGCTCCGTGAGGGTAAACTTGAAGATCGTGTGATCGAACTCGACATTCCGACAACCGAAACGCCGCTCATGCAAGTGATCGGTCCGATGAACCTCGAAGAGATCGGCGTGAATCTGCAGGAAATGTTCGGCGGCTTGATGCCGAAGAAGATGAAGAAACGCAAAGTGACGGTCGCCGAGGCGCGAACAATCTTGACAAACGAAGAAGCCAAGAAGTTGATCGATCACGATGCGGCAATCAAGGAAGCGTTGCAACGTGTCGAGAACTCAGGCATCGTGTTCCTCGACGAAATCGACAAGATCGCCGGGAGCAAGTCAACCGTCGGACCGGATGTTTCGCGTGAGGGGGTGCAGCGCGATCTTCTGCCAATCGTCGAAGGCTCCAACGTGATGACCAAATACGGCATGGTGCGCACCGACCATATCTTGTTCATCGCCTCGGGAGCATTTCATGTCTCGAAACCATCCGACTTGATCCCTGAGCTTCAGGGACGATTCCCCATTCGTGTGGAACTCAACAGCTTGACGGAAGAAGACTTTGTCAAAATTCTCACCATGCCGCAAAACGCGCTCATCAAGCAGTATGCTGCGCTCATTGCTACCGAGGGAGTCGAGGTCGAGTTCACAGAAGACGGCATAAAGGAGATCGCACACATGGCGAGTGAGGTGAATGAAAATGTGGAGAATATCGGTGCACGAAGACTCCACACGATCATGACCTCGTTGCTCGACGATATTTTGTTCGACGCTCCCGACCAAATCAAAGAGCGAAAGATTGTCATCGATCGCGAGACTGTTCAGCACAAGCTCGCCAACATCGCCAAGAATAGGGATTTAAGCCGCTACATCCTGTAGGCAAGGCATCCCCCACTCCTTCACTGATGCTGGAAAGCCTACCGCGCAAAGCAGGAAGCGGTTTCATTTGAATATAAGGGGCATTTTACTATATTCATTGCAGTTTTTGTCTGAACGCTATCGGAAAAAATTTACGCCCACAAGAGTATTATTCATGAAGGGGAAATTATGGAATCGCAACACGTGGTTATGGGGGGCACCAACGCGCAACACTTCGCTTACACACGCGATGAGCAGAAAGGCATTGCGCGCTATTCCAACAAAGTACAAGGTCTCGCCTACGGCGGCGCGTCAGCTCTGGTCGTCATCATCGGACTTCGATCCATCTATGGCAGGCAAATTCCATCGTGGGTTGTTATCAGCGCGTTGGCATTAGAAGCCGCACTGTTGCTGATGATAGCCGCGGTGTATTACCTCACCCCTGAAGAAAAAGGAGGAGCCATACCTTCCACCGAAAGCCAAATCCTCAGCGGTGAGAAAGAAATCCTCCAACTCCTCAAGCGCGATGTCATCTCTGGCGAGAACGAAATGATCCGTCTCCTCAAGAACGACATCGCCAGCGGGCAGCGCGAGCTGATCAATGTACTGCGGAATGAACTCTTGGTAAGTCAGCGCGAGATGTATAACGTGATGCGCCACGAGTTGATCCATGCCGAAAATGAAGCGCTGCGCGTCTTGCAACAAACCGAAACCCACATCGCCAAAACCAACTCCCTCCTTGCCGAACAGCATCAGATGTACAACATGCTGCGCAGCGAACTGATCGAAGCTGAAGCGGAGGCATTGCGCGTTCTTCAGCGGATCGAATCACACATCGGCAAGATCGTCGAGAACGAAATCGAGCGGGTTGTTCAGATGAAGGTGCAGGAGGTCTTCACGAACATGGTGCGCCAAGAGGTGCACAAATCGTTAGAGGCAAATCGCAGCCCCGAAGCGTAAGCGGTACCGTGAAGACTCTTGAACATTGGGGAACAATCCGATGAAACAGAAGACATCGTTCTACTTCGTCTTGTATTTGGTCGCCTTGGTGAGCTTGTTGGACGTCATCACCGAGCGCGACGACGCGCAACGCGAGATCGCCGAGATTCTCGTCAAGAAAATCTCCGAAGCTCCCGAACTCCAAGTCCCCCCTACGCTCATTTGGTTCACCAATGATAGCAGTCGTGCCCTCATTCGCGTGCGCGGCTTGGACACCGAGGCAGAAAAGCAAAGCATTAAGTTCGAGTTGAAATCGCTCGACGGGAACTTGCCGGAAGGACTTGCATCGGAGATTGTGAAGGATGAAGAAGGAAACGGCATCCTTGCCGGTCGCTTGTCCGAGAAGGGCATCTACCGCCTGCAAACGGTCGCCGAGGTGAATCGAGAATTGCCGCGTGACTTGCCCGAATCCGTCCGCGATCTGATCAAGCGTCAGTTGGGTGACGAAATTCCTCTGACAACCAAACCCGTTTCCTTCACGCTAAAAGTAGAAGGAGCCGGCGCCCCCCCACCACAACTGACGCTCAATGTCGAACCTCCCCGTGATGACCGCTGGATCGTTGGTTCACCGTACGTGAAGAACATCTATGTCGGTGGTCCAACGCCGGACATCGTTTCCTTTTCCTGCTCCGACCCTCGCTTCACGATCGTCAAGGACGTGGGCAGAATTCGCGTGGAGTGGCCGAATCCCATGGTCACCAACTCGCCCATCTCTGTTACCATCAACGCTCGGGCGAACCGCGGCGCGGAGGCACATTTGGAGAATGCCACGGCAACATTCACCCTCTCTGTCGCACCTCCTCGGTGGGATCCTGAACCTGCGACTGAAGCGTACTGGGAAGTGCCCTTCACGTTTGCCAGCGGCGTGCGAGGTCTCGACGCCAACAAGTTCACCGTGAAGATTCTTGCAAACGGCAGCGTGCCCGTCAAGACTCTTTCGGCTGTCGAGTTTCCGTTCACGTTCAAACCTGAACGCACGTGGACAAGCCTCACCTTCCGCGCCCTCTCCACCACAAACATCGAGATGCTGCGGAAAGAAATCCCTGTGAAGAAACCCGTGCCGCCGCAAATCAAACTTGCCGGTTCGACATGGAACGGAAACGACTATCACCTCACATTCACCAGTTCCGACGTCGGTAATGGTGATGTGCTGATCGAAAGCGCTTCGGTCGTTCAACCCGAAGGCATTGTCTCGCGGCTCGACACGCGAAAGGGCAAGTCCTTCACGCTCATGGTCCAAAACCTGCGTTCGACACGACCGAGCGCAATCAAAATCAAAATCACCGTCGTCGGCATCGGTGGCTCCCGCACCGATCAGATCACGCAATCCATCCTCTACTGAGAGTTCACCATCCCATGATCACACGGCTTCGATTGATCTTCATAGCGGCATGTCTCTTCGTGTGTGTCCTGCCGAGACATGCTTTGTCAGCCTTCACCACCCCCGAGGCACGCTCGGTACCAGCGATCGAGGGCGAGACTTCACCCTTGCAGACGCGACTCGGACAAAAAGATTCGTTGGCCACCTTGATGGACACGCTCAAAGCGCTGCACCAACGCATCGAGCGACTGCAAGGAGTGCTGGACAAGGTGACGTTCGGCCCGCAGTCGTACTACTTTACACGCTTGCGCTCGTGGGTTATTCCCTTATCGGATGCGCTCAACGATACGATCTGCCGATATTTTTTTGAAGTACTCGACAACGATTCGAGCTTTTTGGAGAGCCGCGGCGATATTCAAGTGATCGCAACGCCGGAGCCATCCACCGATCTCGTCGCACTCTATTTTGCAGGAAACAGCAAAGAGCGCAAGGGTCAGCGCTTGCGTGAGGCGTTGGAGATGAAGCCAGAACGGAACATGTATCGACAGATTCTTGAGAGTCGTGAGTACAGTGAAGATAAGGAGCTGATCGATCGCCAATTTCGCATCGCCGATCTCAGCGCGCCGAAACTCGTCAAAGATGCCGACAGTGTGTTGTTCGCCTTCGATCGCTACAGCTACGCAACCTCCGACGACAACAACGAAACAATCGTCACCATACGTCTGTTCGATGATATTCGTGTCCGTTTCGGCGATATGTGGGGATTGGAAGCACGTATCGGCAACGAGGAATTGTCGCATCCGTTTTGGACATCCGGGAATCTGAACTTCTTTATCCTCTATAACCAAATCAAACTCGGTGGGCATATTCCTTTCAAGTGGGGGACGGTGCGCGACGCAAAGGGTTTGAGCTCGATCTGGAAGCCGCGCAATCTTTCCGGAACATACGGCGTCACCGCCGAGTTCGACTGGGCGTTTGCCGGCGGTTCGTTGTTCGTCGGCTTCCCCCGTTCGGATGCCGACGGCGTTTTCCCTGATACGGCGTTCGTGTACACCATCAAAGGAGCAGGTACAATCTGGTACTCATTCACCGTCAACATCAACAACAGTGCGAATCTTCTCCGCATGAAGATCGGTCTGGGCGCCGAGCATATCGGCGTGGTCGAACAGATTCGGCGCGGCGGACGCACGATCGAACTCTCGCCGTTCGAAAACAGATTCCTCTGGAGTCCGTACGGCAAGGCGGAGTTTATGAACCAACAATTTGCACGCCGCTTCGGCGCAAGCATTCAGTACTTTCGCGATTGGCTGCTTGCGGGAATTTGGATGGAGGTGATTCCCGAACAGTTGCGGGTTGAAGCGAAGTTCACGACGCTGATTACTCGCACGCGCGATCCCTGGGAGCCTCCGTACTTCTTCACCGTTTCAATCCCCTATACATTCAGTTTTTGAAAAGGGAGGCGCACACGCATGATACGGTTCTTTCTCATTTTCATCGTTCTCCCCGTCAGCGTTTTGTTCTTTGCGAACTCACCCGTGCAAGCACAATCGGCGTACGATACGTTGAGTGCGAAAGTCGAAGCCGCCCGATCCGACCTTCACTCGCTCGAACGCATTCTTGCCGAACTGAACATCGTGGATAGCGCGTATGCTCCATCCTTTCCGCGGTGGGAGATGCGTGAACCGAATTTGAAGTTGCGCGTCTACGCGGCATTCCGCAATCGCGGCAAGAGTTTCTCGAAAGACGACAAGATCATCATCATCGCTCATCCCGATTCGCAAACCATTACCGACATCAGGATCGGCAACGTGTCGTACGGTAAGCTGTACGCGCAAACGTTGTTGACGCGTGATCTCAAAGCCGATTTGCTCGCCGAAGCGCGCAACCACCGCCGTTCGGCATCAAGAACCGCGTGATGGAAGAATCCAACCCCATGGCGCATCCTTCAAAGCCTGATTGGGTTTCCGCGGACATCTCGCTGTTCGGCGCGTCGCTCCGCTTCGGCAATGATTGGGGCATCGTCGGACGCATCGGCGACGACGAGCTTGGCTATCCCTTCTGGTCCTCCGGCAACACATGGATCATGGGAAGCTACAAATCACTCAAGCTCGGCGCGTGGGTGCCCATCAATGGAGGCATCGACCCACCCACCAGCGGACCGACACGTCTCATCACCAGTACCGCGCGCTTGCTCAACGGCAGCGACGGCATTGTGGGCGAGTTCGAGTTTGAATGGGAAACCATTCGTATTGCCTCGGAGTCGTTCCCGTACGCTGCGTTAGGCGGACGGTTCGCCTTTGGCGGACTTTCGGGACGGCGTGATGAATACTTGACGCGCAATCTCGACAGTCTCTACTACATTTCGGCGGTGGTGCAAGGCTACTATGCGTTCGATTTCTTGTTCGACGAGAAACGCCAGAACTTGAACGTGCATCTCGGCGCCAGTTACCACAAAGTGAATTTGGGAAAGGTAGTCGTGGTGGATGGCAAGTACTCGATCTTCAAAGCCGGCGAACCGGAATCCTTCATCGATCCCTATATCCGCATCGAGTATCGGAACTATCGCTACGATCGTTTCCGAATTACGGCGCAGTACAGCCGATTAGTGATGTTCACCGGCTGGGCGGAGATCGTTCCTCCCTTCATCTATGCGGAGCTGAAGTTCTCCGCCGTGGTCTTCCGTAAGCCGCGACTCTGGGAACACAAAAGCTACGTGTACGGAACCATCGGCGTGAAATTCGATTTCTGAGACGCCCGGCGCGTTGTCCGGCACGAGGCATCGCCGGTGCACCGCGCCGCTCAGTAAATCCCGCGCACACTCTCCTGCTTCGTCACCTTCACGTCTTGCAGTTGTGGAGCTTTGAGACGGATTTCCAAACGGTAGTTACGGTTTGGCCCCGTCGGCACCCAACTGAAGTTCATCTCCCAGCAATGCAAATCTCTGTACACGTTCACCTGCGGAGCGGCAACTTGTTTGGTGATGAGATCGTAGTTCGTGCTTGCCGACATCTTCCAGAACTCCGTCAGATTGAAGCTGAGCGATGCCGCGATGTTGGCGAGGCGAAATTTTACCCGCGGATCTTCTTGTGACTGCGAGAAGTTGTACGACAGATCCAATCGCCACGGGATGCTGAAATCGGGAAGCGGATCGTCGTAAAGTTGCCGCGTGCCCGTCGCGCGACGCAGCGAGTCCTCCGCGGATTGTATCGGACCCGCTGTTGTTTTCTTCTTCTCACCGCTCAACGATGTCGAAAAGCTGATACTGAAGCTCGTCAGTTGAGCAAGCTGACCGGTTTCGTTGATCAAGAATTTGTTGACGCGCCTACCGGTTTGTGGCCTCAACCGGTCAGGCTCGAATTTGTAGAGATTGAAGCTCATCCCTCCACTGATGTTCAGCAATGTGCCGATGCTCGTCCGATAGCCGACAGCAATCGGATCGAACTTCAAACTGTCGCGTGCGAAATTGTAGCCTGTTGCGACATCGACATTCAGGATTTGAAATTTGTTCTCTTGGGTTGCGGAATCCGACCCTGCCGTTTTCATTTCGATGACGTTACCGATACGCAGGCTGATTGCTTGACGCTCCTCCGCAGGAGCGCCACCGAAGACTTCCTTCTCATAGAAGCCGTACTTTTGCTGACGCCCAAATTCATCCGTATAGGTGCCGAAGTATCCATAGCTCGGCTTGGAGAAATCCGGTTGGTAGGTGTACGACACGCTCGGCGTTACTTGATGGCGAATGCCCTTGATCCCGAAAATGTTCGGCTGTAGCACACCATAGAACTTGGTGCCGACAGAAATGCCGAGATCGAAATAGCGCACTGCCTTGAAGCCTTTCACCTCTTCGTCATGGATCTGATATGTCGTGTCGTTTCGCAGATCGGACGGTCCGTCTGTCCCGCCTTCAGGCGTGACGACTCTGCGGATCGAGAGTAGCCTCACTGATCGGCGAATGCCTTTGTCGTACCACTTTTCAGTATAGTTGAAGAACGGCGTGACCGTAACGTAGCCGAGCTTTGGCGCAGCATTGACCGTGATCGCATGTTGAACACCGCGGCGATGCTCGACTCGCACGAAGCCCGTATCGTCTGCCGCATAGCGATTTCTCAGATTCAACAATTGACCATTGTAGGTGTAGCCGATCAACTCGTACCATGCAGAGGACGCGCCCGCGTCGGATGAACGTTTCCCAAAGCGAAACGGAAAGCTTTGCGCCCGACTGAAGGTGATGCTCGGAAGCCCATCGCTGATTTCCAATTCGCCGGGCCGGGGTCTCAAGCTCTGTTTACGATTGACGTTTATGGTGATACTGTTCGGTGTCCCCTCCCACGACTTCGAGAGCGTTGCGTTCGAATAAATTTCTTGCCGCAGCAAATCGTTCAACTGATAACTCACATTTTGGTAGTACGACGACCCGCTCGTGAACGTAAAATCAACCACCAAGCGCGTTGTCGGATCGAACTCCTGATTGTGCGTAAGGTGAATGTTGAACAAGCGCTGATTCGAGTATGCAGGATCGCCACGCTCGCCGGCAATCGTTTTCGCCAACGATGCACTGATCGTGCCCGTGAAATTATAGCGCAGCGCGTAGCGATAGTCGCCGTACAACACCCAACTTCCCTTCGTGTATCCGTCGGCTCGCACACTCAAGTCCATATAATCGTTCATCGCCCAGTAATAGCCGAAGTGCAGCAAGTAGCGCCCGCGCGCACTCTGACCATACGCCGGAGAAATGAATCCCGACCGTCTCCCGCGTTGTGCAGGAAACACGCCGAAGGGTAGAGCAAACACCGGCACATCCGCCACATACAAATATATCGGCCGCCCGACGATTTGGTCCTTCAGCACGATCTTCATCTCCGGGCTTGCAAAATAGTAATGGGGATGAGGCTCATCGCACGTGGTATATGTTCCATCCGCCACGAAGAGAACGTCGGTGGAAACTTTCTTGATTACCTCCCCGCGATAGTAGCCCTGCTCGATCTCGGTTTTGCCGACATCGATCTTTCCCTTCTTCGTTTTGAAATTGTAGGAGATGCGCTTGCCTCGATACGTTTCACCCCCATCGATCAAATCGGGAGCGCCGCGCAAACCGGTTCCGGAGGTGTCAGCAGAATCGGGCACTCCTTCCGCATTCAAGATGGAAGTATTCCAGTTGATCGCAATCTGCTCTGCCTTCAATCCTAACTCACGGTATTTGATCTCCGCCTTTGCATACATGTACATCGTTTTGGAAGTGAGAGAGTAGATGATGGACTCGGAAGCGCTGTAGGCGACAATCGAATCGATACCCGAAGGAGAGCGAAGCGGCTTTGTCGCATCCGCTTTGGTTGTGTCGCCGGCAAGAGCTGGGCGTGGCAGAAGCGTGTCGGGCTTTATGGGAATCGGACGAGGGAAGTCGGACGCCTGAGCAGCCGCGCGGTCGATGCAACGAACGGCACTCACAGCAACGAGAAGTAAAAGAATGTATGTTCTGGTCCTTCTTCTCACGGGCAACGATCGTTCATCAACGTTTTCGTGAACGCCACCACATGAGCAAGCGATCGCGGATCTTTTTCTCGGCGCCGTGCTCGGTGGGGCGATAATACACTTTCCCTTTCAGCCCGTCGGGAAGATACTGTTGCTCCACGAACCCGCCCTCGAAGTCGTGACTGTACTTGTAGTCGGCTCCATAACCGAGGGCTTCCATCACGCGTGTGGGAGCGTTGCGAAGATGGAGCGGTACAGGCTCATCGGGTGTGTTCTTCACATCGTCCCACGCTTCGGTGATTGCGATGTATGATGCATTGCTCTTGGGTGCGGATGCCAGGTACGTCGCAGTCTGTGCCAGCACAATGCGCGCTTCGGGCATCCCTATAGCATGAACGGCATGAAAGCACGACACGGCAAGGGTCAGCGCGTACGGATCGGCGTTACCGATATCTTCCGAAGCAAGAATGATCATGCGACGAGCAATGAAGAGGGGATCTTCGCCGCCTTCCAACATGCGTGCAAGCCAGTACACAGCCGCGTCGGGATCGCTTCCTCGCACGCTTTTGATGAATGCGGAGATAACGCTGTAGTGCTCTTCGCCCCCTTTATCGTACTTGACGAACTTCCTCTGGAACGCTTCTTCCAACTCCTTCTTCGTCACGACGCCACGCCCCTCCTTATCGGGCGAGGTCAATCCGACGGCGGTTTCGAGACCGTTCAGCATGATCCGAGCATCGCCTCCCGAAAGGAGGAAGAGATAGTCCCGGTCCTGAACCACCACACGCGCCGTGCGGAGCTGCTCGTCCTTCTGCAACGCTTGTTCGAGCACGCGGTTCAAGTCCTCGTTGCTCAGCGCCTGCAGCACATACAGCCTCGTCCGTGAGAGCAGGGGCGGAATCACTTCGAACGATGGATTCTCGGTCGTTGCGCCAATGAGCGTCATGACGCCTTCTTCCACAGCGTGCAGCAACGCATCTTGCTGGGCCTTGTTGAAGCGATGAATTTCGTCGATGAAGAGCACCGTGCGTTTGCCGAGCCGTGTCCGATTGTGTGCTGCGCGCTCGAGCACATCGCGAACATCTTTCACACCGGAGGCAACAGCGTTGAGTTGGTAAAATGCTGCATGTGTATGGTGAGCGATGATCCGAGCGAGTGTGGTTTTCCCGCTGCCCGGTGGTCCCCAAAAAATCATGGAAGGCACCGCGTCGCTTTCGATAAGCGTGCGTAACGGCTTGCCCGCTCCAAGCAGGTGTTCTTGTCCCACGAATTCATCGAGCGACTGCGGTCGAACACGTTCAGCCAATGGAGCGTGATGCGATGGTGGGAGTGGTGAAGCTGTGCTGTCGAAGAGATCCATGCCGATGACGATGCTTCCCCGCTACCTTCACACACCATCAACGTGCCGGGGCGACGCCCCCGAGCGCGTTGCACACGGCAGGAGATTCACATGCGAAAGGATCAGTCGTCTCCTCATCGTGGTTGCACCCTATAGACCGTTTCACCCTCGCGAATCATGCCGTATTTCTCACGTGCAACCTTCTCAATCGTTTTTGGCTCGCCCTCCAATGCTCGCACCTCGGCTTGGAGCTTACGGTTCTGCTCCACTTCTTCACGAATCAGCGCTTGCAGTTGCGCTTTCTTGTGAAGAAGTTGCAGATGCGTGAGAATGCCGTAGGTTCCGAAGAGCGCATATGACAGGAAGACGACGGACAACACCACGATCACCACAAGGCGCTTGTTCTTGCTGAGCTTCGAGATGCGCTCACGCAGGCCGAGCCGCTTCTTCTCTTTGCGATAGAAAAGGTTGTCCATGACGAGACAAATGTACCAATTATTTCGAGGGCTTGCAACCGAGTCGAGCCGGCGGCTACTAACACAAAAGCCGAACCCACGCGATGGATTCGGCTTTGCTTGAGGCGAAAACGAAACGCTTACCGACGGGTTGCTTTCGGTGGCAACGCAGTTGGCCGGAAGCTGGTATCGGTCGGACTGGAGACTCCGTCGCGAATCGTGTTGATGAACGAGATCGATTGATTCGCGCCGTTGATGTCGTACACGTACCACTGATTGCCCGCTACGCCGGTACGAATGCGGTCCTCACGAATCAATCCCGCGGAGGTGTACACACGCACAACCGCCTGCGAGGAATCGGACATGTTGTGACTCCCCGTTGTGTTGCGGTTCGAGTAGTCATGAATCTTGTAGCGCAAGGTTCCGGGGAAGAACCGATAGATGGTGATGGTTTCCGGACCGTACGAGGTCACCTCATCAACATCGAGATAGGCTATCGTATCTTATACCATTCTCGTGCTGGCTCAAAGGAAGTTCGCAGCTTGCTCTTTTCTTCATGTCGTTCGAGCGCAAGTGAGATGAGCCTGTCGAGCAGTTCCGAGTAGGAAATTCCTGAAGCCTCCCACAGCTTCGGGTACATGCTGATGGAAGTGAACCCGGGGATCGTGTTGATTTCGTTGAGATAAATGCGATACGTTTTCTTTACCACAAAAAAATCTACACGCGCCATCCCCGCTGCATCGAGCGTCGTGAATGCCTTCACCGCGAGCCGCTGAAGCTTTTTCACGATCGATGATGGAAGCTTGGCGGGGATGATCGCCGTGGACTTCCCATCCACGTACTTCGCATCGTAGTCATAGAATTCGTTGGAGGGAATGATCTGGCCCGGAACGGAAGCGATCGGGCGATCGTTGCCCAGAACACTTACTTCGATCTCCCGAATATTCTTGATCCCCTGTTCCACCAACACTTTGCGGTCGAACTCGGCGGCGTGCATCAAACCTTCAACCAATTCCTTCCGATTGTGCGCTTTGGTGATGCCGACACTCGAGCCGGTGTTCGCAGGCTTCACGAACACTGGATAACGCAGAGCCTTCTCGACTGCAGAAACCACCGACGACTTGGCTGTGCGGCACTGCTTCGAGAGAAACCATACGTATGGTACAACAGGCAGGCCCGCCTGGCGATGAAGTTGTTTTTGGACGACCTTATCCATCCCGACTGCAGATGCGAGAACGCCGGCACCTACGTAGGGAATGTTTGCAAGCTCGAGCAGTCCTTGAAGCGTGCCGTCTTCTCCGTACGTGCCGTGCACAACGGGGAAAATCACATCCAATTTCGATTCGAGTTGCAGCGCAGAATTCAAGGACACGAGCGCATGGCGGTTCGGTTCGGGAATGAGGAAGCGTTCCGGTGCACTCTCCAACTCGGTCCCCGATCCCAGGCGTTCGAGCGCGTCGTCGGAACTGATCCACCGCCCGTCCTTCGCAATACCGATAGGAACGATCTCGTACTTTTCCTTGTCCAATGCTTGCATGACGGATGCAGCAGACACAAGCGACACTTCGTGTTCACCTGACCTTCCGCCGAATATGATGCCGACCCGGAGTTTCATTGGGGTGATCGAAGAAGTCTATTCAACGATGGAGGGGTGAGAGAACATTCAAGGAATGCCAAGCTCTTGTAATCGGCGTTCGATGTAGCAGCGCAGATCGTGTTCGGGAAGGTCGTCGGCGGGCGAGTCGGAAATTTCGCAAGCAATCTTGGTCGAAAAATCCTTGCCGTAGCTCTGCACACTTACCGCACGCAGTTTCGCGAGTTGTTCTTCCGTCAAACTGCGTGCACCTCCCAGCATCGTCGCAACGAAGGTAATGTGCGCTGCATGTTCGACCTTCTCCATCTTGTAGTACGCATCGAAGATGCTCGAGCCGCACGTTACGGCGCCATGATTCGCCAAGAGTATTGCATCGCTGTTCTTGATAAACGGCGCCAAGGAAGCAGCGACTTCCGGTGTGGAAGGCGTCGCGTACTCCGCAAGCGGAATAGCACCCAGCTCAACGATCACTTCGGGAAATGTGCACTGGTCGAGTGCGATGCGGGCTGTCGCGAAACCTGTTGCATACGTCGGGTGTGCATGCACAACCGCGCGCACGTCCCTCCGTTCTTTGTAGATGAAGTGGTGCATGCCCAGCTCGGTCGAAGGCTTGCCGCTTCCCGCCACCTGCTCACCACCCAGCGTTACTTCCACCAAGTCCGGCTCCTGGACGTCGCCTTTATTGATGCCCGACCGTGTCGCCAGAATGTTCCCATTCTCCAACCGTATGCTAACGTTGCCGTCGGTTGCCGTGACCATGCCGCGCGCATACAGCCGATGGCATACCTCAATCATATCCCGAATGATCTGCGTGCGTGTGTCCATACGTGCTGGAGGTATGATACCGAAATGGGAAAACAGGGTCAACGAACGACGGGATTATCACCTTAGAAGTGGAACAACAATCTTTTCGAGATCATCGAAACCCATCTCCTCCGATCTCATGGCGATCAGCTTGCCGTTGCGATCGTACACGAACGTTGTCGGAACGGCGCCGCTCCACGACGGATGGACGGCGTTGATGAACCCTTCGTCATTTCTGGATTTTTTGAGATAGGACGGTTTCTCGACGCCCATCGTCGCAAGGACGCTGCGAACCCGACGGGTCGTTTTTGCGTCATCGTCATCCACCGAAATGAACATGACATCGAGTCCTTGCGCTTCGTAGTGCTTTTGCAATTTCACGAGGTGGGGAAATTCTTCGAGGCACGGCTTGCACCACGTCGCCCAGAAGTTGAGCACCAAGACCTTCCCCTTCGCTGCAGCGCGAATCTGAGCGAAGCTATGTTCATCGACAGGAAGCAGAACGGGAGAGCCTTGCCCTCCCGTTGCTTGTGCACATGCGTGAACCGCGAGCGCTACCACCAACAAGAATGCCGACAAGCGACGCATCAACTCTCCTTCTTTACGCGCTTGATCGTGCAGCCAAAGGCTTTCGTTTTAGTCCGAGAGACAGGCTTTCCCGCCAACAGCGCGTCCAACGTTACGCGCAGATCGTGCGACGTGATCTTTGCAGGATTACGTGCGTCGTCGATCCGTCCGTGATAGAGCACGACGGCCTGCTGATCGAGCACGAACACTTCGGGCGTCACCTGCGCGCCGTAGGCATCCGCCACGATGTTGTTCCAATCTTTCAAGATCGGAAACGCGAATCCATTCTTCGCCGCATGCTCTTTGATCTCTTCCACACCTTCTTGTTTGTTGGAATTGATACCAACGAAGGCGATGTTCTTCGGCGCGTAGTCCTTGTGCAGCGCCGCCATGCGCTCGTTATAGTCGTTGGAGATCGGACACTGCGTTGCGATGAACATCAGCACCGTATAGTTGTGGGAGGAGAGGAAGTCGCTCAACGAGTGTTCCTTCCCGTCCGGGTCCTTCAAGGTGAACGGTGGCGCCTGCTTGCCGATCTCGACGGCGCCAGCGACACTTGAATCCGATGGCAGGATGAGCAGAAACGCTCCCGCAAGCACGAGAGCACCAACCAAGAGATACTTTTTCATTGTTCCTCCAACGTGAGTGATGATGAAATGATTTTGTGTGTGGAACCTTTGAGCCATTCTTCCGCAATCTGGACGGCGTTCGTTGCTGCTCCTTTGCGGAGATTGTCGGACACAATCCATAACGCCAGCCCATGGTCGATAGTTTCATCTCGCCGAATTCTTCCAACGAAGACCTCATCCTTGTCCCATGCGTGGATCGGCATCGGATAGTGTGCGTGCTCAGGTTCATCCACCACCACAACGCCCGGCGCAGATGTTAATGCCGCTCGTACCTCATCCATCTCGAAGGGCTTCTCGCATTGCACCGCGACTGCTTCGCTATGACCACCGTAGACGGGCACACGCACACACGTTGCATGCACTTTGATCGATTCATCTCCCATGATCTTCTTCGTCTCGTGCATCATCTTGTGCTCTTCTTTGGTGTAGCCATCGGGCAAAAAGATATCGACGTGGGGCAACACGTTCATCGCGATCGGGTGAGGGAATATCGGTTCAGCAACATGTTCATCCCTCAACTCACGCTGCAACTGATCCAGTCCTCGTTGTCCGGCTCCGGTCACCGACTGATACGTGGAAGCGACAATGCGCCTGATGCTCCATCGGTCGTGTATCGGTTTGAGCGCAACGACCATTTGGATGGTGGAGCAATTGGGATTGGCAATGATACCTTTATGATGAAAAATCATATGGCGGTTCACTTCGGGCACCACCAGCGGCACGCTGTGGTCCATACGGAACGCGCTGCTGTTGTCGATCACCAGCGTTCCCGCCTTGACGGCGCGCGGTGCGAATTCGCGACTGACATTTGCTCCCGCGGAGAACAAAGCGATATCGATGCCTGCAAACGAACGCTCCGTGAGACGTTCCACCTTCACAACGGTACCGTTGAATTCCACTTCCTTCCCCACCGAGCGTTCGGACGCCAGGAGGCGAATATTCCCGACCGGGAACTTGCGTTCCGTCAAGACTTGGATCATCTTTCTTCCCACCAAACCCGTCGCACCGACGACGGCGACATTGTACACGCGCATGCAAGGTTCCTTTTCGAAAAATCCTATAAGAGTTCTTCCAGACGATCTCGTTCACGAACACAGGCAGCCTTCGCTCCGTCAACCAACACTTCCGCGGGGCGTAGCTGCGCGTTGTAGTTGGACGAAAGCACAAACCCATACGCACCGGCGCAGAGCACCGCAAGCGCATCCCCGCGATCGAGCCGAGGCAAGCGCCGGTCGAGTGCGAAGAAATCCCCGCTCTCACAGCACGGACCGACAACATCGACGGTTTCGAGCGCACGTCTGGCGATCTTGAGCGGCACAATTTGGTGGTAGGCGCGATACAAACTCGGACGCAACAAATCGTTCATCCCCCCATCGACAATGAGAAACGTCTTTGCATCGGTTTCTTTTCGGTACAAGACCTTGGAAACAAGCGCGCCTGCTTCGGCAACGATGGCTCTACCGGGTTGCAGCGCAATCTTGCAGCCGGTTGCGCGCACGATCGGAAGAATGCGCTCGAGAATCGTCGCAATCTCCGGTACCGACTTCGTTTTCGGCTCGTCCAACAACGGGTGTTGAAGAAACCCCTCGTACACAACGCCAAATCCACCGCCGATGTCGAGATCGTGTACAGGAATGCTCCTACGCCGAAAATGCTCGACGATCTCGCTTAACTTCTCCGCCGCTTCGACGAACGGTTCGACCGACGTGATCTGTGATCCGATATGGACGTGCAAACCGCGAAAGTCGATAGGTGGAGAATGCTCGCCACGTACGGCAAGTGCCAACGCACGATCAGGGGCCAACCCAAACTTATCGTGTTTCTTGCCCGTCGAGATGTAGTCGTGGCCGCCTGCGTCGATATCGAGATTGAGACGCAACAGCACGCGTGCGCGAACGCCGAGCTGTCTGGCAATCTCGCTCAACGCGTCCCACTCTTGCTCCGACTCGACGTAGAACCTCCGAATGTTGTTCTTGAGTGCGAACAGGATTTCGTCCGCACGTTTTCCCACACCGCTGAAGGAAATGCTTTCGGGCGCAAAACCGGCACTCAACGCAAGAAACGCTTCCCCTTTTGAGGCAACATCGGCGCCGAGCTGCTCGGCGGCGATAACACGAAGTACCTCAAGATTGGCGTTCGCTTTCACCGCGTACGTAAGATGATGATCGTATCCTTCGAGTGCGGACTTGAACGCGCGGCAACGATCGCGAATACTCCGGGCACTGTAAACGTACAACGGCGTACCGACGCGCTCGGCAAGTTCAGCCAGTGCAACATCCTCACAATACAACTCGTCGTGCAAAAAGTGAAACGGACGCATCACCCCCACACCAACTCCGAGGTGGAGCGTCGAGGTGTTTCCGCTGCCATAGCAAACGGTGTTACGTAGCTGTCGAACGGGAGTGTGAAGCCTTTCGGCGCAAACGAGCCTGTTGCGGCGTCCCGTGCATACTCGCCGCGAGAGTTTTTCAAAATGATCATACTCAGCACTGCAAGGAAATGATTGATGTCGTCTTCATTTGTATAACATCCTAAGCTCACGCGCATCATGCCCGGAACGTCGCCTCGTCGGGTACCGCAGCGCCGCCCCCGATGTTATCACGTTCACCTTCACCGAAGAACGGCGTCGGTCCGATAAGCATACCCGCACCGAACGGCGCATAGTAATTTCTTCCACAGCTTTCCCTTCGCAAGTATAAATGAATGCTGACGTGATGCGCCGGTGAACGCGCCCGAATGTCGGCGTGCTCACCGCGTCCTCCACGTGCACATACGGTCGAACGGTCCCGTCCAGCAGCGGCACCGGTGTGTCGATCTCCTCCCAACAATCTTTTGGGTGATGAAGCGTGTCAATGAACGTGCTTAGCCGCGAGGATGAAACGTGCGATGCACTTCCTTTAAATACTCGCGGTCGATGTGCGTGTAAATCTGGGTTGTGCCGATGTCCACGTGTCCGAGCATCTCTTGCACAGCGCGCAAGTCCGCTCCTCCTTCCAACAAATGCGTTGCGAAAGAGTGACGAAACGTATGGGGATGCACTTCGCTCGTGATCCCCGCTTGCTGTGCATAGCGCTTGACAATGGTCCACACCGCCATGCGCGACATCGGCTTGCCGCGCACATTGAGAAAGAGCGCGTCCGTCGAAGCTGTACGCCGAGCGAGCAGCAGACGACATTCCGTTTTGTATCGCCCGATCCACCGAAGCGCCGAACCGCCGATCGGCACAAGCCGCTCCTTCGACCCTTTGCCGAACACTCGCACCAGTCTTTCCTCGGCGAGCACGGAGGACTGCTTCAAGCCGGTGAGTTCCGACACGCGAAGCCCGCACGCATACATCGTTTCCAAGATCGCACGATCGCGCAACCACAACTGTTTCTTATCGCCGGCATGGGGTGCAGGTTGCGCAAGAATACTCTCGATCTCCTCCTGCGTCAGAACACTGGGCAAGGTGCGGCTCACTTTCGGTGCTTCGATCACATCCGTCGGGTCGTCGGTGGCGACGCCGTCGGCAAGCAGGAACCGATGAAACCCCTTTACGACTGAGAGTGCTCGCCGTACGGAGCGAGGCGACAGCCCTTGCTCGCGTAGCGAAACAAGAAACTGCGCAGCATGATCGTGCCGCACCGATTGGATGTTGCACACCTTGTTGCGTTCAAGAAAAGCAAGGTACCGTTGAAGATCAAGCCGATACGAGGCAATCGTGTTCCTCGAAGCGTTCTTCTCAAGGAAGAGGTAATTGAGATAGTTGCGACAGTAGTCCTTCATTGATTGTCGATCGTCTTGATTATGCGTGAGAGCTTCGCGTCCGATCCCTCCACCGGCTTGGGGCTTTCGGGCGTTTGCGTTGCCGGTTCTTCTGAGGGTACGCGCTTGGTATCTTCTCCTGCTTCTGCTTCGGGATATTTCACCCTCGTATGATACATGCCGACCAGGACGTTCAGGAATGCCTTCTTGATCTTCGTGAGATCCTTCAAGGTCAGCGGACACTCATCCATTTCCCCCTCCTCGAACCGTCTCTTAATCAATTCGTCGATCATGGCTTCGAGTTTTTGTGGAGATGGATCTTCGAGCGTCCGTGCAACAGCCTCGATCGAATCGGCAAGCATGAGAATGCCTGTCTCTTTGGTTTGAGGTTTGGGACCGGGATAGCGGTAGTCTTGTTCGTTGATCTCATCGAGCTTTGTCTCATCCGGAGAGTTCTCCGCCAACGCGAGCGCTTTGCGATAGAAGAAGTCGATCAGCGTTGTGCCGTGATGCTGCGGGATGAAGTCGATCACTTCCTCCGGCAAGTTGTATTGGCGCGCCAGTGCGATACCCTTCTTGACGTGGTTTTGGATGATGAGCGCGCTCATACGCGGCGACAGCTTCTCGTGCCGATTACGTGCACCTTTCTGGTTCTCAACGAAATAGGTCGGCTTCTCGATCTTCCCGACATCGTGGAAGTATGCCCCGACGCGCGCTAAGACCGTATTGGCATCGACAGCGGCTGGCGCTTCGGCAAGATTCGCCATCGTCAGGCTGTGGTGGTACGTACCCGGAGCTTTCTCTGCAAGCAGTTTGAGGAGCGGATGATGAAACTGCCCCAGCTCGATGAGCGTAAGGTCGGTCGTTACTTTGAAGTATCGTTCGAAGAACACCAACAGCCCGAACGTCAACACAGGAGAGACGAGTGAGTTGGCGAGAGCGAACGTCAGTTCCTCTGTCATATTCTCCACCGACTCGAGGCGCTCGAAGCCAAGCGCAAGAATGGCAACCGCGTAGCCGAGAAAGATGAAGCCGAAGGATCGAATGATCTGCGAACGGTCGCGAATATCGCGCACGGTGTACACCGCAAGCGCTCCTGCCATGAGCGCGGCAAACGCCACAGCATAGTCGTTCCCTCGCACACCTCCCACCAGATAGGCAATCACCACCGTCCCGTAGAATCCCACACGCGAGTCGAAGATGATCGTCAGCAGCATGGAGGCTGCAGGCACGACGATCAGATATTCGATCGGGGCAGTTACGTTCACAACGCGCGTGAGGTACGCGAAGAAGCACTCCATCAGGATCACCAGAACGATCAACGCCAGCCGACGGTTGTTCGTAAAGATACGGGTGCGAAAGAGTTTGAGATAAATCGTGAACGGCGTCAGCACGATGGCAACGTGGAGAAAGGTTCCGAGCATCTGCAGGGGTCCCGCCGTTGCGGCACCCCGTTCGTGCTTCGCCTTCCGCAACGAGTCGATCTTCTGTTTGATCTCCGGCGTCACGCGTTCGTTCTTGCCGATGATCCGATCCCCTTCTTGCACGAAGCCTGCCGTGCGTGGTACCGATTCGACCGCGGCGTGCAGCGTACGCTCGGTAGCAAGAGCGTTGTATTTGATGTTCGGTCCGATGTGAACCAGACCGATCTTACGCGCCACCTCAAGCGTATCGCTTTCGTCATGGAAGTAGGCGGTGAGATCCTGCTCCAAACGTGCGGCGACTTCTTCCTGATCGAGAAAATATTTCAGCGGGAGGATTTCTTCCAGTGTTCCTTTTCGTAAGGCAAGTTCCGTACGTGCCAGCGTTTTCTTCCCGACATCCAGCACACCGCGGCGAAGATACTCTTGCATAAGATTCGACAGCAAAGCCTCGACTGCGTTCAACGCCTCGTCCGAGAGACCTGCAAGAAGTTCCCATTCGCGCTCATAGAATTTGATTTCGAGTTGTGAGACGAGCAGCGCTACCTGCACCGAGTCGCTTGCACTTCGCGTCGATCGGTAACGTCCGCGTGCACGCAAGGCTTCGCGTAGGCGAGAGAAAAACCCGTGCAGCCGTTGCACCTGTTGTTCCGTCTCTACCGCATCCCGCTCGAAGACAGGATACACCTTGGATTTTGCCTCCTCGACTTCGCGCCGGTAGTCGTCCGGGTCACGCAGAATAGGGAACGAAAACGGAGCGTACAGATCGGCACGGGGCCACAAGGCGCCGACCTTGTACTCGGTCTCGATTGTTTCACCGCGAGGAAAGAGCAATCCGACGAGCACCACAAGCCCAAGACCAAGCCCCAGCTTGACCGCCAGATCGCGCGTCAGTGGGATGCTTCGTAATCGAGCGATGAATTTCGTAAGGGAAGCTTCCTCAGCCATGCTTCGATCCTGTTGATTCGCTGACAAATATCGAAAGATTGACGTCCAGAAGCAACGCACTGCCTTGGACGAGAAGCACGAGGAACGCTGCCGCACACCAGAGCGTCACGCAAAAATCAAAGCGCCTCGTCCACCGAGTGAACGAGGCGTTCCGTTCGAAACAACTCGAGGGGTGCGTCAGTTGTTCTTCGCTCCCTGATCGATCCACGTGGCAATCGTGCGAAGCTCGTCGGACGTAAGCCACACTGCCTTCCCTTCTTGAATCTTCTTCTTCGAGTTGAGCGGCATGCGATCACCGAAGGGCGGATTCTCGCTCAGCTTTTGGATCATCAAGCTCTCAGCCGCCTTCCCCGGCTTGAACGGCACCCCGTGCTTGCCCCCTTGCGCCAGCAACTCGTACGAGTCCATGCTCAACTCGCTCGGGTTGAAATTATCTTCAGCATGGCACGGAAGACATTTCGCTTTGATGATCGGAAAGACATCGTTCTTGAACGACACCTTCTTTTCGCCTTGTGCAAACACCAGCCCGAAAAGGAAGAGCGTGAGAACGATGGTGATGCTGCGAAGATGGTTCATCGAGTTCTCTTCTGATTGTTGAACGGTATTGCTGCATAATATAACCAACTCTCCAACAAAATGGTTGCAGCGCCGTTAATTGTTGAGTGCGCCTTGCGTTATCCACGTTCGGATACGTTGGATGTTTGTAGCGGACAGCTGGTCAGCTCCACTCGGCATTCGCGTGCCGCAGGTTCCTTCCAGACGCTTGATGAGCGCGCTGTTGTCGGCATTGCCCGGCAAGACGCGCTTGATGCCGGCACAAGGTCCCATCGTTGCGTCAACGTTCACCAAACCATTGTAACTGTCATCGCTCCTCAGTGAAAACGGCGCGCCACCGCCGGGGTGACATCCGACGTTCACACAGTTGTTGGTGAAGATCGGTTGAATATCATTCCTAAAGGAGACCACGGTCGCGGTTATGCGTATCTCGATCTCGATTTCGTTCTCCTCATGCAGCGGAGCATCGAGAGGTGCATCATGCGCGTCGGAATCCTTTACCTTGACGCTCGTTGTTCCGGCAACAGCTCCGCTGACGGCCGTGATCACGAGTTCGGCTGTCCGATCAGGTTTGTTCGTTAGAGCGGCTGTCGCCAA
>PSMW01000016.1:57925-78323 GCA_040290295.1 Ignavibacteria bacterium
TGATGACGACCGTTGCCTGACCGCCGGGACTCAATGTTACGATGAGCGTTGAAGCGGTGAGAGGCGGCTTACCAGGTGCCGACCCTAAATCTTTGCACTGTTGGAACGAGAAGACGACCAGGCAGAGAGCGGCACTCACCGCAAGCATTTTTTTCGCATTCATCGGCTGTGCCTCCTATAGGTAGAAATGAATGAGAAGATTGAACTCATCGTTCTTGACATTCGTCGGTTTCTCGCGGTTGATGCGATACACCGGACGTACCTCCACACCGCTGATGGGAAAGAACTCCACACCAATACTGTAGCGAGACGCGGAGCCGGTCTTGAGATCGATGTCGGGATCGGCGAACTCATACATGAATTTCACATCCACACCCGGCGTGAGAACGTAATCGGCTTCGATCAGCGAGACAAGTCCCGTTCGTTTCGCGCCCGACTGCTCATCTCTCAACCAATCGACTTCGCCGAAAAGCGTAAAGTCGTTGAAGCTGCACGAACCCAGCACGCCGAAAAGTGTACGACGTGAGCCGACACTTAGTTCCTTCGTGAAGACGTTCGCTCCGAGACCCAAATGCATGTTTTCGGACAGCTTGAACACGCCGTCGGCCCTGCCGAGAAAAGCCTTGTTTTTCGAAACCCCCGCGCCGAATCCGTCGGACGCATTGAACACGCCGCCCACAACAACAACGGGTCCGGCACTCACGCCGAGTTCCGCGCCGGTGAGTTCTGCGCGACCGCTTTCGGGATTGAATCCGGTGCGATCACGGATGAACGTGCGATGATCGTCGAGACGCGTTCCGTAGTTCGGAAGAAACTTACCGATTTTGATATAGCCGTTTCCGGGCAGAATGCTCAGCAATCCGAATATCTCGAATCCCGAGTAGATCCCCTTGTCGAGATAGATGTTCACCTTCTTCGCAAGCCGGAAGTTGAGATACACATCCCCCTGCATTTGGAAGAAGGCGTTGTTGGTTGAAGAACCGCCTCGTACGGTATCGGGAATTTGCTGCACGTAGTACAGCGTCCGAACATCGGCACCGATGGAAACCGCCTCAGTGAGCTTTGTCGAAAAATCATCGAGCGCAAACTCGTCGCTCCACGTCGGGACGGGAAGTGTCTCGCGCCCGTACTGCTGACCGAACGCTTGCCGCATACCGCCGCCGGAAGGATTGACGTGACAGGATTGACACTTCGCACCGGTGCGGCTGGCAAAGCGCGGTAAGGCGGCTGCCTCTTCCAGGAAAACACACAGAAGCATGAAGGCAACGCAACTCATGAGTTTCTTCATGAGGGGACTCCTCTGTTATGATATGAAATTGATTCTGATTGTGATTCGGGTAGGAATCTCAGCGACAGCCATTCTCAACCGACGGACGCAATATAGGAAGCCGCTTTGTGCAAATCAACAAAGAGCACCGTGAGGAAGATGCAAGCGTTCACCAACAGCAAAGCTGATCGCATGAAGCGGGCTCGATCCGTCTTGCTGTATTCGCATCTCTATTTCACAACCATCATCCGCCGCGTTTGCGTGAACGTCCCCGCCTGCATTTTCGCAAAATAGATTCCGCTGGGAACGGACTCGGCGTTCCACTGCACTGCGTATGTGCCCGGTTCTTTCACGTCCTGCACAAGCGTTGCCATTTCTTGACCGAGAAGATTGTACACCTTCAAGGACACGAACTCAGCGCGCGCCACTTGATACTCGATGACCGTCGTCGGATTGAAAGGATTGGGATAGTTCTGCTTCAGTGCGAACTCGGAAGGAAGCTGCTCGCTGATACGTACATCGGTCGGCAACGGTCCGCTCCACGAGGCTGATCCTGGACTGATCCTGATAACGCCGCTATTGGGCTGCAGCGTATCGGCCGCGGTTACCTGCACCGAAGCAGCGTTCCGCGCGATGAACTGATAACTGACGGTCGCTCCCGTCGAGGCACCGGAGTAGCGATCGACACGCCGAATGCGTAATGCCTGATGCGAACCAAAGGTGCCCGGCAGGGTCAGCGTGCCAAATCCATCGACGGTGTTCCTAACAACGTGATTCGTCGCTTGATTGACGAAAGGAGACCCGCCGACGGTAACCAAGAGAGTTTCGACATACGTGGTGGTCCACTCCGTTCCTAAGGTCATGGGAAGTTGGTAAAACACTTCAGCGGGTGTGTTGGTCCTCCTTAGGATTGCCGTACCAAAAATGGTCTGGCCGTCGCCTGCTGCACCGGGGTTCAGTAAGTTTGTCGAAAGCGCGAGATACTGATACACGGTGCCCGTAATACCAAAAAGCGTTTGACGCGTACGCAGCGCGTGGGTCGCACCGGGGAACCAACTTGCGTAGGGCGTGCCGGACACAGCGACGCTCGTCAACGTGTCGAGCACATGCGTCGCAAGAGTGCTGAAGTTCCACGTGTTGGCTGTGCTGCCGGGTGTTCCGATATTGGCTGTCGTTGTCAGCGTATCAATGCGATTGACAAGCGAATTGCCTACGGTCAATCGCGCCGATACGTCTGCTGCCGTAATGGTAACCTGCGCGAGTGACGATCCTACCACAACAACAGTAAGAAGCAAAGCGAACAATGACTTCATACCTCCTCCTTATGGTTATTTGAGTAAGACAGCTGTGCATGAGCGATGAATTCTAGACTCGAATAACGTCCCCCCAACGTGGTCTGCGAGGCAACTCGACAGTGCAAACGGAAATCAGTCGAACTCTCTGCGCCTAAGCTATCGTTCTCGACAATGAAAAGCAAGCCCACACAACGGCCGGAGGAACCGGAGAATGTGCGGGCAGTCGAGCGATGATGAAATCAAGCAGTTCAGTGTAGAATGGCCACTCCGTTCGTTCCGGTGTGCGGTCCGGAAGAAAGGCTGTAGAAGGAAAAAAACCGCTGGGCAGTGCATGGAACGATGCGCCCATTTTCCCGGCAGAGAACTTCATTTACGTCCCCCCGCGGAGGAAACCGATCCAAAAGAGGTGTGTAGCATGACGCAATGCAAATGGATTGGGATAGGTTTGCACCAAGCTGAAGCCGCGCATCTGCTGCTCGTTGGGGGAGATACTTGTCGTCAATTCAGTCGCTGTAAGCGTGATGAACGTGCTCTGACCGTTGGAGCTGTTGGTGATGCCTTGAGTTCCTCCGGCGTTTGCAATGATACTGCCGAGCGATCGCTTACACCACCGAATGCCCGCTCTGTATTGCCTTCCCCCCGCCGCTTCTGTATATTGACGCAGAGGATAAGGGGAGCCTCCGCTGATGCATCGGCCGAGGCTTTTATCGTTTCCGCAATGAACGCATGTTCATCACTACTGACCCTGTGTATGCGCTTCGAGTGGCGATTTTTCCTCGTCGGTGTACTTCTCTTGCCGAGTTGCGACACGGGTCTCTCGCCGTTGAACGAACCGTCGGGCTTTCGCGGGGTGGTGCGCTTTCGGAATTGGCCTCCACCCGACAGCGTCCGTGAAATCCGTATCGTCGCCTTCGAGCGCTATCCGACCGACAGCGCGGGCATCATCGCCACTCTCCTTGCAGGGCAAGCCGCCGTCTATCCGGAATTAGAACGCCGCCTCCCGAGGTTTGTGGACAGTATCGAGTATGAGTTCACAACAAAGAAAGGTTTGAACTTGAAGGTCACGAACTACCAGTACGTGATCGTCGCGCAGCAATATGGATCAAACGTGCTTGCCGACTGGCGTCCTGCGGGGGTGCACAGCAGGCGTCCGAATTCTTTCGACCCTGCACCGGTCCGGGTACTCCTTCACCGCATCATTCCTAACATCGATATCGACGTGGATTTCAACACCCCCCCTCCACGGCCATGGCGCTGATCGTGTGCATGCTGTGCCTTTCCGTGTTCAGTCCGGCATTGATGTTGGCGGCAGGTGGAACCATTACAGGACGCGTCACGACCGAAGCCGATGAACCGATCGAAGGAGTGACTGTTGCGTTGCACGGAACAGTACGCGGCGCGGTGACCAATGCCCAGGGAATGTTCCGCATCGTCGATGTGCCGAACGGTCGCTACACTCTCACGTTTTCCATGGTCGGCTTTCAACGCGTGCGCGTCAGCGGCACTCTTGTGAACGAGGGAGAGGAAACATTCCTCTCTGTGAGGATGAAAGAAGCACCGCTCCAAACCGAGCAGGTCATCGTTACCGCAAGCAAGCACGAGCAATCTCTTGCTGAGGTCCCTGTAAGCATAGCAGTCTTGGATGCTTCACTGATACATGCTCGCAACGCCGTCACGCTCGATGAAGCGTTGCGCTACGTTCCCGGCGTGAACATGACCGGACCGCAAGCGAACATCCGTGGTTCGAGCGGCTACAGTCTTGGTGCAGGAAGCCGCGTGCTGATGATGTTGGACGGCATCCCCTTCATCGCAGGCGATACGGGTGAACTCTTGTTGGAGATGATTCCCCTCGGCAGCATCGAACGTATCGAGATCGTCAAAGGCGCAAGCTCTGCGTTGTATGGATCGAACGCCCTCGGCGGCGTCATCAACATCATCACCAAACCGATTTCCTCTACACCTGAAACGTTCCTCCGCACGTACGGAGGATTCTACAACAAACCGTCGCACGAGCAGTGGCGATGGTCGGACAAGACGCGCTTCTTCCATGGACAGTCTGTAGGATTTGCACGAAGAAGTGAAGACTTCGGCTTTGCCTTTTTCCTGTCGCGTCAACTCGATGACGGCTATCGCCAAAACGACTACCGCCGGCGCTACAATGCGTATGCAAAACTCCGCCAAGAATTTTCCGGATCGTCCGCCCTTACACTCAATGCGGGACTTCTTCATCAGTTCAGCGGCCAGTTTCTTTTCTGGCGGAGTCTCGACTCGGCTCTCATCCCGCCGGTCAAACACCAAACGGATAATCTGGCGTCCACACGATTCTTCCTTAGCGGAGTGTTCACCACGATACTCTCCGATCTTGCGTTGCTGACAGCCAAAACAATGTGGTCGAGCAGCCGATGGAGCTTCCAGCAGATGCAGGACAACGATCGCACCGAATCTGTGGTCGACGGCTATCGCGTAGAACTGTCTGCGCGTACCGTTGTGAGTGAACGACATACCATCACGTTCGGACTTGAAGCAAACGCCGATGCGATGAGTGGTGAGATGTTCGAAGCGCGAACCGTTGGTGGGCTTGCCCTTTACGCCCAAGATGAAATCACACTGGCTGATGATGTCGCCCTCACGATCGGCGCGCGGTATGACTTCCAATCGGTGGGATTGGTAGAGAAGAGTTTTCAGTTCAATCCCAAGTCGGCACTCACATACACGCCTGTGGATGGGACGACACTCCGGGCTTCGCTCGGTCGAGGCTTCAGGGTACCGTCGGTGGCGGAAGCGTTCATTGCAGCAGGCGGTGGGTTCATTCGTGGTGTGCCGAACACAAGCTTGAAGCCGGAACAGAGTCTGTCGGTGGAAGTCGGTGTTGCACAATCGCTCGGCGATGCCGGCACACTCGACCTGGCAGCATTTCGTTCCGACTACGACAACCTCATCGAGCCGGGGCTGATGGTCGGACAACAGACTCTCGAGGTGCAATGGCGAAACGTGACCTCGGCGCGTGTGCAGGGCTTCGAGTCGTCGCTCACGCTCGCGTTGTTCGACGGCGGTCTGCAGTCTTCACTCGGATACACCTACGTGTATCCTGAAGATCGCACCACGCGCGCCATCCTCAAATATCGCCCGCGCCATTTACTCTATGGCACCGCTACAGCACGCATCGAGTCATTCACCATCGGTACAGATGTACGATACGTCAGTCGTGTGGACCGCATCGACGATGAATTGGTGGAAACCGGAATCGTTCCCGATGGCGACGAGCGTACCCACATCATCGTAGCAGACTTTCGGGTTGGAGCAACGTTCTGGATTGCCGGCTTGGATGTGCTGACGACCCTTTCCGTCAAGAACGCATTTCAACACAACTATGTGGAGTTGATCGGCAATATGATGCCGCCGCGAACGTACATCATGTCGTTGGAGATACGACTGTAAATTGGCACCGTTGAGAGAGATCGTGTGAAAGGGAAAAGATATGAGAAGCTACAGCGTTCGATTTTTCCGCGTCCTCATCTTCGCCATTCTGCTCTTCGGCATCGCTTCCTGCAAGAAAGCAACCGAGCCGGAAGGCGTACAAGAATCCCGCGTTCACACGCGCACAGCGTGGTCGCCAGACGGAAGGCAGATCGCCTTTACGGCAACCATCGAAGGTGTTCGCGGGATCTACGTGATCGACACGAGCGGAACGAACCTTCGGCGAGTACATCAAGGGGATGCTGAGGGCGTCGCATGGTCGCCAGACGGACGATGGCTCGTTTTCTCTCAAGCGAGAACTATCTACAAAATCGGCTCGAGTGGAGATAGCCTCGCTCAAGTGACGACACGTACTCCCAGCATTCGTCCTCGTTGGTCTCCTAACGGGACTCGTATAGCATACGTCCGCGGCGATGAGGTCAATGCAAGCATTATCGTGCTCAATCTCCAGATGATGCGGGAGACCGATCTGCTCTTTCTCGGCAATGTTCCATCATGGCATCCCAACGGCAAAGAGGTCGTAGTTCTCAACTCTCTGCCGCCCATTTATGGATTTTATGCCGTGCACGATTCGACGCTGGCGGTGAGAGAACTCGATTCGTTCGTCTCGCCGGAGCAATGCGACTTCGCCGTTCTCAGTCCATCGGGGGATGCGGTGTTGTTTGTGAAAAAGGCGCCCTTGTAGTATGCACAGGTTTGGAAACTGGTTTTCCCATCTGGTCAGCTCTCCCAACTGACGGTCGATGGTGGCGACTACCCTGCATGGAGTCCCGACGGCACGCGAATCGTGTACACGCGAACATCTGCGGGCGACGGAGGACTTTGGATTATGAACGCAGACGGGAGCGGCGCGCGACGACTCACATCGCCGTGACTTCGCCCGCGTCGACGTGTTGATGTGCGTCGTTCTCACCATCCACGCGGTCTCCTCTGCCTCTCTCAATTCGAAACCTCTTGCGACTCGCTGTGATTACTCCTTCCCCGTACCGTTGTTGCGCGTGCCTGTATCGGCTCCTTGCAGAGTGGTGAGCCCATACTTCTCGCTGATGTCGAGCGGAGGCATGGGACCATCGAGCGGCTTCGCATCGCGTACGTACCAATCGTACCAATCGAGCGTCCGATACAACACATCGATACGGCCGGGTTGTTTGGTGTTGCCATGTTGCTCGCCAGGATACTGCACGAGGCGCACAGCCGGATGGCCGTTCACTTTCATGCGACGATACAGTTCCAAGCTCTGGCTCGGATGGACGCGCGTGTCGGCAAGGCCGCCCATAATGAGTGTTGCAGTCTTGCTCTGGCGTGCATAGTAGATCGGACTCCGCTTCAACGCAAAGTCCCACATCTCTTCGATATGTCTGCCCGCGTGCACGTAGTATTCTTCCCACGGGATGTCCGTCGTCCCGACCTTACTAATAAGGTTGCTGATGCCGACGAACATGCACACGGCGCGCACCTTATCCGTGTAGTACGTGGCAAACCATGCCGAAGCAAAGCCGCCATACGAGCCACCTCCCAAACCAACACGCTGTTTATCCGCAATGCCCTGAGCAACCAAGAAGTCTATGCCATCGGCGATGTCGTCGAACTCTTTCCCGGCAGCGTCACCAAAACTTGCCGCCGCGAACTCCACGCCGTATCCGGTGCTGCCGCGATAGTTCGGGTAGAACACCGCATAGCCCTTGTTTGCGAGCACCTGTCCGGGATTGCTGTACGTCGTGAGCCAGTCGTTCGCGTAGTGCGCTTCAGGCCCACCGTGCACGACAACGATGAGCGGCGAGGGTTTGCCGTTGACCGCATCGACCGGCAAGATCAACAGGCCTTCGATCTCCAACCCATCACGCGCTTTGTAGCGAACCACTTCCTGCTTGCCGAGCGTTCGGTCGTCCAGCCAAGGATTCACCTTTGTGAGTCGGTCGAGCTTCTTTCCGTTCCAATAATACACTTCAGCCGAAGAAACGGGAGTTCCACCCACGCACGCGAATGCCTTCAGACCCACAGCGAGAGAAATGTCGTCGAATACCACACCGGCTTGCTGCGAGTGAAGAATCACCGAACGCTCTCTGCCCGACAGCGGCACGACGGAAAGCGATGCGTGCACACCTTCGGCTGAACGGTACACGACGTTCTTGTTGTCCTTCCATCCCACCCATGTTACGTGACCTCGAAATTTTGCCGGCGTGAGGTTTTTTGCCTCTCCCCCGGCGAGAGGGATGACGAAGACTTGACTTGCGCTATGATCGTTGCGCGTCAGCGCAGCGTTGTAGGCAAGCGAGCGCCCGTCGGGACTGAACGCATAGTTGCCGAGCTTGCCGGGATTGTCCGTAAGTTGCCGTCGGGTGCCGGTGGCGACATCGAGCAGATAAATTTTCTGGAACATGTATTGGTGATCGACCAGATTCTGCGCGCTGCCGCCGAACGCAATCTCCTTTCCGTCAGGCGAGAATTCGAGCGACCACGCCGTTATATCGTTGGTCAGTTGCCGCAGTCCGCTTGCCTTGCCTCCTGCATCTATATCCACGATGAAGATGGTACGATGCTTCAGGTTTTCTTCGAAATAGACGAACTCGTATCCGGCCGCCTTGAGCGCTTTCTCGCGTTCGCTCGGCGGCGTCGTGGCGATGTACGCAAGGCGTCTGCCGTCGGGGCTCCACCGATATGCGAGAACCGATGTCGGCGATTCGGTGAGGCGTACCGGTTGCCCGCCGTTTGCCGGCACCATCCACACTTGCGTTTCCTTCTCTTTCTCTCGCCGTGCCAAGAACGTCACCGCGGAACCATCGGGCCTCCACGCGATTGCCGCCGCACGCTCCTTGCCCGTCACCAGTGGACGGACTTCTTTCGTGAGCGGAGAAACGAGAAAGAGTTCGACGTATGCCGTGCCCGCTTCGTCATGCGCGGGGCGCTGTGACTCGACAGTGTAGGCAATCCACTTTCCGTCCGGACTGAGTTCAACGCCGGTAACGCGTTTCGTGTTCGACAAATCCTCTGCAGTGTATGGCTGTAAGGAGAGCGCTTGTTGCGCAAGGAACATGAGTGTCGTGATCACCACGACGAAGACGTGTCGCATGAAAAGTCTCCTTCGTTGCTTTGGTGTATTGATGGATCGTTGCAGCAGCGATGCTTCTGAAGGGCGCTGCTCTTCAAACACGGATCACTTCAAAACTATCATTCCGAGAAATGCTCGTGACGCGCTCGACGCCGGCTCTCTGCGATGGATGAATCTGCCCGCTCGCGCGTTGATGATGCAGTAAGCTCGCTATGCATGCTTCTTCTGCATCATCCACTCCGGTACAGGTACCGCCACGATCTCGCCTCGTGCTGTTACTTCGTTGAGGATGGCAAGCGTCACCTCGACGATGATCTTGCGCTGTCCTGTGTCTTTCACTTTGCCGCGCAATTCCAATTCAGGACCGAGAGGAGTGGGTTTGAAGTAATCGACTTTCAGCGAGGCTGTCACATAACGAGGCGCAGGAGCTTCACCAATTTCTCTCCCTCCACGTCGCTCGGCAGCGGCTGCTGCAGTTGCCATGCCGTGACAATCCATCAGCGAAGCGATCAATCCGCCATAGACAAAGCCGGGCACGGCAATATGATAGGGCTGAGGGGTAAATCGCGTAACCGTTTCGTCTCCATCCCACTGCGTCTTGATTCGGTGCCCATGGGGGTTGAGCCTGCCGCAACCGAAGCAATGAGCGAAGTCGTCGGGGTAGAAATCTTGAATATTAGGGGATGATGGTTCCATGAGCGTTATTATCAAGGAGAGAGAGTCATGTGCTGTGAAAAATTACACGAAAGCCGGATAAGCTGCAACAGCAACATCCCTTCATCTTTCACACCAAGGTGAAACGTTGCTCCGGCTGGCAGATGAGTCTCATGATCGAGGGAGCCTCCCATGAAGCTGAACAGACCGTGGTTTCCAAACCGGCGAACTGCATCGACAGTCAGCGGCTTCCTTCTCATGCTGAGTCTGATATCAAAAACAGAAGCACAACAGCAAACATCTCCCGATACGGTTTTTACTATCTCATCACGTGGCTTGACAAGCAGCGCGATAGTCGCCTCGCCGTATCCTGAGCGTAGAGAATTCCTCTCACTTCTTCCGGGCGTCATCGAGTTGAACGGAGCGTTACACATTCGCGGAGGGCGCCAGTACGATATCGGCTACGCGATCGACGGCGCTCCGGTCACGAACCGCTTCTCGGGTACTTCCGAACTTCACGTCATTCCGGAAGCCATCGAGGAACTCACCCTCGAGCGAAGCGCGCTCGGGCTGGACTGCGGCTTTGCCACCAGCGGTCTGGTTTCGACACGCATGCGTAAGGGCGGCGACGAACTGAAAGTCCGAGCGACAGTCCTGACCGACAACATCGTCAAGACGGGAAATGAGTTCTTGAAGACGACATCCTTCGGCTACCGAACAAGCATTCTGACCGCAGAGGGTACGGTTCCTTTCGCGGAAGGGATTCGGTTCTTCCTCGCCGGCGAGAATCATTATGTGCGAAACAAGCAGGCAATGTTCTTGGATGCGTTTCGGTACGACAGTCTCAGGACCGATCAGGGAGATGGGAGACCAGGCAGCTTGCTACCGGGGTCCATCACATTCTCACAGAACTTCATCCCCAACAACTGGAACGAACGCAACACGTTCAATGGAACCCTAGCCTATGATGGACTCCCTGTTCGCCTTGCATTGAGCGGCATCTATCAGGTGAAGACGTTCACGGAAGGAGCCGAGTGGCCCACGGCGCTTGTCCGTATCTTCAACCAATGGCGCGTTCCAAGGAGGCAGATAACCAGCGGCTTCTTCACACTCGCAGGTTCGACGACACTCGAGGAGATGATCGACTTCGACGCTTCCATCACACACTACGCGCGATCATCTCGCATGTTCGACCCGGACTTCGGCGAAGAGTGGACGCTGTACAGTGATAGCATCGCCAACGCTCAACGTGGCTATACAGAATTCCGCTCCCGATGGAAACCGCCATTGGACTATAGTGTGATCGAGGGTTTTCGAATCAGACACCCGTCCGCCCCCAATCCTTCGTACTCGAAAGACGATCAGAGTGTTTGGATTTTTTCTGCGAAAGCGGCTGTGCATCCTTTCGATTCCTGGACGATTACCGTTGGTGGATCGTACGAACGATGGACGATGAGGAGATTCTCCGTTGAGAATGAAGAGGATGAGGTCTCTGTTCGGATGGGACGGTCAAACTCCGCGGTCGTTTTCGAGTCCGCAAGAACGAAGATTGCTCCTGGGCTGCATCGTGCCTATCAATCATTACGGATACGATGTTGACGGCAATGTAGCCGACAGCGGATTGGAAGAACCGATGTGACCAGATTTTGCATCGGCATACGTTGGGGGCAAGTACTCGACGGACGAGCTTGTTCTCGAGGCAGGAATTCGCTACGAGTTTTTCGATCCACGTTTCTTGGCGCCGCCTGATCCACGAAATATTCCTTTCGATACTCAACTCGATGTGGTGGATGAAAACCAATTCGTTCGTTCGAAGGGTGTAGGGTTCGTCCTGCCTCGGTTCCATCTCACCTATCTGCTCGACGATCACTCACGCGTGTTTACCTCTTACAGGAAGTATGCTCAGATGCCGCCGTTGATGGAGTGGTACTCCAGCGCAGGCTTCCTCAGCCGTACGATTTCGCCATCGTACCGCGGCAGTATCGCCTATCCTCCCCCTGCCGGATTCCTTACCCGACCCGAGCGCAGTACACACGCGGAGCTTGGCATCAAGCACTCGGCAGGGAAGGTGAAGCTTCATGCGGTCGTCTTCATGCGCGATGCAGACGAATTGCTGATGGTCACTCGCGTCAAGGAGCAAGGAACGGTCTTCGGCAGCGGATACGCTGCCTTCATGAACGGCGACTACACATCGACCAAAGGATTGGAAGTGAGTCTCTCCCTCACCAGAACTGCCGGGTTCGCCGCAGCGCTGTTCTATTCGCTCACTAATGCGAAAGGTACCGCGTCCAACCCGAGAAGCAATCTCGGCAAGATCGAGCAATCTCTTCCGCTGGAATTCTTTCTCGCACCGCTGGACTATCAGCCGGCGCACCACGCCGTGGTGCTGCTCGATTATCGTTCGCCAAAGGAGGATGGCTTTTTCTCCGGCTTTCACTGTGGCGTTGTCCTCTCATACAACAGCGGACACCCATACACGCGCATCGCGTTACCAACGTTTGGTGGTATGGCAAATCCATGGAACAACGGCGTGCAGGGACTCCTCGACTCCCGCTCTGCCATACCTTTGGAGCCTGAGAACGCATCGTCAACATCCGGTACGTTCACCATCGATGTCAGAATCGGAAAGGAGTTCACCGTGGGGCCTGTGGCGATGGAGTTGTACGCCCTTGCGTTGAACCTCCTCGACACCAAGAACATCATCAATGTGTATCCCACAACGGGTAGCGCGCAGGATGATGGATGGCTCGGACGTGCAGCCGAGTTCGGTGTCTCGTCCAATCCCATGTACGCAGAGTTCTATCATACCATCAATCTCAACAATCGATGAGCTTACACGTCCGTTACAGGTAATGATCTTTTCGGTTCTCCACGGCAACTTCGACTTGGAATGAGGATAGCCCTATGAAACATGCTACTGCGTGATTGCTCGTCAGCGTAAATCTTTGCATTTCGTATGGGCAAGACCGCCCACAGGTCACGCATCCTCACACGCCCTTGATAGGCTCAGCCGCTCGGAACTATCAGATCCTCAACATCAATAACTTTCGGGGGTGGATATCGAGCGACGGACAATGGGGTGACACTCCCACCGGCTTCGAAGGTGTGAGATTCCCCGGACAAACCGGGGTGGTCATGTACGTCGGTGGTTTCTTGTGGGCGGCGAAAGCGTTCACCGATTCGGCACTGACACAGCCGGCACCACCACACACCATTCGAGTCGGGGCACAAACATATAACGTGGGAACGCAAGCAGGATGGGTGGAGGGATTTGGAAGCAATGCACGCCCCATCAACCCAAGCGATCCCCGTGTACGCATCTATCGCATCCGTCGGGATTTTCGAGAGCTTTCAAACGGCGATCTTTTGCAGGAGGCTTCCGACTTTTTCCAGATTCCTCCATCCCAAGTGACCTACATCGACCATATCCAGCCACTGCTTGCGCAATACGAAAGGGATTGGAACGAGTGGCCCGTCGAACACGGTGCACCCTACATCGAGCGAAATGGTATCCCGGGTTATCAGCCGCCCCCGTCCTTTCAATCAGCACGTGAATTGATCGAGCACAACTACGACGAGCCGGGCATCGCCGGTGCTGACCCAAACTCTCCTGCAGACCAAGTCGTCTTCACGGTGTACAACGATCTCAATCCGAGTTGGACGGTAAGCCTCTACGGCTCCAATCCTTTAGGTTTGGAGGTACAACTCACTGCCTGGGCATATAAGCCATCGAAGTCCGCAGAGAGAGGCAACATCGTCTCTGAGCGGGTTCGCATCATCAACAAAGGCGGGGTGGATGTTGGCGGCGGCTTAAAACAAACGCTCTATCTCGATAGCCTGTTCGTTGCAAAGTGGATGGATTCGGACCTTGGGGCTTTTGGAGATGACCTCCTCGGTTGCGATACCCTTCGCCAAATGGCGTACACCTACAATGCATATTCGAACGATCGGGTGTTTCAAGAATTCAATCTCCCACCGCCCGCCGTCGGTTGGTCGTTGCTGCAAGGACCGATGGTTCGTGGCGGTGCAACGGACACAGCCATTTTCAACTTCGCTGTACGTCGCGGCATGCGAAATTTGCCAATGACATCCTTCTCACCCAAGGGCAGCGGCACCGGCTTTTCCGATCCTCCGTTCGGCTACGAAGGAACATTACGATGGTGGCGATGGATTCAAGGATATATTCCCGATCCTTCCACAACGCCATGGCGAATGTATCCCAGCGGTCCGTTCGCTCCGACGTTCTTCCCGTTTTGGGGCGATCCGGTAACTCGGCAAGGATTTATTGATGGACAAAGGACATCGTATTCGTTCTGGCCTGGGGACCGTCGGTTCAGCATGAACAGCGGTCCGTTTCGACTTGCACCCGGCGACACGCAGGAAGTTGTCATCGCAATGATCGGTGGCTTGGGGGCAGACAATCTTACCAGCATTACAGCGTTGCGTTTCTTCCACCGCTTTGCGGAACAATCGCAGCGCACACTGTTCGCGGGAATGGTTCCACCACCGGCACCCCATGTGAAGCTTACAGAATTGGATGGGGAAGTGATTCTCGAATGGGGTTCGAACCTTTCGCGCATACAAGAGATCGAATCCTTTGCAAATCTCTTTCATCGCTTCGAAGGATACAACGTCTATCAACTCCCGCGCGCGAACGCTCCGCTGAGCGCAGGAAAGCGCATCGCAACATTCGATATCGTCAATGGCGTGCTTAGGATTATTGGTGAACAGTACGACGTTCAGTCCGGACTTGGAGTTCCCGTTCCGATCCAGGATGGAACCGACTCCGGCATCCGCCGATACCTCCGTGTTACAACCAATGCTTTTGCCAGTGGAGAGGAGAATCGGCGGTTGCCCAATGGGCAAGAATAGATCTTTGCCGTCACCTCCTACACCTATGCGCCGAATCCGAGAACTGAGCCGCGCTCGCTCGAGTCTTCTCCGACAATTATCCGCGCGAGACCGCGCGTTCCCTTCGGCACGCGCCTCTCAACTCATCATAGCGATACGCTCACGATCCGCCATAGCGGTGTGGCGACGGGAGGCGTTCTGCCTCTTGTGATCGATCCTCTTGCTGCTACAGGAGACGAGTATCGCGTTGGCTTCGAGACCGCCGGTGATACGACAACTTGGTTCCTCCAGAACCTCACACAAAATCGTCGGGTGTTGGATCGACAACCGATCGTGCCGGAATCGTTCACCATCGTTGAAGGGGGCGTGCTCCTGTACATGTTCAAACCACCTGATGGGCTGAAGCGCGAGGATCAGTTTACCACCGGTGACACATCGCAATGGGGGTGGCGGGTCACTTCAGGATCCCGTCTCGTGACGTGGGTGAACGCAAGCGACTTGTCGCTCGAGGGTTTTCGCGGGGCTGCGGGATGGACATCGCCGTACAGTTTGTTCCAAGGCGGCACGATGGCGGTTCCTCCTTACAGGTTGAAGAATCTCGAAATTCGGTTTGCCGCAGCCGACACCAGTGGGGCCTTCCAGTCGCAAGATCCGAACGCGTCCTATGCTTATCGCTATGGGAGACGCTTCAACGAACCGCCGGCGCGCCCCGAGTTCGCTCCGTTTATTATCAACCCTTCAGCAGGCTACGCGTATCAAGATTACACGCTGAGCATGCCGTTGGCGGTGTATGATATCGACTCTTCACCGCCGCGACGACTTGCAGTCGGATTTCTGGAGAACAATGTCGCCGGCGGCAGCGTCAACGGCCGCTATTGGCCCCCCACGAGCGAAACCAACAACGTTACATCCTCCGGACCGCGTGAGTGGCTTTTCATCTTCGACGCAGACTATGACGCTGCTGCACCCAATCCACTTCTACACGTGGACCTCCTTGCCGCTCAAGATGCCTCGGTGATGTACATGGCAACGTGGAATCGTTTCGCAAGGTCTTGGACGAGTGAGAATGCCATGACACTTCATCCGCATAAGCCGTTCACACCACAGGATCGGTACGACTATCGAACCCTGGCTCCCGAAAAAAACACTCGCGCTACAGAAGGCATCTGCTGAACGTGCCGGGGTTTTCCCGAGCCCCTACTATGCCGGACAGACGCCTGGACCATTTGCGCAAGGTCGCTTCGTTACGTTCAACAATCTTCCGCCGAAGGCAATCATTCGCATCTTCACCATCGCCGGGCACGCCGTGCGCACGTTGAGGAAAGACGATCCTTCTCAATTTCTTGAATGGGATTTGAGGAACGAAGGGGGTGCGCTGGTTGCCAGCGGAATGTACTTGTGCTACGTGGAAATGCCGGAGATCGGTGCAACAAAAATCGTGAAGCTCGGCGTGATTCAAGAAGCGGCATTGCCGACCATGCAGTGAACCGCGCAGACGGCTGCGTCCGTCCATCTCATTCAATGCCGAAGAACCTGACGTGGCGGCGACTCAAGATTTCCAGTACTCATCCCATCGCTCGTCCACCCGCTTTTGCACGTCATCGGTCATCCGAAGCGGCTTTGGGTAGCCCGGTTTCCATGTCGCGTCGATGCCCATCACGCCGTTGTACACCGGACTGATGCCCACGAGCCGTTGATCGGTGAACAGAACATCGCGTTCGCAATCGAACCGCGTGAACACACCCCAGATGTAATTCTCCCGGTCGCGCAGGTCCACATCTTCGCTCACCACCGCGACGATGGGAATGCCGACAAGCTCGGGAAGCTGGACGAGCTTTTGAAGAACTTCTCTCCCCGTTGTTGCTTCTGCAACGTGCTGTCCCTCCCTCTCGAGCGCACCGAGCGCTGATGCCACTTTCACTAACAGGAGTGCATCGTGAACGAGTTGCGCATCGAGAATACGACGGTCTGCGCTGATCACCTTGTGGCGATCGAAGCTCGACGCGGGAAGGGGCTGGCGTTCTCGTCGCTTGCGCGTCGCGTCGAGAATCATCTTGCTGCCGAGATTCATCGTGTAGCTGGTAAAATCCAGCGTATCGAGCGGTACTTTGGGAATCATCACAAAGTCATAATGCGGATCGAAGTACTGCTTCACTTCGTGCATTACCGCATCGAAACTGCGGACGTTCACGCCCTCGGAAACGAGAATCAGGCACTTCGTGAGTGAGAGTTGCGACATCCCCATCAAGCCGAGAGCAGTTTTCATGGCTTCCTTCGCGTAGCGCTGATCGACCGCCACAACGAGGAGATTGTGAAAGCCCGCCTCATAGTACGCCCACATATCGGTGATCTCGTGATGAATAAGGCGCGCGAGCGGACCGAGGATCATCTGTGTTGCATCGCCCATCCACTTATCTTCCATCGGTGGAATCCCCACAACGGTCGCAGGATACACAGGGTCTTTCCGATGGGTCAGAGCGGTAAGATGAAATACGGGAAACTCCGCGGCGTGCGAATAGTGTCCAAAGTGATCGCCGAAAGGTCCTTCCCAACGACGTTCGTGCAGAGGGACGTATCCTTCGAGAACGAACTCTGCGTTTGCAGGCACGGCAATCGGAATGGTTTTCCCTCTCACAAACACCGTTCGTTTGCCGCGGAGAAATCCGGCAAACATCGCTTCGTCGATATTCTCCGGCAGTGCGGCAATGGTCGCAAGCAACAACGCCAGATCGGTCCCGAGGGCGACCGCAAGCGGAAACTCCTTGCCGAGCTTCTCTGCCTGATAGTAATGGAACCCTCCTCCTTTCTGTATCTGCCAGTGCATGCCGGTGGTTTGCGCATCGAACACGTGCATGCGATACATTCCCATGTTTCGCTTGCCGGAGCGCGGATCGTAGGTGACGACCTGCGGCAGCGTGATGAAGCGACCACCGTCCTCGGGCCAGCAGGTAAGGATGGGAAGGTCATCGAGGTTCGGCGATGCGACGACGTGCTGCGACACTGCTGAGCGAACGATCCGAATCGGCGTGTGCAGAAAACGCTGTGTGAGCGACGCATGCTTGAAGACCGTCGAGGGCTTCGGCGGCAGTGCCTCGCCGAGAAACGTGATCAACTCTTCGCCCAGTTGCTGCGGATGCTTTTGCAATGCAAGCTCGCACCGGCGATCGCTGGCGAGCACGTTGATCACGAGCGGATACTTGGAGCCTTTGACGCGTTCGAACCACAACGCGGGCTTCTGTTCCTTGATCGCCCGCGTGGCAATTGCCGTGACCTCGAGATACGGATCGACTTCCACCTTGACACGGTGGAGTTCGCCGACCGATTCGAGATAGCGAGCGAAGTCACCAAGAGTGCAGAATGTCATGTGTTCAGAGATTGGTTGGAAAGATGGTGTATGAGCGCCGGTTCAGCGTCATGAAACGCGCGCAAGGGTACGAACCTGCGCGCCATGATCAAGGTTACTCGAACTCTTCTGCACGCCAACCCTTTGCATTGCTCAACCCAAGTTGATGCAGAACTTTGTCGGTGAAGGCACCGACGTACTCCTCGACGGTCTTGGGCAGATAGTACATCGGTGGAGAGATGGGCATGACGACCGCGCCGTAGCGGGACAGTTGCGCGCATTGTTCTAACGAGAGTGTGGACATCGGCGTCTCGCGTACGCAGATGATGAGTTTGTATCCTTCCTTCAGACACACTTGCGCCGTGCGCGTGATGAGCGTATCGCCTAATCCCGATGCAATCTTTCCGATGGTCGAGGTCGATGCCGGAAGAATCACGAACGCATCGAAGCGGTTCGATCCCGATGCCATGGGAGCAGTCAGGTCGTCGTCCGAGAATTGCTTCTTGATGTACGGCTTCAAGTCTTTGTCGCTCATGTTCAACTCATCACGCAGCAACACCTTTCCCCATGCACTGACGATGAGATATTTTTCTGCACTGCATCGCTTCAGAAAATCCAAAGCGTACACCGCGCCCGACGAACCGGTGATACCGACGACGATCTTCATACCCGCACACCTACCATCACCATAGCGAAAACGGAGAATCCTGCAACCGCGTTGATCTTGAAGAATGCCAGCTCCACATCATCCGCTTTCTGTTGCTCCAGATAGAGAAGGTATCCGGTCAGCAGAAGCAGCGGGAGTGCAAGCAACGACAGTGGCGAGAGAACGAACAACGCTACGAGAAACATGAACGCGAGAAGATGAAACAATCCCGAAAACTTCAGCGCCGTCTCCCTACCGAACCGAGCAGGAAACGAGTAGAGCGATTCCTTCTTATCGAACTCTTCGTCGAGTGTCGCATAGATGATGTCGAAACCCGCAACCCAGAAGAGCGTGAAGAGCGCAAGCAGTGCCGGCTCCAGAAGGCGGTCGAATGAAGGCGAAACGGCAAACCAGCCGCCCAACGGTCCCATCGCCAAGCCTAACCCAACACCAAAATGGGCAAGCGGCGTGTAGCGCTTCATCGTCGGATAAATAATGAAGATCAGCAAGGGAATGGGCGAGAGCGCAAAGCAGAAGTCCGAAATAACATACGCCGAGCCGAAATACAAAGCCAGTCCAGCAAACATCACCCATCCCGCCTCCCACAGCGTCATCCGTCCGCTGGGCAAGTCCCGCATCGCCGTGCGTGGATTGCGTGCATCGATGTTCCGATCGATGATGCGGTTGAGTGCAAACGCGACCGTGCGAGCGCCTGTTGCGGCTGTCAGCACCAGTATAAACAAGCCGATAGATGGCAGCCTCTCGCGTGAACCCAGCAGCACGCCGCTGTATATGAGCGGCAGTGAAAAAAGGGTGTGCTCGATCTTAACAAACGAGAAAAATTTCTTCATGTGTGCATTGAGAATGTGGCTTAATATAGCCATTTCCATGTGCAGGTACAAAGAAGGACCCGCAACTGCTCGCGGGTTGTGCACACTCGCCCGTGGTTCCTCCTCGAGGATCGTTCGCTCTTGAATCAGAGAATTCTCCTGAGTAGATTTTGTCGTCGTTCCTTTCCTTCTGCATCCGAGATTTTCGTCATGCTCTTGCGGCTGTCGGTTGTGCTGTTTCTTGCGGGCATCTCCATTGCCGAAACGGCTCGGTGCTCGCTTCGCTTTCAGCGCTTCACCTACGCCGACGGCTTGTCCGATCTCACCATCAACGCCATTGTTCAGAATAGCACCGGATTTCTTTGGATCGCTACGCACAACGGCATGAACCGATTCGACAGCGCACGCTTTCGCATCTTTCTTCGCGATCGTACCGACTCCACTTCTTTCGTTCACGACGATGTGAGGCAACTGCTTGTCGATTCGAGAGGAACACTGTGGGTCGGGACGAGTCAAGGCTTGTGCACATACGATCCTCTCCGCGAGCGATTCCATCGCGTGCGTTTGTCCGACTCAACGACCTACGTTTCCGAAGACATCAATGGACTCGTGGAGGATCGTGATGGATTTCTCTGGGTAGCTATTGCGGGTGGAGGGGTACTCAGGCTCGATCCGCGCACGCATCGCTTCCTCCGATACGTTCACGATCCTTCCGACTCCTCCACGCTCAGCAGCAACACCATCGGCGAGCTTCTGCTCGATCGAGACGCATATCTCTGAGTGGGGACACTCGACAACGGATTGAACCGCCTCGATACCAAGACGGGAGCAGTGACAAGGTTCCTTCACCAACCCGGCAACGCAGCGAGCATCGGTGGTGGAAGAATCGAATCGCTCGCGCTCGACAATGACGGCACCGTCTGGATCGGAACCCAGTATGGCGGACTCAACAGGTATGTGCCTGAATCCGGCAGCTTCGAACGCTT
>PSMW01000043.1:0-16550 GCA_040290295.1 Ignavibacteria bacterium
GGGAAGTACTTCCCGCCCGACAACAGCGTGGACAACACTGCCAGTACGGGTCCGCGCGAGTGGCTCTTCATCTTCGGGACAGACTATTCTTATGAAACGCCGGACTCGAGCTATCAGGTGGACGCACTCAACAGGTTGCCTATCATGTACTTCATCACCTGGAATCGGCGTGGAAATGTTCCGTTCACAGATCAGGACGCGATCGCTTTGATCCCTGCACGCGTCAATACGGTGAACGATATCTTCGAGTTCAAGACACCCGCGCCGCAGAAGGGCGTTACCTACGAGAAGGAAAGCGCCGAAAAGGTGGGCGTCTTCCCGAACCCGTACTATGCCTTCAACCCGGCTGAGACGAATCGCTTGGTTCGATTCGTCACGTTCAACAACCTGCCGCCTGAGGCAACGGTGAGGATCTTCAACCTTGCCGGTCACAAGGTTCGTACACTGCAAAAGAACGATCCGTCGCAATTCTTGCAGTGGGACCTGAACAACGACGACAACTTCCCGGTGGCGAGCGGGATGTACATCGCTCACATCGAAATGACATTACCATCGGACCGTTCGAAAGTGACCAAGGTGTTGAAGATCGCGGTCATTCAAGAGCAAGAGGTGCCTACCGTATGGCCTTGACGTATTCTAACATTATGAATCACAAAGGAGAAACGACCATGATGAACAAAATGTTGATCAGCGCCCTTCTGCTCTGTGTGCTGTCCGTCGGCATGGTCGGCACTGTGGACGCACGGAACAAGCGAACAGGGACGGCGGCTGCACCGGAGTTGCTCATTCCGGTCGGCGCACGGTACCTTGCCATGGGTAGTGCCAACGTGGCAAATGCGATCGGCGTTGAAGCTATCCACTTCAATCCTGCAGGCCTTGGGCTGATGAAGCCTTCGGCCGAGGGGATGTTCTCGTCCATGTCGTACATTGCCGACATCACCGTCAGCTACGGTGCGGTGGGGGTGAACTTCGGTGACTTCGGATTCGTGGGGCTTTCGTTGAAGTCGTTGAGCTTCGGCAACATCCCACTGACAACAGCCGATGATCCCGAGGGCCGGACGGGCCGTGTGTTCTCACCGACGTATGTAACGGTCGGTGCAACGTATGCCCGCCAACTCACGGAAGCAATTTCAGTCGGCTTCACCACCAAACTCGTCTCCGAACAAATCGCCCGCGTCTCTTCAACGGGGATCGCGTTCGATTTCGGTGTGCAGTACAGTGGATTGATCAATGTGAAGGGACTACACCTGGGCGTCGCGATCAAGAACATTGGTCCGGCTATGAAGTTCGACGGTACCGGTTTGTATCGTAGCGCGATCTCTCCGGAGGGCCGCCGGCCTGAACAGCTGTTCAAGTCCGAAGCAGCTAGCTTCGAACTCCCCTCGTTGGTCGAGTTCGGGCTGGGCTATACCGCCAACGTCAGCGATGAATTGATGTACAGCGGTACGGCGTCCTTTACCAACAACAACTTGTATGTTGACGAATTCCGGCTCGGTGGGGAATTGATGTACTCCATTGAGAACGTGAATCTTGCCGCGCGTGTCGGTGGTAGCTTCCTCCCGAAAGTCAAGGAGGAGGATCGCATCTTCGGCGTAACGTTCGGTGTCGGTCTCAACTACAAAACCAGTGATCTCGATCTGACGGTTGACTATGCGTTCCGTCAGGTCGATCTCTTCAGCAACAATAACGTCTTGTCGATCAAAGTCGGCTTCTGAGCATTCTGTCCCCGCAGAAGCTGATTGCCGTTGCCTTTTGATGCGAGACACCGGAGGCTGCCTCTGACAACACGGCGAGGCAGCCTTCGTTATTCTTTCACGTATGACGCTGACTGACCCTTCATGCGGATACCGACTCGTCCTGCACTGATCGCGTTGCACTTTCTGTTCGTCGCATTCAGCACTCTCCGCGCCGATGATTCTCGGATGCCGCCGAAGGCGCGTATTGCCGTCCAGCCTCTCAACGTCATGTACATTGCCCTTCAGCCCGGCTACGAAGATCTACGGGTGCTTGCCTTCTACGCGTTGGTCAAGGCAGCGCGCGTGAGAGTCGTGTACGTGACGAACGGTGCAGGAAGCTGGCACGAGCGAGTGGGATACTATCCGCACCAGGTAGCTGCAACGCTCCGCTTAGAGGCGACGGCTACTCTGGAACAGCTCGACGGCGAGGCGTATTTCCTGAACCTCCCCGATTTGCCTTCCGCTCGCGATTCGGTCAAAGCACGTATGCTCTGGCAAAAAGATAGCCTGCAGGAGAAACTTCGTACCGTGATCGGCGAGTTTGGACCAGACCTGATTCTTCTCGGAAGCGACCGGGAGGTGAGCGATCCGCTACGTACATCGATAGTTTTGAACGATCTGGTCGGCGTCGTGAATGAGCGGGAAAGGTCCTCCTCCGACTATCGTATGAGGGTAGCGATGGAAACATCGAGTCGAAACGCTCTTGCCGTTCCGATCGAGGCAGCGGACCCTCTCACTCGCATCTCATGCTGGAGTATGGCAGATTCACTCGGCCGGACGTATCGATCCATAGCCATCCAGCGAGCACAATGGATGAAGTCGGCAAAGCCAAGCTTTCGAGTGCTGCATCCGAACTCATTTTCGGGAAAGAGTCTCGACGCTGGGCTACCCAGAGGAATACCTGCCGAACTGCGAAGCATCACGTCTGCAATGAAGGTGATCGCCCAACGGCGCACGGCGACGAGAACGCCATCAGCGTCAGCGAGCGCACGACTGCGTGAGGTGCAGGCTCTGTTAAACTCCGTCAACCAGCGTATCGTTCGCTATCTCTCCGGTCCCTCCGTGCCGCGACGGGTCTTGTTGCGTTGGAAGAGCAGTCTCGAAGAGTATCGCAACGAACTTCTCGGCGTTCGTGTGAGCTTCAACGTGAGCGACACGATTCTGACCGACCGCCAGTTGACGTACTTGACGATCAGTTCGGTTGAAGGATTGAGCCATACAGGTAAGAGCGAATTGTACATCCCTGCGGTCGAGAACCAGTGGATTCTCGATGAGGATGTGCAAAAGAAAGTCCCGCTCGAAATCGGTCGTCCGTACCGTTTACTCACTCCCCAATCCGTGGAATACAACTACCCTCCCGAGGAGTACGGGCTGCTCTTGCCTGTTGTGCGAAAACCAATCTACTTCTTTCTGATTCATCATGCGGATGATCGTACGAAGAGTTTTACGTTTCGGGGAGATATGCGCATATGGCTCGCACCACGCTTTACAACGCAGGTGTTGACGCCGATCGTCCGAGCAGTGTCCGGCGAACGAGTTCTCGTTCGGCTTACCAACCACAGCCGTGACGGTGTGCGAGACTCGGTGTACGTACGGGACTCGCTTGCCTATGCGCCCGGAAGGATGTTTCGCCTCTCATCCAAAGGTTCTACGCATAACGATACACTCTTCCTTTCCTGGAGTGACGCGCTCACCGAGGGGACGCATCCCCTGAGTATCCGGATCGATGATGTGGTGGTAGCGCGATTTGTCGCCCGCAAGTTCGATGTGCGCGTCGATTTGGCTCGAACTGTTTCCGTTCTGACGAACATCGAGCAATCTCCATCGAGCGAAGCGCTCCGTCGATTGGGCTATCGACCGGTGGTGGCACACCATGCCGGGTCCTTTGCTGAACGAGGTGAGAGACCTGATGTCATGATCGTGGAAACTCTTCCTCGAGAATCTTACTCCTGGGCGCAGGACTCCGCATCTCTGATGAGCTTCGCCAAGGATGGAGGGCATCTCATTCTCTTGCCAAGATCGTCCATAGGTTCTTCGTCTGTTCCCTTTCTGTCTGATGTTCAGTGTAAGCCATCTTTACGGCTGGATGAGTTGACCGACGTAATGCTCGATCGCCACCATCCGTTAGTATATGTTCCTAATGCGCTCAGCGAAGATGATTTCGCCGGATGGATTTATCGTCGGGCATTCAGCGAGGTTGCACTCACACGCCGGACAGATTTCGAGATACCGTTTGTTGCCGCCCAAACGGACCACCCACTGCTCGTGATGCGCAGAGTGGGGAAGGGGCGCATCACCTACGTTGATCTGGATCTTGTCCATCAATGGATGAATATTCACGCCGGCTCGTTTCGTGTGTTGGCAAACCTTGTCGCTCTGCGGTAGCGAGATGTGATACTTGAAAGTTTCTATGGTACTCTATAATATTAAGAGCGGTTGGTCATCTCTTCTTGCTGTTCATCTCAAATCGGAGGTATCGATGAAAAATCTCGTCGCATTGTTCGCTCTCTGGTTAGGGCTGTGCTCGATGCTCGTGGCAGGTCCCAACCAGGCACGAAAGGCATCAAGCATCGCTTTACCGAACGAACATGCCGTTGTCTCCGGTACTGTTGTTCGCACTGCTCCACCAGTTTTTTCCACCACGAGACCTCTGGCAGGTACGTACACAGGACTGAGTGGGTATTTTGATTACCAAGTCAACGCCGGGGCCTGTCAATACATCCGGGTCGATAAAACCGACCCGACAGGAAATAAGATTCACGTCATCTTCATGACGTCTGCCGACTCCGCAAATCCCAACGGACCTACACGGCGAACAAACTACGCCTACAGCAGCAATGGTGGAGCGACATGGAACAACTTCAACAATGTCGAGGTCCCGACACGGCGTTCAGGGTATCCTTCCATGGATATGTTGCAGGGGACAACGCAAGGAACGATCATCGCTAACCATAACGTCATCAGCACGGACTTGCAGTCGAACGTGTTCGTTGATTCACCTCCCGGCACAGGCGCATTTTCCGAATTGGCGGCTCCGCCGCTGTTGGGTGGTGGCGACGAACCAATTTGGCCCGATGTAGCGGGCGCCGCCGATGGCTCGATCGTCATGTCTGCATCCAAATCCACTGCCAGCACCGGGCATTATATTCGAACGCCGGACTACAGTACGTGGTCGCCATGGGGGACAACGACACCCGCTGCGGCTACAGGTCTTCCAACAAAAGCCAACGGGACGGGTCGGGTTGCAATTTTGATCAACCCCTCTTTTGCCGCAGTGGATGACGGGCTGTACTATCTTGAATCGACCGATAACGGTGCAACGTGGCCCAGTACGGCAACGAGATTTATGACCAATGGGAGAGTGGTTGGTCCCGATACATTCTATCATACGCTCGGCTCTGATTGTGTGTACAACGGGAACAACTTGCTCATTGCGTTTGCCGAGATCAACGGCGGTACGAACGCACCGACGGACAGCGCGCAGATTTCGTTCTGGAGTCAGGCAACAGGGATTGTTGTTGCTGCGACCAAAGTGAATACTCCGAACGTTGCTCCAGCAGAGAACCGTCCGACGTTGAACACGGTCACGATGGACATGCCGTCGATCGGGCTTTCGGGCAATACCATCGTGATTGCGTATCATGCGATGATCAAAAATGATACTTCGGCGAACGGCTACAACAACAGCGACATCTTCATGGTGTACTCCACCAATGGCGGTGTCTCGTGGTCCACGCCGCGTAATCTCACGAACACACGCGGCTTGGATGAACGATTTGTTTCGGTAGCTCCGTGGAATGAACCCGGTCAGGTCAATCTGGTGTGGCAGGAGGATCCCGAGGCGGGGGGAAACATCATCGGCGATCCGGGCGCAGTACCGCGCCGTACTCGTCAGGTCTTTTTGAAGACCTCGATCATCACAGACGTGAGAAGCGAGAAGGAACTGCCGACGGCGTTCGCGCTCGAACAGAATTATCCTAACCCCTTCAATCCCGGGACCAAGATTGTGTACAGCATTCCTGTTGGCACGCACGTTACTTTGAAGGTGTTCAACGCGCTCGGTCAAGACGTGGCGACACTCGTCGATGATTTCCGCTCGGCGGGAACGTACGAGGCGGATTTCTCTGCAGCGCATCTTGCGAGCGGTGTGTACTACTACACGCTCAGAGCGGGCAACTTCGTTGAAACGAAAAAGATGGCGTTGATAAAGTGAGACCATCAGAGCATCGAGAAGGTAGGAAGCCTGAGCATCCGCAGTGGTGCTCGGGATTCTCTCTCTTTTGATATTGTCGGTCTTGATTCTTTGCTCGTGAATGCTTTGATTGGGGTTGTCGTGTCGGGTTTGTTGGGGGAGAGCACATGTAACCTTTTCAACATCATCCACCAATTGCGAGGTATCCTATGATCCGTCAGCTACTCCTGTTCGTTGCACTGAGTGCGTTCGTGATCTCGTCGGCAACCGCCGGTTCGGGCAGAAAGAAACCTGTGTACGAAACAGAACCCGATGAGAGCCGTTTGCACGAGTTGGCAAACGTGCCCTACACGAAGGTCCCCGATCCAAATTGGTCAACCTTCCAAACGCCCATTGGTACTCCCACGACGTTGAGTGGATTCTACGACTACCAATCGAACGGTGGTTCGATTCAGCACATTCGCGTCAATCCTGCCAACGGTAATATTCATGTCATCTACATGTTGGCTGAAGATTCCACCGCAGGTGGGTTGTCCTCTTCACGCCGAACAGGCTACGCGTTCAGCAGCAATGGAGGACTTACGTGGAACAATTTCAGTAACGTGCGAGTGCCTGCGCGTCTTTCAGGCTTCCCCACGCTCGATCTCCTGCGCGGACCCAATGCCGGCTTGCCGGTGATCGCCAACCATAGCCCCATCACCGGAACGCAAAGCACCATCTTCGTTGACTCGCCGGAAGGAAGCGGAGCCTTCAGTGAATTGAATGCACCACCAACATTGCCCCCGGCACAGCAGCCAGTCTGGCCATACATTGCCGGTGCAAGCGATGGCTCGGTAACGATGATGGCTTCACAGAATATCCAAAATGCGACATCCGGTGTTGCCCACCAGAACCGCATGCCCGCGGATTTCAGCGGCTGGGGTTCGTGGAATGCGTGGCCTGGCGATGTGCAAGCCGGGGGTCGCTATCCGGTGCAAGCGAACGGCACAGGCCGCGTGGGCATTCTCCTGAACACCTCGAACGGAACAGCGATTCTCGGCAATCGTTGGCGTGAGTCCACCGACAACGGCTTGACGTGGTCTGAACCGACGAATATTTATGGGCAGCGTGTTGCCGGCGCCGATACGTTCAATTCGTATGTCCATTGTGATTTTGTGTACAACGGCGACACGCCCTACTTCGTCTTCTCCGAGTACTATTTGCCCGCTAATCGAAACGAGCACAACATCGTCTTCTGGAGTCAAGCCACAGGATTCAGGATTGCCGTTCCGTACGACACAACAAAATACAAGATCGATCCCGTCAACCAACGGTTCCATGCTTTAGCGCTTGGCTGGCCCTCGATCGGACTTTCGGGCAATACGATCGTCGTGGCCTATCAAGCATTCCAACCTGACACGGATAGCCGAGGATATCACTACAGCGATCTGTGGTATGTTACCTCGACCAACGGGGGCAATACGTGGTCGCAACCTGTGCGCATTACGGACACCCCGACGATCGATGAACGCTATCCGAGTGTCTCCAAGTGGAACGCGCCGGGCCAATTCAATATGACCTGGTCGCAGAAGACCAAGAGCGGCCTGTATGCGTTTCCGGGTGCAGCGGATACTGTGCGGGCATCGCAGATGTTCCTGCGCGTGACTCTTTCGGATGTCGGTGAAGGGGGCACGAATGCGCCGAGAGCGTTCCGCCTCGCGCAAAACTATCCCAATCCATTCAACCCTGTCACCAAGATTGACTACACGATCGCCCAGGCCGTGCCTGTGAGCATCAAGGTGTACAACGCACTCGGACAGGAGGTTGCAACGTTGGTCAACGAAACGCTCTCGCCCGGACACTACCAAGCGACGTTCGATGGTGGCAATCTGCCAAGCGGTGTGTACTTCTATAAGTTGACTGCGGGTGGATACGTCGAGTCGAAGAAGATGGTGTTGCTCAGGTAACCGAAACGCCTGCACGGGGGCGGCTCAGGGAATCCCTCTTTGCGCCGCCCTCTGTCTTTTTTCCCATCACGATGTTCATAGGGGAAATTGTTCGTTTCCACAATTCACATCAACTGAAGGAGGTGCCCATGAACAAATGTCTCTTGACGGTATCAGGCCTGTGCTTGTGTGTGGGGATGTTGTATGCCGGAGTGAAGAAAGGAGCGACGGCAAGGCCATTCATTCCGGACGAGCATGCTCCGGTTCCCCAGCGAGGTGTGGTTCTTCCGGATCCTCCACCAGCACCACATGGGCCTGCCCTTGTGGGTACATACACAACGTTGGGTGGGTACTATGACTATCAAGCAAATGGAACGCCGCAGCACATCCGTGTGAATCCTGCCAACGGGAACATACACGTTACATACATGACTTCCACTGATTCGACGAATCCGGGAGGGATCGCTCGGCGAACCGTCTATGCTTTCAGTACCAATGGTGGGGCAACATGGAATAACTTCAATAACCTTTTCGTGCCTCAACGTCGGTCGGGCTTTCCATCCATCGATCTGTTGCAAGGATCCAACGCAGGGTTGCCGGCAATCGGAAACCATAGCGTCGTCACCACGCAGTTGCAATCGACGCTGTTCGTGGATTCTCCGGAAGGAGCCGGAGCGTTTTCGGAGATCAATGCGCCTCCAAGCTTCGGGAGCAGCGATGAACCGATCTGGCCGTACGTCATCGGTCCATCGGATGGCTCGTTGGTCTTCCATTCGTCGCGTTTGACTGCAAGAACGAACCATTTGAATCGTACAACCGACTTTTCGAGTTGGCAGTATCCCAATGCTCCGTGGTTCACCTTTACTGGACCGAATGGATCCGGAGGGCGCAATCCAGGTGCTGCAAATGCAACGGGACGCGTCGGAACATTGGTCAACGCCACAGGCCCGACCGCTGCCAATCCCGATTATGGTGGGTTGTACCTGTTCGAGTCAACCGATAACGGTGCTACATGGGGTTCTCCCATTACTGTCCATCCTCCGATGCGTATCACGGGCGCCGATACTTTTGCGGTGTGGGTATCGGTTGACATGACCTACGATGACAACACGCCGTTAGTTGCCCTCAACACCTCGCGCTTCGATCTTGCCGGCGGTGGATATTTCTATGCTGACGCACGAATTGATTTCTGGAGTCCCACGACGGGGTTAGTGACTGCCGTCCCGCATGACACAGCTCTCTTTGTCAGCGATATGAACAACCATGCACAATCGAATCATCTTACATTGGGCGGGCCATCCATTTGCAAATCGGGCAGTTCAATTGTGATCGTTTTCCAAGCCTTTCAACGAGACACCGCGCCGACAGGGGTTCGCTATAGCGACGTCTGGTACGTGAAGTCCACGAACAACGGGGTGACTTGGTCGCGGCCTGTGAATATCACTAACACGCCTGCAATGGATGAGAGGTATCCGACGGTTTCGAAATACAATCAACCTGGCTTCGTCAACATCGTGTGGCAGGAGGATCTCTACCCCGGTTCCTGGGTTATTTCTCCTCCCGATCCCGGTGCGCTGCCAGCGAGGGCGAATCAAGTGTTTTACCGGTTGAATATCACCACCGATGTTGGAGAGCCGCCGGAAGTTGCATCATCGTTCCGGTTGGAACAAAACTATCCCAATCCGTTCAATCCAAGCACAACAATCAGGTTCCAGGTTCCGAGCGCGAGCTTCGTGACGCTGAAAGTACACAACGTGCTCGGTCAGGAAGTTGCAACGATAGTGAACGATGATCGTACGGCAGGTTCCTACGAAGTGGTGTTCTCCGCCGATAACCTTCCGAGCGGTGTGTACTACTACACGCTCAAGGGAGGGACCACTTCCATCACGAAGAAAATGGTACTGATGAGATAATGGTGGTCCATGTGAACCTCGGCGCGTCGAAGGGAGATACGGCGCGCCGAGCGTTGTACCCTCTCGCCGCATCTTGCATTTGTTTGCGCCAATCGTTTCTTTATCACCAGTTGTTGTTCTCACGAGACCTCGACGAGGTCGAACTTGCGCATGATTCGTATCGCCTGCATTGTTGTGTTGCTGCTGCTGACGTCAGAGCGTGTCACGCCCGTAACGGGGGCTTGCGCCGACACGCTGCAGCCGAAACAGGTGTCGGGGCGCATGTACGGCGGCACACGACTCGATGTCGATATCAATGGTGTCCTCACCGTTGTTGATGGTGAGAGAAATGTTGTGCGGCAATACTCGCGCGATCTCGTGTTGCTGAAGGAAATCGGCGGAAGCGGATGGAGCAATGACCAATTCGATAAGCCCGCGGGCGTATGGGCGCGCAATGGGATCGATATTTTCGTTGCCGATTATGGGAATCATCGCATTCAGCGCTTCGACAGGCAACTCACGTTCATCTCCTCACTTTTGACCCGTGATTGTGAGAATCCGGATGAACGGTTCGGCTATCCGACCGATGTCGCACTTTCGCGGCTCGGCGACCTCTTCATCTGCGACACGGAGAACTCCCGCGTGGTAAAAGTCTCGGGCCTGAGTAAAGTGGAGCGGACCTTCGGAGGATTCGGCGCGGGCAAGGGACGTTTACAGAAGCCCAACCAACTCGATATTGGTCCCAACGACAATGTGTACGTGCAGGATGGTCGCCGTATTGTCGTGTTCGATAACTTCGGCAACTATGTGCAGGCCATCGAAGGTTTGTTCGAGCAGGATCCGCTCGTGTACGCCGACGAGAAGGGTCTCGTAGCGTTGGACGGGAAGCGATTCTACATGTTCGACGAGAACGTAATGCCCGTGGCAACGGTGGAGTTAGATACGACGCTTGTTCGTGGGACACCACGCGCCTTTGCGCTCGGTCGCGGTGTTGCCTTCGTGCTGACCGCCGACGGCATTACGTGCATACCCGATCCCCGTACGACAATCGAAAAATGAAATGACAGTATCCCCAATTATTTCGTAAGGAGATCCCCCTCATGGCAAAAAGTCTGAACAAAGTCATGCTCATCGGCAACTTGGGGAAAGACCCTGAGTTGCGCTACACGCCTGCCGGCATTGCAATCGCAACATTCTCGATTGCGACGAGCGAATCGTGGAAAGACCAAGACGGGAATACCCAGGAGCGCACCGAGTGGCACAACATTGTCGCTTGGCGCAAGCTTGCCGAGATTTGCGGCGAGTGGTTGAAGAAGGGACAAAAGGTGTATATCGAGGGGCGAATCCAAACGCGTTCGTACGATGATAAGAACACGGGGCAGAAGCGCTCCGTCACCGAAATCGTCGCGGACGATCTGATTATGCTCGGAGGTGGCGGCGGCAGCAGAGCCAATGCCGAGAGCCCCGGCAGTGCTTCGGCTGTTGCACCCGAGCCCCCCGTTGCAACGCCGGAAGATGATCTGCCCTTCTAAGAGTCGGTGATGCCATCGTTCGGGGGCGTGCTCACACGGTGGACTGTTCTGGTTGCGGCGCTTGGTCTCCTCTGCTCCTCGGTGGGACGAGCCACAAAACCTCCGCGCCGTGAAGAAATTCGTGCACCACACGGCATGGTCGTGGCTGCTGAGTCACTTGCAGCCCTTGCGGGCGTTGAGGTGCTCAAACAAGGCGGCAACGCAGTTGACGCAGCAGTGGCTGTAGGATTTATTCTCGCTGTAACCTACCCCGAAACAGGCAACATTGGCGGCGGTGGATTCATGCTCATCAGGCGGGCAGAGGGGAGTGCCGTCATGATCGATTTTCGCGAGAAAGCTCCCGCCGCTGCAACGCGCACGATGTATCTCGATTCTGCCGGACACGTCATCCCCCAGAAAAGTGAAGTGGGTGCAATCGCTGCCGGCGTACCGGGAAGCGTAGCGGGGCTGCTCACCGCGCTCGAACGCTATGGTACGATGCCGCGCGAACGAGTGCTTGAGCGCGCGATCCAGCTCGCCGAGCAGGGGTTCCCTCTCCCCGAATGGCTAGCCAAGGATTTGAATCACCACCAACAGGACTTCTCTGCGTTCTCCTCTACCAAAAAAATCTTTTCGAACAAAGGCAAGCCGTTTCGCACAGGTGAGCTCTTCCGCCAACGTGATCTTGCACGAACGCTGCGAGTGATTCGCGAAAAAGGAGTCGATGGATTCTACCGCGGCGAGGTTGCCCGCAAAATCGTGGCAGAGATGAAACGAGGCGGTGGACTCATCACCGCAACGGATCTGGAAGAGTATCGAGCGGTTGAGCGCGAGCCGCTCCGTGGAACGTATCGAGGGTACGAGCTTCTCACTGCTTCGCCACCCTCCGCCGGAGGGATGGTGCTGTTGCAGATACTGAACATGCTCGAACGCTACAACCTTTCCTCGTTGGGACACAACACGGCCAGAACACTTCATCTCTTCGCGTCTGCTGCACAGCGTGCGTTTGCCGACCGCGCACAGTTCATGGGTGATCCCGATTTTGTGAACATTCCGATTCATCAGCTTATATCCAAAGCGTATGCTCAGCGTCGGGTTGCCGATATCGACTCGACGAAAGCAACGATGAGCTCTCAGATCACCGCCGGCACGCCGGACGACATGGAGCACCATGAAACCACCCACTATTGTGTTGCAGACAGTTTGGGAAACGTGGTCGCCGTAACGACAACGCTCAACGGATTGTATGGCTGCAAAGAAGTGGTAGATGGCGCGGGATTCTTTCTGAATAATGAAATGGACGACTTTGCTATCAGTCCGGGTGTCCCGAATATGTACGGGCTGACGGGAGGGGATGCTAATGCAATCGCGTCGCACAAACGGATGCTCAGCTCGATGACACCGACGATTGTGCTGCACGACGGCAAACCGCTCATTCTCGTCGGTGCTCGGGGAGGCAGCCGCATTCCTACCGCTGTCGCTCAGATTTTGCTGAACGTGATCGACTTCGGCATGAGCATACGTCAGGCCGTGGAGGCACCGCGTGTGCATCATCAGTGGTTACCGGACCACCTTCTTTATGAGACGAACGGCCTCACCAAGTCGGTGATCGAAGAATTACGTGGCATGGGTTGGACAGTGAAAGATGCAAACGGGTTCACTGCACGTGCGCAGGCGCTCATGATCGATCGCACGAGCGGGATGCTGCTCGGCGGTCCCGATTCACGCGAACACGGAGTAGCCATCGGCTATTGATAGTCAGAGAGGGAATCGGTATTTTGGGTCAGTCCCCCCGACATTTGAAAATTTATTTGTCCCTTGTGGTTATGTATTTCTTGCTCTCCTTCTTTCAAACTGACGACGAGGCTTCAGGGCTCATACCAGTACATTGTCCTTGCGGCCGTCAGCCTTTATCATCAATATGAGAGGATCGTTATCGAGATGAAGATGCGTTCGATTCTTTTTCTTCTCTTGTGCGGATTGTGTTTGCCGCTGGGGAACGCGCATGCTCAGCAAGTGATCATCAATGAAGTATATAATTCCGCTGGCAGCGATGAGTGGCTCGAATTGCTTGTTGTGCAGGATAGTTTGGATTTGCGAGGATGGAATCTCAGGGATTTCAGCGCTGGAGGCGTTGCCCAAAATCCGTTAGTGTTCAGCACGAATGCTCTGTGGTCGAGTGTTCGCCGTGGTACCATCATCGTTGTTGCGCGACCGGAAAACACTTTTCCCGAAGACACCGACCCCACCGACTTTCTTTTGGTGATCAAGTCCAATAACGGGATGTATTTTTCCGGAACCGTGTTCTCCTTTTCTGGTTCGAGCGATGCGGTGCAGGTGCGCACCCCGACCAACGTGCACGTGTTTGGAGTCTCGTGGGGAACGAACAACGCAGGAAGTCTGCCGAGTCCGAAGGTCCACTTCACCGGAAGTTCCTCCAGCAACACGAGCATTTCCTTCAACGGCGATTCGCTTTCTCAACTCACGAACACCGCCAACTGGACGATCAACAATGCTTCCCCTTCGCGCGGAGCGGGTAACACACCGGCAAACGCGGCATGGATCATGGCGTTGCGCGGTCAAGGACAGGGAGACGGTTCCGGAAGCGCCCGCATTGTTCCCGACACGCTGAACGGTGGTGTTCTCGGTTCGATTCAGGTGAGGTATCGCCGTAATACGCAATACACCATCAACGCTCTGCGGATTGTCGTTCCCTCGGCCTACTCTTGGTCTCGGTCGCGTTTGGATGTCTCTTTTACGAACATGACGGCGGTGGATACCGTTGTGGGCGATACCATTCTCTTCAGCAATATCTCCTTCAGTGCCGACTCGACGATCGTTACGATTGCGAACATCCGTTCACCTGAGGCGACGGGGCTTTACACGTTCAAGGTGCAGTCGCGCCAGAACTCGTTTGCCGACGTGACGCCGCCGCCCGTGATGGTTGTGTTCGGCACGCCCATCCCGATTGCTGAAGCGAAAGAGAACGACGCCAACGGTGTTCCCCTCAAGATCGGCCAGTTGGTGACGATCGAGGGTATCGTTACGGTGGCGAACGAATTCGGGGGACCTTCGTTCGTGCAAGATGTTTCGGGTGGGATTGCCATTTTCGGCGGCACATTTTCTACAGCAGTCAATGTGGGCGATGAAGTGAAAGTGAGCGGCATCGTCGCGCTGTTCAACGGATTGAGTGAGCTGACCAATCCGTTCTTGCATGCTATTGTCAGCACAGGTAACATTGTGGAGCCGGTGGTGGCGACGTGTTACGACCTATTCAATGACGGACAAGGAGGGGTGGAACAATACGAGGGCAGGCTGGTACGCCTGAATCTCGTCCAAGTGCGGGATACACTTTCGGGCACGCCTCCCGCTACTTGGAATCAATGCGGCCTGACCTCGGGATGCAACTACCGTCTGATCGACGCAACAGGCTCGGTGGATATTCGTGCGGACAACAACGTGAACTTCTTTGGTGCGCCCGCGCCGCAGGGAACCTTCAGCGTGGTCGGCGTGCTAAGTCAGTTCAAGGCTGCGCCACCGTTCATCGGCGGCTATCAGTTGATGCCGCGGTCGTCCAGCGATTTGATCGCCAACGGTCCGATCATCGCAACAACGCCTTACGAGACGGACATCCAACCGAACGCGATGATAATTCGGTGGACGACCTTCAACCCCGGTACAACGCGCCTGCGCTACGGCTTGACGCGGAACTATGAGCTAGGGGTGCGCAGTGTGCGTGGCGATTCGACTGCAAGCTCCCACGCACTCATGCTGACCGGACTGACGCCGGCAACAGTCTATTACATTCAAGCCTTCTCGGTTGCCGGCACCGATACCAGTTTTGCACCTACGCTAATTGCCAGCACCGCGTCGCCGTCGCAGGTAACGGGAGCCATCAATGCCTATTTCAACAAGAGTGTCAACACAACGCTGGCGTGGTTCCAGCCCGCATTCGGTAACCAGAATCTCGTTCAGCGTGTGCTTACCCGTATCAATGCTGCGCGCCGTTCGATCGACGTGTGCTTGTATAGCTTGAGCGGCACTGCCGGCGCAGATATCGCATCGGCACTTGTGCTGGCGAAGAATCGCGGCGTTCGCGTGCGCGTTATCTGCGAGGATGACAACCGGAACACGGCGCCGTTCAATACACTCGTCGCAAACGGCATCCCGCTCATCACCGATCGCTTCGACGCGATCAATAATGGTTTGGGACTGATGCACAACAAATTCTTCGTGTTCGATGCGCGGGGGGGCGCGCCCGAGAGTGTGTGGGTGTGGACCGGCTCATGGAACCCTACCGATCCGGGAACGAACAACGACTACCAAAATGCCATCGAGTTCCAGGATCAGGCGATGGCGAATGCCTATACGATGGAATTCAACGAGATGTGGGGAAGCGATACCGACGTGCCGAACGCTTCGCTCTCCCGCTTCGGCGCGCGCAAGCTGAACAATACGCCTCACCGCTTCGTCGTGGGCGGCAAGCCGATCGAGCTCTATTTCAGTCCCAGCGACGGCACCGATGGAAAAATCCTCAGCCTTCTCAACAGCGCCGAGCACTCCATCGGCTTCCAACTGCTCACGCTGACGCGATCGGGCTTGGCGACTGCGTTAGTGAACAAGAAGAACGCAGGGATTCGGGTGAGAGGAAATTTGGATGACAGTACCGATACCGGTTCGCAGTATCGCTACCTGGTGAACAATGGGCTGGATGTCCGGTTGAAGACGGTCACGAGCGGATTATTACACCATAAGTATGCGGTGATCGACGCCGAGTTTCCGTACTGGCAGAACACGGCGACGGTGACCGGCTCGCACAATTGGACCAGTTCAGCCGAGAACGCCAACAACGAGAATACTGTCATCGTGCGCGACGGCAACATCACCAATCAGTACTTGCAAGAATTCGCCGCACGATACTATCAGTTCGGCGGCAGCGATACGATTCGTGTGGACGTCGAGGAAGTGCCCTCGGGGATACCGAGCGTCTTTGTGCTCGAGCAGAATTATCCGAATCCATTCAACCCAAGCACGAGCATTCGCTTTTCTGTGCCGCGGAGCGGCATGGTTTCGCTCATCGTGTACGACTTGCTGGGTCGTGAGGTCGCTCGGCTTGTGCGCGGCGAGCTGAACGCCGGAACGTACAACATGACGTTCCACGCCGGCAATCTTGCCAGCGGCGTGTACTTCTACCGGCTTGAGGCAGGTCCGTTCCGTGCGGTTCGCAAGCTCATGCTCCTGAAGTGAGTGCCGAGAAAGCTGTTCCTATTCTATCTGGGTGCGGAGGGAGAGGC
>PSMW01000017.1:0-73947 GCA_040290295.1 Ignavibacteria bacterium
TTCCGGGTGGGGAATACCCTGACCCTCAATCTGGGGAATTAACTGACCCTTGACATTCCCATCAACAATGTTTTCGATTTTACAGATTGCATGGTAAGGAATGTAATATTTCAGCGTGCCAAGTCGGTATTCGAAATAATCGGCATACACTTCCGCCAGGTTCCCTCCGGAGCCGTCGTTCAGAAAAATCTCCCGGCCCTTCCATTCTTGCAGGAGCGACTTGATAGTGGAGGTCGAGTCTTGTCCAAGCGCCGGTATCCCCGCCATACATTCCAGAGCGGCAGCCATCAAAACTCCCAGCAAGCAAGTTGCAGCGCGTTGCAATTTGAAGATATGTCGCCCAAAGGTAGCGCCAGCGCGCTTGAAAATCAACAGAGACGCCTTAATGAAACCCACGGACATGAGGGAGTTGCCGCTGAGCAGAAGAACACCACGCGGTTCGGGAACGCTTCAAGGGGATACATCGAAGACTGCCGTTGCGGTAGGAGCGAACGCGAAGCGTCCCCCCTGCTGCACGCAGGAGGACGTTTTCTTTTCAAGACTGACCGTTTGCTTCAGTGCTTGTGGTCGTGCGTCTCTTCTTTCTTTGCGGGCGCCTTCATCTCTTCTGTTGACATTTTTGATTCGACGAGCGAGGCAACAACAAACTTGTCGCCCTTCAGTTCGCCGCTCACGTCTGCCATGAAGTCCTTCTCCTTCTTGCTCTTCTCGAACATCTCCTTGGCAAGCTTGTCGCCCTTCTCATCGAACTTCACCCACTTCCCGTCTCCGTAGAAGATGCCGTAGCCGCTTGCGGCACAGGCCTCTTCCAAGGCGCATTCTTTGGTATGCTTCGCTGCCAGCTCCATCGGGTTGGATTTCTTCGCCATGTTCTTAGCACACATCTGATCGACGATGTAGCCATGGAGCATGGTTGCTTTCGCCTTGGGTTCGGCTTTCGCTCCTTCGGCTTTCTTCTCTTGTGCACCGACGACCGATGCAACGAGCATCAGCACTGCAAGGGCAAGATGTTTCATGGGGTTTCTCCTTGTATTGGTTGATGGGATCAGTGATTAGGATGATCTACCTCTTGTTTGAACGTTCGTATCGTAGTAAAGAGTTCCGTCGATGTACCGTGAAGTACGGAACGCTCATGGTGCATGGATGTTGCATCTTGGCTCGTGCGACATTCAACTATCGCACGATGTAGTGTGGTATGTTTCGATTCTTCTCATCTTCTCTGCCATGATCGGACGCGCAGCATACGTCTTAACGGCTCGAAACTGGTTAACTGTAGCGATCGAGCTTGAACTTTTCGCCGAGATAGAGTTTGCGCGCCTCCGGATCATTCGCGAGCATCTCCGCGGTCCCCGACATGAGAATCTTGCCTTCGAACAACAGGTACGCGCGATCGGTAATCGAGAGCGTTTCGTGCACATTATGATCGGTCACCAACACGCCGATGCCTCGCTGTTTGAGACCGGCAACGATACGCATAATTTCTTCGACGGCAATCGGATCGATGCTTGCGAACGGTTCGTCGAGAAGAATGAATTTTGGATCGGAGGCAAGTGTACGGGCAATCTCCGTTCGGCGCCGCTCGCCGCCAGAAAGCATATACCCTTTGATGCGCGCGATGTGCGTGATGCTGAAGTCGTGCATCAGTTCGTCGCACCGTATGCGACGCTCGGCAGGCGTCATCTCTCGCATTTGCAACACCGCAAGGATGTTTTCTTCGACGGTCATCTTTCGGAACACGGACGCCTCCTGCGGCAAGTATCCGAGGCCCATGCGCGCTCGTTTGTGCATCGCGAGGTGCGTGATATCCGTTTCATTCAAAAACACACGCCCTCCGTCGGGACGAATCATGCCGATCGTCATGTAGAACGTCGTCGTCTTACCGGCGCCGTTCGGTCCGAGGAGACCGACCACCTCGCCCTGCCTCACATCGATGGTCACGTTGTTGACGACGACGCGTTTCTTGTACGCCTTGACAAGATTCTCTGCCCGCAGTGTGAGGACGGTGTTGTTCTCTCCCATTACTCTGCCTTCGATAGCGTGGTGCGAACCGGGCCGAAATCCGAAGCGCGTTTCATAGGTTTATCACTCCGCCACCGGAACCCCGGCAATGCGTACTCCATCTCCCTGCCTGCCAGAAGATTTTCCGGCACGTAGATCCCCTCGACACCGCCGTGCACGGCAATCGTGCTCAGTTTTTTGTCATTCCATACCATCACGATAGCATCGCCGCTGGTCTTGTTCAAGCCGTTGGCGGTGGTATCTTCGAAGAGATGATACAAGGAGATGGCGCGCGTGTGCACTTCTAAGCGCTCCATACCCTTCTCACCAAAATACATGAGCATCTCTTCACCGGTCAGTTGATCGAACTTGTCTGTGCGCAGTGAGTCGCTCTGCGAACCGGCAAACGCGTTACCCATCACGCGCACGACGTCTAACTTCCGTTTCTTCAAATGCACGTTGATCGAGTCACCCCACACTTGGGTTCGTTCGTACCACACGACGGGTGATTGTCGTAGGTGGATGCTATCGCCGGCAGTATAGAAACGCGCAACGCCAGCAAGGGCAGCAAGATCGCCGCGGATGATTTCAACGCTGTCCGTCGCCACCACGCGCTTCAGCGTGTCGCCGCGGAATGCCTCCATCACTTTGCTGCGCACAACGAGGGTATCGATTCGTAGGGGTGTCGTCGTCGATGTATCGAACTGAACGAGCACCGGTGACTGTATCATCCTGCTGTAGTCTTGTCGCCGATACGAAGTGAACTCCCCACAGCGAATGGTCATGTTGTCTCGATAACTTTCAATCGTTACGATCCCGTGGGCGACCGTCACCTGTTCAATACGAGAATATGTGAGCGAATCCGCCGTTAGCTTCGAATCCTTATCTTGAGCCACGACGTGTGTTCGAAAGTATGCTTTGCGCGGCTCGACGTGATACTCGCCGTACCGTGCCGTCAGCACAACATGCCCGTCGTCGAGTCGGACGCTGTCGAACGCCACCGCCCGGCGCGCTTCGCGATAGTACATGCCTCGCGGGAAAGTCATCGTGAGACTGTCTTCCACAATAACGACATTGCCTTCCAACTGCACATTGCCCGATTGCTGGAACTGGATAGCGCGAAAGCACTGCACGCGCACACGATCTTGCGAGAAGCGTACATTGCCGATCAATTCACGAGCTTGCTCACCGCCGATGGTTCGGGCTACGAGGCTGTCCGCGTTCTCGATCACGATCAGCTTACCCTCTTGGCTGCGTGCACCGGCGGACCCCATCGCCATGAGTAGCACCACCATGACCGTAGAACGATACATCGACATGCTTCTCATTCCTTCGTCACCGCGCTACCTGTAACGCGAAAGATCTTGTAGTTCCTCAAATTCTGATCGCTCGCCAAGCCGTGTCCCATGATGTGCTCGGTGGGCGAAACGATATCGACGAAGGCTTGTGTAAGAATCCTGCGCGTCGCGTTGTTCCAGAACAAGGAATCCGTCCGTAACGTGGTGCCGCTGTCGGAGATGACGACGACGTTGCCGTACGCGGTGAAATCCTGCGTAGCGTCGTTCACCTTGCCGCGCTGCGCCGTCAGCAGCGACGTATGTCGTTGGTCGGCGTCGAAGAAATCGACGCGCACACTGTCCGAGAGCAGTGTGAGGCGCGCCGAGGCATAGCGGGCAATGTGCCCCGCCCACAGGATGGCTTTGATACGTGCCGAGTCGGAGAACGTGATGGTGCTGTTCCAACTTTCCTGCGTCGGAAGTTCGGTCTCCGGGAGCGCAACAACCGACGGCTTGATTTTTTCTTCACACGCGGTGAACAGGAGCGCCATCGCGCTCACCGTACACAGCACCGTCCACCAATCGCTTCGGGTCATCCTCTCGATTCGTCTCCTCCCAATCCTGCTTTCACTAAATCGTGGAGATGCACAACACCGATGGGAAGATTCTTCTCATCCATAACAACAATTTGGGTGATGTTGTACGATTCCATTTCTTGAAGCGCCACCACGGCAAGCGTTCCTTGCCATACCGTTTTAGGTTTCTTCGTCATGACGTCGCCTGCCCGTATGCTCGAGATGTCGGAGGTTTTTTGCAGAAGCCGGCGCAGGTCGCCGTCGGTAATCAGCCCCGCAAGCGTCCCGTCGGGATTCATTACGCATGTGCATCCGAGTCGCTTGGTAGTAATCTCCATGATCGCATCACGCAAGAGGACGTCCACACCGACGCGGGGAACCGCCTCCCCTTTCACCATCAACTCATCCACCTTTAACAGCAAGCTCTTTCCCAACATACCGCCGGGATGAAACAGCGCGAAGTCTTCCTTCGAGAACTGTCGCTTGCGCAGGAGGGCGATCGCCAAGGCATCGCCCAACACCAGCGTTGCCGTTGTCGACGACGTCGGTGCGAGATCATAAGGGCACGCCTCTTCCTCGACCGACACATCCAGCGTCACCGTCGATTCGCGCGCCAGCATCGAATGTTTGTTGCCCACGAGCGAAATGATCGGGACTTCCAATCGTTTGAACATCGGAAGGAGATTGCTTAGTTCGTCGGTGTTGCCGCTCTTCGAAATACAAATGACGACATCGCCGCTCCGGACCATACCGAGATCGCCGTGCACAGCATCCGACGGATGCAGGAACATAGAAGGTGTGCCCGTCGAGTTCATCGTTGCAACGATCTTGCGTGCGATGATACCCGACTTCCCGACGCCCGTTACGATCACCCTGCCTTTGCACATGCAGATCAATTCCACCGCACGCGCAAACGCCTCGTCGATGCGTGCCTCGAGGTCCGCAACGGACTTTGCTTCGATGCGCACCACACGCTTGCCCTCGCTGATGATGTCGGAGGAATCGCTCATCGCTTGAAGAATCTCCTGAGCACCGCTCTCCATCCTTTCGGATGGGGCTGCTCTTGCTCCTCGGCGATCTCGACTCGTCGCTTAAGTCTGTTGTAAGCGATGAACGCCGCGCGGAGGTCGCTGTCGGTGTATTGCCGATGCTCGTTGAAGAAGCGGTTGGCATCGAGCGCGATGTGCGGATCACGAACGGCTTTGTGCAGCATCAGCTCGTTGTAAAAGTTGGTAATGGGAATGAGGTGATTCATCCTCGTCGTTGCATCATGCAACCACACTCGACGATCGTGGTGTGCGATGACCAAGGTGAGCGTCGGAAGAATGTGCACCTCGCGCACAGGCGCTGCGCTTGCCGGCGACGGCATGCCCGGCTTCCATGACGAGTACGTCCAACGACGTTTCTTCTCGACGCGATCGGGAATCTCCTCACCATGCGCCGAAACGATCTCGACATCGATCTGATCGCCGACACATGCACGTACGGTAATCGTGAACACGTCTCTCGTCGTCTCCACCACGCCGTAGGCGATAACGGGAGGAAGGGGCGAAGAAAGATCGGCGCGGTCTCCGGGTCGTCCCAAAACAAGGTTGCCCTTACCACGTCGTCCTTCGGCAAGCACCACCATCTCGTCCAGCAAACGGCGGTACGATGCGTAGCCCGGTGCCTCCATCGGAAGGACGAACTCTAACAGCTCGCGTTCTTTCTCTCGCAGCACGCGAGGAAAGATGTCGTTTGCTTGCTCGGTCATGGCCAACGTGATCATCGTTCCTGGGCGGCAAGAATCATATCGATCAGTTCACGTACCGCGCCATCACCGCCGCGGGCACGACAAACGTAGTGCACACGACGTTGCACTTCGGGTCGAGCATTCGCCGGCGCAGCGGAAAGCCCCACCACGTCCAGCAACGGAAGGTCGAACAGATCATCTCCCATAAAACAACACTGCTCCTCAGCGAGTCGGTATCGTTTCCTGATCTCGTGATACACCGCAAGCTTGTCGTCTCGCCCTTGATAACATTCCTTGATGGCAAGATCTTTCGCCCGGCGCGTCACCACTGGCGTTGTCCTGCCACTGATGATGGCGAACTGAATTCCTCGCTCACGCGCTCGCGCAATGCCGTAGCCGTCTTGTGCGTTGAAGCGTTTCATCTCCACACCGCTCGCTGAGTAATAGATTCCGCCATCGGTCATCACACCGTCAACATCCAACAGAATGAAGCGCACACGTCGTGCTTTCGCTTTGAGAGTCCGTTCTGTTAGCATGCCACCTCGAGTGCGAGTGTCTCACGCGTGGAGCCATTCTTTCGTCAGCTCAGCAATCGTGGTGACTTGCCGGAGCAGTTCATCCAACTGCCCGAGTGGGAGTTGACTGGCGGCGTCGCTCAGCGCTTCACGCGGGTTCGGGTGAACCTCGACAAAGACGCCGTCGATCCCCACGGCTGCCGCCGCACGTGCGAGCGGCAGGATGAATTCGGAGCGTCCCGATGTCTGCGCAGAACGCGTGTCGCCACTCGGGAGTTGCACCGAATGCGTCGCGTCGAACACTATCGGATATCCCACGTCGGCCATGATCTTCAACGAGCGCATATCGACCACAAGATTGTGATAGCCGAACGAGGTGCCGCGTTCGGTAAAGAGGATATTGCGATTGCCGACAGCCTCCACTTTTTCAGCAGCGTAGCGCATGTCTTCCGGCGCGAGAAACTGTCCCTTCTTGATGTTCACAACTCGACCCGTACGACCGGCAGCTTGCAACAATTCCGTTTGACGGCAAAGGAACGCCGGAATTTGCAAGACGTCGGCGACCTCTGCAGCCGCGGCAACTTCAGGTTCCGCATGAATATCGGTCAGAATGGGAAGATCGAACAACCGCTTGACTTCTTCCAAGATCTTCAGCGCTTCGTCCATGCCGATGCCAACGAACGACGCTGCACTTGTGCGGTTCGCTTTCTTGTACGACGACTTGAATACCACCGGCGTACCGTACCTTCCGGCCGATTGCTTGACCTGCTCAGCCGTGCGCAACACGAGGTCTCGACGTTCGACGACACAAGGACCCGCAAACAACACCAACGGCTCGCCGCCACCGACGGCTATCGTTCCGATCCGTACACGACGTGTTCGATCCCGACTCATGGTCTGCTCGTTTGTCCTCACGCAATTTCGGGATTCGGTGGACCCAACACGTTTTCCTGCTTTGCCATGATCACACTGCGTCGCCCGAAACGTTCAGGACCGTCCGGCACATGTCGAGGAATCGATCGACACCCAAAATCAATGCGATGCCCTCCTCGGGAACATGTACGGAGCGCAGCACAATGATAAGCATGACGATGCCGACGCCCGGCACCGGTGCGGTGCCGATCGACGCCAGGACAGCAGTGAGGATGATCGTGAGTTGTGCGCCCAGACCCAAATCGATGCCGTACACTTGCGCAATGAACACCGTTGCAACGGCTTGATACATCGCCGTGCCGTCCATGTTCACCGTTGCGCCGAGCGGCAGCACGAAGCTAGCGATGTGTTTCGGCACGCCGAGGTTCTTCTCGCATGCCTCCATGTTTACCGGCAACGTGGCAGCGCTGGAACTGGAACTGAACGCGATGAGCATCACTTCTTTGATGCCGCGAAAAAATATTCTCGGATTCATGCCGCCGAAGACGCGCACGAGAATTCCCAACGTCACAAACTGATGCAGCACGTACGCGATCAACAACGTCACAATGTACCATGCCAACGTCTGTAAAATATCGAAGCCAAATTCGCCGACGACCGCGGCGATCAACGCAAAGACTCCGTACGGAGCGATCACCAGAATCATTTCCACCATTCTGATCATCGTATCACTCAAGCTATCGAAGAAGGCGATGACGGGTCCGCTCTTGTTCTGCTCAACGAGCGTGAGCGAAACGCCGATCATCAGAGCGAAAAAGATGATGGCAAGCATGTCTCCCTTTGCAAGCGCCTCAATCGGGTTGGCCGGCACGATGCGCATCAACGTCTCCAGCACGTCCACCGACGTTTCCTGTTGAATCTTGTCGCCAACGTTATGATGAAAATTGACCATCAATTTCTCACGCGCTTCCACACTCAAGCGAGTCCCCGGTTGAATGGCGTTCACCATCACCAAGCCCAACAAGATGGCAGTGACGATAGTCATAAGATAAAACATGATCGTCTTGCCGCCGATTCTTCCCACTTTGCGGATGTCGCCGAGACTTGCCGCACCGACAATTAACGAGGAAAGGACAAGCGGTATAGCGACAAACATGAGAAGCCGAATGAAGATCGTGCCGATGGGTTTGATGAGCACGGCAATGGTCTTGACTTTCTCGATCGTCTTAACGCCGGGAAACTCACGCGTCTGACCGTTACCCAGCTCGACGCGCACACGAAGCTGTGCCTTCTCCTGCGGTGTGCGTGTCCCGACGAAGGTAAGGATCTTCAGTTGATCTTCAGGACCGAAGGCGGCACGCTGCTCGCCCGTCTTCGCATCGAGGAACATAAATGATCGCCATCGTTCGATCACCTCGCTTCGCTCGTCGAGACGATCCGCCCGATAGGTGATTTCCAACTTGTACTTACTGATGTTGAATGCCCCTCCGAAGATCGCGCCCAGAACGAGAGCGAGCAGAATTTTGTGGTGAAGTTTGAGCGTCGGCATGCAGTACGATCGAGGGTTTCTGGCAGTTTCTCGTTGAATCGCAATGTGCGGTGATATGATACAAAAAAGGTGGTTGAATCAAAAGAGCAGCCGGCGCGCGTCTGTACTCTCTCGAAGGAAATTGCTATACTCATGCAAACAACCCGACCCTCGCATGACAACTCTCGCTTACGCAAAAATCAATCTCGGCTTGCGCGTGCTCGAACGGCGCCCAGACGGCTACCACACCCTCGAGACGATTTTCCATCGCATCGCACTCGCAGACGAGCTGACGTTCACATCTGCATCCACGATCCGCATGGCATCGGAAGTCGAGGGCCTTCCGCTCGATCACACCAACATTTGCTGGCGGGCTGCTGCGTTGCTGCGCGACGAACTTCAATGCACCCGTGGCGTGTGCATCCACCTGCACAAGCGCATTCCGATCGGTGCCGGCTTGGGCGGCGGGAGTGCCGATGCGGCTGCGGTGCTCCTTCACCTACCCGCATTCTGGCATCGCACGGTTGATAGCAGTACGCTGCGGCGGATCGCCGAACACCTCGGCTCCGATGTCCCCTACTTCCTTGAGAAAGGTTCGGCAGTCGGTCGCGGACGTGGAGAGGTGCTGGAATACTTTCCACTCGACATTCCTTACTGGATACTCTTGTGCAACCCTCGCCTTCCGATCGCCACAGCGTGGGCGTATGCGCGTATCACGCCTGCCAAGCGAGACACTGCACCCGGACTGAAAGAGATTCTGTTAGAAGGATTGCACGATCCCAAGGGGCTGCACGGAGCATTGGTGAACGACTTTGAGCCTGTGGTGTTCGCTACGTATCCGCTCGTTCGAGAGGTGAAGGAAGAGATGGAAAGACGAGGTGCGCTTTTCGCTTCGATGTCGGGAAGCGGATCGTCTGTGTACGGATTCTTCGAACGTGAAGACGATGCCCTCGCAACCGCACGAGCATTCGACGAGCGTGGACTGTTCACGCACCTTACACCGCCTCATTTCACGGTGTAAGGATTGTCAGGTGCGCATCGCTTCCGCGTTATTGTGAAGAAGTTCTCTCACTCTATTGAGAATCTCGTCGGACATGTACGGCTTTTGCACCAAATCGACCGCACCACCGTTGATCAGATTATCGCGCAGTGTTTGGTCGATGTAGCCGCTTGCAAAGACCACCTTCACATCGGGATTGATCTCACGCATCCGCTGGAACGCCTCCCAACCGTCGATCTTCGGCAGACCCAAATCGGTAAGGACTAAGCCAATCTCATCACGATGACGTGCATAGATTTCCAACGCCTGCTCGCCGTCGGTTGCCGTGAGCACCGTGTAGCCCTTACTCGCGAGCAAGTCGCGCACAAGCTCAAGCAGCATCGTTTCGTCCTCCACAACCAAGATGGTTCCACTGCCGTTCTGATGGAAGCTCGAACCGCTCAACGTTTCACATATCATGTCCGTTTCCTCTCGCTGAATGGGAACATACACCGTAAAGCTTGTGCCTTCGCCTACTCGACTCTCGACATCGACAAATCCTTTGTGGCTCTTGGTCACGCCATACACCACGGCCAGACCAAGGCCCGTTCCTTTCCCGATATCCTTTGTTGTAAAGAACGGCTCGAAGAGTCTGCTCTGCACCTCCGGCGGCATCCCGACACCTGTATCGGTCACGCGGATCGCCGCATAGCGATGTGCATGCGCCTCGGGATGACGCTCGCGCAAGAACATGCCATGCACTACGAGCGTCTCAATGGTCAATGTGCCACCGTCGGGCATGGCGTCGCGTGCATTCACGCACAGGTTCAGGAGCGCTTGGTGGACTTGATTCGCGTCGGCAATCGTTGTGGGAAGCGCCGGATCGAGCTTGAGTTGGAAATCGATCTTCTTCGGGAACGTCTCTTCCAGCATCTTGTGCAGGTCTTCGATGAGGTGATTGAGATTGACCGGCTCGAAGACCACCTCGTTCCGCCGAGCGAAGGTCAGGATTTGCTTCACCAATTTCGATCCGCGTTGCACGGCACGATTGATCGTCTCGACGCTATTTGCTTTGCGAATCAACTCCGGATCTCCGTTCATAAGGATCTGCGCGTGCCCCATGATGATGGCAAGGATGTTATTGAAGTCATGAGCGATGCCGCCGGCGAGCGTGCCGATGCTTTCCATCTTTTGTGCTTGCCACAGTTGCTCCTCCAGCATCTTGTGACGCGTATTGTCGAACACGTAACCTTTGATCTCGACCAACTCGCCGCGGGTATCGAAACGGCCGATCACATTCTGGATGATGTACACGGGCGCGCCGTCCGACCGGCGGAGTTGAATTTCGTAATGTTCCAACTTCCTGTTCAAGCGAACGAGTTCGAGGACCTCTGCAAAGTGCCGTGACTTCGAGTAGAGTGCCATGAGGTTGAACGTCAACGCTTCCTCGACTGAGGCGAAGCCGAAAATGCGTGCAAACGATGGATTGCAGGCAAGCAGTTTCCCGTTTGGTGTAGCAATGAAGGCACCTGCAAGGTCGTCGTCGAAGAATTGACGGTACTTCTCCTCGCTGGCACGAAGGGCAGCTTCAGCCGCTTTCCGTTCGGTGATATCGCGCGCAATCGTAACGATGGCGCTCGTCTGGCCTTGATCGTCGTGCACGATGGAAATCGAGAGTGAGACGTAGAATTGCGAGCCATCCTTCTTGCGATGCAGGCGCTCACCCGATTCGCACGTCTCGCCGAGCACGGACGCAGGCTTGCCGATGATCTCCTCCGCCGAATACCCATAGGTATGGTGAAATGCTTGATTCACGAAGCGAATCATCCCTCGCGTGTCGGTAATGTACACACTGTCGTTGATGTGCATGACCGCATGCAAGAGCATCTTCATCTGCTTGTCCGACCGATAACTTTGCACCGCCTTCTCGACGGTGAGCGGAAGGATCTTCAGGTAGTTGCGTTCGGCGTCTTTGATGATGTAATCGTACGCGCCCGACTTCAACGCTTTAACGGCGATCTCTTCGTTGCCGGCACCGGTAATCACGATGAGAGGCGTTCCGCTGGCGACCGCACAGACATCCAGCGCGGTGCCATCACCCAAGTTGTAATCGGAGATGATAATGTCGAACTCCTTCTTCTGCAGCGCCTTGCATGCTTCATCCACCGACTGCACGATCTCATAACGATACGGAAGCTTCTCGCGTTCGAGATGCCGTTTGAACGCAAGCTGATCTATCCGATCATCTTCGATCAACAATATGCCGATGGGTTCGAGCATGCTTCACTGTACCTCGTTCATTCCGGCAATTCACTCAGCGTCCAATACAAATTGATGCTGCGAACAACTTCGATGAACTGCGGGTACTCCACCGGCTTGATCATATATCCTGCCACGGACAAATCGAACGTTTCGAAACGATCTTGCTCGTCCTTCGAGGTCGTGAGCACGACCGCCGGAATGCGCCGGAGGTGTTCGTCGTGCTTCAAGTTACGCAACAGTTCGACACCGTTCATCTTCGGCATGTTCAGGTCGAGAATGATGATGCAAGGCAGACGGTCCGCCTCGTTGCGCAAATACGCAAGCGCCTCTTCGCCGTTGTTCTTGATGATCAATGTATTGGTGACGTTGAGGTCTTTCAGTGCCCGCTTCACGGTCATGGCATCCACAACGTCGTCCTCCACCAGGAGGATGGAAGCATCCGATTTCATATCCATTGATTCTCCTGTTCAGTGATTCATTTCCGCGGGGAGGGTGAAATGAAACGTTGTTCCCTCTCCGACTTTCGATTCGACCCAAATCGATCCGCCGTACATTTCGATGATCTTCTTGACGATCGTCAGTCCAACCCCCGTGCTCTCGTGTTCGTCCCGCGGAGAAAGGGTCTGGAAGATTTGAAAGATTTTGTTGAAGTGCCGCTCTTCGATACCGGGTCCGTTATCGGCAACGTGAAACTTCCACTGACCGTTCTCGCGCACACAACCGACCTCGATGACTCCTTGAGGTTTATCCATAAACTTCACTGCATTGCTCAGCAGATTTTGAAACACTTGCTGCATACGGGTCGTCTCCGCCACAATCGTCGGCAAGGGGCGTTGAATCTTCACCTGCACGTTCGGCGGAGGCACGATGAGATCGACGATCTCGGACACCAGTGTGTCGAGATTGACCTCCGTGATTTGTTCTTTTGTTCGGCCGATGCGTGAATAGCGGAGCACGCCATCGATCAGATCGTGCATGCGTTTGGTTCTGCCCAAAAGCATCGTGAGCAGTTCTTTCCCTTCATCGCCGAGCTTGTCGCCATAGTCGGTCGCGAGCCAATTGACCAATGTACCGATAGCTCGCAGTGGTGCCTTGAGATCGTGTGAGACGATGTAGGCGAAGTCGTTCAACTCTTTGTTTATCACCTCCAAGTCCCGCATCAATTTCGCGCGCTGTTCTTCTTCACGCTTCTTTTCGGTGATGTCGGTGCACACCCCGACGAGTGCGATCATCCGTCCCTCCTCGTCACGCACCGCCGACGTGGAGAGATAGATGGGAAAGATCGAGCCATCTTTCCGTTTGCTCAGCAACTCGCCTTGCCATGCTCCTTCGAGCGTTGCGGAGCGAACCGGCACTTCTCGATCGGACTCAGCTCGGAGGATCGTGACAGACTTGCCGATCAGTTCCTCGGCCGTGTAGTCGTAGATACGTTGGAATGCCTTGTTGACGAACAGGATGTTCTCGTCGGTATCGGTGATGCAAATACCTTCGGTCACACTCCTGACGGCGTGCACCAAGCGAGCGAGTTCGACCTCCGCTTTCTTTCGTGCCGTGATGTCCACGTACATGCCGAACACCCCAACCGCCTCACCGTTCATCATGATAGGAACGCCGAAGATGTTCACGTTCAGATGTGTGCCGTCCTTCCTCATGCGCACCGATTCTGTCTGAATCGGCTCACCGGTGAGCACGCGGTGTGAAAGCTCGTTGCCCTCGTGTCGCAATGATTCAGGCACGATGGTTTCGTTGATACTGCGGCCTCGGATTTCTTCAAGCGAAAATCCGAACATCGCTTGGAATCGGCTATTGGCGTGCAGGATGCGCTCGTCGCTGTCGGCAAGGATGATCCCGATTGGAGCGTTTTCGAACAACTGTTCGAACCGAGCCTTCTCCAAACGAATTGCTTCTTCCGCACGCTTCTGTTGTGTGACGTCCACGTAGAGACCAAAGACACCGATCGCTTCTCCATTGATCACGATCGGCACGCCGTAGATTTGCACGTCGAGCAGGCGGCCCTCTTTGGCTCTTCGCATCGTCTCACGACGCACTGGCTCGCCGTGCAACACCTTCCCGAACAATTCGTCTCCCTCTTGGCTCAACGCTGCCGGCACAATGGTTTCATGGATTGTCCTTCCTACAAGCTCTTGCAGCGGGTAGCCGAACATCTGCTGAAACTCGCGGTTAGCGCTCACGATCCGCTTTGCGGGGTCGATGAGCAGAATGCCGACAGGCGCGTTCTGAAACAACTGCTCGAAACGCGCTTTTTCCAACAGGATCGCCTCCTCGGCACGCTTACGTTCAGTAATATCGCGAAAGATCCCGCACACCGAGAGAACCGTACCGCTTTCAACGCGACACCCCAGGCTTCCTTCGACGGTGATCTCACGGCCATTTCTCGCAATGAGCACAGTCTGGAAACGGTCCACGGTTTCGCCGTGCAGCGTTCGCTCCATGACCTTCTCAAACGACGGTAACTCGGCATCGGCAACGATATGTTGGATATGTAACTGCGTGATCTCGTGTTGGGTAAAGCCGAGCGTTTCCAAAAACGCCCGATTGGCAAACTCGAACATACCCTCTGGGCAGACGCTGAGAATCAGATCACTGGCATTCTCGAACAAGTCACGATAGCTGCGTTCACTGTGATGAAGTTTCTGGTACGCAACGGAGAGATTGTCGAGCATGGTGTTGAAGGCAACGGCCAGCTTACCGATCTCATCGTTGGAACGGACAGGAACTCGCCGGCTCCAATCTCCCTCCGCCAGTCGTTGAGCCGTACGCGCCATTTCGATGAGAGGCTTCGCCGCAAGCCTCAAGATGAGGAAGGTAACTGCGATCCCCACAACGGCGAATCCGAAGCTCACGATGGCGATCGTTGTTCGCGCTTGGCGAATCTCCGCGTGCATCTCATCCAACGATAATCCGACATAGACGCGTCCGAGAAGTTTTGCCTGAACGATGACCGGCAGCATGGTTTGATACGTTTGCTCATCTTCCGAAATGCGGTCCACTGCATCGGTGTGCTGATAGCGCAGCGCGACTGCGCGTAGCGAGTCGTAGCTTGCGATGACCTGTCCCGATGCATCCAGCACCATGACATAATCAAGCCCGGCAGTACGTTTCGCTCCGATGACCCCAGCCCATACCGCTCGGCGATCGTCGTTCTGGAGCGCCAGACTAACGTTATACGCCAAGATTGCACCGATGGCTCGCGACCGTTCAGCAATCGCGGCTTTGGATTTTTCTTCGAGGAGGTGAGGTCCGTACCAATAGACAAGAATGGCCACGAGTGCGATGAGGACACTCATCAGAGCGGCGAGTCTCGCCCTCACCGAAAACAGCCACGAGGGAAGCTTTGAAGATTCCTGCTGTGGATCGTTCATGCAAAATCGATTTGTGCCAATGGTTGATGCTGCGCGCTGCTTCTGATTCTTGCTTCTCGACGGCGTTCTGGATATATTTTGCGCACACAATGCAGCGATCAGGTCAGAGCTTGCCAAACCGCGCCCACCCCCTCCACGTATTGCTTGCCTTAGTAGTCATCGGCGTGAGTCATCCTTCTCTTCGCTCACAGCACATCCGCTCGACGGCACCACGCACACACCACATCGTTCCGCTGCAGCCGGCGCTCGGCGATTCAACGTATATCCTTCTGTCCGATACTCTTTCTCGCAAGAGCGATGCCGATTCGACTCTTGTCGAGGACACCACACGCATGAGCACTCCCGCGTTGGTCGGCACCTATGACCGCTCGCTCGATTCTACAAAATTCATTACCAAAGAAGACCTTCACTTTCTCGACTACCGATACCTCGGCGGTGTGCTGCTAACCCTGCCCGGCATTTTCCTTCGCGAGCAGTGGAGCGATGGGCAATACAGTCAGCTCACCGTGCGTGGAAGCGATTGGCGAGCGATCGCCATTACAGCCAACGGCAGACTCCTAAACGATCCTGCCTCTGGCATTTACAACCTGTACCACTTTACCACCGAGTATGCCGATAGAATCGAAGTGGTGACGGGACCACGCGCGTTTCTGTACGGACTCAACAGCACCGGCGGCGCAGTGAATCTCGTGACCAAGAACTACAACAGCAATCGCCCCTTTTCGAAGATCAACTACACGGAAAGCGCGTACAACTACCAGTATAGCGACGGTACGTTCAGCCAGAATATATCGCGCAAGGTCAATTTCACATTCGGTTTTCAGCATCAAGGAACGGATGGACGCTTCCCCGCCAGCATGCACGACGCTTGGAATATGCGCGTCAAAGTGCGCTACAATCTTTCGCGCAAATTCCACATCATCCTTTCAGAGTATCTCACGCACACCGAAACGGACTTGAACGGCGGCGTGGACCCCGTCAAGACCGGCATCCCCGCGCTCGCTTTTGACCGCATTCAGGCGGTCATGCGCAACTACGATAGCTTCGAGAAGCTCCATCGTCACGATCTCGACCTCTCGCTGGTCGGCACGCTGTTGGGCGATACGACAAATGTTTCGACGCTCTCGTTCTACTATTCGAATGCTTTTCGTGAATACCGCGACGGAAACGCCCGGCGCAACTATCCATCCAACTCCATCATCATCAACTCCGATCATCGTTCCTCATGGATGGGCGTGATGTTCACGCAAGATTACCACACCGACCGCCAACGCTTCAATGTCGGTGCAACCATCGAGGTACGACAAATCGAAGGCAGTCCCAATTTGGGCAGAAGACGAAACTCGATCGGCAGTGTCTGGGCTAAGGAGGAACTCCTCCTCGGCTCGTTTCTCACCGTCGCAGGTTTCGGCCGGTACGACAGATACCTCGGAGAATCAGCCATCGGTGTCGGCGGCGATGCGACGCTGACGCTGAGCAATCAGCTCACACTTTTCGGCGGCGTCTCTACGTCCAAACGCTTCCCCACGTATCAGGAATTGTTTTGGCGCGACAGCACTGTGAACCGAATCGAACCGATTGTGTCTGAAACACACCGGAGCGTAGAGTTGGGTGCGCGGCTTCATCTCCATCCGTCCCTCGATCTCCATTTTGCATACTTCCATCGAACCGTCGAACATCCCATTGTGACGAGGTCCTTTGGACGTGGGTTCGTGTTTCCGGGAGTGGAGTTTGGAAACGGCACCACGGTGTTCACGAACGGAATTGAAGCGCGCCTGCGGGCGCGGGTTTGGGTGCTCGCCGTGGAAGGAACGGGAATGTTCATCACACAAAAAGATGGACGTGGAACGCTCTCCCGCTATCCGCGCTACAGTGCGAACGGCGGCATCTACTACTGGCAACGTCTGCTCCACGATCGTCTTGAACTGAAAGTCGGTTTCCGAGGTCGATATGTGTCAGGTTCGCAGGGTGAAGAATTCAATCCCGAAGTGCTGGCGTATGTTGCAGCATCGGGTCCGCCGATTGGGTACGGATCCTCGGTCGATGGATTCTTGATTGCTGCCATCGGAAGCGCGTACGTGCACTTCATGTGGGAGAACCTGACCAACGCGCGCTACTACATCACCCCCTACTATCCGGTCCTCGACCGGGCAATCACGTTCGGCATCTCATGGCAGTTCTTGGATTGAAACAGCGTGAAGGAATCGAAGCGTACAATCGTGTCTGTCTTCGGTAGCTCTCATCCACGAGAAGGAGAACCGGACTATCGTGAGGCGTACGAACTCGGCGCACGGCTCGCGGCAACGGGTTTCGTGGTGTGCAACGGCGGATACGGGGGCGTGATGGAAGCGTCGGCACGCGGAGCCAAATCGGCGCGCGGCGTCACCATCGGCGTTACGTGCGCGAGTTTCAGCGGCAGCACTCCCAACAAATGGATCGACGAGGTCGTCGAGACAGTGACGCTTGTCGATCGCCTGCAGAAGCTCGTTGCGTTGGGCGACGCTTACGTGGTAATGAAAGGTGGAACAGGAACGCTGCTCGAACTGGCTGCTGTCTGGGAATTCACCACCAAGGGCTTGATGCGCTCGAAGCCGATCGTTGTTCTGGGGGCGTACTGGAAACCCGTCATCGAAACGCTGCGCGTCCAACTCATCCACGAAGGATCGATCGCTGCTGCGCGCGCGATTCTCGAAGCAGAGTCGCCGCAACAGTGCATAGAGATTCTTCGTACACGATTGACGTAACCCCATCCCTATCTCAACGGAGGACTCGATGGCATTTGACCCGCGGCAGTTTTTGCTCCACATGATCGATGAGGCATACGAAAAGAAGACCTGGCATGGGCCGAATCTGAAAGGTTCGCTACGCGGCATCGATGCTCGGCAAGCACTCTGGCGTCCGGCACCGAATCGACACAATATTTGGGAGCTGACGCTCCACGCAGCGTATTGGAAGTACATAGTCCGCAGGCGACTGTTACGCGAGAAGCGGGGTTCGTTCCCGCTCGAAGGCAGCAACTGGTTCGCCGTTCCCGATACGCCAAACGAAGCGCAATGGAGGGCGCATCTCCGTCTTCTTGACGAGACACATCGTTCGATGCGTGAGGAGATCGCCTCGCTCCCCATCGCACGGCTTTCTGCAAAAACGCCAAACAGCAAGAACACCAACAGCGCAGTCATCCTCGGTATTGCCAATCACGACGTGTATCATGCGGGACAAATTCAACTCTTGAAACGTCTGATGAAGGACCGATGATGGACGAGCGAACCTCGATGACAGACGCTGAGCGCAACGTTTCGTTGCGCGTAGCGCTCGCCTATCTCAGCGTCTTTCTGATTTGGGGCTCGACGTATCTCGCGATCAGAATCGGTGTACAGGATTTGCCGCCAGCATTGTTCGCAGGTGTGCGCTTCGTTTGCGCCGGCGCTCTGATGCTTGCCTACAGCAGGCTAAGAGGCTTGCCCCTCCCCAACCGGACTGGTATGCTCCATCTTTCGATCACGGGCTTGTTCCTTCTCGTCGGCGGCAATTTGCTGGTGGTGTGGTCGGAAAAAACGATTCCATCGGGACTGGCAGCTCTCATCATCGCCATCGTGCCCCTGCTCATGTCAACGATCGATGCACTCATGCCCAAAGGCCAATCGCTTCCCCCGATCGGCTGGCTCGGCATTGTCGTGGGCATCGCCGGAACGATCATTCTCGTTTCTCCAAGTCTTGGCTTGGTCGAGGGAGAGCATCTCGATCCTTACGGAGTCATCGGGCTATTGTTGGCATGCCTCTTCTGGTCGATCGGCTCTGTGTATTCGCGGCATCACCATGTCGAAGGAAACATCTTCGTCAATTCGGGTGTTCAAAATATGGTACCGGGCATTGCGCTCGTTGGGCTCGGCATCGCCGCAGGTGAAGTGCCGCAATTCCATCTTACGTACAACGGCACGCTTGCGCTCTTCTATCTCATTGTGTTCGGTTCGATCCTCGGGTACACTTCGTACGTGTACTTGTTGCGCCATCAGCCCCCTGCGAAGGCTTCGACGTATGCTTACGTCAACCCAGTGGTAGCAATTGTCCTCGGCTGGTTGGTGTTGGACGAGCCAGTCACGTTGCGCACGATTGTTGCTATGCTGATCATTCTCGGCGGAGTTGCCATCGTTCAAACAAGCAAGATGAGGAAGAAGTGAGATCGATGCGATCGTTGTTCGTCATGATTGTGCGGGAAGCTGCGCTGATCGCCTTCGCCGCAGTGCTTCTCGGATTCGGGTATGGTTTCGTTATGAAGAAGGGGCTGTTCGCCCCGACTCAACCCACGAGCAACCTTCCTGTAGCACCACCCGCGCCAACGTTCATCGACTACGAAGAGGCACTCCGCTGTTTCCGAGAAGGCTCAGCACTCTTTGTCGATGCACGTCACGAGTACGACTACAAGCTCGGACACATCCGTGGGGCGATCAACGTTCCGCTGAAGGACTTCGACCTTGCGACTTCGCCGCTAGCACCAACACCGAAGAACCAATTGATCGTGACGTACTGCGATGGGGCTGAGTGCAACTCCAGCATCGAGCTGGCGCAGAAACTCGCTGCGGCAGGATTCACCAATGTCAAGATGTTTTTTGGGGGATGGAATGAATGGCAACAGCACCACTTGCCGACGGAGTGACAATCAAGATGTTCGGAGTGAAACAATGAAAGCGCTGAGAAAGGTGATCGACAATGCGTTCGTGGCGCTGAGCGCACGCATGCTGCTCGGGTTCATCTTCGTCGTTGCTAGCACCGATACGATCGCCGACCCGACGGCGTTTGCCACTTCGATTTCGTATTACAAGATCGTCGGTGCACCACTTACGCTCATCATTGCCACCGTCCTTCCGTGGCTGGAATTGTTGTGCGGGCTCTTTCTTCTTTTCGGCATGCTCACCAAAGGCAGCAGCGGACTCATTCTCCTCATGCTGGTCGTCTTCACCGGTGGCGTTCTCTCCGGTATTGCCCGCGGTTTAGATATATCGTGTGGGTGCTTCACGCGAGATCCCACCGTGGATAAGATCGGGTGGCTGAAAGTGTCCGAGAACCTTCTGCTCATCGTGCTGGGCTTTGTGTGTCTTTTCACCAACTCCACTCGGTTCACTCTCGTGCATGGGGTCGATCCTGATTCATCCCCTGCACGCCGCTCGGCATCCGATGCGTCATAATCCTCATCATCGGCGTTGACCTTGCGTGGGGCGACAAGAAGCCCGACGGCGTATAAGCAATCTATTCATCGGCACAGACAACGGAACAGGCACAGCCGTACACATGCCACCGGATGATAATATCTTGCCCGCCCAGTGCTTCGCAACAACATCTTCTATCTTAACTGGCTTTCTTCTTCACCTGAAGGCGGAACGATCCAGGGCGGAGGTACACTGACCTACTCGAACATCTACAACCGTGATAGCTCAACCTACACGCCGCCTCCGAACGCGATCAACTTCAAGCGCTACCCGAGCTTTGTCAACCCGGCATCAGGCGATTTCTCCCTCCGATACTTTTCGCCGAGCGTCGATTCTGGAGACCCAAGTGACTCTTTTGCTCTTGAGCCTGTCCCAAATGGGAATCGCATTAATCAAGGTCATCAAGGTAACACTCTGCTCGTGCCGGACCACTGGAACCTTCCCGCCACTGGAGGATGGATTGCCAGCGGACCTGTTCCCTCACCTTCAGGAATCGCTTGGATCGGCACCATCGCCTTGCTGAATGTGGCAGTATTTTATCAGGCTCTTGAGAATAGATTTAATTTTTCGTAAGAATGGACCAACATTCCGAGGAGGTACCTCCTGATGCACGTGAACAAGCCGCCAACCCAACCGCAGCCTCCATCGATACGGAGCGCTGAACGAAGACTCGGAAGAGACACTCTCCTCGCCCCCCCCACACACACCTTTTCCTCGATATGGCGAATCGTCTTGCCGTCAGCTTTCCATATAACGAACACGATATCCGAGAGATAAAGAAAATTTCCGGACACAGATGGCATCCCAATCAAAAGTGCTGGACCGTTCCGTTTAGTCCTGAGAACACACAGCAGCTTTTAGCACTGTTCGATGGAAAGAAGGTGAACGTAGCCCCTGAGCTTCGAGCACGGCTGGGCGGGGCCAAAGCAACTATAGAACTGCCTCCAGTCTCGGTCCAATCCACTGGTGGACTTTGCCGCCCGCCCCGTCTCTGGTGGGCAAGAAGGCCGTGCCGAGGATGATCGATATGACCGTCTTGAATATCATCTGTGTAACTGCTCTACGAAAAAGTAATGAACGTGGAAGAAGGAGTCAAGGAATTCCGGAAAGGCCAGGATGTCTCAGTTTCCGCGGACAGCCGATAGGCTGACGAGCACAATGTAGGCAGGGTAGGCGACTGATGCAAGAGAAAAGTGAAACGATTTAACGTGCGACTCATCCCGATTTTTACCGGGACATAAGGGTGGGAAGTGAGTCGCACTTGTAAAAAAATAATGTTGACGATGTGCAGGAAAGTTAGCAAATTCGCGGCGATGAAAGACAAGGTGGACAGGTTATGACCAAGACTGGGAACGAAGCTATAAGACAAATAGACGAAGTTCGTCTATTACGCCGTAATGGGAATATAGACGAAGTTCGTTAACTCACTAGTTATAGGCAATTGCCCGCACTAAGGAAGGAGTAGTCTCAATGGCAAATCTATTCTGGAAGCAAAAGGGGAAGAAGACACTCAACCTTGTCTCTACTCCGTTTGCTTCTGAGGAAGAATTCGAGAAGGTCATCTTTGAAACGAAGGAGATACTCGAAGACATTTTTCTCATCAAGCGACAAATCCGAGGCGGCAAGAAGGCTGGCATTCCTGACATTGTTGGCATCGACAACGACGGCAACGTGTGCATCGTTGAGATGAAAAATGTTACCATTGACGCTTCTGTCATTCCTCAAGTTTTGGCTTATGCGTTCTGGGCACAGAAAAATCCTGACTCCATCAAGAATCTTTGGCTTGAAGCACCCAAGCAACCAGAAGATGTTGTCGTAAATTGGGACAATTACGAAGTCAAAATAATCATCATTGCTCCCTCAATCGAGCATTCAACTCTTGAACTCGTAAACACTATCACGTATCCCGTTGACCTGATTGAAATCAAACGCTGGGTCGAAGGTCCGAATCAGTTTCTTCTTGTTAACAAGTTGGAACCCGAGCAACCGAAGAAAGTTCGTGCGGTTCGAGGTCTCGAAACTTACGACTGTGCTTTCTACGAGAGCCATTACAACAAACTTAGCGTCAATGCGTTCTTGAGCTTTGCTGAGGAAACCGAGCATCTTATCAAGTCGAAGGGTTGGCCCCTCGAAATGAAGTTCAACAAGCACTACTGCGGTTTCAAGCACGGCTTCTTCAACGCCTTTGGCATCAAGTGGATCGGCTCTAAGACGTTTGCTTTCTTTTTCAAGCTACCAAAGTCTGCTGCCGAGAAGACTCAACCCGAAGGTCTCAAGATGGATCGATACGAGGATCAATGGAAGGAAGCGGTCTACAAGGTCGATCCATCAAAAACCAAAGTCAAAGCCTTCTTGCCACTCTTTGAGAAGGCTCTCAATTCTGTAACTGGAAAGGTTGAGTGAGCGGGCAACTGCCTATAACAAGCAAAACACCGACGCATCATCTTTTGATAAGGATTATAGATGTCGCTCAATGCTGTTGCTCACAATTTGGTTTGCGCCGCCCGCCGCGAGAGAATTAGTCTTTTGTAGCAGCGGTCGTCGCATCATTTTGTAGTTCGCAACAGCACTGCGGTGTTTTGCTAAACGTTAGACGGAATGCCATCACCAATTAACTCATATCACAAGAAAGGAGTTTCATATGCCAAGCATACTCAAAGGAAGATGGGAGCCAGTCTATATTGGCAACAATCCCAGTGCTGGAGTTCTCAACTCACAGCAAACTGCCGTTCATGCTTGCTTAGCGTACAACCCAAACGACGGCACATGGAAAGTTCTTTAGTTTCGTGCTGCCGATCTCGAGGAAGGAAACACCTGGGTCAAGACACGCATGTGGCGTTCTGCATCAACGAGCCAGATTACTGCGCAGAGAATTCCTGATTGGCCAGGCGGAACAGAGAAGCCAAGAATATTCTGTGGAGGCCATGCGTTCATGCACGATGGCAAGCTCTTCGTTGCTGGAGGAAATCTTGGTCAAGTCGTGCAACCTTTTAGGGGTCTAAACTACGCATACATCTTTGATCCAACGATAGCAGACGAAAACACAAAGTGGGGTTACTTAGGCTCACCCGGATCACCGAACCGAATGTCAGCGGGAAGATGGTACCCAACGGTGACTCTTCTCCCAGATCGCCGTCTGTTGGTAATGTCCGGGTATATCACCGAGAGCCTGCCTGATCCCTACAATCGCACTCCTGAGATGTGGAATCCTCAAACTGGTCAATGGATTCGGCGAACTGCTCAACAAGCCAAGATGCCTTTCGACGCTCTTTACCCTGGTGCACATGTCGTTCCACGAGGACAGTATCAAGGGCAAGTGTTCTATTCCATGCCGATGCTGCAATCGTATGTCTTCGATCCCAATTTCGATGGTAATCCCAACGGCAGCACTTACTATTGGAAAGCTGTTCCGAACACCGCGCGTTCGTTCTTTCGAGATGGAGGCTGTTCTATTCTTCTCCCGATCAAGTTGAGCCCAAGCACAGAAGCGAAAGTGTTAATCCTCGGCGGGATGCAGGATGATCCTGCCTTTGGTACTGCAGTTGCAACAAACACAGCCGAGATCATCGACCTTGGTGCCGCAAACCCTGTTTGGCAATCTGCAGCTTCAATGATAATGGAACGCACCCATGCCAATGCGATCATCCTTCCCGACGGAAAGATTCTTGTCACTGGCGGCAAGCAGATCTCCTTCAGGGAAGGTGCCGTAACCTTTGCTGAAATGTATGATCCTGACACCAATACCTGGACGCTCCTTCCCCCGAGCAGCTACACAAGGATGTACCACTCTGCTTCTATTCTACTACCCGATGCAACCGTGTGGGTTGGTGGAGGGGACACTCTGGGCGGAAGTCCTTCGAGCGATTTCATTGAGATATACAAGCCGGGATATTTGTTTGATCCTCCTGATCCCCAAGTGCGACCGAATATTCTTTCCATCAGCACAACTCAGATCACATACAATAGTGCCTTCACCATTGAAGTAAATTATCCTGTTGATTCAGCTATTCTCATAAGCCTTGGCGCAACCAGCCATGCGTTTGACCAGAGCCAACGGGCAATTTACCTCAAACTTAGTTCTCTTCCGCCTAACGGCACGAACCCGTACAGCGTCACAACCCCGGCGAATGCAAACATAGCTCCACCAGGCTATTACCTGTTCTTTGTTTTGAGGCCGAAGTCGGCGAGTCAATCCGGTATGAATAGAATCCCGTCTGTTGCGAACTTCCTGAGATTGGCATAACCGGGAGGACAGTGATGGACTACGTGTTCTCTCGACCGATGAGGTCGTCCTCAATCCTATTTCTTTTTGCTTTTCGTTTCGTGATTGCTCAATGGTCAAACGACCCGAACGTCAATACACCAATCTCGACTGCTAACGGCGATCAGCAAGTACCTGCTATCGTGAGTGATGGTGCACGAGGGGCTATTATTACATGGAAAGACACACGGAACACTATTTGGCCCGATATTTACGTTCAACGGGTTAATCAGTCTGGTATCATCCAATGGACGACAAATGGAGTTCCAGTTGCCGTGGGAGGATTTCGAATGCATGAGTTTCCTAGGATGTCGATTGACGGAACTGGCGGCGCCATAATTGCGTGGAGGGAATCACCTCCACAGCCTAATCTCAATTATGACATCTACGCACAGCGGATTAACACATCGGGTGTTGTGCAATGGCCGTCAGGTTGCATTCCAATTTGTGCATTGCCGGGCCATCAAGGACCATATTCCATTGTGTATGATGGCACGAGAGGCGCATTCATTCTTTGGGGAGATGGTAGGAGGGTCGGCTTCAGTGACATCTATATACAGCGTGTAAATGCCCTTGGACAAGCGCAATGGGATTCAAACGGGGTTCCCATATTTACGTTATACACCCCGGTGGGCCCATCCGCTACAATGACAAACGATGGTGCAGGAGGCGTTATCATTACGTGACGTGGCATGACATGCGTAATCTCAACGACATTAACATCTACGCGCAACGTGTGAACGCATCAGGAACAACGCTTTGGACATCAAACGGTGTTGCCGTTTGCACACACCCGGCCTATCAGCGTGAGCCTAAGTATTGTCAGCGACGGTTCCGAGGGAGCTATAATCACATGGGGCGATGACCGCAATACTCCTGGCTCGGATTACGTTTTTGCTCAGCGGATCAGTGCTTTAGGCGCAAGACAATGGGCAACAGACGGAGTACGCATACCTGGTTTGGGCGCATCGCCTCATTCCATTGTAGGTGACGGAGCGGGTGGTGCAATCATCGCTGGTATCAGCCACAATAACGTCCGTGCACACCGCATCAGTGCCGAAGGAGCTCTGCTCTGGGATTCTAGTGGCGTTGTCCTTTCTACCGAACCTATAAATTACAACACAGCTATCGCGAGCGATAATGCGGGTGGCGCAATTGTCGCATGGCTCGATACCCGCAATGACTCAACGCATAACATCACCGACATCTATGCCCAACGCGTAAATGCTTCAGGTGCTGTCATGTGGCAAACCAATGGAGTTCCAATCACAACGGCTCCCGGCAATCAATTCAATCTCGCAATCACAACCGATGGGGCCAGCGGAGCGATCATCGCATGGACAGATTGGCGCAGTGGCACCAACGCTAACATCTACGCACAACAAGTAAGTGCAAATGGGATTCTTGGGCAAGTGACTTCGGTCCAGAAGGAAGAGACTCTACCGAAAGACTTTGCTATGCTTCAGAACTATCCCAATCCGTTTAATTCCTCGACTACGATCGAGTTCGAGATTCCTCGGTCGACATTTGTCAGAGTTGTTATAGGCAATTATCTCGGCCAGCAAATTGCAACCTTAGTGAGCAGACAACTTGCGCCCGGAAAATATCGTGAGTCCTTCAACGCAAGTAAGCTTTCAAGTGGCGTCTATTTCTACAAGCTTCTAACATCAGAATCATCAATCGTAAAGAAAATGTTATTGCTGAGATGATGATGGCACTACGCCTAACAAGCGTGTTCACGACGCTCACATCGTTTGATATGGATTATAGAGTTCGCTCAACACAGTTTGCCGCGAAAAGAATTGGTCATTTGATAGCGGCAAACTGCGCTGCGTGCTTTTGGTAAACGTTATGCGTCATGGCCGCCAGCAACAAAATGATTATCTAACCAACTAAGTTAATCACAAGCACTAGGAGGATCTCATCATGGCAGAATTGATAGTTCCCATCACACTCAAACAGTACTGGTATGAGGATATCACGAAGGCGGAAGCAATCAGACGATTGGATGGCCGAAACCTCGATCCAGAAACTCGTGCTGAAATAGAGCGGGACATTCCAGAACGCTCTCGACATTACCTGACTTTCGAAGCCCCATTTTTTCGAGAATATCTTGATTGGGGAGATGGCGTTGCAAGTCTCATTCTCCTCCTTCCCATGAAGGTGGGAGTAAACAATTTTGTTGTGCAAGGTTTCGTAGATAAGTCTGGGATATCTGGGGTCTGGCGCTCTGAATTCACTGTTGATTTACAAAAAGGACTGTTCGAAAATGGCAAGCCCGTTCCATTTAATTATTCTAACGAGCCTGTCCAACTAAATCTTGATGTCACGTTCGTCGTCCCCGAGCCTGAACCAGAGAGACCTCGTTGCAGTTGCAGAGCCTGCGAATGGGTTCATTCGTTGCTCGGAATTCACTGGGCCGATCCTTTGTGTTGCTTGGGTTGCTGTTTCAACATAAATCACAGGCCCGCTCTTGTTTTCGAGCAATTCTGAATCATGAAAACAATTCTACGCAACGAGGTCCTAGCAATTCTCTTTGGTTTGAGTGCGTGTTCTTGGGTACCACACTGGGCTTGCCACTATTATCGACTCGAAACCGAAAGCACATTCGTTGTGGGGAATTGGAGCTTCTCTTCAACGGATAGCATTGCAAGTTTGCTGGTTTACGGATCGCTAATCGTACTAAACTTGGTTTCCATTTCCGTTAGTAAGCTGCGGGTTTCGGCATCTCTGATCACTGGCCTTTGTCATGTTATTATTGGATCGATTCACCTATATCGTTTGTGGAATCCCTTCACATTTGAAGTGTTTGGATACACATGGTCTTATGGTGCATCAGTTAGAGAAGTGGTAATAGTGGTTCCGTTTGGTTTACTTTGCTTGTTCGTTGCTTCGAAACTGCATCACCAGAAAGCTTTGTAATTTTCATGGTCAATTTGCTGGCGGCCACGAACGCATAACAACCAAAAGCACGACGCTCACATCGTTTGATATGAATTATGGAGTTCGCTCAATCCCGCCAGCCACAAGAAAATTATTCATTCATAGTGGCTGGCGGGACTGCGTGCTTTTGGTGAACGTTATGCGTCATGCATGCCAGCACAAAACAGTCTGCTTATCTACTCGCGGAATTTTTTTTGAGAGTGATGAAGCAAGCGCTGTGGTTGCCGGATAGTCGTTCGCATCAAGAAGCAATCGGCGTCACTCGAAGTCGTGAGCATTCGGCAACCACCTCCGACGCGTGACTTAGTAAGTGTGTACAAGCTGGCATGCACGAACCCATAACAATCGCAAGCACCGACGCTCGTTTTGTTATAGCTTTTGATTGAACTCGCTCCATCCCGCACATCATTTATAAAAGTTGGAAGTGCGGGACGGCGTGCTTGCTCGAACGTTAGTTGCAATTGCCCGTCACATGGATAGGAAAGGGCTGCCAAAATGAACAAGACTAGTCTCTTCATCATCTCGACGATTGTGATGTTTGTTTCTTGCAAAGATATGGGAAGTGAACCTCCACCGATTCCACCTCCTCCACCGCTTCCTGATGACGTTGCACTCTACGTTTCCATGGACAGCTACCAAGACTGCGGCATTTGTGTCCTCAATGCAAACACGCTTGAACGGGTTGACACATTAGTTACGAGACCCGGAGTACCTCGGACGATTGAGTTCTCACCTGATCACAGCATATGGTATTCGATATGGGCCACAGGTGGACCGAACCATTCTCTCTTTTCCGGAGATGTACACCCCCTTTCAGTCCGAAATGCAATCCCTCTCCAGTACTCAAAATACGCATTGGTAAGAAGTGCGGGCCAACGCTATTTGATTGCTTACGGCGACAAGGGCATAGATGTCTTTGATCGTGCTACTCTAAGTCTAGTGCATCAGGACACATCTTCCTTCTTTGGCAGATCCACCAGAGTCATCGCTTCCCCCAATCATAACCTTATCTATTTCACGGGATGGGAAAACAGACAACTCGTAGGATTTGGAGTTTACAATCTCGATTCCATGAAACTCACAGATACCTTAAGACTTTTTGATCGGGTTCAATACCCCGGGCTCAAGGATGCCGACCTCGTTATTTCGCCCGACGATAGATTCCTTTTTCTCTCTGCTTGGAATTGGCGAGGCGGAGGAGGGTTCAATTCCTTCTTCATCATAGATATCTCTCAGAAGCGTCTTTTGTATGAATTCCCCTGCGGCCCTTTTGCGAGATTGGCCTTGAGTCCAGACGGACGAAGTGTTTACATCAGCAAAGATGGGTTCAATCTATACATATTCCCTCCCACAAATCACCGCACGTATAGATACGAGGTGCAGACAAACACAATCTATAACTTTTTGAACCGAGGTGGCTCAACAGGTATGGTCGTTGCAGATGACAACAGGACTGTCTTTCTCTCAGATGGCGGCGAGGTCATCAAGGCCGACGCCCTCACCGGGATAATCCTCAGCACATACTCGGTTCCTCTCGATTCGCTGGGCCGCCTGACAAGCGGTATTCGCAACATCAGACTTGGAAGATACCCTGCGGAAACTCATTCTGCTGGAAGGAGGTGATCGCATGTGCTCCAAAACAAGACCGCCGCCATTGTGCATCTAACACAATGACGGCAGTAGCCACCAAACAATCGACACCCATGGATTGACGCTGGGGTTGCAGCCCAACGGGGCGCCGACTTGTTTGTAACCCAATGTATAAAACTTGTGGTCCTTTTCCAATCCGAGGGGCCACATCATCATTGGAGTAACTATGAGACACACAAAGTGTTTCGCAGCAACGCTGATCCTATCGCTCATTCTTCTGCCGCAGCTACTGTTCGCAGGCAGCGACTACTTCTGGGCAGGAGACAAGAAGGTCAGCATCGTTTCAGATCGCTCTACCCTTGTTGTTGTGTTCAAGGAAGAGAGCTATCAGAAAAATATTTCCTCCATCTATGCAAAGGTGCCGGATCTAGTCGAGGCAACCATATCCGGTGACCAGCCCATGGTGGTGCTAGTGTTTCAAACAGATCGACTCTCATCAGAACCCAGTGTCCTCCAGAGCAACGGTTTATCACCTTCAGACATCGAGTGGCATTCCTTCGGGTATTTTGTCCTGGGCTCTTCACCTCTCCGACCTCTCCGACCAACAAATCGCATTTCGTTCAAGCTGAAAGGAGGTTCCTTGCCACAACAACTCGAACGGTTCATGCAAGGGAAGGCAACCTTCGATCACACCCACTTCGGCACACCCACTGGTCGCATCACCTTTACTAGCACCTCCGGCTCCTGGCAGGGCATCACGCTTACGGGCGCGAATAATTCCTCCCTCCAATACTGTGACCTCAACTACCCCATTTCTCCCATCGTCGCCACAAACACAAGCAATCTCACAATCAACAACGTGAGCATCGGTAACTCCAGCTTTCAAAATTATCCCCACGATGCCGCGATGGCGTTCTATAATTCGTCGCCTACAATCAGTTCTGTCGTCATCAATGGACAGTCAAATTCTTGGAACGGTGTCCGCTTCGCACAGGGTTCCACTGGCTCGATTACAAATAGCACCATTCAGAACTCCGGCGCAGCGTGGGCAGATTGCGGATTCATCTGTTAGAGGCTCTTGCTGGATCGTTAACAGCCAAGGGTCCCGTGCAATTGCGCGAAAGTGCTCGTTGCTCAATGTTTTACGAGATTCCTTGCGATTTCGGTTGACTTTACCCACCGCCCCATCCTATATTTTTGCAGGTGCGGGGGTGGCAGGGGCTTTTATCCCAGTGAACAAAAAGCGATGACACGCAATGATCTCGGTGAAGCACTGACCGCTTGATAGAGAAAGAACGGATTGCAAACGATTATATTGACCCCGATTTCGAGCGAGCATATTTTTTGCTTTAATTAAACTCACAGTTGTGAGTATTCGGAAAGGGTCAATGTATGGAAGGGTTACAGAAACGATGGAGTACAAGAAAGAAGGCGGAGGTTGTACTCCAGCTGTTGAGAGGAGAAGTTCTTGATGCAGTAAGCCGTGAGACGACGGTGCCGGTCAGTGTACTGAGCCGGTGGAGAGAGGATTTTATCGAAGCGGGGATTGCTGGCCTTAAAGGAAAAAGTCTCGATGATGCACGGATCGCCAAGTTGGAGAAGAAGGTTGGTCAACAGGCGATGGAGATCGGACTGTAGAAAAAAAAGAGGCGGTGGAACCAGAGCAACCACGGGAGTTTGCCGAGGTCATGATGAAAGAGAAATCGGAGACGACGGGCAAGCATTATCCGATGCGTCTGGTGTTACGTGTGGCAGAGTATTCTTCAGCAGCGTGGTATGGCAAGCGGCAGAAGAAGCAGGTGGTCGAGCGCCGAGGGCCCAAGCCTGTGGTAAAGGATGAAGAACTTCTGAAGTTGATTGGCGAGGTAATCGAGACGTGTCCGTTTCATTCAGAAGGATATAAGAAGGTACACCTACGCTTGCGTCGGCAAGGCATTCGAGTCGGGAAACAGCGTGTTTTAGGCTTGATGCGAGCGAACAACTTGTTAGCTCCCGTGAGACCGAAAAGCAATGGGGCGTCGCGACCCCACGATGGGACCATCATCACCGAACTGCCGAATCATCTGTGGGGCACGGATAGGAAACAGTTCCGGACAGAGGAAGACGGATGGTGCTCACTTCTTTGGAGTGATTGATCACTATAACGATGAAGTACTTGCTTGGCACAGTGCAAAGAAAGGCAATCGCTTTGCTGCGTTGGAACCGGTGCGACAAGCCGTCAAACACTGTTACCGAGCGATTGGTCAAGGCATTGCTGATGGGACCGGATTGTTCTTGCGCAGCGATCACGGCACTCAATACGAATCGAAAGATTTCCCCAATGAACTGAAGTTCTTAGGGTTGAAGCATTCGCCATCGTTTGTGAGAAGCCCGGAGTGCAACGGCATCATCGAACGGTTTCATCGAACATTGCAGGAGCAGGTGTTTGATATTTATCAGTTCAGGAATCTGGAAGAAGCGCGACGGGTCATTGCGGAGTTTATCGACCTCTACAATCATCAGTGGATTATGCACCGACTCGGCGGTCTTTCACCGGTGGAATACAGAAATCAACATCAAAAAGTTTTCTTAAAAAGTGCTTGACTAATTGGGGCCAATACACAAGGTTGTTATCACTGTAGCCCAAGGAACAATGTTCGTAGTAGGAAATAATCTCAACGGTGGTAGTAACACAGAAATCAGGGCTTATGGACAACTGAATGAGGTTGAACAATTATGACATTCACATCTCGATTGATAATACTTCTTGCTGCAATAACTTTCCTTCTGCAGTTTAGCTGCAAGGATAGCGGAACGGGTCCGGCGCCGGGTGAGTGGCAACCGCTAGGTTGGGAAGGTAAGCTCGTGCCCCAGCTCGTGTTGGTCGACAATTATCTCTTCGCGTGTGCTGCGAGAGATGGGTTATACAGACTGAACGTGGCTGTTGCAGAGGAGCAGTGGCAGTATCTCGGATTTGCTGATTCAACCCCAAGTAGGCAACTTGACTATGGTGTGACATCACTATATCACAACTCTGTTACCAATGAACTGCTTGTGGGTCTTGGTGCCCAACCAGAGTCGTTGTTCATCGGTATTTTTCGTTCAGCTGATCTGGGCTTAACATGGATACCATCGGATAGTGGAATTCGAACTGGCCAATATCCAAGAAGTAGCGAAATATCATCGCTGAGTGGTTCACCTCACTCATCGAACACTGTATATGCCGGCTTGCTTGCAACCATTTACAAAAGTGATGATGGAGGAAGGTTTTGGGCACCACTCTATGGGGTGCGTGGGGCTGGTGGACTGGGAATCAATGCGTTACGAGTTGCTCCTTCTGCACCAAATGAGATTTGGGCGGGGGGGTGAAACTTCAAGATTCGCACCGACACTTGAGCATTCGACCGATGGTGGAAATTCTTGGCGTCGGATATTTTTTCCCGCTAACTTTGGCCCGTACTATGTTGACAACGTAATCTATGATATTGCAGTGGATCCAATAAACGAAAATGTAGTTTACTTTGGGATGTTAGGTGTGATTGCAAAGACAACAGACAAAGGAGAGACCTTCCAGAGAATACTCGGATGGGAAGACGGGATTTATCGGCATTGGCGACTCGCGATCAATCCGAGTAATCCACAAGAGTTGCTTGCAACGGGATTCTACTTGTACCGCACTACAGACGGTGGGCAGTTTTGGCAGAAAATAACCCCACCTGATAACAGAAACAATCTTTATGCGCTTGCCGTCGACTGGCAACAAAGAATTCTTTTTACGAGCGCTTCCAGTCCCGGTAATGGAATTTACAGGTTGCGTTTTTGAGTTCGCCGATGATAATGATCCCGCTACACGAACGAGATCCGCTAACTGGTTCTTCCTTTCCAACGAAACAATTCACTCTATTCACAAGGAGAACAACAATGAACACAGTCAGAAATATCAGAAACTGTCAGCGTGGTGCGCTCCTGATCGTGGTTGCACTTCTTGCACTGACAACGAGCGATCTTTACGCTCAACTCCAGCGGTTCACTCTGCAAAACAGAGAATATCGCTTGGAAGGAAACAAATGGTTTACCTTCTTTGAAGGAAAGAAGGGAGACGAGATCATTCCTCAACGTTTGATTGTGAGACTAAAAGACAGAGGGGATGTCGAGAGCTTCGACTTTCAGCGACTGAACATCAGCGGCGTATCGATGGGAAGCCGTCGGTTTCTTAACGGTTTCTATGTCTTGACAATCTTGTCGGACCGTTATGCTTTCCAGATCGCATCTGTACTTGAAAAAACCGCTCTTTTCGATGTATTGGAATTTGATGCCTACGGAACATGGGACGGAACACCTAACGACCCGCAATATCCCAACCAATGGAACTTGCCCAAGATTCGGATGCCTCAGGGGTGGGACATAACAACGGGGAACAGTTCCGTTATCTTAGGCATCATCGACAGCGGGACGAGATACACGCATGAAGACATTGATGGAAACATTTGGGTCAATCCTGCGGCAGACCGCAATGGAAACGGGCGACCCGATTTTTTCCCGTTTTCACAAGGCGGCGATCTTGATGGAATTGACAATGATGGTAATGGGTTTGCGGATGATCTCATCGGTTGGGATTTTTATCAGTCCGATAATAACCCCGATGATGCGTTTGGGCACGGCACTAATGTCGCCGGTGTATCTTCAGCTCAAACCGATAATTATGAAGGTGGAGGTTATCGAGGCGTAGCCGGGGTAGCTGGTGGATGGCGAAACCAGAAGGGGGCAAGCGTAATGGTGCTCAGGATAGGCGATACCGCGCCTGTCACCTCGTACACTGCGCAAGCAATTGAATACGCTGCCGTAAATGGTGCCGGGGTCATTAATATCAGCTCGTCTCTGAGCAATCTGACCGTACTTCAAAATGCTGTGAATCTTGCCGTCAACACATACGGGGTGGTGATCGTTGCGTCCGCCGGGAACAACGGCAGTGATCCCGATCCATCTATCCGATATCCTGCGCGCTACTCAAACACAATTGCCGTCGGTGCCACTGACCAGAATGACAACCGTCGGTCATACAGTGCCTACGGCCCGGAAATGGATGTCGTTGCACCGGATGGAGTACCAAGTACAACGATGACAGGAGGGTATACAAGCAGTGTGGCAGGCACTTCTTTTTCCGCTCCTCACGTTGCCGGTCTTGCCGCACTCATCCTGTCAGTCAATCCATCGCTCACCTGGCAGCAAGTGCGAGAAACGATTCATCTTAGTGCCGATAAGGTACCAGGTATGGGCGGGCAGAACTTCACCAACCAATACGGCTACGGCCGCATCAATGCTCTTCGCGCTGTCGGAACGGCTTATGTGACAAACCATCCAGATTATGAATTCGTCTACAATTCCTCTTCGCTTTCTCACTATGACAATTTCAATATGATTTTCCATGCCGGGCCCAATTGGTGCAATGCCGCTGGTACATATTACAACACAGAGCGGCACAGACTTCTCATTCAAGTCAATCGCTCGTTTACGGAAATACCGCTGGCTTGGTACCTTGGACCAGTAGGATATAGCTGGGCTAATCCGAATAACGCCACAGCGTGGTTGAGCCAGACAGTTAACGCAAATACGATTCGCTATGAGACTGTTTTCTATCGTCTCAATCAGGGAAACTTCTCGTGTGAAAATCGTTGGGCACCGTTCGATCCCAATTCGGTAGAAAGAGCCTACGCATATTTGGGTAGGCCTCTCGTTGCCCCCGCCATCTCTCTGGTTTCACGCAATCACCTGTTCCCATCTATCGATATAGCTCGGGCGATATAGCTCGGGAACAGTAACCTGCAATCTCTCCCAGGGAACCGGCAATATTACCTATTCGTGGACTGCGAGTCATGTCCCAAGCGGTGTGAGCGTCACATACAACGGTAACCTTGCTACCATCTGTTACCTCTGCGACGGGCCAATGGGTGTCAAGGGCTCGGAGAAATCAGGTAGTGGAGAACCTAACGATCCAATGGCGATCTTCACCCTGAGATGCACTGCGTCAAATGGTGCCGGGTCATCAACGGGTACCTTTTATCCTTCGCTCGCTTACAGCCCTCCTCCACCACCGCCTGGCGGTTGTCCGTTAACTGACCCTTGACACACCTAGTTCGTCACATCTCTTAAAGTGCCTACTTTGGAGTTTTTTCTGGCCGCTTTCTCGTTTCTGATTGTTGCGGAGGGTCGTGGACAAGACCTTGTGATTCTCAGGAGCTTCGCGAGGTTTCGACTGAACAAACGCAGGTCTACGAAGTTCCCCCTGCTAAACGGATTAGCTGCCCCTCATACGCAAGGACAAGAAACGGACAGTGTCAGAGGGATTTTTCTTTACTCTGGTATCGGTTTGGTCGAAGTTCTCACGATCGGCGTTGGGAAACAGTTGACTCAAGACCTTTCCATATCTCTGAAATATGCTACGACTTGGATTGGCAAAGGAGCAATGATACTTCCCAACAGTGCGACGGGCATAGGACTGAAGTTGACTTACCATAAAGACTTAGCCCCTCTTGCTCTTAACGCGATTTCCTTCGATTACATTCTCTATCTCCACAGTTCCCTTGGTTGGCAGTATAGGCAGGCTGGACAGGTACGATCCTTTCATCAAGGGGCATGATTTTGACATCAACGTAGGCAAGGAAACAGTGAACGAGTCTGGCTTCCACTTCTTCTGGGCGGTAGGCTTCTGCATCAGTGCCGCCAAGGAAGCAGGTGTCTTGTATGCTCCATCAATAAGAATCGGTATCAATTTCAACTTCATATAGTTAGGAGACCGAGAAATGACCAAGCTTATTTTGATGATTGTGTAAAATACCGACGCTCCATCATTTGATAAGGATTATAGATGTCGCTCAATGCTGTTGCACACGTTTTGGGAGATTTTCCCATCCTCCGTTGGTAATTTCCGGGTGAAGTTCCTCTAGAGCGTTTCGGCTATGCAACCAAAGATTCTCGCTTTCGTCTGGACCGATCGACTGCCTCCAGAGCAGTAATCAACACCGACATGGATTTTTGTATCCGCGTACGTTCCTGACTTGCTTCTCCATTCGCATGAGTGCTTTCACGAGGTGTGGCGCAAACGTGGAGATAGCCTGCCGTTCATGTGCCTTCGTGCTGCAGCTCAAAGCCACAATCGCGTTCACCCTTGCTCAAGAGGTCGCGATATCAGCCTCAGGGTGAATATCGCCATAAGGAAGAGATGAGGTGATCGGACTCCGACGAACGCCAGGTTGGTGGTTGATATCTAGAACTGTGATCATCTCCTCCCGCACCCCTTCTGAACGCCCTCGCTTGTCGAGAATGGTAGCTTGTCCGACAATTCCGAGACGAGCACGCCCGTAACGATGAGACTGGCGCCGACGATGCCGAAGGTGCCGAGGCGCTCACCGAGCAACACGTAGGCGAGCAACGATGCCCACACCGGCTCGATCGTAAAAATGATCGCAGCACGTGTCGGCGTGGTGTCTTTCTGAAATCTTGTTTGCATGAACGTGGTCAGCAGCGTGGCGAACAGCGTCAAATACCCGAGTGAAAGGATGAGGGAAGATGTCGGATGCAGAAACCAGTCTTCGACCAGCAGGGTTGTCGCCCATCCCAACACGGCGCAGGCAGCGAACTGCAAGAACGTAAGCTGCAGCGCGCTCATCGCACGTGACGCCACGTCGAGGTACACGATGTAGAACGCAAACAGTATTGCACAGACGAGCGTCAGCCCGTCGCCGATCGTGAACGTTGATCCGCTTGGCGCCGTGAGCAACCATAGCCCGATCGTTGCCACACCGATCCCCACCATATTCCCTATCGTTGGCGGCCGTTTTTCGATGAGGAACTGCAGCAAAGGAACGAAAACAACCATGAGGCTCGTGATGAACGCTGATTTCGAAGCCGTGGTGTAGTTCAAGCCGACATTTTGCGCGACAAACCCGAGAAAAAGAAACGCTCCCAACAGTCCCCCCTTTTCCAGCGCACCATGAGGCAAGGGAAAAATCTTTCTCGCGAACAGCATCAGGAACACGAGGGAAGCCGCCGTGAAGCGCGCAGTGGTCATGAGGATCGGCGATATATCGCGCAACCCGATCTTCATGAACGCGAAAGTGCTACCCCAGATGAGCGTAAGAGACAGGAGAGCTGCTTCGGCTTTGGATCGGTTGGTCATTACATCTCGCCAAAGAAAAGCGAAGACGCGATACGTTCAAGCAGGGTGCACATTCTGAGGGCTTCGCTTGAGCACCGGAACGTTGGTTGCTTAGACGGTGACGGATTGCCGCACTTCTCGCCGTTCGTATTCGACGAACAGTTTTCCCCAATGCGTGGTTCGCTTCCAGTGCTCGAATACCCTCTTATCCTTCAGAGGCCAGCGGTAGTAATCGTGATATGCTTCCGAACCGAAAATGAACGCATGTACCATCGGCGTGCGGAAGAAAAGTTTTTGCATGCCTTTGAGCGGACCGAACCACGCCAGGTTGCCGAACAAACTTACGCCGTTGTTCCCGACATGAAAGCCCCATGACTCGTTCGAGATATCTGTGCCGGCAATCTCGATGTCACGCACGTCTCCCACGCCCAATCGGTCCTCGTGCGCAACGCGGATGTATTCGATGCTCAGCGGATCGAAACCCATCATCTTTGCTGCAACGGCATCGATCGCCACCTGATCAGCGCTGGCAAGAATGTAGTCTTTGACGACCGGGTACATCGTGCGCGGTCCGGGTCCATTGCCGGCGGTTGTTCCATCCATTATCGCGAAGATGCCCGTATGAATTTCCTTCTGGATCGCCAGCAAATCCACAAGGGTCTTGTGAATCCACGAGTGCGTGTAGTGTCGTTTCGTGTTCAGCAAACCGCCGAAGGCATTCTTCATTGCGCCGGTGGTTGTTGTGTAGATATGGCACTTCATCGTCGGAAGGTGAACGATATTCTTCCCGAAGAAGAAATCGGGAATGGTAATGCCTTCCGGATAAATCATCTTCAACACGTGCATACGTGCTTTCGGCTCGTACGTCACCCATTTCATATCCTCTTCTTTGAAATTGAAGCGGACCGGAATGTTGTGCTCTTTGAAAATGGGTATGTAGCGATTCAAGTCCTCACCCTTAAAGGCATCCGTCACCACCGTTTTGTTTTGCACACACACCATATCATGGTAGCCGAATCGTTTGAGCGCGAGGATCGTTCCCTCCAACTGCCAGGGTGTGGTGTTGGCAGCCGGAAACGGAAAATGCCACGAGATATTGTCCTTCAAAATCGTCGTCGCCTGTGGGTCAAGCACGTCGCGCATGCCCGCAAGCTCTCCAAGACGTTGGTAATCGTCGAGAACGGTCTCGGGCTTTGTTTTGAGTACAGCGACTTTTGCCTTTGCCATACGTTTTCCTAACTTCGTTACGCAACGTATCGGTTGAACATCAAAAGACAGCAACCTCCTCGTGCACGCCGAAGACCTCGGTGAGTGTCTGGCACATTTCGCCAAGCGTTGCATACGCCTTCGTGCACTCGATGAGGTACGGCATCAGATTGCTGCCGTCCGCCGCTGCCTGTTTGAGCGTGGCAAGAGTACGCTCTACGTCGGCGTTGTTGCGCGACTGGCGGAGCTCCGCGAGACGTTTGCGTTGCCGTATTTCTACTTCCGGAGAGATTTCGAGAATCGGAATGTCGAGTTTCTCCTCTTCTTCGACAACCTCGTTCACTCCGACGATAATCTTTTCCTTGTTGTCCAGTTCGAGCTGATAGCGGTAGGCCGCTTCGGCAATCTCTCGTTGGAAGAAGCCTGCTTCGATGGCAGGAATAACTCCGCCGAGCGCGTCGATTTTTTCGAAGTACGCTTCGGCTTCTTTCTCCATCTTATCCGTCAAAGCCTCGATGAAATAACTGCCTCCGAGTGGATCGATGGTATTGGTGACGCCGATTTCGTGGGCGATGATCTGCTGCGTTCGGAGCGCTATTTTCACCGCTTTCTCCGACGGCAACGCGAGCGTCTCATCCATGGAGTTGGTATGTAAGGATTGCGTCCCGCCGAGCACGCCGGCAAGCGCCTCGAATGCCGTGCGAATGATGTTGTTCTCAGGTTGTTGCGCCGTTAGTGTACAGCCCGCCGTCTGCGTATGGAATCGCAATGTCCACGACCGCGGATTCTTTGCCCCGTACTTTTCGCGCATACGCTTCGCCCAAATCTTGCGCGCCGCACGAAATTTGCAAATCTCTTCGAAGAAATCGATATGCGAGTTGAAGAAGAACGACAGCCTTGGCGCAAAACTGTCCACATCCATCCCACGCTTCAAGCACTCTTCCACATACGCAAATCCGTCGGCAAGTGTGAACGCCAATTCTTGCACCGCCGTCGAGCCTGCTTCGCGAATGTGGTAGCCGCTGATCGACACCGGATTCCACAACGGCATCTCCTTGGAACAGAACTCGATCATATCCACCACAATCCTCATGGATGGTTTCGGCGGATAGATCCATTCCTTCTGTGCGATGTACTCCTTGAGAATGTCGGTTTGGATGGTTCCGCGCAGTTCTTCGCGTCGCGCACCTTGTTTCTCCGCCACAACGATATAGAACGCCAGCATCATTGCCGCCGGCGCGTTGATCGTCATCGATGTCGAGATATCCTTGAGCGAAATACCTTTGAAGAGCAACTCCATATCCGCAAGCGAGCTGACCGACACGCCGCAGATGCCGACTTCGCCTTCGCTCAGCGGGTCGTCCGCGTCGCGTCCCATCAGCGCCGGCAGATCGAACGCTACCGAGAGACCCGTCTGCCCGTGTTCGAGCAAGTAGTGATACCGAGCGTTGGTATCTTCGGGCGAACCGAAGCCCGCAAACTGGCGCATCGTCCATAACTTGCCGCGATACATGTTATGATGAATGCCGCGCGTATACGGAAACTCACCCGGGAAACCGATCTCCGTCAAGTAATCGATGTGCGCGATATCGTCGGGCGTGTACAGTAACTCGATCGGCTGCCCGCTGACCGTGGTGAACTTCACTTGCCCTTGCCGGGACGATGTTGCAGCTCGCTTCTGCCATTCGGCTTTCCGTTTTCGAATCTCGTCAACACCATTCGTGTTCATGCGTTCCCCTTCGTTGGTATCATACGCTGAATGAATCATTTGCCGTTTCAATTAACAAAGATTGCGTTTGAAGTTCAACACGCCTCGATCACACACGGCGGCATACAGGGGGCGGGGAGACAGAATCTATGGACGTTTGGTTCGGTTGCACCATTCCACACGCGAATGTTTCATCATTGCTTCACGTTCGTCCGAACCGACGGTCAAGCTCCTCGATCGAAATCTTCAACACAATCGGCCGACCGTGCGGACACACGTACGGCATCGTGCAGGCGAAGAGTTGATCCAGCAGCGATCGCATCTCACGCTCATTCAGGGGGTCGCCGGATTTGATTGCTGCGCGGCAGGAATAGGACTTTGCAAGCACGTCCCGAGCATCCATCACTGCGTGCTGACGATACTCGCGATAGAGCGTAAGAATATCAGCGATCACCTTCGCGTTGCTCGTAGCGGGAAGGTCGGCAGGCACACCTTCGAGCACTACGGTGTTTTTGCCGAATACTTTCAGATCGAAGCCGAGCTGCTGAAAGTGCGGGAGCAGTTCTTCGACCAGCGCAAAATCAACTGGCGACAGTTGCAGCGGTTCGGGAAATAATACCTGCTGCGTCCCACGCGCGTGCGTTTCCGTCCGCTGCAGCGCGCGCTCGTACAGCACGCGCTCGTGTGCAACGTGCTGATCGACGATCAGAAGACCACCCTCGATCGGTGTCAGCAGATATCGATTGTGGACTTGCCATACCGGCGCGGCATGGTGAATAAACGCTGTCTCATTGCCTGCCCGCTGAACTCCCTGCTCGCTCTCGGCGGGTTTCCCGAACAAACGATCAGCTATCTCCTTTCCATCCTGTTGCAAGACCTGTGAGATGAATGATGAACGCGTGCCGACATTCGTCTCCACCGGTCGTGGCGACGAGAGAACCTCGCCCGTCATCGGATCCACACGTGTTCCACCCCATGGGTGTTGCCGATCGGTGAACGATAACCCGATCCCACTCTCTCTTTCGTCTGTCGTGGAGAGGGACACCGTCGGGATGAGATCATTCGCTGCAAGGGTCCGTCGCACCAACGTCGAGATGATACGATAGACGTACTGCTCGTCTTCGAACTTCGCTTCCATTTTCGAAGGATGTACATTGACATCGACGCGATGCGGATCAATGTCGATGAAGAGAAGGAAGAAGGGAAACGTTCCTTTGACGAGTAAATGTTCGTAGGCACTGAAGACGGCGTGACTGATATTGCGATTGACAATGTAACGCCTGTTGAGGAAGAGATATTGGTTGGCGCGACTTTTCTGCCCGAAGCTTGGTTTGCCGATGAAGCCTCGAATGCTCATGAGATCGGTCTGCTCTTCTGCCCACACCATTTCCTCCACCTGCCGCTGACCGAACACGTCCAGCAAGCGCTCGTGGAGTGGAGCTGGCTTCACATCGAGAAGCGTCTCCTCATCGCTGATGAAACGCAACGCGACCTCAGGATGACTGAGCGCGACGCGCTGAACAGCCTCCGCGATGTGGCGAAACTCTGTCGCGGCCGACTTCAAGAACTTCCGTCGAGCCGGCGTATTGTAGAAAAGATTTTGGACGGCGATGGACGTGCCGGCTTCTCGAGCCTCGCGTGACACACGCGGCGCGCCTCCTCCTTCGATATGAACGACCACTGCGGATTCATCTTCGCGTCGGCGAGTTTTCATCGTCACGTGTGCAACCGCGGCAATCGACGCAAGCGCCTCGCCTCGAAATCCGTACGTGCGGATCGCCTCCAGGTCCTCCAGCGTCGCGATCTTACTCGTTGCATGCCGCAGAAACGACGCAACCGCATCCTCCTCACTCATTCCTCCACCGTCGTCGATAACTTGAATCAGTTTTTTGCCGCCTTCCTTTACGACGACGACGATCTGCTTTGCTTGCGCGTCGAGGGAATTCTCCAACAACTCCTTGACGACGGACTCGGGGCGTTGGATCACCTCGCCTGCCGCGATTTGGTTGGCGAGATGTTCGGGGAGAATATGAATGCGCCTCTCGCTCATGCCATACGAAGCCGGCGATCAACAAACACATGCAAGGATGTCCTCCACTTCATTCTTGCTCTCCTGTGAACAGCGCTTCCACGAACGCGGACGTATCGAAGGGTTGCAAGTCGTCGATGTGTTCGCCTACGCCGACGTATTTGATGGGAAGCTTCATCTCGCGACTTATTGCCAGTACGATTCCTCCCTTGGCTGTGCCGTCGAGTTTCGTGAGTACCAAACCAGTGACACCCGTTGCAGCATCGAATTGCTTCGCCTGCTGCAGTCCATTTTGCCCCGTAGAAGCATCGATCACCAACAAGACTTCGTGGGGAAACGCAGGATTGAGCTTGGCAACCACTCGACGAATCTTTTTCAACTCTTCCATCAAGTTCGTTTTCGTGTGCAGTCTCCCCGCCGTGTCGATGATAACGACATCCGCGGCCTGTGCCAGTGCCGACTTCACAGCATCGTAGGCGACAGCCGCGGGATCGGCACCATGCTTTTGGCGAACGACCTGTGCCCCAGCGCGCTGCGCCCAAATCTCCAATTGCTCATTGGCCGCCACACGAAACGTATCTGCCGACCCAAGGACAACCCGTTTTCCTGCTTTTGTGTAGATGTGTGCAAGTTTTCCGATCGTCGTCGTCTTTCCCACCCCGTTGATGCCGACAACCAAGATGACGTACGGCTTTTCCGCAGGCAACGCAAGCGTATCGCCAACGCACCCATCAGCCGAGAATTGATGCTCGATTTCCTCTCTCAGCAATCGTTGAAGCTCCGATGCGTCGGCGTAGCGCTCAGCTTTCACACGGGCACGGATCGCCTCGATGATGGCAAGCGACGTATCCACACCGACATCGGCGCCGATGAGGATTTCTTCGAGTTGCTCCAGTGTTGCATCGTCAATCGTCGATTTGGTCGTGATGAGACGAGCTACTTTGCCGAGCAATCCCTCTCGCGTTTTCGAAAGGCCCGCTTTGAGCTTCGCAAAGCTTAGCATATCAAACAGCGCCATAACCCTCGTGCATGATCAGACAACATTTTCCTCATTCATCATAAGAACATGCCCCACGAAAAACTTCCCGGGACCTATGGCTGCAGGATCAGTATCCGGAGCCTCTCTCCTTCCCACACACATCGTTGCCGATGGAACAGCAGCGAGCAGCCCTTCTACTTCTTCATCAGAAGGACGAACGTTCTTACATACGAAACGAACGAAGCGACGAGCATTGCAACACTCGCACCGATGGCGAAGTCCAACGCAAGTCCTGTCACGCCGATCAGGGCAAGTCCCATCGCGACGGCAAGGACGCCAACGGTCCATTTCCCCAGCACATTCGACGGTACGACAATCTTCTGCGTTCGCTTCAAATAGAGGCCGCCTGCCAGTATCAACACATCTCTACCGATGATAGCCGCAAGGAACCAGGCGGGAATCATGTCGAGCGAAACGAGGACGATCGCCAACACAGCCATCCCGATCTTGTCTGCAACCGGGTCGAGAATTTTTCCCCACTCCGTTACCAGGTGATGTCTGCGAGCAAAAGCGCCATCGAGCTTGTCGGTAAGCGCAGCGACAGCCAAGAGTGCGAGGCCCCACCAGCGTGCACGCGGTTCACCCGAGAGCATGACGGCAACAAACGGTATCGTGAGGAGCGCCCGGAGAATACTAAGAGCATTCGGCACGGTGAAAAGTGTTTCGGAGTGTGGATGCTCGGACACGTGGGAATCCGCGGCAGGAGGACTCATGTTTCGTGTTCTTCCTTCGTTTGTTGCGCGTCGACCTTCACCGGGTACTTGCCGCTGAAGCATGCTGTACAGTAATTCTCACCGTGTTCATGCGGCACAGAGGCGAGAAGATCGTCTAACTCTAAGTATTCAAGACTGTCCACGCCAAGCTCTTGCGCAATCTTTCTCACATCACCATTGCACTGATTGGCGATCAGTTCCTCGCCGTTCGGGAAGTCCATACCATAATGACACGGATATGTGATTGGTGGAGCGGAAACGCGGAAGTGCACTTCCTTCGGTCCGGCTTGGCGTACGAGTTGAACGAGTTGCTTCGAGGTGGTGCCGCGAACAATCGAATCATCCACAATCACAACGACGCGATCTTTGAGCACTCCTTTGACGGTGTTGAATTTCGTTTTCACTTTGTTCTCGCGAACATCTTGCTTCGGCTGAATGAATGTTCGGCCGATGTAGTGACTGCGAATCAACCCTATTTCCAGTCGAGTCTTGTTGCCAAGCTTGTTCGATTCCTGAACGAATCCCATCGTTGCCGTGTTGCTCGAATCCGGAACGTTGATGACAATAACTTTCTCGTCGGGGTCGGAGGGATGGACCGGCTTGGTGCGGGCAAGCGTCTTGCCAAGCTTACGGCGCACTTTATCCACGCTGTGCCCGAAAATCTGGCTGTCGGGACGTGAGAAGTAGATGTATTCGAAGATGCAGTGATGGGGTGCCGCCGGCTCTCCGTTGATCCGTAGAGACTTCACAGCGCCGGTCTCTTGTGCTTCGCTGTCGATCACGATCAGCTCTCCCGGTTCCACGTCGCGTACATACTCTGCGTCGATAATGTCGAAAGCAACAGTTTCCGACGCCACGAAGAACGCCTTGCCTTTCTTGCCGAGTGCAAGCGGCCGAAAGCCGGAATGATCTCGTGCAGCAATCAAACGATCATTGGTGAGAATGACCAACGAGTATGCTCCCTGAATCTGCGAGAGCGCATCGCGGATTTGCTCGATCTGATCTGGCTGCTTGCTTCGTGCAATGAGGTGTAGGATGACTTCTGTATCCGATGTGGTCTGGAAAATCGTCCCCTCATCGACGAGCCGCTTGCGAATCTCGCGGAAGTTGGTCAGGTTCCCGTTATGAGCGACTGCAAGATTACCGTTCTTGTAAATAACTGTAAGTGGCTGAATGTTCAGGCGATTGTCAGCGGCACCTGCAGTTGAATAACGATTGTGTCCAATCGCCAGAGTGCCGCGTAGTTCGTTCGTGAGAAGTCGTTCGTCGCGATAGATGTCATTCACCAGTCCAAAGTCCTTGTGAATGTGAAAGCGATAGCGCTTCAGCTTCTCATCGTATTCAGACGTAACGATGCCGGAGCCTTCCTGTCCACGGTGTTGCTGTGCGAGCAATCCGTAGTATGTGAACTGCGCCGCGGCAGGATGCCCGAACACACCGAACACGGCACAATGGCAACGAGGCTTGTCAAGAACAGTACGCATGGTATCGAGGAATTTCATGCATGCAATATACGTGAACAGCGCTGGGCATTCAAACGTGCTTCAGTGCTGAGCCGACTCAATCGGCGATCGTGTCCTTCAAGAATTCTGCATTATTGCGGTGCGGATAATCGGTCGTGACGTGGAGACCACGGCTTTCTTTCCGTTTCATCGCGCACTGAATGATCAGCATGGCGCATTGGGCAAGATTGCGCAACTCAATCAGTCCTTCGGTCACTTTCGTTTTCTTGTAAAACGTCTCCACCTCTTCCTGAATCAATTTCATGCGACGGAGTGCTCGCTCCAGACGGAGGCTCGACCGAACGATCCCGACATAATCCCACATGATTTGCTGTATCTCTTTCCGATCGTGCGCGATCAACACCCACTCTTCACTATTGAACGTGCCGCTATCATCCCAATCTTGAACGTCGGGGATCGGGTGGTGGTACTGCCGAAGAAATGTTTGCGCATCCACAGCGGCGCGGTGGGAAAAGACCAAGCCCTCCAGCAACGAGTTGCTCGCTAAGCGGTTGGCACCGTGCACACCCGTCATGCTTACCTCACCCGACGCATACAAGCCGTGAATGGGTGTTTTGCCCTCCGTGTCGGTCACCACGCCGCCGCACGCGTAGTGCGCTGCCGGCACCACGGGGATCGGCTCTTTGGTGATATCCAACTTGTACTTCGAGAGACAAGTTTGGTAAATGTAGGGAAATGTTTCGATGACCTGCTCGGCAGGCAGATGGCGGAGGTCGAGCAAGACGTAATCCTCGCCTCGCTTCTTGAGTTCGGTATCGATAGCGTATGCGACGATATCGCGCGGCGCAAGCGATTTGCGCGGATCGTATTTCTGCATGAACTCTTCTCCATCCCGACTTCGTAGTACTCCTCCAAAGCCCCGCAGAGCTTCTGAAATGAGAAATGCCGGGCTGCCGGAATTGTACAGCGTCGTGGGATGGAATTGCACGAACTCCATGTTTGCGATTACCGCGCCCGCACGATACGCCATCGCCACCCCATCGCCAGTAGCGATCAAGGGATTTGTGGTGTGCAGATACACATGGCCTAACCCACCCGTTGCAAGCAGTACGACCTTTGCAAGAAAGGTGTCGACGCGACGCTCACGTTCGTTCAATACATACGCGCCCCAACAATGGATGTTCCGCTTGTCAATTGGTCGCCGCAGGACTGTCTGGTGCTCAGTGATCAGTTCGATGGCGACGTGGTTCTCGAAGATTTGGATATTGGGATGAGACGTCACGTGAGACACAAGAGCGCGCTCGATTTCTCGTCCCGTCAGATCGCGTGCATGCACAATGCGGTTGACGGAGTGACCGCCCTCCCGTCCCAAATCCAGTTCGCCGGTTTCCTTTCGTGTAAACTCGACACCGAGATCCATCAGCTCGCGGAGGCGCTCGGGACCTTCACGCACCAGAATCTCTACAGCATCTCGATGACACAAACCGGCGCCGGTCGCGAGCGTATCCTGAATATGCAGGTCATATGAATCGAGTTCTGACATGACGGCTGCAATGCCGCCTTGGGCGTAGTTCGTGTTAGACTCTGCTCGCTCTTTTTTGGTGATGATGGCAACGCTGCCGAGCTTCGCCACCTTGATGGCATAGAACAATCCGGCGATACCACTACCGAGCACGAGAAAGTCAAACCGATGGGTCATCGAAAACGTGGCGAGAGTGTGGGAAATGGACGGTTATCGGTTTCATGACGGACGCAATATAAACAAAAAGAGGGTGACGAAAAATCCGCCACCCTTCTCCGCACGCTGTGCGTCAGGTTCAGTTGAAATTGAAACTCGCGTTGATGAACCCGAATGTGTTGACGTTGTCGTTCCCGCTGATCAGTCCGAAGCCACGGCGCAAGGCTTCTTCACTGAGCGTTGCATCGAGTGAGAAGCGACCGAAACGCATCCCGACTCCCAGGGAGACGATGCCATCGTGATTGTAATTGCCAAACAGAAGGAAGCTGCTTGGCGTTGTGAGATTTGTTTCGAACGTGGTGCTCGTTGTTCCAACAGTAGATTCCACCTTCAGTTTGAACTTACCCAACGTCCGATAGTAACCAACACGTCCTGCAAGCCAATCGAGGAACCACCACTCGCCTCCGAGATTGATGACGGGTATGGAGGTGTTGGAGACTGTTCCGGTAAGTGAGAGAGCGGTTGCGGGAGGGACAGCCGCTTGTGCAAATTCCGCTTTTGCTCGTGCCGTGAAGAAGCTCAAGCCCGTTGCAATCAGAATATCCTTACTGTGATACTCCATACCTGCACCGAACGCAACCGAGGTGACGGTCACTTTGAGAGACGCCGGCGTTGGCCGAGGGGCTGCCGTAGGCTTGGTGTCCTCTTTCGGCGCGCCGGAAATGCTGCCGAAGGCACCGTACGGAACCAAGTTCACGCTGTTCGAGATCTTGAACCGCCCACGCGCTTGAATCTGGAACTCCGTCCCGCTGACCGAATACTCACCGTCGATCGGCGCCGTGGGCGGGGGCGTCATCGATATCCGATCGGTCGCCTTGTCAATGCGCAGAGCGGCGCTCACGTCAATCGCATTACCTCCGCCTAAATCGACCAGCACGCCACCCCGAAAGCCAAGAACACTTGCCGATGCCTCCGATGACGACGATATCGTGCCGGAGGTGAGTGACGAATCCGAATTCGAGTTGCCGTACATGATGCCGAACCCAAAATCGAATCCACCCATATCGACCGAGGCGAATGCTTCCCACACGTTTTGGATCGGTGGAATCGGTCGAGGCTGGCGCTGAGCAATCGATCCGATAGGAAGGGGGAACCCCAGTGCACCAATGCCGCTGATGAACGTGCGTGCCTGATTGGCAAACGAAGGATCGAAACTGAGAACAGCGCCGACCGTCAACTGATTGTTGACCTCGAAGCTGACACCGGCGTTTTGCAGTCCGTACCCGTTATCGGCGGGTCGTCAAGCCGGCAAGTGTACCACCGCCGATATTTGACCAGAGATAATCTTTATACATGGTCTGATAGGCGGGATTGACCAGCAACAGCGTTGGGTCCTCCCAGAGAAACGGATTGAGCACGACTCCCTGCCCCGCCGTCGAACCGCCCATGGCGATCTGCCGCGCGAGACCTCCCCACTTTGCCTGACTCGAAGCGAACGGCGAGACAAGCACGAGCAGCACCAAAACACAGAGCATTCGGTTCATGGGAACCTCCTTGAGGTTGTGAATGGGATTGGTGGGAAATCCTCAGCACGCCCAACAGCCGGCGGTAAGCACCGCCATGAGCACCAACAGTACTGCGTTGGCAATTCGGTACTTCAGCGTCTCGCTCATACTGCCTCCATTTTTGTTGGTGAAAAGAATGGTAAGTTTGTGGAACGTCGGAGCTACCATAACCAATTCGAGGTGGAGAGTCAAGCGACAACGAAAATACTACAGCTTTTTCAGGAGTGCGTCAATGAACTGAACACGGGGGAGAAGTTCGGCTTCGGTTCCATCGTTGTGAAGAACGAAGTGGGCGCGTTCGAGCGCGTCCTTCACGTCCATTTGAAATCTCATGCGTGCAAGCACTTCTTCGCGCGTTACACCATCCCGCTGCATCACGCGTGCGATGCGCGTTTCTTCATCGGCATGAACGACGAGCACGGCATCCACTCGTTCGTCCATGCCGCTTTCGAAAATCAGCGCCGCTTCGATGACGACGTACGGTTTCTTCTTTTCTAACGGAAGGACTTCGAGCTGTCGTTCGATGTAATCAAAAACGTGCGGATGCACGATCGCATTCAGTTTGTGCAGTTCCACGGGGTCGGAAAACACGCGTGCGGCAAGCTTCTGTCTGTTCAGGCTTCCCTCGGAAGCGAACACTTCCTCACCGAAGGTTCTGCGGATCGCAGCTTTGATCTCCTTATGCTCTTCGGTGAGCGTTCGAGCGATCGCATCGGCAGAAAGAACCGTTCTGCCGAGCGTTTCGAAGTGTCTGCATACCGTGGACTTCCCGCTTCCAATCCCGCCGGTCACTCCAACGCGGAGGTATGCTGGACGAGCTTTCTTCACAGCGTTACAATCGATAAGGATGAAGAAGAAAAGGCGAAAGCGGTGGAGGCGTGCCGGCTCTTCGCGCCATGATGGCTTAGGGAGTACACGTTACTTGGCGTATGCGACAGACCGGAATTCGCGAATGACCGTCACCTTGATCTGTCCTGGATACTCCATCTCCTGCTGGATCTTTGCAGCGATGTCGTGAGCGAGTTGATCGGCAAGGGCATCATCCACCTTGGTCGGTTCCACCACGACACGAATTTCTCGGCCTGCCTGGATGGCGTACGTTTTCTCGACACCCTGGAAGGAATTGGCAAACATTTCGAGCTTTTCCAAACGTTTTGCATATCCTTCCACCGATTCGCGGCGGGGGCCGGGCCGCGCGCCGCTGATGGCATCTGCCGCTTGCACGAGTGCTGCGATGGGAGATTCCATCGGCATGTCGTCGTGATGCGAACCGATTGCATTGGCAACGATGGGGTGCTCGCCATATTTCTTTGCAAGCTCATACCCTAACAACGCGTGTGGGCCTTCGGCTGATTTGTCGGCACACTTCCCGATATCGTGCAGCAATCCGGCGCGTTTACCCAGTGCGGCGTCAAGCCCCAGTTCGGAGGCCATCATGCCGGTCAGCAATGCAACCTCGATACTGTGCTGTAGCATGTTTTGGCCATAACTTGAACGATATTTCATGCGTCCAATGAGCCGGAGGATTTCCTTGTGCGCGCCATGCAAGCCCACCTCCAACAGCGCGTTCTCCCCTGTGCGGAGAATGTCCTCTTCGAGTTCCTGTCGGACTTTCTCAACGACTTCCTCAATACGCGCCGGGTGGATACGGCCGTCGGCGATCAACCGCTCGAGTGCAACACGCGCGACCTCGCGCCGGAACGGATCGAACGCAGAGAGAATTACTGCCTCAGGCGTATCATCGACAATCACATCGACCCCCGTTGCCGCTTCGAAGGCACGGATGTTTCGACCTTCACGTCCGATGATGCGTCCTTTCATTTCATCGCTTTGGATGTTCAAGACGCTTACGGTGGTTTCTACGGAATGGTCGGCAGCCGTCCGCTGGATGGCGTGCACGATGAGCTTTTGCGCTTCCTTCTTTGCCTCGTCTCGGGCTTTGTCGCGAATTTCTTTGAGGATCTGGGCAGCCTCTGACCGTGCCTCGTTGATGAGATTGTCCATCAACACCTTCTTTGCTTCTTCACGGGAAAGCCCAGAGACACGCTCCAGACGCGCGTTCTCTTCGCGCATCAGTTGTTCCAACTCTGCCTGCTTTGCTTGTAGTTGGCGCTCCTTCTCTTCGAGGTGTTTCTTGAGTTGAGCCTGTTCGCGCTCCTTGCGATTGAGGAGTTCGACCTTTCGGTCGATGTTTTCTTCCCGCGCGTCGAGCGCCTTTTCTTGCGAAGCTAATTTGGTCCGCTTGCTTTGGACGTCGGCATCGAATTCTTTCTTTTTCGAGTACCATTCGTCCTTCACTTCCAGGAGTTTTTCGCGTTTGAGCGTTTCGGCTTCTTTTTCGGCGTCGGCGAGGATTTTTGCCGCGCGTTCCTGCGCCGAGGCAATCTTGTTCTCTCCCGATTTTTGATTGAGGAACCACCCAATGAAGAAACTGATCCCGCATGCGAGGAGGACCAGCGGAACTAAGAGATAAATATTCATACAGCCTCCCAAATCACAGTGTGAGTACCAACCACCCGTTGCACGCAAACACTCTGCTGCAGGTGTTCCGGCGTGAAATAAAAATCCGCACCAATCAACCGTACCAAAAGATTCTTATGAAAGAACCTTCTTCAAACACAGTGGGTGCTCGCCTGAGCGCCTCTTACGTCCACAGTCTCGCTCGTCCCGCACAGCCGAAGCTGAAGCAGGAGGTCATGGCAAGAATCCCGTTCACTCGGTTGGTGGGACGGGATGTGGCGTGTAATCAACGCCCACGAGTCGGGCTCCCTAGATAAAGGTGTTGGTTCTTTATAATGATGTTGGAGACGGTTGACGGTGCGGATGATATTCATCCGTACGCGACTGCCCTATACCATAAAGAACAGTGTTCGCCCTTTCGCTAATAATTCACGGAGATGTTGATTCTTGCAAACACGTATCAAGGTACGCATTCAGCTTCGCGATTTCACTTTCCAGAGCAGATGCCATCGCTTTCGATCGTTCACGTTCCTTGAACAGATCTTCCGTGATATTAAGCGCAGACAGTACAGCGACGGTCAGGGTAGGCTGTTCGGGTATTTTGTTGTGAATGGTCGTGATCATTTCATCCACGTATGCTGCGACACGGCGAGTGAAATCTTCACTCTCCCCGCGCAACGGATATTCGGAACCGAAAATTTTGACTCGAATGCTTTTTCGTTCTGGCGTCATCGTATCGATCCTCTGTACCCGAACCGTTTGAGGCAAACCGTCTCACGTTGCTGCCGTATCGAGGTCCGCTTCACAAGTATGCGTCGATCTTTGCAAGCAGTTCCTTGACCTTGGCAGCCAACTGCTCGCGCTCCCCGTTGGAAACAATCGCCGATGTACTCATGTCCTGTGCATGGGCGCTCGCGCGTTGCAGTTGTTGTTCCTTCACGGCAAGCTCGTTGCGGAGCTTTGCCACTTCTTGCTGCAGCAGTGCGACCTGACTATGCAGCGCCTGTTTCTCTTCACGTAACTGAGCGATGATCTCGCCCGTTCGGCGCACCTTCTCCCAAAGAACTTTGAGAGATTCTTCAATGTGAGCAAACTGCTCCACGCAAGAGCCTGTACTTTGTGGACGTAGGACTCGTTAGTTCGTTCGCAGTTCCGCGCCAAATCGGTCGCGCACGCGCTGCACCACTCGTTTCACCTCAGCATCGATCTCTTCGTCGGTCAGCGTCCGTTCCTTCGACATCAACACCAGCGTGTACGCCAAGCTCTGCTTGTCTGCCGGAAGGTTCGGACCGCGATAGACGTCGAACAGTTCCACTTCCTGCAGAAGCTCGCTGCTCAATTCCATCATCGCGTTCTGAATGCTCTCGGCGGTTACCCCGGTATCGACAACGAATGCAACGTCACGACGCACCTTCGGAAAGCGTGGAAGAGGTTCGTAGCGTTTGTGCTTCTTGGAAAGCAGCGACGCAAGGTTCAACTCCGCAACAAACACATCCTGCTCGATCCCGAAGCGATCCCGTACTTCCCGCTTCACACGACCGAGAAACCCAGCGGTCGTGCCATTGATTTCAACGAAGATAGGATTATCAGCTAAAGTTTCGCTGGTAGAATAATAAATATACCGCCAACTGTCAAGCCTGCAGACATCGAGCAAGTCCGCAACAACCCCTTTTATGTGATACACATCCACGTCGTGCGATGGATACTTCCAATGCCGAGGTTCAGCCTTGCCGGTGAGGACAAGGCACACATGCTGTTCTTCCTGGATCGTACCGACAAGCTGCGGCGTGGCCGCTTGGGCAAACACGTGCCCAATCTCGAACAATCGCAAATCGGTGTTCCCGAACCTTTGGTTGCGAGCCACCGCTTCGAGCAAACCCGGCAACAGCGAGCTACGCATTGCCGCCATCTCCTTCCCCAAAGGATTGGCAAGGCGCACCGGATTCTTGCCGCCAAGCATAGCAGTTTCCTCATCCACCAAGGAAATAGAGAGAGCCTCATGCAACCCGAATCCCACCAAAATTTCTCGAATCCGATCGGCAGCACTCTCCTTCTGAAAGGGATGATTGAGATCGATCGCCGCAACTGTTTTGGTCTCGATCTTATCGTACCCATAGACGCGTGCCACCTCTTCGATAAGGTCGATCTCTCGTTCGATGTCCACACGAAATGTCGGGACGCGAAACCACACCCGTTTGCCGTCGGAGCGCGTCTTGCTGATCTCTAAAGGAGAAAGAAGTCTGACAATGTCGCTCCGCGACAATGTCGTTCCCAAAACGTGGTTGCACCGGTCGGCGCGCAGCGAGAGCGTTCGCGGTAAAATCTTTTTGGGGTAGATGTCGATCTTTCCTCGCAACACTTCTCCCCCTGCAATCTCGGCAATCAGTTGTGCTGCACGGTCGAGAGCGTAATCGGTGGCATTCGGATCAGCTCCCCGCTCGAACCGATACGACGCATCCGACTGTATGCCGAGCGCTTTTGCCGTGCGGCGGATGCTGCTGGGGTTCCAGTACGCGCTTTCCAACACGACGTCGGTCGTTGCATCGGAGATTTCAGAGTTCTCGCCGCCCATAATGCCTGCGATGGAAACCTCCCGTTCAGCATCGCACACCATCACGGCTCCTTCAGGCAGAACTCGTTCCTTCCCATCCAATGTCACGAAGCGCGTTCCTGCTGCGGCCTGACGTACGATAATGTGGGAACCTCGCAGGTGTGCATAATCGAACGCATGCATGGGCTGGCCACACTCCAGCATAACGAAGTTCGTCACGTCCACAACATTGTTACGGGGCCTCAAGCCCACAGCTCGGAGCGTGTCCTGCAACCACTTCGGCGAAGGCGCAATCGTTACCCCACGAATCATGCGCACGGCGAAGCGTGGACAGTTCACCGTATCTTTGACCGTGAGGGAGAAATATTTCTTGATCGGCACTGAGGATTCACGGAGTCGCACGCGTGGCAGCGCGGGTTTTCCGCCCGTGAGGATAGCAATTTCGCGCGCAATACCGAAATGACTCAAGAGGTCGGGACGGTTCGGCGTAATCCCGATCTCGTACACGACATCATCCAACCCCAGATAGCTCGCCAGCGGCTGACCGGGTCGTGCTTTCGGTTCGAGAACCAGAATGCCATCCTTATCGGTCCCAACGTCCAACTCATACTCTGAGCAAATCATGCCGAACGACTGGACACCACGCAGTTCCATCTGCGATAATGTGAAGGGCTTGCCCTGCACATCATGTTGGTTGCGAGGGACAACCGCGCCAACCAAACCCACGGCAACTTTCTGCCCCGCGGCAACGTTGGGCGCACCGCACACAATCTGCAAGCGTTCTTTGCCGATATCGACCGAGCAGACGGTCAGTTTGTCGGCGTTCGGGTGTTTCTGCACCTCGAGCACTTTCCCAACGACGAAGTTTCTGTACTTCTCGCCGAGCCGTTCATAGCTCTCCACTTCCAGTCCCAACATCGTGAGACGCTCACTCAACTCTTCGGGTGTGAGCTGAAAGGAAATGTACCGTTGAAGCCATCTGTGAGAAAGTTTCATCGTCTCATGAGAACTGCTTGAGGAATCGTACGTCGTTTTCGTAAAAGAGTCGAATATCGTCAACGCCGTACAACAGCGCGGCGGTTCGCTCGATGCCCATACCGAATGCGTACCCTGTGTATTTCTCCGCGTCGTAGCCGACCGAGCGGAAAACATTCGGATCGACCATTCCACATCCCAAGATCTCCAACCATCCCGATTGCTTGCAAAGACGACATCCTTTGCCGTTGCAGAGGAAACACGTGATGTCCATCTCGGCGCTCGGTTCTGTAAACGGAAAGAAGCTCGGCCGGAAACGATACGTGATATTCGAACCATAGAACTGACGAGCAAACGAAACCAAGGTTCCTTTCAATTCGCTGAACGTTATGCCAACATCGACAGCGAGTCCTTCCACTTGATAGAAGTTGCACAAGCTGCGAGCGGTCACCGCTTCTTTCCGAAACACCCGTCCCGGCATGATACTGCGAATCGGAGGCTGGTGTGTTTCCATAACACGAATTTGGACGGGAGAAGTATGCGTACGCAGAACGATATCGTGAGAAACAAAGAACGTATCCTGCATATCGCGCGCTGGATGATCAGGAGGAAAATTCAGCGCACTGAAATTGTGCCAGTCATCTTCGATCTCTGGACCATCGGCGATACCGAATCCCATGCCGACGAAGATCGCTTTGATCTCGTCCAACGTTTGCATGATGGGATGGTTCGATCCGCGAAAGAGTCTTCGTCCCGGCAGCGTCAGGTCGAGGTCCTCCGATGGGGCTGGCCTGGCTTGGAGCGTAGCACGTTTTTCGTCGAACACACGCTGGGCGTATTGACGAAGCTCGTTCAAATGCTTGCCGATCGACGGCTTCTCGTGCGGCGGTACGTTTCGGAGTTCGTCGAAGAGCGAGGCAATGCGACCCTTCCGGGCAAGATATTTTACTCTGAACGCCTCGAGGTGTTGTTCTGTCGAAATCGAAGAAATGTCCGCTTCCAGTTCCTCACGAAGCTTGGCTATGTGTTCGAGCATGGCGGGTAGGGACAATACGAAAATCTTCCTGTGGGGCAGCGTTCGCTGCCCCCGACAGGAAGAGATGTGAATGAACTTACGCTGTCGCGAACTTTACGACCTCAGCAAATGCGTCGGGGTTGCTCACCGCAAGGTCGGCGAGCAGCTTGCGGTTGATATCGACCTTCTTCTTGTTCAAGCCGTTGATCAACCGTGAGTAGGTTGTTCCGTTCAGTCGGGCTGCCGCGTTGATACGCGTGATCCACAACTGCCGGAACGTGCGTTTCTTGGTTTTCCGATCGCGGTAGGCGTATTGCATCGCCTTTTCCACATGGTGTTTGGCGACCGTGTACACTTTGCTTCTCGCACCCCAGTAGCCCTTCGCTTGCTTCATGACGCGCTTGCGACGGCGGTGGGAGGCAACTGTATTCTGCGAACGTGGCATAGTTGCTCTTGTCCTTTGTGAGATGATGAAATGGTCTCGTTGACGCTGAGACGTTGATAGTACGGTGTAGCCTATAAAATCGTTATGTGGCAAGCATTTCGCGCACCGCCTTGACGTCCGGCTTGGCAACCAATGCCGGGAGGCGAAGCTTGCGTTTGCGTTTTCGTGACTTCGACGTCAGGATGTGGCTCCGATATGCTTTCGCCCGCTTGATCTTCCCTGTTCCCGTAATCTTGAAGCGCTTCCTTGCTGCGCTTCGGGTTTTGGTTTTCGGCATTTCTACGCTTCCTTGGTTATTTGCTTGTCTGATTTCTGCTCGACCTTCTTTTTCCGTTCCGGGGCAAAGATCACGATCATGCTTCTGCCTTCCATGTGCGCGGGTTGATCGATCTTTGCAATATCACTCAGTTGTTCAGCCAACCGCTCTAGCAACTCTCTCCCGTGATCCTGATAGGTAATTTCTCTCCCCTTGAAGACGACGGTGGCTTTGACCTTGTGTCCCTCCATCAGAAAATTTCTCGCGTGGCGCATCTTGAAGTTGAAATCGTGCGTGTCGGTGTTAGGATGGAAACGCAACTCCTTCAACTGCGTCACATGCTGGTGCTTCTTTTGGATTTTATCCTTCTTGGCAATTTCGTATTTGTACTTGCCGAAATTGATCACCTTGCACACGGGGGGATTGGCGTTCGGAACAATTTCCACAAGGTCGGCATCGCGTTCCTTCGCCAATTCGATGGCTTCGCGCGGCGTCATCACGCCAAGCTGCGCTCCACGTTCGTCGATCACTCGTACTTGCGGTGAGCGGATCTCTTCGTTGACGCGAACTCGTTCTTTGCTAATAGTATAGCCTCCTTCGTTGTGATGTGGGGGAGATGCGCGAAGCGTTCACGACGTATGCTCCTTACGTTGTCACTGCTTGGATGTTGATATGCGTCAGTGCCCGCAACTCGTCCAAATGATCTTCACCGCTGATCCATTTCTCGGCGATTTCCTTTTTCAAAAACGCCAAGAAGGCGTCCTTCGGTATCCTGCCAAGACCCCCCTTCTTGTGTCGTCGCACCGCTACCGTTCTGCTTTGTCGTTCTTTCTCCCCCACCACCAACATGTAGGGAACTTTCTTTGTCTCCCACTCTCGAATCTTGTAATTCACTTTTTCGTTGCGATCGTCGAGTTCCAACCGAACACCTCCCGCAGCATACTCAGCCCGGAGTTGCCGCGCATACTCCAACTGGGCATCGGTGATCGGGAGGATCGCTACCTGAACAGGGGCAAGCCAGAGAGGAAACTCGCCGGCAAAGTGCTCGATGAGAACGCCGATGAAGCGTTCCAGCGACCCAAACGGGGCACGGTGGATGATCACGGGCCGATGCTTCTGCCCATCGCTGCCGATGTACTCGAGCTGGAAACGTTCAGGCATGACATAATCGACCTGTACGGTTCCCAATTGCCAAGTGCGGCGGAGTGCGTCCAGCACCATAAAGTCGATCTTCGGACCGTAGAACGCCGCCTCGCCGATGCCAATATAGTAATTTAGGTTCTTTACGTCAGCCACCTCTTTGATTTCGCGTTCCGAGCGTTCCCACATAGCATCCTCGCCGCCATATTTTTCTTTGTTCTTCGGGTCGCGGAAGGACAAGCGGGTTTTGAAATCCTTGAATCCCAGCGTGTTGAACACAAGTTGTATCAAGTCGATCACCTCGCACAGCTCGTCCCTCAATTGGTCGGGGCGAACGTACATGTGAGAATCATCCACGGTAAACGAACGCACGCGCGTCAAGCCAGTCAACTCACCCGATTGCTCGTACCGATAGACGGTACCGAACTCCGCCAAACGAATCGGCAGATCCCGGTAACTGCGCGGCTTCGCCAAATAAATTTGATGGTGATGCGGGCAGTTCATCGGCTTCAACAGGTACTCTTCATCCTCGACTTTGATCGGCGCAAATTGGCTATCCTTGTAGTACGGATAATGACCACTGGTTTTGTAGAGTTGGAGATTGCCGATATGCGGTGTCACGACGGGTAAGTACCAGCGCTTGCGTTGCTCCTCGCGCAGGAAGTTTTCCAACTCTTCACGGATGATTGTTCCTTTCGGAAGCCAGATGGGGAGTCCGCCGCCTACTTTCGGCGTGATCATGAACAGCTCCAACTCCTGCCCCAGCTTCCGATGGTCGCGGCGTTTGGCTTCTTCGAGGCGGTAGAGATATTCGTCGAGTTCTTTCTGCGTCGGGAAGGTGATGCCGTAGATGCGTTGCAGCATCTTATTCTTTTCGTTGCCACGCCAATACGCGCCGGCAACACTGAGAAGTTTTATGGCGTTGATGCGACCGGTCGATGGGATGTGAGGACCAAAACACAGATCAGTAAAGTTCCCTTGATGGTAGAAGGTGATGGTTTCTCCTTTCAGTCCTTCAAGAAGTTCGAGCTTGTATGGGTCACCCTTTTTCTTGAAGTACGCGACTGCGTCCTCCCATGAAACAACTTCACGCTTGTAGGGTACATCACGCTGAGCAAGCTCGCGCATCTTCTTTTCGATCTCGCTGAGATCGACAGCGGTAATCGAATGGTCGCCCATGTCGATATCGTAGTAGAAGCCATGTTCGATCGGAGGACCGATGCCAAACTTGGTCCCCGGAAAAAGTGTCTCGATTGCTTCAGCCATGAGATGGGCGGAGCTGTGCCAATAGGTGCGTTTGGCTTCCTCATCATCCCACGTGTGAATCTTGATCGACGCGTCCGTCTCGATTGGTCGAAACAAATCCCACACTTCCCCATTCACGGAGATTGCCAAAGCAGCCCGCGCCAACCGAGGACTGATGTCCTCGGCGATCTGTTGTCCCGTGATGCCGCTCGGATACATCCGAACGGAACCATCGGGAAGTGTGATGCGAATCTGCGCCATAGGTGTTCTACTGAAAACAAAAAATCGCCCGACCTTTCACGTGGGGCGGGACGATTCGATTGTGTGGGCGATACAGGAGTCGAACCTGTGACCTCTACCATGTCAAGGTAGCGCTCTAACCAACTGAGCTAACCGCCCCTGAAGCTTCTTGCCATACCCTACCGTGTGAATTGTTCGGCTGCTAAGGTATGGGCTGCTGCGCAGCACTACGCACTGTGCCGAGGATGGGACTTGAACCCATACGGACCCGAAAGTCCACAGGATTTTAAGTCCTGTGCGTCTACCAATTCCGCCACCCCGGCGAAGAGTAATACCTGCAACCCAAACAGCGCTTTTGCCCGACCTCAACAGTTCTGGAGGCGCCGGGCGGATTCGAACCGCCGCATAAAGGTTTTGCAGACCTCTCCCTTACCACTTGGGTACGGCGCCATAATTGCCGACAAACAAAACCCCGCCACCTGGAGGGACTTGGGGCGGCGGGGCCACTTTAAAGAGGAAGTGTGTTAATCAGACAATCAGCGCGATTACCGATTGTCGAGGTGTCCCACCGAAGTGGGACAGAGCGGGAAACGGGATTCGAACCCGCGACATCAACCTTGGCAAGGTTGCGCTCTACCAACTGAGCTATTCCCGCATTGGCGCTACCAATATAACAAACATCCTCTTCGGGTGCAAGAGCGTTTCTGCTTATCAAAGACCAATGCAACGTGAAAAAATATACAGTGCATGTTCCTGAAAGTCAAGAACCAAATAGGTTTCTAACAAGCAAGGACTGAAAGGTGTGGATTGTTTCAACAACAGACAACGCCACGGTACGCCGAGAACGCTTCCGCTGAAAAATCATCCGGTTTCATCACCGAGATGGAGAATTCCGTACAGGTGTACGTCATGGTCATCGCTTTTTCGTCAAGGCAAACGGTTTGTTGTCCTGTTCACAAGCTCTGGCTCAACTGCAAGCATCGATTAATCCGACGAAAGACAAGAAGCATTACGAAAGTGCTACAGGAACCTTGAGAAATGGGAAGGGGCAGTACTTTTTTGCGGGACGCACAAACCAACTCAACAATTTTCTACGACGAGGATTCCTCGCGTTTGAAATTACACGAGCGATCCTGACCGGAGCAATGACCCAGAGCGTCGTATTGACTCTTTCGATGTCAGGAACAACTTCTGCGGCATATCACCTCTCACTTCATCGCGTAACGCCCACTGGGGAGACGCAACGTCGGTAGCAAGCGCGAACAAAGGTTGCGTGCAGGTTGGTTCGTGGCAACGTGCACGCTCGTTGTGATGAAATAAGTCCCTTCGGCAAGAAAACGAGAAGCTCTCCGCTCCAACGACGAGCGGAGAGCTTGTGTCCGACACGCTGAGACGTTATCTGTTAATGTCGAGAATCTGATAGGTAAGCAATCCGACGGGGACTTTGATCTCGACGACCTCTCCCTTCTTCTTCCCCAAGAGTGCCTTGCCGATCGGAGAAGTGACCGAGATCTTATGAGCTTCGAAGTCTGCTTCTTCGGGAGAGACCAAAAGGTATTCGAATGTATTGTGCGTTTTCAAGTCCTTGAGCTTTACCCTGCTCAAGATATACACCTTGTCGTTCGGCAGGTCCTTTGCTTCGATCAGCTTCGCCTTCGCAAGGGTCATCTCCAGCTTCTGAATGCGAAGCTCGAGATGTTGTTGTTCCTCTTTCGCAGCGTCGTACTCGGCGTTCTCCGATAAATCGCCATGCCCACGCGCCTCGGCAATGACCTGAGCGATACGTTTTCGCCCATTGGTCTTCAGCTCGTGCAGTTCCTGCTCCAGCGCTACCAAGCGCTCACGAGTGAGGTAAACTGTATCGGACATGCACATCTCCAACGGTTTGTTTGGGACAAAAGAAATAGCCATCATCCGCATGTGCGAATGGTGGCTAACCACCTTCTCGGCTGTTATTAGGTACTGAATCCGCCCGACAAAATCAAGTCGGTGAACGCCTCTCCCACTGTGGGAGCCTCTCCCCTGTTTGCGTCGGGCTGTGAAAGGATTATCGGATTATTTCGCCTTCAACTTTTGGTCGACGAGAATGAGATGACCAAGCTTGTCGCGTTTGGTTTTCAGATATTTCTCGTTGACTTCATTCGGTCCCATCTCCAGCGGCACACGCTCCACAATTTCCAGTCCGTACCCGTGAAGTCCGACGACCTTCTTCGGATTGTTGGTCAGTAGACGAATCTTCGTCACACCCAGATCGCGCAAAATCTGCGCGCCGATACCGTAATCGCGAAGGTCGGCGCGAAAGCCTAACTTCTCGTTTGCTTCCACGGTGTCCAGTCCATCGTCCTGAAGCTTGTACGCTTTCAGTTTGTTGTACAGACCGATTCCGCGACCTTCTTGCCGCATGTACAACACCACCCCTGTTCCTTCCTTCTCAACCATATGCAAAGCCGAAATCAATTGCTCGTTGCAATCGCAGCGAAGAGAGCCAAAGAGATCGCCGGTGAGGCACTCCGAGTGAACGCGGACCAACGTCGGATGATCGGGTCGGATGACCCCTTTGGTCAGGGCGATATGTTCCTTGTTGTCGGGCTCGCTGCGATAGAGGTGAATATGGAACGATCCGTACTTTGTCGGCAGCGTTGTTTCAACTAATTTTTGGACGAGCTTCTCTTTTGTCATGCGGTATGCGATCAAGTCCCGAACGGTAATGATCTTGAGATGAAACTGTTCGGCAATCTTCATCAGTTCGGGGACGCGCGCCATCGAGCCGTCGTCCTTGAGAATCTCACACAGCACGCCCGCGGGATAAAGGCCACCCAACTTGCATAAATCGATCACCGCTTCGGTATGGCCTGCACGACGGAGGACGCCGCCCTCCATAGCACGAAGAGGAAACACGTGCCCGGGACGCGCAAAATCGCTCGGCTTTGCCTTCGGATCGATCAGCGCTTTCACCGTCGCCGAACGATCGTGTGCTGAAACACCCGTTGTCGTACCGTGAATGTAATCCACCGAAACGGTGAACGACGTTTCGTGAAGCGACGTGTTGGTTTCGACCATCAACTCTAATCCCAACTCTTTTGCTCGTTCAGCAACGATGGGTGCGCAGATGATGCCGCGTCCGTGCGTCGCCATGAAGTTGATGACGGAAGGCTCGGCAAATTCCGCTGCACAGACAAAATCGCCTTCGTTCTCCCGATCATCATCATCAACAACGATCACGATCTTTCCCTGTCGAATATCATGGATCGCTTCGTCGATCGTGTTGAAAGCGCTGCGTCGTGTCTGTGTGGACGACATTGTGACCTCGACTACTTGTTGTCTTTCTTCTCGTCTCCGCCTTCACGAATCACGCTTGCAACTGCGGCGCGTTCGAATTTCATTTTCACGTTGTCGGCAACCTGCACCAGCACCGTCCGATCTTCCAACCCTGCAATCGTGCCGTGCAGACCACCGGTGAGAATTACCTTGTCCCCTTTTTTGAGCGATTCAATCATCTGCTGATGTTGCTTCTGCTTCTTTTGCTGAGGACGCAAGATCATGAAGTAGAAGATTGCGATGATCGAACCGAACATGATGAGCGTGCTGAGCAATCCGCCGCCACCCCCACCGTTGCCGGGAGGTGGAGCCATGAGCACGAGTGGTAGAACGTTCACGTGATCTCCTCTATTTATGAAATAAGTGTTTCCAGTGTATCGACCTCAGCCGAAAGCTGTTGCAGTATGTCCATTTTCCATTCACGAAAGCGATCCCTCATGATCGCTTCACGTGCCGCATGTACCAGCCATAGGTAGAAGGCAAGATTGTGGAGCGAAGCAAGTTGGAGTGCGAGAATTTCGCCCGCCTTCACTAGATGCCTGATGTACGCTCGCGTGAAGGTGCGGCACCCGTAACACGTGCACTGCTCATCAATCGGTCTGAAGTCCGTCGCATACGATGCGTTTCTGATGTTGATTTTTCCGTTCCGGGTGAAAAACATGCCGTTTCGCCCGTTACGCGTGGGCATGACACAATCGAACATGTCGATACCGCGCTCGATGCATTCGAGAATGTTTTCGGGCGTTCCGACGCCCATGAGGTAGCGTGGCTTCGTCTCCGGCAGAATGTCCGTCACCAGATCGGTGATGCTGTACATCGCATCGGTCGGTTCTCCCACCGAAAGCCCGCCGATGGCGTAGCCCGCGAAGTCCATTTCGACCAGCGCTTGGGCAGAATACGTACGGATCGAAGGATAGACCGAACCCTGGACGATCGCAAAAAGGGTTTGCCTATATCCGTACAGCGCTGAGGTCTGCTCGAAGCGTGCCTTGCAGCGTTCCGCCCATCGCAACGTCAGTTCGTTCGATTCGCGCGCATAGCGTTCGTCGCACGGATGCGGCGTGCATTCATCCAACACCATCATAATATCGGAGCCGAGTGCACGTTGAATTTCCACCACCGACTCGGGCGTGAACCGATGCTCGGATCCATCGTGGTGCGATTTGAACGTCACACCATCTTCGTCCACTCCACGCAGGTCGGAAAGGCTGAACACCTGGTACCCGCCGCTATCCGTGAGAATCGGTCTGTGCCAGTGGATGAAGGTATGCAGTCCCCCGGCTTGCCGAATGATATCGACACCGGGACGAAGATAGAGATGGTACGTGTTGCCAAGAATGATTTGCGCACCAATCTCCTCTAACTCGCGCTGCTCGACAGCTTTCACCGTCCCCTGTGTCCCAACAGGCATGAAGACCGGCGTAAGAATTTCCCCGTGATCGGTGGTAATGACGCCTGCCCGAGCTTTGCGCTCGCTATGTTGTAAACGATAGCCGAACAAACCGCTCATAAAGTAGTCAAACACTGCAGGAAATGCAACGAGGAGTCACTTTGCAGGTGCGATCGCTCGGAGCTTGCTATAAGCCCAATGCGCGATCACGAACACGCACGCGCCGACACAGTCCGCGATCCAATCGAGCAAACTGCAATCTCTACCCGGTACGAAATACTGATGCCACTCATCGATCGCTGCATAGAAGGCGATAAGCAGAATGCTTGCGAGATACGCGCGGCGTCGCATCGATAGGAACCGATCCTGTCGTGTCAGCGCACGATGAACGGTGTACGTAAAGACAACATAGATAAGAAAGTGAATTACTTTGTCGTGCGTGAGGATGCTCCACTCCGGAAGTTCGCTCGAAGGAATCGAGGATTGCACGAACAAGGCAACTGCCCAGAAGATCATAGGTCCTTGATCGCGCCAAAACGCAAGCGGCGGCTGCACACTCATCGGTTAGCCTCTATGTTTTGCAGGGCTTCCGGCACAGCTTCGAGAATATCCATCGCCATGAGACTGCGCTGACCGAATTTCTTTGCTGCAATGTCGCCCGCGAGACCGTGCACGAACACACCAGCCCATGCCGCCTCTTCGGGCATCATACCTTGGGCAGCAAACGACGCGATGATCCCGGTCAGCACATCTCCTGCGCCCGCAGTTGCCATGCCCGGATTGCCGGTCGAGTTCATGAACGCGCGCCCCTCCGGCGTACCGATGATTGTCGGTGATCCTTTGAGGACAAGAATGGTATTGAGAGATTTTGCCTGCGAGCGTGCCACTTCCACGCGTTCCTTCTCGATCATGTCGCGATCGAGTTTCGTCAACAACCGCAGCTCACCGACATGTGGTGTGATGATGGTGCTGAAGCGTCGCTTCTTCAATAAAGAAATGTCGTATGCCATCATCCCCAGTCCGTCGGCATCCAGCACCAACGGCTGAACGATGGACGGGACGAGTGTGTGAACCAACTTCCGCGTTTCGAGATTTTGTGAGAGTCCCGGACCCAGGGCGACAACATCCGCCCAACGAAGTCGCTCTTGAATCGTATCCATCGCTTGAATGGAAATGGTACCTTCGTCCGTTTCCTGGAGCGGAGTGATCATTACCTCGGTCACTTTTTTTATCAATGGAGGATGGAGAGATTTTGGAACGGCAAGGATGACCGCCCCCGCGCCGGCTCTCATTGCAGCCACTGCCGTCATGAACGGCGCGCCGGTGAGCGCCCGCGATCCCGCAATCACCAACACCTTCCCCACACTATACTTGTGCGCCGTATGCGGACGTTGAGGCAACACGCGCCGCACATCTTCTGTGTGAACACGGTAGGTGGGCTGTCGTTCGATCTGAAACAGAAAACGGGGAATGCTGATGTCGGCAATCTCGACGATCCCGGCATGATCTTTCCCCTCGCCGACATAATGCCCGATCTTCGCGAGACCCATCGTCACCGTAAGGTTGGAGCGAACGGCAATATTTTCCACGAGACCTGTCGAGGCGTTCACCCCCGAGGGAATGTCAACAGCAGCTCTGAATGTTCGAAGCGAGTTCATCCATTCAATTGCTTCGCGATAGGGCGAACGAACAGCGCCCGCAAAGCCCGTCCCGAAGAGCGCATCCACAACAACCGCAGGAGAATCGGAAAGCGAGGTGGTCACGGTGTTCATTTTTCCCACGGTCGGTACTTCGTGAAAGGCAACGCTCGATCGCTTCGATCTCAGCATCTTCAAGAGGATGGAAAGATTGGTTTGAGCATCTCCTTTCACGTCACTCTTCTTCCCAATGAGCAACACATGAACTGCAGCTCCACGGTTGCTCAGATGTCGTGCGATGACGAAGCCGTCGCCGCCGTTATTTCCTTTTCCACACACAACAACGACAAGCTTGCCCAGCAGAGAGCCGACGTGCTGCTCGAGGAAGTCAACGAACGCGCGGCCAGCATTCTCCATCAAGACGATGCCGGGTATTGCATACGTACCGATAGCCGAGCGATCGAAGCGCTGCATCTGCTCGGCTGTGGAGAGAAGCTGCATTGGGATGCCTAGAAGAAGCGGGGGATCACGTCGAGAACAACAGACGGAAAGATGCCGAAACCGAGGAGTGCGGCGACCGAAACCAACAACGCAGCAACGCCCAACCGCGACCGCGAAGCTTCCAGAGACACCGCAGATTCCTCCTTGAAGTACATCAGCACGACGAGACGGAGATAGTAGTATGCGGAGACGACGCTCATCAGCACGCCGACGATGGCGAGCCAGGTGTACCCAGCCTGCACGGCTCCGGCGAACACATAGTACTTACCAAAGAAGCCGGCGAAAGGAGGAACACCCGAGAGCGAGAACATGAAGACCGACATGATCAGGGCAAGCATCGGGTAGCGTGCGGCAAGTCCCGAACAATCGTCGAACGTGAGATTCTGCCCCTCGGCCGATTCGAGGAATGCGATCACTCCAAACGCGCCGACGTTCATCATCGTATAGGCAACAAGATAGAACAGCACGCCTTGCAAACCGTAGGTGTTTGCAGCAATCACGCCGGCGAGAATATATCCTGCGTGTGCGATGCTGGAGTATGCAAGCATGCGCTTGATGCTGGACTGTGAAATCGCGATCACATTTCCGACAATCATCGAGAGTGCGGCAATCGCCGCCATGATTTCCCGCAGCGGAGCTACGGTGAGCATCAGTGCAGGCGCAAATACCAGCACAACTCCAGCGAACGCCGCCGCCTTCCCTCCCGTTGACATGAATCCACTGACCGTTGTCGGCGCGCCTTCATACACATCCGGCACCCACATGTGGAACGGTACAGCAGCAACCTTGAACGTGAACCCGATGAGCAGCAATCCGCATCCGATCAAAAACAAAGGCGAGCTTGCCAATGTGGCCGCTTGTCGAACCAGCAGCGGGATGTTTGTTGTGCCGGACGAACCGTACAGAAGCGCAACCCCGTACAAGAAGAAACCTGTCGCGAACGCGCCGAGCAGGAAGTATTTCATCGCCGCTTCGTTGCTGATCAACCGGCGGCGTGCAAATCCCGCAAGAATGTAGAAGGCGATGGACATGGTTTCCAGCCCCAAAAACAGGATCACCAAATCCGCAGCGGCAGCCATCAGCATCATGCCGATAACGGCGAAGAGAACCACAGAGTAGTATTCGCTGTGCTCGATCCCTTCCTTCTTGATGTAGTGTTTCGAGAGCATCACCGTCAGCAAGCCGGCAAACGAAAACAACGCAGCGAAAAACGAAGCATACCCGCCCATCGTCGCCATGTTGTGAAAGACCGTCGTTGCGGGTGAACCGATCGATGCAAGCGACAAACCGAAGCTCCCCGCCAAACCGAAGACGGAAATCCACGCATTCAGATGTTCGGTCCGGTCGTTGAGCGCTTCGACGGTGAGAACAACCAACGCGACAAGTGTGAGAAGCGATATGGGCGCGATCGCAAGTGTATCGTGCCAGAGAAGCGAGAGATCCATTGTCAGAGTGCTGTTGTCATGAGAATGATAAATCATCAAGACGCCGGGCAATCGGGAGATGTTTGTGCAATGCCAGACGGCTCAAAATTATGAAAAGCGGCAGTAAGAAACAAAGCGCTTCTCTGCAGACCGTTGCGTTCGGCAAGCATGCGGTCGATGCACATATTCTTGACGGCATGGTCATGCGCTCGTGTCCACCCGCCCGACGCGCCACATGATGACAGCACCGCAGAGCATTGCCGCGGCGGCGACACCGAATCCGGCTACCGGCGAGACAGCATTCCACAGCACACCGACAAGGGCACTTGCAAGAAAATCGCCCACACCGTTTACCGTTCCTAACACACCCATGCCGATGCCCCGTGTTTCGCTCGCGATGAAGTCTGCGGTGATCGCCCCTTCGAGCGTGTCTTCAAAAGCCATGAACACGCCTGCAAGCGCAAACAGAACGCAGAGAAGAACAATGCTATCCGAGCTCAACACAAAGGCAAGCACAAACCCCATCACCGTGCACGCAGCGAGGCAATAGCCGAGTGCGAGCAAAACGATCCGACTCATTCTATCACTCAACGCACCGATGGGAAGCGACGCGAGCGCGTACGTCGTATTGCGGACGACGTACATCAAGCCCGCAAGTTGGGACGCGCGCGCCAGTCCGTGCGTAGGCGTAAGCAACTGGATGGCAGCAAGGATGAAGACTGTGGGTGCGAAATCGCCGGCACCGAAGATGCCTGCGCCTACAAGAAACTGCTTGAACCGCGGGGGCAACGACCGAATCGTTCCCCAGAAGTGAAGCTGACGGTTGCCAGTGCGGCGCTTTTCGCTCACCATCAACCAAAACGCTACCGCCGAAAGAATGCCGGGGACGAGAGTTATGAGAAAGACGTTTCGGAACGGTTGGACAGGATCGAGCAACGAAAGAGGCTGCCAAACTTCCAGGAGCGCAACGCCGAGCAGAGGTCCTACGATTGCACCGAGTGTGTCCCCAAAGCGATGGAACCCGAACGCTTTACCGCGTACCTCGTGCTCGACAGAATCGGCAAGCATCGCATCGCGAATCGGTCCACGAAATCCCCGACCGAACCAGCCGATCATGCGACCCACGAGAACGACAATCCAATGCGCTGCAATCGCGAAGAATACCATGGCAGCCCCCGTCAGCAGGTAGCCCAGCGCGGTGAGTCGCTTGCGATCCCCTACCCTGTCCGATATCCATCCACCCCACAACTTCACGAAGCTCGATGTTGCATCGGCGATTCCTTCAATCAATCCCAGCGCCGAAGGGGGTGCGTTGATAATCGTCAGGAAGCCCGGCAGAACCGTGGTCGCCATCTCATGCGACGCATCGGAGAGAAAGCTCGTGATGCTCATGCCGAGCACGTTCCGATTGAGCCATGGCTTTTCTATTGTTGTGGCGTTCATCTGTTGGCTGGAGGAAAGTGATGAACAACGTCCCCACACGGTCCAGGGTCGAGGTGGAGGATCTACCAAGCGCAGATCGTCTTGCGTGTTCGACGAATCGCACTACGACCATTCTACAAAAAGCTATCGCAAGAATCAACGCAGACGAGACTCACCACACTTTGTTTGTGCCATACGGATTGCATCTTTCCGTGCAATTGGCTACCTAATCATAGCAACCTACATTCACTTCAGTGGACGGCATGCGTTCGGTTAGTGCACATATCGCCGTTGTGCTTCTTGCATCGTGTTACGGATTGGTGAGTTTGGCAGAGCCGATCGAGCATTTGGCTCGCGTGATCGTGCCCGGCGGAAAACCTCAGCAGGTCACAGCAGCGAAAAGCACCAAGCCCATCACCGGCGCGTCGTATGTTCTTGCACGCCGCCATCTTCCTCTCACGAAGCAGATCGAGCTGCCGCCGCACGTAGTGCAGACCATTGTTATCGAGTCGCCCCTCGTCTTTCAAACGTATGGTATTGTTCGTTGGATCGAAGGAGGCGAAGTTCAATGCATACCACCACCCCTGCGCTCGCGTCCGCCTCCACCCGCGTGACCATGTCCATTACTCCTCCGCGTGAGCAACACTGCACACGGCAAGTGGCTCACGGGGGTCGTCATTCCCATTACACTCTGGAGGCATGCGATGCGAACGCGTGAACACGAGCAGCACAATGAACCCGCATCCGGGTTCCCGCTACAGTTCAAGGTTTTCTTAGCCATCATTGTGGGTGGAGTACTGTACCTTCTCCTCCAAGTGATCGCCATTTTCTCAGCAAGGACGATGTCGCGCTCTGGCGCTCCTGTGCGATTGTCGGAGCAAAAGCGCGCGTTCATCGAACTTTCCGGTTGAGGACGGATCGCTATTCCGTCCTCGCCGGTGGTATTCCCCCTAGAATATGACGTGCAACGGAGGTGTAACATGAAAACCATCGACCCGACTGCTCTCGAACAGGTGCTCATGGTACGCAATATTCGGATGGAAGATTACGAGCAGATCGTCGCCTTGCAGGAGAAGTGTTTTCCCGGTATGAAGCCGTGGACGCGGGAACAACTTGCCAGTCAGCTTTCGATCTTCCCGCAGGGACAAATATGCATCGAGTACGCAGGGCGTGTCGTTGCCTCCTCCAGCAGTTTGGTGTTGGATTTCGCCATGTACGGAGAGGTTCACGATTGGCAACAAATCTCCGACGGCGGATTCATCCGCAATCATAACCCGGAAGGCAACACGCTCTACGGCATCGAGATTATGGTCGATCCGGAATTTCGCGGGATGCGCCTCGCTCGTCGCTTGTACGATGCGCGTAAGCGACTTGCACAGGAGATGAACCTTATGCGCATTGTTCTCGGCGGACGCATTCCGGGCTACGCGAAGTACAAGGATCAGATGTCAGCCAGAGAGTACGTCGATAAGGTCATGAAGAAAGCACTCGTCGATCCGGTGCTCACCACACAACTTTCCAACGGGTTCGTCCTCAAGCGGCTGATCAAGTCGTACTTGACATCCGACAAAGAATCCGATGGTTATGCGACATTGTTGGAATGGTCGAATCTCGACTACCAACCCGACACGTCGAAAAAGTTTGTTCCCTCGAAAGCTGTGCGTATCTGCGCCGTACAGTATCAGATGCGAGCGATCAAGAGCTTCCAGGAGTTCGCACGCCAATGCGAGTACTTCGTGGATGTCGCGGCTGACTACAAGACGGACTTCGTGCTCTTTCCCGAATTGATCACGACGCAACTGCTCTCGTTCATTCTCGCCGAACGCCCGGGGATTGCCGTACGCAAGCTGGCTGAGTTCACGCCGCAGTACCTCGAACTCTTCTCGCACCTTGCGATCAAATACGATGTGAACATCATCGGCGGCTCTCATTTCCTTGTCGAAGATGATCATTTGTACAACGTTGCACATCTGTTCAAGCGAAACGGCGGCATCGGCAAACAGTACAAACTTCACATCACGCCGAACGAAAAACATTGGTGGGGCGTCGAGCCGGGAAACAGCATCGAAGTCTTCGAAACCGATAAAGGCAAAATCAACATCCAGATCTGCTACGACATCGAGTTTCCCGAAATCTCACGCATTGCAGTCGAAAAAGGGGCACAGATCATCTTCGTCCCTTTCAATACCGACGAACGCTACGCGTACTTGCGGGTGCGGTACTGCGCTCAGGCACGGTGCATCGAAAACCACGTGTATGCGGCCATTGCCGGTACGGTCGGGAACCTTCCTTCGGTTGAGAACATGGACGTTCAGTATGCACAGTCGGGTATCTATACGCCCGCAGACATTCCGTTTTCGCGTGACGCTATCAGCGCGGAGTGTACGCCCAACATCGAAACCGTCATCGTTGATGACGTTGATTTGGAACTCCTGAAGCGACATCGCCAAACCGGCAATGTGCTGAATTGGTACGATCGCCGCGCCGATTTGTACGAAGTGCGGTTGAAAAAATCTAAAGCCAATCACTCGCACGCGTGAATCGCTCGACACTGTGGAAGCAGCGCCTTCTCTTCGCTGCATTGTACTTCAGCGAAGGTGCGCCCATCGGGTATCTGTGGTGGGCGCTGCCCACACAGCTTCGCCTGGCACACATGCCCATTGAGCACATCTCTACGCTTACCTCTTTGCTCGTGCTTCCATGGACGTTCAAGTTCCTGTGGGCACCTGCTGTCGATGTGTTGCGCAACGCGGGCTGGACGCTGAAGCATTGGATTCTCGGCGCGCAGTTGGCAATGACTGTGTTTCTCCTTCCGTTGTTCTTTTTGGATGCTACCGAGGCGTTCTCGATCGTGCTGTTCTTCCTTCTGTTGCACGCCGTTGCCGCCGCCACGCAGGATGTCGCCATCGATGCACTTGCCATCCATGCCGTTCCTTCTCAAGAACGTGGACGCGTCAACGGCTGGATGCAAGCCGGGATGTTACTCGGTCGCTCGCTCTTCGGCGGCGTTGCGCTCGTGTTTTTGACGCAATACGATGAACGATGGGTGCTCGTGTTTCTCATCGCAGCAATTCTTTCGTCAGCCATCGTCTTGGCACGTTCGCGCATCGAGCCGATCAACGGCTCGCGTGGAAAGATGCAGCACGACCGGCGTCAACTTTTTGTTCATCGCCTGACGGCGGTGTTGCACGCGCGACTGACCTGGCTTGGCTTCATAGTGGCACTTCTTGGCGGCGCAGCATTCGAAGGCGTGGGGAGCGTTGCGGGCCCTTTCCTCGTTGACAGGAGCCTGCCTCAAGAAACTGTCGGTACATTCTTCAGTATAGCCGCTGTCGGTGCAATGACGCTTGGTTCCCTCGCCGGCGGATACATGGCCGATCGGATCAACAAAGCGTTCGCCACAGCAATCGTTCTTATTCTCACAGCGATCGTTGTCGTGGCGATTGCGGCAACGGATATTTTTGTTCGAGGAGAGAGAGAATTGCTTATCGGGATAATGACAACACTGTACTTCTGCATCGGATTGTTTACGGCAACTTCGTATGCACTGTTTATGGAACTGAGCGAACCAACAATAGCGGCAACGCAGTTCAGCGCATTCATGGGGGTAACCAATCTGTGCGAATCATGGGCTGCCCTTCTCATCGGACGGCTTATCGCAAGCACTGGCTATCCCAGAGCGTTTCTCGTTATGAGCCTCCTCTCCCTCACTGCACTGCCTGCGTTGGTGAAGATGCAACGAACTCTGACGACCGAACGATGATCGGCATCGCATACATACTGCTCGCTGTCTCAACGCTCATTCTCGCAAGCGTTGTCGTCGCACGGCTCACGCACAACTTGGGCATTCCAACGCTCATCCTGTTTCTCGCAGTGGGGATGATGGCGGGTTCGGATGGCGCTGGAGTGATAGTGCTGACCGATGCGCGCTTGGCGCAATCTATTGGCGTTGTTGCGCTCGTGCTGATCTTGTTCTCCGGCGGCTTGGATACGAATTGGCACGACGTGCGCCCTGTAGCAACGCAAGCCGCCCGTCTCGCAACTATCGGTGTGCTCATCACTACCGTATCGATTGGAGCGTTCAGTACACTCGTTTTGGACTTCTCATTGTTGGAAGGAATGCTCCTCGGCGCAGTTATCTCCTCGACCGACGCAGCAGCGGTATTCGCCGTCCTCCGCTCGAAGAACGTCCACCTTCAACAACGGATCAAGGCTTTGTTAGAGCTGGAATCCGGCAGCAACGATCCGATGGCGGTGTTCCTCACGGTCAGCACCATCGGATTGCTGAACGCTATCGAACAGACCGAACAGACGTATGTCGATGTGCTGATACAATTCGTTCTTCAAATGGGCATCGGAATAGTCTGTGGGCTGATCTTCGGAAGGCTGCTGGTTTGGATGATCAACCGTATCAAATCGCCCTACGAGGGGATCTATCCCGTGCTGGCGCTCGCGTTTGCAGGATTCGTGTACAGCGCGACGTCGCTGATCAACGGCAGCGGATTCCTCGCGGTGTATGCAGCCGGAATGATGTTGGGGAATAGCAACGTCATCCAGAAGCGTAGTCTGCTCCGCTTCTTCGACGGCTTTGCATGGCTGAGCCAGATCGGCATGTTTATCACATTGGGACTGTTGGTCAGGCCATCCAAGCTCATTACGGTACTCATGCCGGGGATGCTGATAGCCTTGGGTTTGATGATCGGAGCGCGGCCGCTGAGCGTGTTCGTTTCCTTGTTGCCACGAGAGTATAGCTGGAGAGAAAAAATCTTCATCAGTTGGGTTGGGTTACGCGGCGCAGCACCGATTATCCTGGCAACATTCCCTCTGTTGGCAAACGTCGAACGTGCCGACGCGATATTCACGACTGTGTTCTTTATCGTATTGACGTCCGCCTTGATGCAAGGGTGGTCGATTCCGCACGCTGCGCGGCTGTTGGGTGTAGAGGCGCCGCCGTCGAAACCGATACGCTATCCGATCGAGTCAGTGCCGACTGTTGGCGCCGACACCGAGCTTGTGGACCTTAGCGTACCGCACGGTTCGGCTGTTGCGGGCAAGACGATAATCGAACTGGGATTGCCGCAAGCCTCCCTCATTGCGCTCATAGCAAGGAAGGAGACGTTCATCATTCCCAGCGGCAGTACGGTGTTGGAGGAAGGAGACACGCTGCTGGTGATCGTGAAGAAAACAGATTTGCCCGAGGTACAAAGAATCTTTTCAGAGAAAGCGCTCCAGCCGCCGCCCACAGAATATAACCGCACGAATAGCGGCAGGGG